>CAVOZX010000023.1:0-29152 GCA_963701365.1 uncultured Actinomycetota bacterium | reverse complement strand
GTGTCGGCGTACTCGTACCGGTACCGTACTGCTTGGCCGAGGACATCCGCCAGGTCGTGGAGGCCGCGGAGGGGCGGGTCACGAAGACGATCCTTGAGACCAGCCTCCTCGACGAGGAGCAGATCGTCCGCGCCTGCCGGCTGGCCGAACACGCGGGGGCCTCCTTCGTGAAGACGTCGACCGGGTTCGCCGGCGGCGGAGCGACGACGAACCACGTCGCGCTCATGCGGGCCGCCGTGGGACCGGGTGTCCAGGTGAAGGCGTCCGGCGGGGTGCGGGGCCTGGACACGGCGCTCGCGATGCTCTCGGCGGGTGCGACGCGTCTGGGAACCAGCGCCTCGGCGACGATTCTCGGGGAGGTGCGCGCCCGGCATTCGGGCGCTGCGCCCACCGCCGCGACCGACGCGGCCTCTTACTGAGATCGGCTACCGACGCGGCGGCGGTGCGCTCAGTGCCGCCCGCGCATCCGCGACGTCCGCCCGCATCTGCCCCACCAGCGCGCCCGGGTCGGGGAAGGCCACCATCGGACGCAGCCTCGCCACGAACCGGATCTCCACGATCGCGCCGTACAGGTCGAGGTCGTCGCGGTCCAGCACGTACGCCTCCACCCGGGGCCGAGTGAGCTCCTCGAAAGTAGGGTTCACGCCCACGCTGACGGCCGCCGGGAACGCGGCGCCCGGCGTCCTCTCGTCCACCAGCCACGCCGCGTACACGCCCTCGGCCGGGAGCAGCCCTTCGCTGTCGGACGCGAGATTGGCCGTCGGAAAGCCCAACTCCCGCCCGCGCTCGGCACCGTGCACCACCTCGCCGCGCACCGCGTGCGGCCGACCGAGGAGTTCGGCGGCGGTCGCGACATCCCCGGCGGCGAGGGCCTCGCGGACCCAGGTGGACGACACCCGCCTCCCCTCGCCGGGCGCGGCCACGTCCGCGAGGATCCGGACGGTGAAGCCCGACTCCTCGCCGAGTTCGGCGAGCACCTGCGGGGTCCCGGCAGCACGGTGCCCGAATCGGAAGTCGACACCGACCAGGACCTCCACCACGCCCAGTGGCAGCAGCACCCGCTCCACGAACTCGCGGGGCGTCAGGGCCGCCAGCTCCGCGTCGAAGGTCAGCACGAGCGTCGCATCGATGCCGGTCGCGGCCAGCAGCCGCTCCTTCTGCGCGGGGCCGACCACGTCCGGCGGGCACGCCTGCGGGCGCAGCACGGCCAGCGGATTCCGGTCGAACGTGACGACCACCGCTCGCGCCCCCCTCCGGTCGGCGGCCGTCCGCACCTGATCGATGACGGCGCGGTGCCCGGTGTGCACGCCGTCGAACTTGCCGACGGTCACCACCGACGGTCCGTAGTCGGACGGGATCTCCTCCGGGCTGCGGAACACGATCATGCGGCATCCCGGGTGACGCGGGCCGGCGGTCGCACCCGCGGTCGGCGGGTGGCGAGCCACCACAGGCCGAGGAACGGCAGCACGAGCGGGACGAACAGGTAGCCGCGCCCGTACAGCGACCACACCGTGTCGTGCGGGAACAGACTGGGGAACACCAGGCTCAGCGAACCCACCGTGATGACGCCCGCCAGTTCGAAACCGATGGCCACCCACGCCGTGACGTACCAGGCGCGCGACCCGGAGAACACGAGCGCCAGCGTCGCGAGGATGTAGACCACCGCCGCCAGCGCGGACAGGGCGTAGGCCAGCGGCGCCTCGGAGAAGTTCCGCGCGATCTGGACGAACGAGCGGCCGGTGGCGGCCAGCGCCATGATCGCGTAGACCGCCACCAGCACCGCGCCGACACCGGCGATGCCGCTGCCGCGCCGCCGGTCCGAATCCACTCGATCATCCTATGCAGCCGGACGGGCCGCGCCGCGGTCAGGCAGCTTGCCCCGTCCAGATGACCTGCATCCGCCAGACCATGATCGCGACCGCCATCGCCGCCACCCCCATGATGACCGTGCTCCATCGGCCGCGCTCCACGAGCGCCCAGAACACGGCGGCGGGCGGTATCAGGAGCACCGACACCAGATACACCCCGTATTCGAGCACGCTCCCTAGAAGGGGGTTGCCGGCGGCCGGTGCCACGAGGGCGATCACCAACTGCGCCACCAACAGGAGTTCGACCAGCGCGAGCGACCCGACGCTCAGGTCGCTCGGGGGTCGCCCGGACAGGCCCAGCACGAGGCAGAGCACGCACGTCGCGGCCGCGACCGCGACCTGGGCGATCGTGAACCCGAGGATCACGGCGTCTCCCCCGTCGCCGTGTCGGGGACGGCCGGACCGGCGACCGGGGCCGGCATCGTCATGATGCTGCGGATGGCATCCCCGTCGGAGCGGACCACCGCGACCAGATCGCCGCGCCCATCCAACGCCGCGGCGAGCGGGGGGATTCCCCCGAGTCTCCGGATGCGGCGTCCGTGGCGCAGCGCGAGCGCATCGTCGTCCGCGACGCGCAGCGACGGCAGGACCGAGGCCGCGACGGCGCCCGGGCGCAGCAGCCCGTCGGCGGTGATGTCGTCCGGAGCCACCGCGCCCGAGACCGGGAACGGTCCGACGGCCGTGCGACGCAGCACCGTCACATGCCCGCCCACTCCGAGGGCCGAGCCCAGGTCCCGCGCCAGCGCCCGGACGTACGTGCCGCTGGAGCAGTCGACCACGGCATCCACGTCGAGGAAGCCGGGGCCGCCGCGCACCCCGGTGATCGCGAAGCGGCGCACGGTGACGGTCCGTGGCTCGAGGGCGACCTCCTCCCCGGCGCGCACCCGCTCGTAGGCGCGCCGCCCGGCGACCTTGATCGCCGACACCGAGGAGGGCACCTGGTCGATCGTCCCGGTCAGCCGCGACGCGGCCGCCTCGATCGCCGCGTCCTCGATCGCCGCGACCCGGGCCGGGTCAGCGCGATCGATGATCTTGCCCTCGGCGTCGTCGGTGCTCGTGGCCGTTCCCAGCCGGATCGTGGTCAGGTAGGTCTTGTCCAGTCCGACCAGGTGGGTCAGCAGCCGCGTCGCCGGCCCGACGCCGAGGATCAGGAGGCCGGTGGCGGCCGGGTCGAGGGTGCCGGCGTGACCGATCCGGCGCGTTCCGAGCCGCCGGCGCGCCTGCGATACGACGTCGTGGCTGGTCATGCCCGGCGGTTTGTCGACCAGGGCGACGCCGACGGGAGCGCCGGCGTCGACGCTCGGTGCGACGCTCATTCCGCCAGCCTAGGACCAGGTCGCCGGGGTGCGCGGAGCGCCTACCCTGAGGGGATGCTGGATCTGGCCGGCCTGCTGTCGTGGTACGCCGCGAACGCCAGGGCGCTGCCGTGGCGCCGCCCCGATTACGGCGCGTGGGGCGTGCTCACCAGCGAGGTGATGCTGCAGCAGACCCCGGTCGCGCGGGTCGTCCCCGCGATCTCGGCGTGGCTGGCCCGGTGGCCGACGCCGTCCGATCTGGCCGCCTCGTCGGTCGGCGACGCGGTCCGTCAGTGGGGCACGCTGGGGTACCCGCGGCGGGCGGTGCGGCTCCACACCGCCGCAGGCGTGATCGTGGCCGCCCACGACGGTGTCGTGCCCGCGGACGTCGCCGCGCTGGAGGCGCTTCCCGGGGTCGGGACGTACACCGCGAGGGCGGTGTCCGCGTTCGCGTACGGCCGGCGGCATCCGGTCGTCGACGTGAACACCCGCCGGGTGATCGCACGTGCCGTGCACGGCAGGGCACAGCCTGGACCCGCCGCATCCGCCGACCTGGATGCTATGGCCGTCCTGCTGCCGGAGGATCCGGCCGCCGCGGTCGCCGTCAACGCGGCGATGATGGAAGTGGGCGCGACGGTGTGCACGGCGCGTGCCCCGCGGTGCTCGGAATGCCCGCTGCGGGATGCGTGCCGATGGCGGGCGGCGGGGTATCCGGCGTCCGAGGATCGGCGTCGCCGGCCGGCCCGGTACGAGGGCAGCGATCGCCAGGCGCGCGGCAGGATCCTGGCGTCGCTGCGTGCGGCGGACGACGCGGTCCCCATGGGTCGGGTGCTCGCGGACTGGCCGGACCCCGATCAGCGGTCCCGGGCGATCACGTCCCTGCTGGCGGACGGCCTGGTCGAGGAGAGCGGCACCATCCTGCGGCTCCCGGGAGACGCTCAGCCCTCCGGCGCCGACCCGGTCTGGACGCCATAGGGATTCTCGCCCCCGGCGTAGCGGGACCCGGCGGCGAGGGTCGCCACCTCCTCGTCCCTCTCCCGTGCCTCGCGCAGCAGGTGCTCGATATGACCGGCGTCATCGGGCACCTCGTCCAGAACGAACTGCAGGGTCGGCGTCAGGCGGGTGCCGAGGTTGCGCCCCACCTCGCTGCGCAGCATCCCGGTGGCCGCCCGCAGCGCCTGCGCCGTATCCGCACGGTCCTGGTCGGAGCCCAGGACCGTGTAGAAGACGGATGCGTGCTGGAGGTCACCGGTGACCCGCACGTCCGTGATCGTCACGAACCCGAGCCTGGGATCGCGCAGCCCCTTCTCCAGGCGCTGCGCGACCAGCACGCGGATGCGGTCCGCGAGCCGCGCCTGCCGCTCCGTAGCCATCGTCGCTCCTCCCGCCGGTGCCGGGTCACACCCGCGGCTTCTCCATCATTTCGATCGTCTCGATCTCGTCGCCGACCCGGATGTCGTTGTACCGGCCCAGCCCGATACCGCACTCGAAGTCGGTCCGGACCTCGGTCACGTCGTCCTTGAAACGTCGCAGCGACTCGATCGCCAGTCCGTCGGCGATCACGATGCCCTCGCGGATCACACGCGCCTTGGCGTTGCGCGTGATCGTCCCGCTGCGCACCACGCACCCGGCGATGTTCCCAAACTTCGACGACCGGAACACCTCCCGGATCTCGGCGACCCCGGACTGCACCTCCTCGAACTCGGGCTTGAGCAGGCCGCGGAGGGACTGCTCCACGTCGTCGATCGCCGTGTAGATCACCGAGTAGAACCGGATGTCCACGCCCTCGCGCTGCGCCCGTTCCCGCGCCTTCGCATCGGGACGGACGTTGAACCCCAGGATGATGGCGTTGTCGATGGAGGCGAGGTTGACGTCGGACTCCGTGATGGCGCCCACGCCGCGGTGGATGATGCGCAGCTGCACCGAGCCGTCCACCTCGATCTTGAGGAGGGACTCCTCGAGCGCTTCGACCGCGCCGGACACGTCGCCCTTGATGATGAGGTTGAGCGACTCCACCTTCCCCTCCTCCAGGGCGCGGGTGAAGTCCTCCAGGGAGATGCGCTTGCGGGCTTTGGCCAGCTGCGCGTTGCGCTCGGCGGCCTCCCGCTTTTCCGCGATCTGCCGAGCGGTTCGGTCGTCGTCGGTCACGATGAAGGTGTCTCCCGCGCGCGGAACAGAGTTCAGGCCCTGCACCTGCACCGGCCGGGATGGCGGCGCCTCCTCGACCACGTCGCCGTTCTCGTCGACCATCGCGCGCACTCGGCCGTAGGCGGTGCCCGCGACGATCGCGTCGCCGACGTGCAGTGTGCCCGACTGGATCAGGACGGTCGCCACCGCGCCGCGACCCTTGTCGAGCTTGGCCTCGATCGCGACACCGCGCGCGGGCTTGTCGGGATTCGCACGCAGGTCGAGCCCCGCGTCGGCGGTCAGCAGCACGGCCGCCAGCAGATCCTGGATGCCGACTCCGGTGCGGGCGGAAACGTCGACGAACATCACGTGGCCGCCATACTCCTCGGCGACCAGCCCGTACTCCGTGAGCTGCTGACGGACCTTGGCCGGATTCGCGTCCGGCTTGTCGATCTTGTTGACGGCCACCACGATCGGGACCCCCGCCGCCTGAGCGTGGTTCAGCGCCTCCACCGTCTGCGGCATGATGCCATCGTCCGCGGCGACCACCAGGATGGCGATGTCCGTGACCTGGGCTCCTCGAGCCCGCATGGCCGTGAACGCCTCGTGACCCGGCGTGTCGATGAACGTGATCGCCCGCTCGTTGCCGTCGTGCTCGGTCCACACCTGGTAGGCGCCGATGTGCTGCGTGATGCCGCCGGCTTCGCTGGCGACCACGTTGGTCTGGCGGATTGCATCCAGCAGTCGGGTCTTGCCGTGATCGACATGGCCCATCACGGTCACGACGGGCGGCCGGATCTCGAGCTGATCCTCGTCCTCGTCCGCGAGCTCGCGCTCCAGATCGAGGCCGAATCCCTCGAGGAGTTCCTTGTCCTCGTCCTCGGGCGAGACCATCTGGATCTTGTAGCCGAGTTCCGCGCCCAGAACCTCGAACGTCGCCTCGTCCAGCGACTCGGTCGCCGTGGCCATTTCACCGAGGTTGAACAGGATCGTCACGAGGGTGCCCGGCTGCACGGTGTATCCGGTCAGGGTCTCGATCTTGTCGGCGAAGTCGGCGATCGATGCGCCGCGGCGCAGCCGGATGATCTCGCCGTTGCCCTTCTGGACATTGACGCCGCCGACGACCGGAGCGTCGCGCATCTCGAATTCCTGGCGCTTGGCCCGCCGCGACTTGCGCTGCTTCGACTTGCCGCCGCCCTTGCCGAATGCGCCGGCGGTGCCCCCGCCGGGGCCCCGGCCACGGCCACCGCCGGGACGGCCGGCGAAGCCTCCGCCGGGGGCACCCGGTCGGGCCGCGCCGAGGCCGCCCCCGGGACGGGCACCCGCTCCGGGACGCTGCTGGAACGGGGCTCCGGGACGGCCCTGTCCGGGACGCCCAGGAGCGCCCGGGCGAGGCGCCCCCGGGCGGGGAGCGCCGGGGCGCGGGGCCTGAGGGCGCGGGATGTTGCCGGGCGAGGGGCGCTGACCCATGCCCTGCTGGGACGCGAACGGATTGTTGCCCGGGCGAGGACCCGCTGGCCGCTGCCCCATCCCCTGCTGGGATGCGAACGGATTATTGCCCGGGCGGGAACCGCCGGGACGGGGAGGCTGCGAACGGCCGTCGGAGGGACGCGGCGCGGGCCGCGACGGAGTCGCAGGTGCGGCCGTCGGCGTCGCCGCCGGAGAGGCGGCCGCGGCCGGCGCGGGAACGGAGGTGTCCGGAGTCGGAGCGGGAGCGCTGGGGGCCGCAGGTGCAGCGGCGGACGCCGCAGGGGAAGAGGTCGCGGGCCCGGGGCGCGGGGCAGCAGAAGGCCGGGCCGGGCCGGGGACGGCGGCCGCGCGGGCCGGTGCCGCGGCGGTGCCGTCCGCGACAAGCGCCTCGCGGAGCTTGCGCGCTACGGGCGGCTCGATGGTCGATGAGGGACTCTTGACGAACTCGCCGAGCTCCTTCAGCTTCGCCAGCGCCACCTTGCTGTCGACGCCGAGCTCCGAGGCGATCTCGTGCACGCGTGGTTTCGCCACTGCTTCTCCTGTCTGGGGCCTGACCCCGAACAGGGCAGACCGTTACCGGCGGACGGGTCTCATTTCGAGCCGTTCACTTCGCGTCCATAGCCGTTCAGCCGTTTCTCGATGGTCTGCGTGTCCAGGTCTCCCGACACGCGCAATGCCCGCACGAACGCCCTCCGGCGCACCGCAGCGTCTGCGCACTCCGGTGTGGGATGAAGCCACGCGCCCCGCCCGGGAAGCCTCGCGCGGCGGTCGATCACGAGGCTTCCCTCGCGGGCGACGAACCGGACCAGGCCCGAACGGGGTGCACGGGCACGACATCCCACGCACGTTCGTACGGGTTCCATGCTACACCCGGGCTGGCGCGCGGCCGCCCGTCAGCCCTCCAGCACGGAGTCGGGCTGGATGTCGATCTTGGCCCCCGTCAGCTTGGCGGCCAGGCGCGCGTTCTGACCCTCCTTGCCGATCGCGAGCGACAACTGATAGTCCGGGACGAGAGCGCGCACGGCCTTCGACTTGGCGTCGAGCACGAAGCTGGAGGTCACCTTCGCCGGCGACAGCGCGTTCGCGACGAACGTGGCCAGGTCCGGGTCGTAGTCGACGATGTCGATCTTCTCGCCGGCCAGCTCCTCGGTCACCGCGCGCACCCGGCGGCCGAGTTCGCCGATGCAGGCTCCCTTGGCGTTCACGGCGGGGTCGGAGGTGCGCACCGCGACCTTGGACCGATGGCCGGCCTCGCGCGCGAGGGACACGATCTCCACCACTCCCGAAGCGACCTCCGGCACCTCCAGGGCGAACAGCTTGCGGACCAGTCCCGGGTGGGTCCTCGACACGGTGATGGCCGGACCCCGTGCCCCCTTGGCCACACTGATCACGTACACCCGCAGCCGCATACCGTGCCGGTAGTCCTCTCCCGGGACCTGCTCCTCAGGAGGCAGGATCGCCTCGACCGTCCCGAGGTCCACGTGCACCATCCGCGGATGGGGTCCCTGCTGGATGACACCGGCGACGATGTCGCCCTCCTTGCCGCGGAACTCCCCCAGCACCGCATCGTCGGCGATGTCGCGCAAGCGCTGGCTGATGACCTGCTTGGCGGCGAACGCGGCGACCCGCCCGAAATCCTCCGGCGTGCTCTCCTGCTCTCCGACGGTCTCGCCGTCCTCGTCGCGGACGGGAACCATGACCGCGACATGGCCGGTGCGGCGGTCGAGCTCCACCCGCGCGCCCTCGGGCACCTCGCCGTTCGGCGACACATGCTTGCCGTAGGCGGTCAGGATGGCCTGCTCGATGATGCCCACCAACTCGTCGAACGGGATCTCCCGCTCCCGCTCGACGGTGCGCAGCAGTGCGAGATCGATGTCCACGGTGACCTCCCTGTTCAGCTCTCACCGGCGACGCGCGTCGGAACCCCACCACGTTATCCGATCGTCCTGCCCGGGTCACCGGCGGTGCGGCGCAGCGGGTCCGGGCTCAGCGCAGCAGTCGCGCGACCGCCTCCGCCGCCGGGAGCACCTCGCGGGAGCCGCCACGCCTGTCCCGCAACTCGACCCGGCCGGCGGGCGCATCCCGGCCGGCGACGAGGATCCAGGGCACGCCGATGAGTTCGGCGTCGGCGAACTTCACCCCGGGCGACACGGATGCGCGGTCGTCGTACAGCACGTCGCGCCCGGCGGCCTCCAGCTGCGCGGCGAGATCCTCGGCCAGGGCGGCGGCGGCAGGATCCTTCCCCGCCGCCACGATGTGGACGTCGAACGGCGCGACCGCCTCGGGCCACGCCAGACCCGCGGGGTCATGGTTGCGCTCGGCCAGCACGGCCAGCAGCCGGGTGACTCCGATGCCGTACGACCCCATGGTCACCGTCACCAGCCGGCCGGTCTCGTCGAGCACCTTCAGGCCGAGCCGTTCGGCGAAGAAGCGACCGAGCTGGAAGACGTGCCCGATCTCCATCCCCCGCACGAGGTCGACCGGACCGGATCCGTCGGGTGCGGGATCCCCGGCGCGGACCGTGGCGACCTCGACCACGCCGTCGGGGAGGAAATCGCGCCCGGCGACGACCGAATGCGCATGCGTCTGGTCCGCATTGGCCCCGGTGACCCACGCCGTCCCGGTCGCCACCCGAGGGTCGACCAGGTAGCGGATGCCGGTGGCCGATTCCGTGCCGAGCACCGCACCGTCGGGCGACCAGGGCCCGATGTACCCCTTCACGAGCGCCGGATGCCGCGCGAAATCAGCATCGGTGGCCGGCCCGACCTCGGCCGGAGCGAACGCGACCTCCGCCCGCTTGTCGTCCACGTCGCGGTCCCCGGGGAGGCCGACGACGACGATCTCGCGGGCCCCGTCGGGGTGAGTCAGCGCCAGGACGACGTTCTTCAGGGTGTGGGCGGGTGTCCAGACATCCACTCCGTCGGTATCCGGCCCGGCCAGGCCCGCCTCCGGGTGCGGCAGCGCCGCCCGGAGATGGTCGACGAGCGTGGCGATGGTGGGCGTTCCGGGCGAGTCGAAGATGGTCGCCGGGCCCGCGGCATCCGCCCGCGGCGCCGGCGACGCCGTCGTGAAGGCCTCGACGTTGGCGGCGTAGCCGCCTGGCGAGCGAACGAACGTGTCCTCGCCGATGTCGATCGGATGCAGGAACTCCTCGCTGCGGGCACCGCCCATCAACCCGTTGTCGGCGTTGACGATGACGTACTCCAGTCCGAGCCGGGAGAAGATCCGCTCGTAGGCGTCGCGCTGGGCCTGGTAGGAGCGGTCCAGGCCCTCGTCGGTGCTGTCGAACGAGTAGGCATCCTTCATCGTGAACTCGCGTCCGCGCAGCAGCCCCGCTCGGGGTCGGGCCTCGTCCCGGTACTTGTCCTGGATCTGGTAGATGGTCAGCGGCAGGTCCTTGTAGGAGGAATAGAGGTCCCTCACGAGCAGGGTGAACAACTCCTCGTGCGTGGGCGCAAGCAGGTAGTCGACGTCGCGGCGATCCCGCAGGCGGAAGATGCCCTCACCGTACGCATCCCACCTGCCCGAGTGCCGGTACGGGTCCGCAGGGACGAGGGCCGGGAAGTGCACCTCATACGCACCGGCCGCGGCCATCTCGTCCCGGACGATGCGTTCGATGCGTTCCTTCACCCGCAGTCCGAGAGGAAGCCACGCAAATATCCCGGGCGCGACGCGGCGGATGTAGCCGGCGCGCAGCAGCAGCCGGTGGCTGGCGACCTCGGCGTCGGCGGGGTCGTCGCGCAGCGTGCGCAGGAAGAAGTGCGAGAGCCGGGTCACCACGAGCGTCCAGTGTATGCGGGCGGCGGGCCGGCCCCCGCCGACGCCTCAGGCCGTGATCACCTGAGCCGTGCCCAGCGGTGCGTCCGGTCCCATCTGCTCGGCGAGCCGGTGCGCCTCGGCGATCAGGGTCGCGACGATCTCCGACTCGGGGACAGTTCTGATGACCTGCCCCTTCACGAAGATCTGCCCCTTGCCGTTGCCGCTGGCCACCCCCAGATCCGCCTCCCGCGCCTCTCCGGGACCGTTCACGACGCATCCCATCACCGCCACACGCAGCGGAGCGGTCAGTCCCTGCAGACCCTCGGTGACGCTGTCGGCGAGGGTGTACACATCGACCTGCGCGCGGCCGCAGGAGGGGCAGGACACGATCTCGAGCTTTCGCTCGCGGAGGTTCAGGGATTGCAGGATCTGCAGCCCGACCTTCACCTCCTCCACCGGCGGAGCCGACAGCGACACTCGGATGGTGTCGCCGATCCCCTCACCGAGCAGGATGCCGAACGCCGTGGCGGACTTGATCGTCCCCTGGAAGGCGGGGCCTGCCTCGGTCACCCCGAGGTGCAGAGGCCAGTCGCCGCGCTCTGCCAGCATCCGGTACGCCGAGACCATCACGACCGGATCGTTGTGTTTGACGGAGATCTTGAAGTCGTGGAAGTCGTGCTCCTCGAAGAGGGACGCCTCCCGCACGGCGCTCTCCACGAGGGCCTCGGGGGTGGCCTTCCCGTACCTCTCCAGCAGCCGGCGATCCAGGGACCCGGCGTTCACACCGATCCGCAGCGACACTCCCGCGGCGGCCGCCGCCGCCGCGATCTGGCCGACCTGATCGTCGAACGCCTTGATGTTGCCGGGGTTCACCCGCACCCCCGCGCACCCGGCGTCGATGGCTTGGAACACGTAACGGGGCTGGAAGTGGATGTCGGCGATCACGGGGATCTGGCTCTTGGCCGCGATCGCCGGCAGCGCATCCGCGTCGTCCTGACTGGGTACCGCGACCCGGACGATGTCGCAGCCGGCCGCGGTGAGTTCGGCGATCTGCTGCAGGGTGGCGTTGATGTCGGTGGTGCGGGTGGTCGTCATGGACTGGACGCTGACAGGCGCGTCGCCGCCGACGAGGACCTTGCCGACGCGGACCTGCCGGCTGCGCCGCCGTGGCGCGAGTGTGAGAGGCGCGGCCGGCATCCCGAGGTTCACTGCAGGCACCGCCCCAGCCTACGCGCCGACGGGGGTCGCGAGCCTGGGAGGACACGGCCCCGGCCTCCGTCCCACCCGCCCGTGTGATAGCTTCGCGGCATGTTCGCACTGCCCGCGTGGTGGCCCGCCTCCTAGGCGGTACGTGCGTTCATCCGGACCGCCCTCGGGGCGGTCCTCTGCGTCAGGCGGCCGCTCCACGGAAGAAAGACCGACCATGACCGATCTCGCCGACCTGGCCCGCTCCGACCAGCCGTTCGCCCTCATCGCGCGTTCGCCGGACACGGTGGAGCTCCTGACGGGTTCGGTGCGGCACGTCGACCTGCTCGCGGACATCCCGCTGCGGGACGAGACGGGTCGGCCCGCGGAGGTCCTCGCTCTCGTCCCCTTCCGGCAGGTGCGCGAACGGGGCTTCGCGTGCCGCGACGACGGCGCGCCGCTCGTGTGCCTGGTGGTCGACGAGCACCGGATGATCGACCGGGGATCGGCGCTCGAGGCGCTCCCGGCCGAGCCCCTCCCGGTGAGGGACGGCGGCTTCGACATCGACGACGACGGGTACGCCCAGGTCGTGCGGGAGGTGATCGCGGAGGAGATCGGGCGGGGCGAGGGCTCCAGTTTCGTGATCCGTCGCGACTTCACGGCGACCGTGGATGCGGAGCCGAGGACCGCGGCGCTGACGTGGTTCCGGGCGCTGCTGGAACGGGAGCGGGGCGCGTACTGGACGTTCGCGGTGGTGGCCGGCGACACGGTGGCGGTGGGGGCGAGCCCGGAGGCTCATGTGCGCGCGAGCGGCGGCCGGGTCACGATGAACCCGATCTCCGGAACCTTCCGGCACCCGCCTGGCGGGGCGACCGCTGCCAGCCTCTCGACGTTCCTGGACTCGGAGAAGGAGACCGAAGAGCTGTTCATGGTGGTGGACGAGGAGCTGAAGATGATGAGCGCCGTCTGCGTCGACGGAGGCAGGATCACCGGTCCGCACCTGAAGGAGATGTCCCGCCTCACCCATACCGAGTACGTACTGCAGGGGGTGTCCTCGTGGGATCCGCGCGACATTCTGCGGGCGACGATGTTCGCGCCCACCGTCACGGGATCCCCGATGCAGAGCGCCTGCTCGGTCATCGCCCGGCGCGAACCGACCCCCCGGGGGTACTACTCCGGCGTGGCCGCGCTGTTCACGCCGGCGCCCGGCGCACCGGACCGCCACGACCTGGACGCCCCGATCCTGATCCGCACTGCATATCTGGCCGACGGGGTGGTGCGGGTTCCGGTCGGGGCGACGCTGGTGCGCCATTCCGACCCTCGGGGCGAGGTGTCCGAGACCCACGGCAAGGCCGCCGGTCTGCTCGGTGCGATCGGGGCGCTGCCGGCCGACGCGGCTGAGGATCCGGACCGCCCCGCCGGCGAGACGGCGCCGCTCGCGTCCGACCCCGGCATCGCGGCGCAGCTTCAGGAGCGCAACGCGCGCCTGTCCCCGTTCTGGCTGCAGCCGCAGGACGGGTCGACGGGGCGATTCGAGGCGCGCACCGCGTTGGTCGTCGACGCCGAGGATCGGTTCACGACGATGCTCGCCCACCAGCTGCGCCACCTCGGGCTCCTCACCCGGGTCGTGGCGTGGCACGAGGTCGACGACTCCGACGCGGCCGCGGCGGACCTGCTCGTGGCGGGCCCGGGACCGGGCGACCCGCGGGACCATGACGATCCCCGGATCCGGCGGATGCGCGAGCTCGTAACAGCCCGCCTCGCCTCCCGGGCGCCGCTTCTGGCGGTGTGCCTGAGCCACCAGATCCTTGCCGACCGGCTGGGCGCCGACCTCGCGCCCCTCACCGCGCCGCATCAGGGTCTGCAGCGAGAGGTGGACCTGTTCGGCGAGCGGGCGGCGATCGGGTTCTACAACACGTTCACCGCGAGGGTGGCGCCCGGCGCGACCCGGCTGGGCGTCGCGGAAGTCGCCGCCGATCCCGGCACCGGCGATGTCTGGGCGCTGCGGGGCGCCGCGATGGCGTCCATCCAGGGACATGTGGAGTCCATCCTGTCCCGGGACGGGATGCGCACGCTCGAACGCCTCGTCGCACACGCCCTCGCGCCCGTGGATGCGGCGCGCGAGGGCGCGGCCGCGGCTTCCTGACCGGCTCCGATCCCCCGCGCTACCATCGCGGCATGGGTGCGCCGACTCGCGGGATCGCCGCCGGGGACGCGGCTGACCTCGTGATCGGCTCCGTGGTGGACCCGGGCGGAGTGCCACGGGCGAAGACGGTCCCCGCGGGCCGCGCCGACCGGTTCGCCGCGGAGGGGATGGGCGCGGCAGTGAGCTGGAGCGTGTTCTGCGCCGACGACCAGCTGGCCTTCACTCCCGAATTCTCCGTCGTGGGCGATCTTCGCCTGCGTCTGGCGGCGGATCGACTGCGGGACCTCGGGGAGGGCCTTCGCTGGGGACCGTGCACGATCGGCGCCCAGGACGGATCGCCGTCCCCGCTGTGCAGCCGATCCGTGCTGACACGCACCGTCGCCGACCTCGCGCTGGACGGTCTGAGCGCGCGGGTCGGGCATGAGGTGGAGTTCACCGTGTTCGGAGGACCGCCCGGCTCCTGGTCCGCCTACGGCCTCGGGGCCGTCCTCGACCACGCCCAGCTGCTGCGGGACATCCTGCGCCGGGCCGATCGCGCAGGCCTGGACGTGCTGCAGTTGCACGCCGAGTACGGGCCCGACCAGTTCGAACTCTCGCTCGCGCCGTCCGATCCGGTCACGGCCGCCGACGATCTGATCCTCGCCCGCGCGGTCGTGTCGCGAGCCGCCCGCGCGGCGGGACTGGCGGCGTCGTTCTCGCCGCTCCCGACGGCGGACGGCGCCGGGAACGGCGCGCACCAGCACCTCTCGCTGCACCGCCGCCGCAGACCGGTCCTCGCCGGTGGTGCGGGCCCGTTCGGCCTGACGGCGACGGGCTCGGCCGCGATCGCCGGCATCCTCCAGCATCTCCCGGACCTTGGGGCGGTGCTGACCGGATCGGTCCTGTCAGGGCATCGACTGCGTCCGGGCATGTGGTCGGGCGCCTGGGTGTGCTGGGGCCCCGAGAACCGCGAGGCCGCGGTCCGGCTGTGCCGTCACGAGCAGCACGATCCCGACGCCGTCAGCATCGAGGTCAAGGCCGTCGACGCGTCGTCGAATCCCTACCTCGCCACGGCACTTCTGCTGGCGGCCGCCCACCGCGGCATCACCGGGCGCCTGAGCGCTCCGGAGCCGGTGATGGCCGACCCGGCCGGCTCCGGGGCCGCACGACTGCCCGACGCCGGCGCGGAGCAGCTCTCGCGGCTGGCCGAGTCGGAACTGGCCCGCGCCGTGCTGGGCGATCCTCTCCTGAGCGCCATCACGGCGGTGCGCTCCCGCGAGCACGCCACGTGGGATGCGGAAGCGGTGGCCGGGCGGGCGGAGCGCTTCCGATTCGCCTGGACCCCCTGAGCCGGCGTCTCAGACCAGCGAGACCGGATTCAGCAGATCCGCCACGATCAGCACTCCCCCCATCACAATAAGGAGTGAGACCACCGCGACCGTCAGCGGCACCAGGCGGGTGGCGTCCACGGGCCGGGGGGGCGCTGTCCCCCGCAGGCGGGCGAACAGCCGCGCGGCGCCGTCCCAGAGTGCGATCGCCACGTGACCACCGTCCAGCGGCAGCAGCGGAATGAGGTTGAAGACGAACAGCGCCAGGTTCACCGAAGCGAGCAGTCCCACCATCGCCGCAACCCGATCGCGCACCGGGGCATCCGCCGCCGCCACCTCCCCCGCGATCGCGCCGGCGCCGACCATGCTGAGCGGGCCGTCGGGATCCCGCTCCTGCCCGGTGACCACCGAGGCGCCCGCCTCGTAGATCAGCACGGGGAGGCGGACCATCACGGACGCGACCGCGCCGGTGTTCTCCACCACGGTCGCCGCACCGCTCCACAGCGGCTCCCGGACCGGCTCCACGGACGGCCGGATGCCGATGAACCCGATCTCCGCCGCGTCGGCGGGGGCGGCCGACGGCACGGGCACCGGCGTCACGGTGACCGGGACGAGTTCCCCGCCGCGGTCGAGCACCATCGGCAGCGACCGGTTCGCCGAGCGCTGGATGATCGCGGATGCGTCAGCGAAGGTCGTCACCGTCGACCCGTCCACCGATACCAGGCGATCCCCTGGCCGTATCCCCGCCGCCTCCGCCGGGGTGGGGCCGTCCTCGCACACATCCGAGACCATCGTGGTCGGCGTGCATTCGCTGAGGGAGGCGACCGTGGCGGTGGCGGTCTGCACTCCGAACCCGGACATGAGGATGGTCATGAGCACGATCGCGAGCAGAAGGTTCATCACCGGACCCCCGAGCATGATCACCACGCGCTTGCCGATCGGCAGCGACGAGAACATCCGGTGGGGTTCCGCGCCCGCCATGCTCTCGCGGTTCGCATCCCGCGCGTCCTGCACCATGGCCGCGAACAGGCGCGTCCGAACGGGTCGCGACCCGTCGGCGGGCGCCGGGTACATCCCCGCCATCGAGATGTATCCCCCCACGGGCAGCGCCTTCACGCCGTACTCCGTCTCGCCACGCCTCCAGGAGGCGATGGTCGGGCCGAAACCGATCATGTACTGCCCGACACGCACGCCGAACGCCTTCGCCGGAAGCAGATGGCCCAGTTCGTGGAGAGCGATCGACGCCGCCAGCCCGACCACCAGGACGACGATGCCGATCAGGAACGCGAGCACGGTCACCGAGCCACCGTATCCGCGAGGGCTTTGAACCAGCCGAACGTCCCCGCCGCACGGCGTCTGGTTCAATGGAAATCCATGTCGACCTCCACCCCGGCCCCGCGGCTGCCGCCCGTGCTCCGGCCGGAGCATCCGCCGGTGCGCGCGCTCGCGGGGTTTGCGGACCGGTTCGCCGACGAGGTGCTCGGAGACATCGGCGGACGCGTGCTCACCGGGGTGACCCTGGCGACCTCGGACCTGCGTCCGGGGGACGTGTTCGTCGGCGTCTCAGGCGCGAACCGTCATGGCGCGGACTTCGCCCGTGCAGCGGCCGACGCGGGCGCCGTGGCCGTCGTCACAGACCGGGACGGCGCCGCGGTCGCCGCGGAATCGGGTCTTCCGGTCATCGTGGTGGCCGACCCCCGGGCCCGACTGGGCGCGATGGCGGCCTGGGTGTACGGCACCGGGGCCGCGGACCGCCTGCCGCTGCTGCTGGGCACCACCGGAACGAACGGCAAGACCAGCGTCTCCCACCTGGCGGAGGGGATGCTGCGCCGGCTCGGCATGGTGACCGGGCTGTCTTCGACCGCCGAACGTCACATCGCCGGCGAGGTGATCGTCTCCCGGCTGACGACTCCGGAGGCGACCGAGTTCCACGCCCTGCTCGCGGTGATGCGGGAACGCGGTGTGCAGGCGGTGGCCGTCGAGGTCAGTGCTCAGGCGCTCTCGCGACGACGGCTGGACGGCGTGGTGTTCGACGTCGCCGGGTTCACGAACCTCAGCCACGACCACCTCGACGACTACGCCGACATGGACGCGTACCTCGCCGCGAAGCTTATGCTCTTCACCGCGGATCGCGCGAGGAGGGCCGTGATCAGCCTCGACTCCCCCGCCGGGTCGGTCGTCGCCGCGCGCTGCGAGGTACCGCTGATCACCGTGGGCACCCCCGCGATTGCCGCGGACCCGGTGCTCGCGGCGGGGGCGGACTGGACGGTCGAGATCCTCGACGAGGCTCCCGACGGAACGCGGTTCGCGGTCTCCGGACCGCCCGGACGCCTCGTCACGACCGTGCCGGTGATCGGCAGGCATATGGCAGCGAACGCGGGTCAGGCGGTCGCGATGCTGGTGGCGGCGGGTGTCGAGTGGACCGATCTGGTCGGCGCACTCGACGGCGGCCGCATCCCGGCGTACCTCCCGGGTCGCACGGAACGGGTGTCGGGGAACCGCGGGCCGGCGGTGTACGTCGATTTCGGGCACTCGCCGGACGCGTTCGAGAAGACTCTCGCCGCGGTGCGGCACGTCACCCCGGGCCGGGTCCTCATGCTGGTCGGCGCGGACGGCGACCGCGACGCGACCAAGCGTGCCGACATGGGGCGCACCGCAGCCGAGGGCAGTGACATTCTCGTGATCACCGACCACCATCCCCGGCACGAGGATCCCGGACGCATCCGCGCGGCGCTGCTGGCCGGCGCGCGGCGGGCCCGACCGGACGGCACGATCCTCGAGATCTCCCCGCCCGAGCGCGCCATCCGCGAGGCGGTGGCGCTGGTCGGCGAGGGCGACGCCATCCTGTGGGCCGGCCCCGGGCACCAGGACTACCGCGACATCCGCGGCCTCCGGGTGCCCTACTCCGCCCGGGAACTGGCTCGCCGGGCGCTGAGGGACGCCGGCTGGTCGCCGCCGGAGCCGCAGTGGCCGGTGCCGTATCCCCCGGACGAGACACCCTGGTCGGACCCCGATCCGGCCTGACCCGGGTTCAGCCCCGGGTACGGACGGCCGCCCGCGCCTCGGCCCGGGCCCAGTCCTCGGCGTCCGCCAGCGAGCCGCGGGTCACCTCCGCGGGCGGATCGTGCCGCTCCAGGACCCGCTCGATGATGCTCACGATGTCAAGGAAGCCGATCCGCCGCGCGTGGAAGGCCTCCACGGCCTCCTCGTTGGCGGCGTTGAACACGGCGGGGAAGGTGCGGCCCGCCACGCCGACCTGCTTGGCGAGCGCGATCGCGCCGAACACGGCGTCGTCCACCGGTTCGAACGTCCACTGGACCGCCGACGACCAGTCCACGGGGGCGACGGCGCCGGGGACGCGTCGGGGCCAGTCCAGTCCGAGGGCGATCGGCAGCGTCATGTCGGGGATGGACGCCTGGGCGATGGTGGCGCCGTCGGCGAATTCCACGAGGGAGTGCACGACCGATTGCGGATGCACCACCACCTCGATGCGATCGTAGGGAACGCCGAACAGCAGGTGCGCCTCGATCACCTCGAGTCCCTTGTTGATCAGCGTCGCGGAGTTCGTCGTCACCATCCGCCCCATGGTCCAAGTGGGGTGAGCGAGAGCCTGTTCCGGGCTCACGGTTCGCAGGCGCTCGCGGTCCCACCCGCGAAACGGCCCCCCGGAGGCGGTCAACACCAGGCGCCGCACCTCGGCGGGCTCGCCGGCTCGCAGTCCTTGCGCGAGGGCCGAGTGCTCGGAGTCCACGGGGACGATCTGTCCGGGGGCTGCGACGGCTGTGACAAGGTCCCCGCCGACGATGAGGGACTCCTTGTTGGCCAGCGCGAGCGTGCGACCGGCCTCCAGGGCGGCCAGCGTCGGGCCGAGGCCGACCGACCCAGTGATGCCGTTGAGCACCACGTCGCAGTCGACGTCCTCCACCAGCCGTTCCGCGGCCTCCGCCCCGAGCGCGGTGCTGGTCACGCCGAACTCGGCGGCCTGTGCGCCCAGCGTCGCCGCGTCCGACCCGGCCGCCAGCCCCACGATGCGGAACCGATCCGGGTAGCGCCGGGCCAGGGCGAGCGCCTGGGTGCCGATCGACCCGGTCGACCCCAGCACCACGACGGTGCGCGGCGCCACGGTCAGCCCTGCGCCGTGACGGGGTGCTGCGTTCCCAGGATGTCGACGACGAACACCAGCGTCTCGTTCTGGAGCTCATTGCCCTCCGAGGCGCCGTACCCGAACGCGGGGGGCACCACGACGAGCACCTGCGACCCGACGGTCTGGCCTTCCAGCGCCTGACGGAACCCGTCCACGACCTGGGTGGTCACGAACGATGCCGGGGTGCCGCGATCCCAGCTGGAGTCGAACACGGATCCGTCCGACCAGCGGGCCCCGGTGTACTGCACGAGCACCGTGTCGCCCGATTCCACCACCGCTCCGTCGCCGCGCTTCAGGACGTCCACGACAACGTCCGTCGGCGGATCGTCGGCCGGGATCGTGATGGTCGGCGCGCCGTCGTCCTGCAGCCGCACCTCGGGGGCGCCCGACCGCGGCGGCTGCGACTCGCCCCACGCCGCGGTCGGGGTGATCCCGAGCAGGTCGATCACGTATACGGCTGCCACGGACGATCCTGTGGCGGGAAGAGCGGCGGCGACGCGGGTGCCGACCGTGGCGCATCCAAGGACCCGGCCGAGGACGCTGTCGGGCGAGATCTGGGAGGGCAGGATCTCGCCCGGCCCGTAACCGGCGCTGTCCACCATCGCGCCGTTCTGCGCGTCGAAGGCCGTCACGGCATACGTCACGAACTCGCCCGAATCCGCCCGCTCCCCCGATCCGGTCACGACGACGGTGCTCTGCACGTCGTCGACGGTCAACGGCGCGGAGAACGTCGCCGCGGGCTGCTCGCCGACCTCTCCGCCGACCTGGACGGCGTCGGATGCGGCGCCGGCGGGCGCGGCGGCGTCGCACAGGCTCGCCGCCGTGCCGGTCGGGGCAGGCTCGGCGCTCCCGGCGCAGCCCGCCAGGACCAGCGCGGCGGCGGAGACGGCGATCACGGCAATAGGACGGAAACGCACGGGCGACCTCATTCATTCACGTTCGGAGATGCGTTCATCATCTCGCACCCGCCCGAATCCGGACTGGGAACAGTCATGCACGGGCGGGAATGCCGAGGGAGTACCCTCGTGGGGTGACTTCCGCGGGCGACGCCGACCCCACCGCGTCGGCGCCCGCTCTCCCCGCTCCGGACGCGTCCGGCACCAGCGTCGCGCACACCATCGGTCGCGCCATCCTCACCCCGCTCGCGCGCGCCGTGTATCGGCCGCGGATCGAGGGACGCCACCGCATCCCGCGGACCGGACCGCTGATCTTCGCCAGCAACCACCTGTCCTTCATCGACTCGATCGCGATCCCCATCGCCGCGCCGCGCGCGGTGCATTTCCTCGCGAAGTCCGACTACTTCGAGGGCACCGGTACACGCGGGTGGATCTCGCGCCAGTTCTTCACCGCCTTCGGGGCGATGCCGGTCGAGCGCGGGGCAGGTCAAGCGGCGCTGACGGCGCTGGAGCAGCAGCGGGTGAAGCTGGAGGCCGGCAACGCGGTCGCACTGTACCCGGAGGGGACGCGGTCTCTAGACGGTCGGCTGTACAAGGGCAGGACGGGGGTGGCCTTCCTCGCGTTGCAGACCGGCACTCCCGTGATTCCGGTGGGCCTGATCGGCACCAACGAGATGATGCCGGTCGGCGCGCGCGTGCCGCGCCTGCATCCGCGCGTGACGATCCGGTTCGGCGAGCCCTTGGACCTGCGCCATCACGGCCCGGCCGACTCGGGACGGGCGCGGCGGGCCGCCACCGACGAGATCATGGCGGCGATCCACTCGCTGTCGGGCCAGGAGGAGGCCGGGGTCTACAACGAGGTCCCGGCCCAGACACCCATGGAGCGCATCCGACGGGTTCTGCCGCACGAGCGCCGCTGAGCTCTCACGGCGCGATCGCGACCGCCGGCTCGATGCGCACCGGGAACGCGACGGATGCCGCGATGAAGCACCAGCGGTGGGCCTGCTCGTGCGCCGCCAGCGCGGCCGCGGTCATCGCGTCATCCGCCACCTCCACCGTCGGCCGGAGCACCGCCTCGACGAACGCGCCACCCCCGTGTCCGTCCTCCCGCATGATCGCCGTGGCCTCGTCGCGGTAGCTTCGGACGACCACTCCCGCCTGGACGCAGGCGTGCAGGTAGGAGAGCAGGTGGCACTGCGCAAGAGCGGCCAGCAGCATGTCCTCCGGGTTCCAGCGGGTGGCGTCGCCGCGGAAGGCACGGTCGCTGGATGCCTCAAGGTCGGGACGCCCGTCGGCCCGCAGTGTGACCGACCGGTCGTAGTCCCGGTATCCGCTCGTGCCCGTGCCCCGGTCACCCGTCCAGCGAGCGGTCACGCGGTAGCGGTGCTCGCCGATCATGCCGCCAGTCTGTCACCGGTTCGCGGGCGACGTTAGGCTGGCGTCGTGCCGCAGACCTTCGCCGTGTCCGCCGCCGTCGAACTGGCCGTGGTCGAGCGCGATGGCTTCGTCGAGTCCCGTCACGCGGGTTCCGCCGTGATGCTCGCCTCCGACGCCACGACCGTGGGCCGGTGGGGCGACCCCGACGCACCCGTGCTGCCCCGCTCGACGCTCAAGCCTCTCCAGGCGCTGGCATGTCTCACCGCCGGCGCACCCCTGGAGGGCGAAGCGCTGGCAGTGGCCATGGCGAGCCACGCCGGCACCGAGCGCCATGTCGCCGTGGTCCGCCGCATCCTCGCCCTGGGCGGGTTCGGGGAGGATGTCCTCCGCTGCCCGGCCGCCTGGCCCGCCGACCGGGCCACGCGGGACGCGATGCTCCGCGAGGACCGGCCGGCCGCACCGGTGCGGATGGAATGCTCCGGCAAGCATGCGGCCATGCTGCTGGCGTGCCGATCCGCGGGATGGGATCCCGGTTCGTATTGCGAGCCGCGCCATCCGCTGCAGGTCCACATCCGGGACGTGGTCGAGCGCATGGCGGGCGAACGCGCGATTGCGACGGTCGTGGACGGGTGCGGCGCGCCGGTGCACGCGATCACGCTGACAGGTCTGGCTCGCGCGATCCACCGGATGGGCGCCTCGTCGTCCGCGTCGCCGTTCGCTCTGCACCGTCACTCCGCGGCGGCGATCGCGGCCGCCCGCGCCGAGCCTTGGGCGTTGGACGGACCCGGGCGGACCGACACGGTCGTGGCGGAGCGCACCGGCGTGCTGTGCAAGAGCGGCGCGGAAGGCATGGTCGTGATGCTCGCTCCGGACGGAACCACGGTGGCTGTCAAGATTCTCGACGGCACCGCGCGCGCCGCGGCCGTCGTGGCACTGAGCCTGCTGGAGTCGGCGGGCGCGGTGAGCCCCGATTCGGTCGCGGCAGCCACCGCCGGCCTGCCGGTCAGGGTACTGGGGGCGGGCGCGCCGGTCGGAGCGGTCGTGCCGTCACCGGATCTGCTCCGCACGGCCGCGCCCGCCTGATCCCCGCGCCGCGGATGCGGACCCCGGCAGGACCATCCGCACGGGGGGTTCGCCGGACGAGCGCACCCACGCTCTCCCACGGCCCGGGTGGCAGTACGGCGGCAGCTCACGGTCGCCGGTCAGCATGCGGTATTCCGGTGCGCATCCGGCGTCCACCACGAGATCTCCGTCCGACCGCACCGCCGCCAGCGCCCGCGGATGCCGCTGCCACGCATCGGGCTCCCCCATGAGGACGGTGCCCGCTCCGCCCTGACCGCGCGGCCCGGATCCGGCGTCGGCGGATTCCATGTCCCGGACCACCGCGCCGGCGGCGGCGAGAGCGTCCGCCACTCTCCGGGCGGCCGAACCCGACCGGATCACCACCCCGTGCGCGCCGGGCCGCGGCTGCCACATCGGGATCTCCGGCGCACGCGGATCAGGTGGCGGGGATGCGGCGACGAACTGCACGCGGCGACCGCCGAGGCGACCACGACCGGGAGGCGCGTCCGGTTCGAACCATCCCGCCTCGCCGCCGGCGGCGAGCTGATCCCACCGGGTGTTCTGGCGCAGCACCGCCCGCTGCGGCAGCAGGTCCGCCAGCCGCCCCGCCGGTCCGATCAGGCGCGCGGCGCTCATGACGACCCGGGGACCGCCCGCCCCGGCCGAGCGGATCGTGGTCGCCAGTCGCTCGGCAATGACGGCACCGTAGTCGGCGGGGAAGCCGGCGATCATCACGTCCACGTCGTCGATCAGCATCAGCTCGCTCGTCGCGACGCGATCGGCGCTCGCCAGCGCGTCCCAGAGGAGTTCCGGGTCCGCCGGCAGCCGCACGGCCGCAGGATCCTGCGCACCCAGCGCGGCCAGCAGGGACGACTTGCCCGAGCCCGTACCGCCCACGACCATCAGTCCCCGGTCGTGCGGGTGGAGTATCGCGACCTCCTGACGCTGACGATCCGGGTCGTCCGCGAGTCCCAGCACAAGATCTCCCGCGCGCAGCGGTGCCGGGAGGTCGCGGAGTTCGAGTCGAGAAGGCAGGTCAGGCAGCCACGGACGACGCGGAGGGGACGAGGGATGCGCGTCCGCTGCGACCTCTGCGATGTCACGGTCACCCGTCAGCGCCACCCGGAACGGGGCGGCCGCGGTCTCCCCCGGTCGCCGCACGAAAGCGATGCCGCGCGTGGCGGCGACGGGGCCGTCCAGGGCGGCGTCGGCGGTGCCGATCAGGAAACGACTGTCGACCGGGTCGGCCACACGCAGACTGATGCGCAGTGCGCAGTTGGCCAGGAGCGACTCCCGGACGACACCGGCGGCGCGTTGGGTGCCGAGGATCAGGTGCATGCCGAGGGCTCGCCCGCGAGCCGCCACGTCCACGAACACGTCCGCGAGATCGGGGTGCCCGGCCAGCAGCGCGGCGAACTCGTCCACCACGATCACAAGCCGGGGCAGGCGCGGGCGGTCCGTTCCCACGTCCCGTGCTCGGGAGCGAGCCAGCTCCCCCTCGCGCCAGCGGCTGGGGCGGCTTGCCGCTGACCATTCTGCTGGCCTCGCTGTCCTTGGTGATGTCGTTCCCGATTGCACTGCTGGTGGCACTGGGGGCGGCGCTCCAGCCTGCCCGCCATCCGCAGTTTTTCAACCATTCACGTCGAGCTGATTCGCGGCGCACCGCTGATCTCGGTGCTGTTCATGGCCTCCTTCATGTTTCCGCTGTTCATGCCGCAAGGCTTCAAGATCGACGTGCTGATCCGCGTGTTGGTGGGCATCACCCTGTTTGCCGCGGCCTATTCGGCCGAGGTCATTCGCGGCGGTTTGCAGGCCATTCCCAAGGGGCAAGTCGACGACAACTTCGTAACCCCACTCCCGAGCGGTCGGGTGATGGACGGCTGGAGATGCGCCACCCTCGCTCTGTTCCGATAAACCCGCGCGCCGTCCTACCGGTTGTGCGGGCCATTTATGATAGGTTCTGAAACGCCCGCGCGGGGCCAAGCGCGGGCGTTTTTCTTCATGGCCGATAATCTTGGTTCGTCACCACCCAACTCCCCCGATGGCACCCGACCGGAACTCCCGAATCCTCGGTTTCCAGGCCGCAGCCCGCTGCGCATCGGCCGCGAGGCCGCTCTATTGCGACGAGCCGCCGCCGATCTGCCTGGAGGAGCACAGCCACGAGCAACTGCAGGTCTCCTTCCAGTTGATCTCCTGCCATCTGCATCGTCACCCGGCGAGGGACGAATGGCGACACCCGTGACCAACGGCTGACCGGCCGGCAGGTCTATCTGTTGCGCCCCGCGTGCCGCACGCTTTCCGGTGGGAGGCCAAGGCCGTGTTCCTGGCGGTGTATTACGAGCAGACTTTCCTGGCGCGGCATCCGCCGGAAGATTTGGCTGCACTGCTGGCGCGCGAGTCCCTCCCCACGGTAACCGAGGACCGCGTATTGTGGCTTTTCGCCTCCACCTTGCGCACGCTCACTGTGGAGCGCGACGATCCCGATCTCGGCCTCCTCGAAACGCTCCAGATGATCGTGATCGGCCGTGGAAACGATGGAATACGCACGCGCAACCAGCTTGCCTTCGCGTTTCAGGCCGATGGTGACGAATTCGCCATTCTCGAACAAAAAATCCTGCGGACGGCTCAGGGTGAAACTGAACGTCTTGTCCGACCATGGACGCACTGACTGCACTGTCTGTTCGCTGTAAGGCATTCTGCTTCTCTCCGTTTCATGACCGGGGGCGATCTTGCCGTATCGCATGACGGCGGGCAAGATTTCTGAACGAAAATTTCGACGCATGAGCCGCTTCGCAGTTCCAGTGGGGGCGGTCTGCTTTTACATCACCCCATCTTCCTGCGGATATCGGCGGCGCCCTGTCCACGCACACATCATGTGCCAGAAGCCCGCTGTTCATTACAATCCGGCTCCGCGCTCCCGCCACGCCGCCACCGCCTGGCGCCCGCGCCTGGAAAATTGCCTCGCGGATGCGCGCCGGCTCGGCGCTGCGCGCCACCCCGGCAGCGTCGATCGCCTGCGCCGCCTGCAACGCCTGCCGCAGATAATCCGGGTGCGGGAAAAGGCTTGTCCTCGTAGCCCGGCCGGCCACGGAAATCGCATTCGCAGGCCTGCAGGAATGCCTCGAAGCGATCGGGACGGCGGAAGGCGTCGACCCGTTCCAGCAGTTCGACGACCGTTCGCGGGGCGCAATTCCAGCGCGCGGTGGACGTTGCCATGGTCGCGCGCCACCGCGACGGCAAGATCGCGGCAATCGACCGGCACCCGGATGCGCTCGCTCAGTGCGCGCACCAGTTCGACGCCTCTGCGCTTCGTGGCCGTGATGCTTGGGCCAGAGTTCGGGGGGGGTGACGCCCTTGCCGAGATCGTGCGTCAAGGCTGCGAAGCGCACCGGCAGGCTCATGCCCTGCCGCGCCGCCCAGTCGACGACCAGCATGACGTGAACGCCAGTATCGATTTCGGGATGGTGCTGCGGCGGCTGCGGCACGCCGAACAGGCGGTCGATTTCGGGAAACAGCCGAGCCAGCGCGCCGCAGTCGCGCAGCACCTGAAACATGCGCGAGGGCTGCGCTTCCATCAGGCCGCGTGCGATTTCCTGCCACACCCGCTCGGGCACCAGCGCATCGATTTCGCCGTCGTCCACCATCTGCCGCATCAGCGCTATGGGTTTCCGGCGCCACGGCAAAATCGGTGAAACGGGCGGCGAAGCGGGCCACCCGCAGAATTCGCACAGGATCTTCGGCAAAGGCCGTCGCTGACATGACGGAAGACTTTGGCGGCCAGATCGCGCTGCCCGCCGTAGGGATCGATCAGCGCGCCGGTCTCGTCCTCGGCCATCGCGTTGATGGTGAGGTCGCGCCGGCGCAGGTCCTCTTCCAGCGTGACTTCCGGCGCGGCATAGACGTTAAAGCCCTTGTAGCCGTGTCCGGATTTGCGCTCGGTGCGCGCGAGCGCGTATTCCTCGTGGGTTTCCGGGTGCAGGAAGACCGGAAAGTCCTTGCCGACCGGCTGGTAGCCCAGCGCAAGCATCTCGTCGGGGTCGCGCCGACGACGACGTGATCGCGGTCGGCCACCGGCAGACCCAGCAACCGGTCGCGCACGGCGCCGCCGACGATGTAGGTTTTCATGGCGGCGCGGCGGTTCCTCAACGACGGGCGTTTTCCCGGTAATCCTCGTACCGCGCGCGCGGCGTGTCGGCGCGCAGGTATTCGGGCGCGAATGGCTTCGAGCGATGCCGGCTGGAAATCGAACACCGACGGCCAGCCGCCGCGGCAGACGTTGTCCGTGCACAGTGGCATAGTAGTTGTCGCGCGTCATCAGTTTTCTTGCCGGGCTTGAATTCCATCGCCCAGGCCTGGAAATACGACATCCATTTTCCCAGCGGAACGATGCTGCGCTTCTTTCCGATGACCTTGCCCACGTAGCTCCACCAGCTCCTGCAGGGTATAGATATTGGGGCCGCACAGATCGTAGGTCTGACCATATGTGGCGGGGTTGTCCAGGCTGTCGGCGAAGGCGCGTGCCACATCGTCGACATGCACCGGGGCAAAGCGGCTGCCGGCTGCAGCGAGCGGCAGTATCGGAAATAGCTTGAGCAGACGCGCGAACATCGAGAGAAAGGAATCGCCGCGACCGAAAATCACCGACGGCCGGAAGACGGTGACGTTGAGGTCGTAGCCGTGGATGAATTTGGGGCCGTTGAGATACCAGTTCTCATGCTCGCTGTGGCGCATGGCGGCTTCACGTACCAATGCCTCGGCAATACCCTTGGAGCGCTGGTATGCCGAACGCGAGTTCGGGTCGGCACCGAGCGCGCTCATGTGCAGCAGGCGATGCACGCCTGATTCGCCGCAGGCATGAAGGACCTTGCGCGGCAGTTCGATGTGGACCTTCTGGAAATCGCCGCGGCGGGCGCTCGGCAGGTCGACGCGCCCGACCTTGTCTTCGTGCAGGATGCCGACCAGATTGATGACGGCATCCATGCCGCGGAAATGCCGGATGAGTTCCTGCTGGTCATGCACGTCGGCCTCGATCACCTCCACCGTGGGCAGCAGGATCAGTTCCTTGGCCATTTCGCGGCGGCGGGAAAGCACGCGAACCTGGAGGCCGCGCGCGGCGAGCTGGCTGACGAGCTGGGTGCCGACAAATCCGGAGCCGCCGAGAATGCAGATGCGTTCGATCTTCATGGTTGTGTGAGGTTTCGGTATATAAGGCGATACTGATTTTAGCTCGAAGTTCGTCTCGGGCGTTCAACTTCCAGCGACGTATTCCGGATCGGGTACCGGCGCAGCCGGTATGTCACGTGGCAGGCACCACGCCCAGCCGCTCTTTCAGCAGCACCGAGGGCTGGCCGAAACGCGCCGCGTAATACATGGCGTTGCTCATCACTTTCTTCACGTATTCGCGCGTTTCGGCAAACGGGATCGACTCGATGTAGATCGCGGCTTCCATCGGACGGTGATCGCGCCAGCGTTGCGCACGTCCCGGGCCGGCATTGTAGGCGGCGGTGGCCAGCACCGGAGAACCGTCCAGCGTGGTTTGCACGTGTTTCAGGTAATACGCGCCAAACTGGATGTTCCTCGCGGGATCGTGCATCTCGTCCACGTTGGAAGCGCTTGATGCCGAGCCGCTTGCGCGATCCAGCGCGCGGTGGCCGGCATGATCTGCATCAGGCCGGAGGCGCCGACACTCGAGCGTGCGACGTTGACGAAGCGGCTTTCCTGTCGCATCAGGCCATATACCCAGGCTTCGTCAATGTCGTTTTCGCGCGCGGCCTGTCGCGCCAGCTCGCGATAAGGCGTCAGAAAGCGCAGTTCGAAATCGTGCAGTTCGCGCGTACGTTCGGCCGTGTTGATGGCGCTGTCATACCATTCCATGCGCCGGGCGAGCTCGGCTGCTGCCAGCAATTGTGCATCCGGGAAAATTGCGGACCGTCCAGTTCCATTCCTGTTTGGCATCACCGCGCAAATCAAGCTCATACAAAGCCACGGCGCGGGCAATACCGGGCTGCCGGGCGATCTGCATCCACGTCATCGCCCCCTGTCTTGACATTGACAACGGGTGCACTGCATGACGGGTCCGAGTTCTTCCTGGGCCAGCTGGCTGTAGTAGTCGTATTCACGCGACAACGCCAGAAAAATGGCATTGGCAGCGACGCGTTTCCCGCTGGCCTGCAGGGCGCGCGCGCGCCAGTAACGCCACACAGGCTGCTCGCGCACGTTATCGCCCATGCTTTCTATCGCCCGCTGCACGGCTTTCCAGTCGCTCCGCGCGAAGTGCTGCGCGCGCCCACCATGCGCGTTGATAATCGTTGACGGCCACATCGCCCGCCTGTTTGAACCAATCCAGCGCAACCGTTTCATGACGACGCGCGGCCCATGTCGCGAGACGCGCCCAGGCCGTACGCAATTCCAGCAGATTGAGCTGCGGCGCCCACTTGCGCAACGCCTGTTCCGCCTGAGTCGAGTCGCGTCTGGCCAATTGGTCGAGCGCGTGGACGATCTCGCAATGACCACAGT
>CAVOZX010000022.1:0-14876 GCA_963701365.1 uncultured Actinomycetota bacterium | reverse complement strand
CATGCTCGCGAAGCAGATCACGGAGGATCTCGGCGTCACCGGAACCGAGCGCGCCCCATTCGAGCTTCTCCGGTGGCCAGTGCCTCGGCGTTCACCCGGTCCGCGCGCAACGCATGCACGTAGGCGGTCCCGCCCGACATCCCCGCCCCGAGGTTGCGTCCGGTGGGCCCGAGGATGACGGCCAGACCTCCTGTCATGTACTCGAGCGCATGGTCGCCGACGCCTTCCACCACGGCGGTAGCGCCGGAGTTGCGGACCAGGAAGCGCTCGCCGACCGTCCCGCGCAGGAACATCGTCCCCGACGTCGCGCCGTATCCGATCACGTTGCCCGCGACCACGTTCGCCGCCGCATCGAACGCGGCCCGCCGGGGTGGGCGGATGACGATCTGCCCGCCGGACAAGCCCTTCCCCACGTAGTCGTTGGAGTCGCCCTCCAGATCGAGCGTGATGCCCGCGGGCATGAACGCTCCCAGGGACTGCCCGGCGGAGCCCGTGAGTCGGATCACGATGGAGTCCGCCGGCAGTCCGTGCTCGCCGTGCGCCCGCGTGACGTGATGACCCAGCAGTGTTCCGACCGCGCGGGCGGTGTTCCGCACGGGTAGGGAGATCTCGATCCGGCCGCCGTGGGAGATCACGTCCTGCGCCTGCTCGATGACGGGGATATCGAAGTGCGCATCGATCGCGTGGTCCTGCCGGCGGCGGTTGCGACGCGGCGCATCCGCGGGTACCGGAGGCGCCGCGAGAACGGGCCCGAGGTCCAGACCGCTCGCCTTCCAGTGCTCGATCGCGCCGTCCACGTCGAGCAGGTCGGTGCGTCCGATGATGTCATCGAGGCTGCGGAAACCCAGTTCGGCCAGATACTCCCGGACCTCCTGGGCGATGTACTCCATGAAGGTCTGTACGAACTCGGGCTTTCCCGTGAACCGTTCACGGAGCACCGGATTCTGCGTGGCCACTCCCACCGGGCACGTGTCCAGATGGCACACGCGCATCATGACGCAGCCGGAGACCACCAGGGGCGCTGTTGCGAATCCGAACTCCTCGGCTCCCAGCAGCGCCGCCACGATCACGTCCCGCCCGGTCTTCATCTGTCCATCGGCCTGCACGACCACCCGGTCGCGCAGGCCGTTGAGTATGAGAGTCTGCTGCGTCTCCGCCAGCCCCAACTCCCACGGTGTGCCGGCATGCTTGAGGGAGTTCAGCGGGCTCGCTCCGGTGCCGCCGTCGTGACCGGAGACGAGGATCACGTCGGCCAGCGCCTTGGCCGTGCCGGCGGCGACCGCGCCGATGCCGGACTGGCTGACGAGCTTCACATGGATCCGCGCGCCGGGGTTGGCGTGCTTGAGGTCGAAGATCAACTGCTTCAGATCCTCGATCGAGTAGATGTCGTGGTGCGGGGGCGGGGAGATCAGTCCCACGCCGGCCGTCGCGTGCCGCGTGCGGGCCACCCACGGGTACACCTTCGCCGGCGGGAGTTGGCCCCCCTCCCCCGGCTTGGCGCCCTGGGCCAGTTTGATCTGGATGTCGGAGGCCTCTGTCAGGTACAGACTCGTCACGCCGAATCGCCCCGAGGCGACCTGCTTGATCGCGCTGCGGCGTTCCGGATCCAGGAGGCGGTCGGTGTCCTCCCCGCCCTCGCCGGTGTTCGACTTGCCTCCGATCCGGTTCATCGCACGCGCGAGGGTCTCATGCGCTTCGCGGGAGATCGAGCCGTAGCTCATCGCTCCCGTGGAGAATCGGGCCACGATCGCCTCGATCGGCTCGACCTCGTCGAGCGGCACACGGGGTCTGTCGCCGGTGCGCAGGGTGAACATCCCCCGCAGGGTCTTCACCTGAGCGGCCTGGTCGTCGACCAACGCCGTGTACTCCCGGAAGATGTCGTACCGGCGGGTGCGGGTCGAATGCTGCAGCCGGAACACCGTGTCCGGGTTGAACAGGTGCGGCGAACCGTCCCGGCGCCATTGGTACTCGCCGCCCGTCCACAGCCGCTCATGCGCGCGAGCGGCCTGATCGATGGGGTAGGCGAACGCGTGCCGGGCCGCGTTCTCGGCCGCCAGCACCTCCAGGCCGACGCCGCCGAGCCGCGTCTGCGTGCCGGTGAAGTACGCATCGACGAGTTCCTGCGACAACCCGATCGCCTCGAAGACCTGAGCGCCGGCGTAGGAGGACACGGTGGAGATGCCCATCTTCGACATGATCTTGAGCACGCCCTTGCCGAGCGCGCGCAGCAGGTTGCGCACCGCGACGTCGGGCGCGATGCCGGTGATGAACCCGGAGCGCACCAGGTACTCGACCGTCTCCATCGCCAGGTACGGGTTCACGGCCGAGGCGCCGTAGCCGATCAGGGTCGCCACGTGGTGCACCTCGCGCACGTCGCCGGCCTCGACCACGAGGCCGACCTTCATCCGGTTCTCGTTGCGGATCAGATGGTGATGGACCGCTGCGAGCATGAGAAGCGACGGGATCGGGGCCAGATCCTTTGTCGAGTCCCGGTCGCTGAGGACGATGAACTCGGCGCCCTGCACGATGGCGTGGTCGGCCTCGGCGCACATCTCGTCCAGGCGCTCCCGCATGCCGTGGTGACCGGACTCCACCCGGTACAGCCCGCGAATGGTGACGGACCGGCGCCCCGGCAAAGCCGTGTCGATGTGCTGAATCTTCGCCAGTTCGTCGTTGTCGATGACCGGGAAGTCGAGGATGACTCCGCGGGCGTGGTCGGGGCCCCAGCTGAGCAGGTTGAGTTCGGGGCCCAGGCTCAGTGACAGCGAGGTCACCACATCCTCCCGGATCGAGTCCAGAGGCGGATTGGTGACCTGCGCGAACTGCTGCGTGAAGTAGTCGAACAACAGTCGAGGCCGATCGCTGAGCACGGCGACCGGGGTGTCGCTGCCCATGGCCCCCAGCGGTTCGGCGCCGGTCTGTCCCATCGGGGTGAGCAGGATCCGAACCTCCTCCTCCGTGTAGCCGAAGGTCCGCTGACGCCGGGTGATCGACGAGATCGGGTGCACGATGTGCTCGCGTTCGGGGAGGTCCGTCAGTCGCACCCGCCCTTCCCGTAGCCACTCGCGCCACGGATGCGACCGCGCCAGCTCGGACTTGATTTCTTCGTCCTGGACGAGACGGCCCGACTCGGTGTCGACGATGAACATCCGGCCGGGCCGGAGGCGTCCGCGCTGCAGGATGCGCTCGGGCTCGATGTCCAGGACCCCGGTCTCGCTCCCGATGACGACCAGCCCGTCGGTGGTCACCGTCCATCGGCCGGGCCGGAGGCCATTGCGGTCCAGGGTCGCCGCGACCAGGGACCCGTCGGTCACGATCAGCGCGGCCGGACCGTCCCAGGGCTCCATCTGCATGGAGTGATAGTCGTAGAACGCGCGCAGGTCCTCGTCCATGTCGGACTGCTTCTCGTACGCCTCCGGCACCATCATCATCAGCGCGTGCGGCAGTGTCCGTCCCGACAGGGTCAGTAGTTCCAGCACCTCGTCGAACGATGCGGAGTCGCTGGAGCCGTCGGTGCAGATCGGCAGGAGGGGCTCGATGTCTCCGAGCAGGTCCGACGCGAGCTGGGACTGGCGGGCGCGCATCCAGTTGCGGTTGCCCTTGACGGTGTTGATCTCGCCGTTGTGAGCCAGCATCCGCAGCGGCTGCGCGAGCGGCCACGACGGGAAGGTGTTCGTGGAGTAGCGAGAGTGCACCACGGCCAGTTCGGACGCGAACCTCTCGTCCTGCAGGTCGAGGTAGAACGGTTCGAGCTGCAGGGTGGTGACCATGCCCTTGTATCCGAGCGTGCGGCTCGACAGGGACACGAAGTAGACCCCGGCTTCGCGTTCGGCGCGCTTGCGCAGTCGGTAGACCCGCCGGTCGAGGTCCAGTCCTGCCAGCGGCTCAGCTCCGCCGGGACCGGCGACAAACAGCTGCTCGAAGGCGGGGCTCGCGGCCCGCGCGAGGGCGCCCAGCTGCGACGGGTCCGTGGGGGCCTCGCGCCACCCGAGGACCGTGAGGTTCTCGCTGCGGGCGATGTCGGCGACCGCCCGCTTCTGCCTGGCCCGCTCGTCGACGTCGACGGGAAGGAAGGCCATGCCCGCGGCGTAGTGCCCGACCGGCGGCAGTTCCACGTCGCTGACGCCCCGGAGGAAGGCGTCGGGCATCTGGGTGAGAATGCCGGCGCCATCACCCGTGCCGGCGTCGGAGCCCACTGCGCCGCGGTGCTCGAGGTGTCGCAGCGCCGTCAGGGCGAGGTCGACGATGTCGTGGCCGGGCGTGCCGCGCAGCGTCGCGACCATGGCCAGGCCGCACGCGTCCTTCTCGTACGAGGGGTCATACAGGCCCTGGCGGGCGGGCAGCCCGGGGAGCGTGATCCCGGCGGGGCGAGTGCGGTCGGCCATACCTACCGTCCTCCCAGTGAAGCGTGGTGGTGGGACGACATCGGCCCGGGTGTCATGTCGTGGTGCTGGCGGAACTCGTGGCGTTGCCGACGGTGGTGGTGCCGTCGGGGGGATCACTGACATCGACGAAGTCGTGGCTGTCCTGTGATTGTACAGGCGCCGCGCCGGCCCAGCCGCGTCCCGGTCGATAGACCGACGGCTCCCTGCCGGTGTGCCGCCGACCCTGGACCACCATGATGATCGCCCCGACCACCACGCCGATGATCGCCGCCCACACGTTGGTGCGAAGGCCCAGGTAGATCTCGCTCGGGTCGATGCGGATGGACTCCCACACGATGCGGCCCGCGCTGTACCACACCAGGTACAGACCGAACAGGCGCCCCCATTGGAGCGCGAGCCGGCGGCCCGCCCACAGCAGGACGGCGGCGCCCGCGAGGTTCCAGATCACCTCGTACAGGAACGTCGGATGGAACAGCGTGTCCGGAGGCAGGCCCGGCGGGAAGGCGGGGTTCGCCGGGTCGATCTCAAGTCCCCACCACGCGTCGGTGGGCAGGCCGAACAGTTCCTGGTTGAACCAATTGCCGAATCGTCCGAGAGCCTGGGCGATCAACAGTCCCGGCGCGAGGGCGTCGGCGAAGCTCCAGAAGCGGATCCCGGTCCACCGACACCCGAGCCAGGCGCCCACTGCTCCCCCGATCAGTGCGCCGTAGATGGCGATGCCGCCCTCCCAGATGGCAAACACGGCCCAGGGGTTCGTGCCGGGACCGAAGTAGAAGCCGGGATGGGTCAGCACATGGTAGATCCGTGCGCCGATGATGGCCAGCGGCACCGCGAGGAGGGCGATGTCGATGACAGCCCACGGCTCTCCGCCGCGGCGGGTGAGGCGGTGGTTGGTCAGAAGGACCGCGACGACGATGCCGGCGATGATGCACAGCGCGTAGAAGTAGATGCGCACGGGGCCGAACTGGATGTAGTTGATCTCAGGACTCGGGATCGACGCCGCGATCGGGCCGGCGAGCGCACTCAGGGCGAACGTCATTGCACGATTCTAGGGGCGCGCGCCGGCCGCCAGGGAGCGGGTCATCGCCGCCAGACCCTTCGCGCCTCCGTCTCGCAGGGCGCGCACCAGAGCGGTACCGACGATGGCCCCGTCCGCGTACTCCAGGACCTCGGCCACCTGCTCGGCGGTGGAGATCCCGATCCCGACGCAGGCGCGGCGCACCCCGTGCCGACGAAGTCGGTCCACGAGCGTGCGCGCGGCCGCATCCAGGTGCGCGCGCTCCCCGGTCGTCCCCATCGTCGAGACCGTGTAGACGAAACCCGACGAGGCCGCCGCGACGGCGGCAAGCCGGTCGTCGGTGGAGGTCGGCGCGGCGAGGAACACCCGGTCCAGGCCGGTGCGTTCGGCGGCGGCGATCCACTCCTCGGCCGAGTCCGGGGTGATGTCGGGGGTGATCAGGCCCGAGCCGCCCGCGGCGCGCAGGTCGTCGGCGAACCGCTCCACCCCGTACTGCAGGACGGGGTTCCAGTAGGTCATCACCAGCACCGGCTTTCCGCCGCGTTCGACGACCTCAGTGACCGCGGGGAATACGTCGGCCACGCGGAATCCGCCGGCGAGTGCGACCTGGGTCGCCTCCTGGATGATCGGGCCGTCCATGACCGGGTCGGAGTACGGCACACCCAGTTCGATGATGTCCGCGCCGTTCGCCGCCGCCGTGACGGCGGCGTTCACCGCTGAGCGACGGTCGGGGTACCCGAGCGGCAGGTAGGCGATCAACGCTCCCCGGCCGCTCGCATGGGCGGCGTCGATGGCTGCTTCGACGGCGGAGGTCATCCGCGCTGCTCAGGGTCGTACAGACCGAAGTAGCGCGCGGCCGTGTCCATGTCCTTGTCGCCGCGGCCGGAGAGGTTCACCACGATGACGGCGTCCCGGCCGAACTCGGGAGCCACCCGCAGTACGCCCGCGAGCGCGTGCGCGGACTCGATGGCCGGGATGATCCCCTCGGTACGGCTGAGCAGGAGCAGGGCCTGCATCGCCTCGTCGTCGGTGGCGGGGATGTACTCGGCACGGCCGATCGTCGACAGCCAGGAATGCTCCGGCCCGACACCGGGGTAGTCCAGTCCCGCGGAGATGGAGTGCGACTCGATGGTCTGTCCGTCGTCGTCCTGCAGGACGAAGGTGCGCGCGCCGTGCAGCACCCCGGGACGTCCGCGCTCGATCGACGCGGAGTGGCGAGGCGTGTCCACGCCCTCGCCGGCGGCCTCGACTCCGTACAGTCGCACCTGCGGGTCGTCCAGGAACGCATCGAACATTCCGATCGCGTTCGATCCTCCCCCGACACACGCGAACACCGCGTCGGGCAGCCGGCCGGCGGCCATGATGATCTGCTCGCGGGTCTCCTCGCCGATGATCTTCTGGAAGTCGCGGACCATGGCGGGGAACGGGTGGGGCCCCGCGGCGGTGCCGAAGATGTAGTTGGTCGTCTGGACGCTGGCCACCCAATCCCGGTAGGCCTCGTTGATGGCGTCCTTCAGGGTGCGCGAGCCCGTCCGGACGGGCACCACCTCAGCGCCCAGCAGACGCATCCGTGCAACGTTGAGCGCCTGCCGCCGCATGTCCACTTCACCCATGTACACGGTGCAGTCGAAACCGAAAAGAGCTGCAGCCGTCGCGGTGGCCACCCCGTGCTGGCCGGCACCGGTCTCGGCGATCACGCGCGTCTTGCCCAGCCGCCGTGTGAGCAGGGCCTGCCCGATGACGTTGTTGATCTTGTGGGATCCGGTGTGGTTGAGATCCTCGCGTTTGAGGAAGATGCGCGCGCCTCCCGCGTGGGCCGCGAACCGCGGGACCTCGGTCAGCGCGGAGGGGCGGCCCGCGTAGTCCCGCAGGATCCGGTGGTACTCGGCCAGGAATGCGGCGTCGGCCATCGCGTCCGTGTACACCGCCGTCAACTCGTCGATGGCGGCGATGAGCGACTCCGGCATGTACCGGCCCCCGAAATCGCCGAAGAACGGCCCCGGCATGTCGCGCAGGCTCATGCTTCTGCCGCCAGGAGCGACTGAAGCGTAGCGATCGGGTCCGAGGTGACGAGCGCTTCGCCGACGAGCACGGCGTCCGCGCCATGGGCACGGTAGTGCGCGACATCGGCCGGGCCTGTCACCGCTGACTCGGCGACGCGGACCGCGTCCGCCGGAAAGAGGGGCGCGAGGCGTCCGAACAGGTCTCGGTCCAGTTCGAACGTCGTGAGGTCGCGCGCGTTCACGCCGATGAGCCGGGAGCCGAGGTCGGCCGCGCGCTCCAGTTCCGCCGCGGAGTGCACCTCCACCAAGGGCGTCATGCCGAGCTGCAGGACCAGTTCGTACAGCTGCCGCAGGACATGATCAGTCAGGGCGGCAACGATCAGGAGGACCATGTCGGCGCCGGCCGCGCGTGCCTCCACCACCTGATACGGCGTCGCGACGAAGTCTTTGCGCAGCACAGGCAGGGAGACGGCGGCTCGGACGGCTTCCAGATCCGCGAGACTCCCCTTGAAACGCCGCTCCTCGGTGAGGACGGATACCGCGGCCGCGCCGCCGGCCGCGTACTGCGTCGCGAGTTCGGCCGGATCGGCGATCGCTGCGAGATCCCCCCGCGACGGGCTGGCCCGCTTGACCTCGGCGATGATCCGCACGCCGTCGGTGCCGCGGAGGGCGGCCAGGGCGTCCCGCGGGAGGGCGGCGGATGCCGCACGCCTTTCCAGCTGCGCGAGCGGCACCGAGTCGGCGCGCTCCCGCGCGTCCTGCACTGCGCCGGCCGTGAGGTCGGCGAGCATGGTCAATGCTCTTTCGGCAGGTACTTCGGGCCGTTGACCCCGTAGCCGGCCCGGGACAGGATCCAGCCGACCAAGAGACCCACCAGGACGAGGCCCGCGCAGATGTAGACCGCCACGGGCAGGTCCAAGAAGAAGAACACTGTGCCGAGCGCGATCGCCACGAGCATGATGACGACGGCCGTCCAAGCCGCCGGGGAGTGCCCGTGACCCGGGTCGCCGATGGGGTTGCTCATGTGTGTACCTCCGTGCGTCGCTGGGGCCGTTCGAGTCTAGCGGGCCGGGTCCGCCCCCGTGGGATCGGCGCCCCGGCTCAGAGCGTCCCACGAGTCAACCGGGTCGGCAGAGGTGGTGGAGTCGGTGTCGGCCGGGCTCCGGTAGCGTCGGCCGGAATCGGGCCAGCGCCGGGCGGTCGTGAGCACCAGCACCGCCGCGGCGATGCTGATCACCGCGACCGCCGCCCCCGCGAACGGCCACGCCGTCAGCGTCATCCTCGCCACCAGATCCGACACGGCCGCGGCCCCGGAGATGCCGGTCGACTCGGCCACTGCGGCCGCGACGGAATCCACGGGAGGCCCCGCGACGATCGGTATCACGGCGAGCGACATGCCTCCCGCGACAGCCAGCGCGAGCATGCCCCCGACGTACCGCAGGATCGGGCCGGCGATCGAGAGCGTGGCCCCGATTGCCAGAAGGGCGAGGCACAGCGGGGTCCAGACCGGCACGGCGGCGGTGCCCGGAACCGCCAGCGTCGCCGTCGCCCCGTCGACCAGTTCGACGTGCACCCACGTCTGCGTGCCGGCGATCACGCCGACCGCTCCTGCGGCCAGGAGCGTCAGAACCGTCAGGAGTCGGGCGCGGCGGGTCACGTCGGCGTGCCCTGGACGGGTTGGAGGTCGTGGCGGTCGAAGCAACTGTGATCGCCGGTGTGGCACGCCCCGCCCACCTGCTCGACCTGGATGAGCAGCGCGTCCCCGTCGCAGTCCAGGCGGGCGCCGCGCACTCGCTGGATGTTGCCGGATGTGTCGCCCTTCCGCCAGTACTCCTGGCGGGAGCGGGACCAGAAGGTCACGCGACCGGAGGTGAGTGTGCGGCGCAGCGCTTCGCGGTCCATCCATCCCAGCATGAGCACGTCGCCGGTGGCCCACTCCTGTATGACCGCGGGAGCCAGTCCGCGACTATCGAACACCACCGCATCCGTCGGGTCGTCGTCGCCGACGCTCATGTGCGCACCTCGATTCCGGCTGCGGCCATCGCGGATTTCACCTCGGCGATCGTGATCGCCGAGGTGTGGAAGACGGATGCCGCCAGCACCGCGTCGGCTCCGGCGCGCACCGCCGGGGCGAAGTCGCCCACGCGACCCGCTCCCCCGGACGCGATCAGCGGCACGGATGCCGCGGCCCGGATCAGGCTGACCAGTTCCAGGTCGAACCCTGCCCTGGTTCCGTCGGCGTCGATGGAATTGACCAGCAGTTCGCCGGCTCCCCGGTCGACCGCCTCCGCGGCCCACGCGACCGCGTCGAGGGTGGTCAGTGTGCGGCCGCCGTGCGTGGTGACGGCGAAACCGGAGGCCGACCGCGGGTCCCGCCGCACATCCAGGGAGAGGACCAGCACCTGAGCCCCGAACCGGTCGGCGATCTCGTCGATGAGCGACGGGCGGGCAATGGCCGCGGAGTTCACACCGACCTTGTCCGCCCCGACGGCCAGCAGCCGGGCGACGTCGTCGCCGGTGCGCACCCCGCCGCCGACGGTCAGCGGGATGAAGACCTCTTCCGCGGTGCGACGCACCACCTCGTACGTGGTGCTGCGCTCGTCCACGGTGGCGGTCACGTCCAGGAACGTGATCTCATCGGCGCCCTGGTCGTAGTACATGCGGGCCAGCGCGACCGGGTCTCCCATGTCGCGCAGGTTCTCGAATCGGACGCCCTTGACCACGCGGCCACCGTCCACGTCCAGGCACGGGATGACGCGGCGAGCCAATCCCATCACAGCCTCGCGTTCTGAATGGACGTGACCAGGATCGCGCGCGCTCCGAGCGCGTACAGGCCGTCCATCACCTGATTGGCCGACCGGCGCGGGACCATCACCCGCACCGCCGACCAGTCCGGGTCCCGCAGCGGAGAGACGGTGGGCGATTCGATGCCGGGGGCGACCTCGGCCGCAGCGTCGACGAGCGCGGTCGGCAGGTCGTAATCGATCAGCACGTAGCGCCGCGCGACGAGGACGCCCCGCAGCCGACGCAGGAAAGTCTCCAACCCCGGGGGCTGGGACGTCCCTCCGATCAGGACCGCCTCGGACTCCAGGATCGTCGGCCCGAACACCTCCAGACCGGCCTGGCGGAGCGTGCTTCCCGTGGAGACGACGTCGGCGACTGCGTCGGCCACCCCGAGACGCACCGCGGACTCGACCGCGCCGTCCAGCGGAACCAGATCCGCCGCGATGCCGTGCGCGTCCAGGAACGCATCGACCAGGCCCGGATAGGAGGTCGCCACCCGCATCCCCTCGAGGTCGGCGGGTTCGGCGAAGCGTCCCGGCGGTCCGGCGAAACGGAACGTCGACGCGCCGAAATCGAGCGCTTCGATCTCCTTGGCGCCGGGCATACGCGCGTCCCGCAGCAGGTCGCGCCCCGTGATGCCCACATCCAGCGCCCCGGACCCCACGTACGTCGCGATGTCCTTCGGGCGCAGGTAGAAGAACTCGGTGCCGTTGGCGCCGTCGACCACGTGCAGATCCTTCGGATCCCGGCGGACGAGGTAGCCCGCTTCGGCGAGCATCTCGGCGGCCGTGTCGGCGAGAGAACCCTTGTTGGGCACGGCGATACGCAGCATGGGGGCGGCTTTCGGAGTCGGCGGGATCGGGTTCCGGCTCACAGATGTCGATACACGTCGTCGAGGGTCAGACCGCGAGCCAGCATCATGACCTGCACGTGGTACAGCAGCTGCGAGATCTCCGCGGCGGTGGCGTCGTCGGATTCGTGCTCCGCGGCCAGCCACACCTCCGCGGCTTCCTCGACGATCTTCTTGCCGATGGCGTGCACGCCCGCGTCCAGCTCGGCCACCGTGGCGGACCCGGCAGGCCGGTCCGCGGCCCTGACCGTGAGTTCGCCGAACAGCGCCTCGAAGCTCTTCACCCCGCCAGGCTACCGAACGGGCGCGACGTCGTCGTCAGGTGTGGGTCGCTGAGCGCGCGCGCTCCCGCAGCGCCCGGATGGCCGCGGCCGGGTCCGCGGCGCCGAACACGGCGGAGCCGGCGACGAAGGTGTCGGCTCCCGCCCGGGCGGCATGCACGATGGTCTCTTCCGTGATCCCGCCGTCCACCTGCACCCGCACCTCGGGAGCGCGCGCTCGCACCGCGTCGGTGATCCGGGTCAGCTTCGGCATGGTCTCCCACAGGAAGGACTGGCCGCCGAAGCCCGGCTCGACGGTCATCACGAGCACCTGGTCGATCCGGTCCAGGATCGCCAGGACCGGTTCCGCGCCGGTGCCGGGCTTGATGGCCACGCCGGCCTTCGCTCCTCGCGCGCGCAACTGCGCAGCCAGCGCTCCGGCATCGTCGGACGCCTCGAGGTGGAAGGTGACCGATGCGACGCCCAGATCCGCGTAGCCGGGCGCCCAGCGGTCCGGGTCCTCGATCATCAGATGGACGTCCACAGGAATGGGACTGGTCTCCTGGATGCGGCGGACCATCTGCGGACCGAACGTGAGGTTGGGCACGAAATGGTTGTCCATCACATCGACGTGGACGCTGTCCGCGGTCGCGATCCGTCCGAGTTCGCGCTCCATGTTCGCGAAGTCCGCCGCCAGGATCGACGGGTTGATGCGTGGCTCGTGGGGCATCGGATCATTATCCCCGTCGCTGCAGCAGCGTGATGGACATCGCGTCGGTGCCGTGGCGGTGGGGCCACAACTGGGCTCGCCCGGACCCGTCCAGCGGCACCGCCAGATCCATGGGGTGGCGGGCGATCCGTTGCAGCACGGCGCGCGCATCGAGTTCGTCGAGCTCGTCCCGGTACTGCGCCCGAACGGCGCTCACGACGTCGGCGGTCTCAGCTGCATGCGGGGAGCAGGTGACGTAGGCGAGCACACCGCCCGGCGCCAACGCGCCGACGGCCGCCGACATCAGCGAGCGCTGCAGGCGGGCGAGTTCGGGCACGTCCGAGGGGGTCTTTCGCCAGCGCGCCTCCGGGCGGCGGCGCAGCGCGCCCAGGCCCGTGCACGGCGCATCCACGAGGATGCGGTCGTACGCGCCAGGCTCGGAGCGTGCACGCAGCACTCCATCCTGCTCGGTGACGTCCACTCGGGAGGGCGTCGCGGCCACCGCCTCTCGCACGAGCCGGGCGCGCGCGGGGACCGGTTCATTGGCGCTGAGCACCGCCCCGCCGGCCCACGCCTCCGCGGCGAGCACCGCGGTCTTCCCGCCGGGCCCGGCGCACAGGTCGAGCCATCGATCCCCCGGGCGCACCGGCCGGGCCCGCGACAACGCGAGGGCCGCCAACTGCGAGCCCTCGTCCTGCACCCGCAGCGCCCCCCCCGACTCCCTGAGCGCTGGCGCCGGGTCCGAACCGGGCCACCGGTAGCCGATCGGCGAGAACGGGGTCGGTTCGAGACCGGCGCCCGCGCTCAGGCCGGGAAGAGCGGCCAAGGTCACCGTCGGCGAGGCGTTGTCCGCCTCCAGAAGCGCGGGGAGCTCCTCGCCGCGACCCTCCGCGGCCAGGGCGCGCCGGAACGCCCGCAGGATCCACACGGGATGACCGGTCCGCAGGGACTCGCGTTCGTCCATCGAACGGGCCGACGCCGTGATCCGGGCCATCCAGTCGCCCGGAGTCTCGCGTGCGATCCGCCGCAGTACGGCGTTCGCGAAGCCGGTGGCCCCGTCGCCCGTTGCCGCCCGGACCAGATCGACGGTCTCGTGCACCGCGGCGTGCGAGGCGATCCGCGTGCTCATCAGTTGATGCACGCCGAGTCGGAGAGCGTCGAGCACGGGCGGGTCGATCCGGGCGACGGGCCGCGCCGCGGCAGCGGCGATGATCGCGTCGTACGTTCCGAGCCGTCGCAGCGTGCCGTAGGTCAGTTCGGTGGCCAGGGCGGCGTCCCGCGCGTCCAGTCCCGCCCGCGTGATCGCGACCGGGAGCAGGAGGTTCGCGTACGCGTCCGAGGCCTCTACCTCCCGGATCACGCGATAGGCGACGCGGCGCGCGGGAGAGACCGTCACTCGGCCGCCACGGGCTCGGCGGACCGGATACCGCGCCACCAGTCGGCGGCGCTCATCGGGTCCCGACCAGCCGGCTGGACCCGCTGCAGCAGCACCGGCGAGGTGGCGGTTCCGGCCAGCACTCCCCCGTCGGCGGGGATGAGGCGACGGGGCGGCAGCGGTTCGGCCGACGACATCGTGGCCTGCAGGATCTTCAGCCGCGTGCCCCCCACGGTCGTGTACGCGCCGGGCTCCGGGGTCACGCCGCGGATGCGCGCCAGCACCGTGTTCGCGTCCTGATCCCATCGGATCCGGGCATCGTCCGAGGTCAGCTTCGGTGCGAGGGTGATCTCCCCCGACTGGGGCTCGGCTCGCGCAGCACCGCGCGCGATCGCGTCGACCACCTCCGCCAACAGGTCGGCTCCGACTACGGCCAGGTCCGCGATCACGTCACCGGCGGTCGCATCCGCGGGGATCGGCCGCTGCACGGCGGCGTACACATCCCCGGCATCCAACTCGGGCACGAGCCGGAACACGGTCGCGCCGGTGACGGAGTCGCCGGCGATCATCCCGTGCTGCACCGGGGCCGCACCGCGCCATCGCGGCAGCAGCGAGAAGTGGAGATTTATCCAGCCGTGCGTCGGCAGGCGCAGGAGTTCGGCCGGGACGAGCCCGCCGAAGGCCACCACCACGCCCAGGTCCGGCCGCACGGCACCGATCGCCGCCGACGCGGCCGCGTCGAGTCGGGCGGCCGGCAGGACGGGCAGCCCGAGTTCCCGGGCGCGGAGCGAGACCGGTGAGGGGGTGGGGATGCGGCGTCGGCCGGTGGGCGCGTCCGGCCGCGTGATCACCAGCTGCACCTCGTGCGCCGCGTTCAGCCGTTCCAGGGACGGCACCGCCGCGGATGGGGTGCCGGCGAAGACCAGGCGCAATGGGACTCCCCTGATCGGCGGATCACAACTCGGGGTCGGGCACGTCAACCCGCACAGCGAGTGTAGTGCGCGCCGCGCCGGAGGCCCGGGGGCGGGATCGCAGGGCGGCCGCCACGACACCGGCCCTGAGGGACGATGCCACGGCCGCGCCGAGCGCGTACTCGAATCGCACCAGTGCGCGCACGCGTCCGTCTCCGTCGGGCACGGGCATCGGTCCCAGGATGGCGTCCGACCCCAGACCCGCAACCTCCTCGTGCAGGCGGCGCAGCGCGCGTTCCACCGCCTCCGGCGGACCGTCGATTGCGGCCATCCGCACGGCCGGCGGCAGCCGCAGGGCGGCGCGCTCGGCGAGTTCGCGCCGGGCGTACTCGGGGGCTGTCCACGTCGCCAGCGCGCGGGCCACCGGACCGCTCACTCCGACGAGATGGACCGGCGCTCCGGGCGCGGCCAGGGCCGCAGCATTTGACCACCAACGGAGGCAGGACTCCGCCGTCCGAGGGCCGCCCGCCAGCAGCATCCGTTCCCCATCCAGCAGGAGCACCGCCCGGTAGCCGCCCACG
>CAVOZX010000021.1:0-24742 GCA_963701365.1 uncultured Actinomycetota bacterium | reverse complement strand
CAACTACGTGATGACGGCGATCGCGATGAAGCACAGCGCCTCGGTCAGAGCGATACCGAGGAACATCAGGCTGCTCAGGCGGCCCTGCAGTTCGGGCTGGCGGGCCACCGACTCGATGGTCTTGCCGACGATGATGCCCACGCCGATTCCCGAGCCGATCACGGCCAGGCCGAAGGCGAGAGGGGCGAGTTGTCCGACGATATTCACGGGGTGTTTCCTTTCGAGGGGGTTGGGGGGCGACGGGAGCGATCAGTGCTCGTCGGCCACCGCGAGCTGGATGTAGATGGCCGACAGGATGGTGAACACGTATGCCTGCAGGATCGCGACGAACAGTTCGAGCACGGTGAAGACGATGCCGAACGCGAACGAACCGACGCCGAGCAGCCCGAGGAGGTTCCCGCTGGCAAGGACCGTGAAGAAGAAGAACTGCGTCGCCGAGAAGCACAGCACCAGAAGCATGTGGCCGGCGATCATGTTCATGGTGAGCCGGAGCGTCAGCGTGATGGGCCGCAGGATGAAGGTGGAGAAGAACTCGAGCGGAACCAGCAGGAAGTACAGCGGCCAGGGCACCCCGGGCAGGAACAGCGAATCCTTCCAGAACCGGCCGCCCTTCTCGCGCGTGCCGGCGTACATGAACATCACCCACGCCACGATCGAGAGGATCAGCGGCAGTCCGATGTTCGAGGTGCCGGCCAGCTGAAGACCGGGGATGACGCCCGCCAGGTTCATGCCCAGCGTCAGGAAGAAGAACGTCATCAGGATGGGCATGTACTTGCGGCCCAGACGCTCCCCGAGAGTGTCGAAGACTATGCCGTCCCGCACGAACTCGAAGACCCATTCGAGGGCCGACTGCCCGCGTCCGGGAACGATCTTCATCCGCCGGGTTCCGAGCCAGAAGATCAGCACCAGAACGCCCACGACGAGGAAGCGGATCAGCGTCACGCGGTTGATCTCGAACGGGGTGCCCGCGAAGAAGATCGCGGGTGGGAAGAACTCCTCGATGGAGGGGCCGTGGAATCCGCCGTCATCGCCAGCGGCGGCGTTGGCGATCAGGGATGCGACGTGCGTAATCAGCGCTGGCTCCAGCTACGGGCGCCGAACGTACGGCGCGACGATGGATATGAGCGCCATCGTGCCGGGCATGACCATCCAGTCGGCGATCCTCGCCCCGTTCGCGATGACGTCTTCACCCTAGCAAGGAATCCCGCCGGTCACGAACCGGTCGGTTCGTCTCGCGAGCGCTCTCCGCGGGCGGGGAGATCCACGTCGCCGACGTACGGGACGCGCGCGCGCGCCATGACGACCATGTCCACCACGAGCGAGCCGATCACACTGGCGAGGGTGCTGAAGAAGAACACGTACGGTTCGATCCACGGCTGCCCGCGCAGGATGAGCAGCACCACGACGAACACCGCGAGCTTCAGGGCCCAGCCGCCCAGGACGATCCCGAAGAACAGCACCAACTGGGTGGGTCCGGGCCGGACGCGACCGGCGAGGAGGATGATGACCGCCGTCATGGCGAGGAACAGCGCGGCCAGCAGCACGCCGATCAGGGCGCTGGCCACGCCGCGCGGTCCGGCGATCAGCGCACCCGCGGCCGATCCGACCACCGCGAGCGCGCCGGTGACCGCCGCGCCCCACAGCAGCGAGAGTCGCAGGATCACGGAACTGGGGCTGGATCCGGTGGTGGTGGTCATGTGGAGTTCTCCTGGGAACCGGGGTCGGGGGTCGCCGCGGCGCGCGGCGAAGGCAGCAGCGTCAACGTGAGGCAGGCGGCGGCGCCCACCAGACCGTACCCCACGCCGATCCAGTACTGCCCCGGCCAATCCTCTCGCGTCGCGATGTACATCAGCAGGACGGCCAGCCCCACCACGGCAGTCCACGCATAGAAGATCAGGACGGCGCTGCGGTCGCTGTGGCCGAGGTCCAGCATGCGATGGTGCAGGTGCTTGCGGTCCGGGGAGAACGGGGATCGTCCCGCATGCATCCGTCGGACGACCGCCATCCCGAAGTCGATCAGCGGCAGGAGCACCACGGCGACGGGCACCAGGATCGGCAGGAACGCCCCCAGCAGCTGGGATCGGCCGAGCTGCTCCGGGTCCAGCATCGCCGGCTGGATCTGGCCCGTGATGGCCACCGCCGAGGTGGCCATCAGCAGACCCAGCATCAGGGCGCCGGAGTCCCCCATGAACATCCGCGCCGGGCTCCAGTTGAACGGCAGGAACCCGGCGCACGCGCCGATGAGGATCACCGCCAGGAACGACGCGAGGTTGAAGTACGTGCTCGCGCCGGTGTCGCGCACCAGGAGGTACGAGTAGGCGAAGAACACCGCATTCGCGATCAACCCGACTCCCGCGACGAGGCCGTCGAGGCCGTCGATGAAATTGACCGCGTTCATGACGAGCACGATCGCCAGGACGGTCAGAGCGAAACTCACCCAGCTGGATCCGACCGTCATGCCGCCGATGGGGAGAGACGAGATCTGCAGCCGGCCGAACCAGACGATGAGGCCCGCCGCCACGACTTGAGCCCCCAGCTTGACCATCCAGTCCAGTTCCCACAGGTCGTCGGCGACCCCGACGAGCACGATCAGCAGCGTCGCCCCCAGGATGGCCAGCATGGGGACCGGATCCGCCCAGATCAGGGCGAAGTAGGGGTTGCGGGACGAATATGCGAACGCCGCCGCGACGGCCAGGAACATCGCGATCCCGCCCAGCCGCGGCGTCGGGCGCGTGTGCACGTCACGTTCGCGGATCGGAGGATGGATGCGGTAGCGCAGTGCCACCCGCCACACGACCCACGACAGTCCGAACGTCACCAGCGCGGTCAGCCCCGCCGCCAGCAGGTACTGGGTCACGCCGCCTCGTCCGGCGTCCCTGCCAGATCCGGCTCGAGCAGATCCCCCAGCACCTCCCGCAGGGCGAGACGGCCGACCACTCCCTCCCGCAGGATTCGGGCGCGTCCGGATCCGCCCCGGGTCAGAGCCGTCGCGTCCAGGATCGTCGAGGCGGCCTCGGAGCCGCTGGGGCCGTCGTCCAGGTACACAGTGACCGAGTCCCCGAGCTGCGACGCGGCCTGCGGCGCGGTGGTGGCCGCGGGCCGCCCGGTGAGGTTCGCGCTGGAGACCGCCAGAGGCCCGGTCTCCTCGAGCAGTTCGAGGACGATGCGATGCGCCGGCATCCGGACCGCGACGGTCCCGCCGGTCTCCCCCAGATCCCACGCCAGCGACGGTTGAGCCGGAAGGATGATCGTCAGCCCGCCGGGCCATGCCGCCTCGATGAGGCGATCGACCGGTTCCGGCACCTCGCTGACCAGCGCCCGCAGGGTCGAGGTGCCGGCCACGAGCACGGGCGGAGGCGCCTGCCGACCGCGACCCTTGGCGGCGAGGAGTCGTGCGACCGCCGCGGGGTTGAACGCGTCAGCAGCCACGCCGTAGACGGTGTCGGTGGGCACGACCACGAGTTCCCCGCGGGCGATGGCCCTGCGCGCCTCCCGCATGCCGGTGAGCACCTGCGACTCGTCGCGGCAGTCGAAGACGGAGGACATGGCGCGGTCAGTCTACGCGGGGGCCCTCGTCGCGGTCGGCAGGAGCGCGGTGGTCGCACGGTCGCGCCCGGCGGGGTCTCGGTGCGTGGCGATCGCGATCCAGCCGTCCCGGCGCAGGAGGTCACGCACGGCGGCGCCCTGCGCGTCGCCGTGCTCCAGCACCAGGGTCCCTCCGGGATGCAGGAGGCGCCCGGCGGCGCGGCTGACGGCGCGCACCACGTCCAGCCCGTCCGGACCGCCGTAGAGCGCCTGCGGCGGATCGAACAGGAGCACCTCCGGGTCGCGTGGCAGTGCATCGTCCGGGATGTACGGGGGATTGGAGACCACCACCGCGGCCCGACCTCGCCAGTCGGGAAGGGCGTCCGCCAGGTCGCCGAAGATCAGGACGGCGGCGGGCGCCCACTCGTCGAAGTTCCGCCGTGCCCACACGTACGCCGCGGCCGAGTTCTCCACACCCAGGACCGTCGCGTGCGGCACCTCCGTCGCCATCGCCAGCGCGATCGCCCCCGAGCCGGTGCCGAGATCCACCCCGACCGGCTCGGGCGCCGCCGCCGCCCGCAGCGCGTCCACCGCCAGCTGCGCGACGGTCTCGGTCTCCGGACGCGGCACGAACACGCCGGGTCCGACCTGCAGCACGAGATGCCGGAATGGCGCCCGTCCCGTGAGATGCTGCAGCGGCTCGCGTCCGGCGCGGCGACGCACCAGTTCCCGGTACTCGGCGGCCGCGTCCGGTTCGAGCCGGTCCCCGCGCACCGCGGCCGCCTGCACCTGGCCGCGGCCGAGTCGGGTGACCGCGCCGAGCAGCAGCTCGCCGTCCGCCTCCGGGCTGATCACGCCGGCCGCCGACAGCTCCGCCCGCGCCCGCCGCAGCGCCGCGTCGACCGGAACCGGCGCGGTCGCGTCGTCGGGCTCCGGGAGATCGAATGCGGGCACGGCCACCCAGCCTAATGTCGTCATATTCGGCCCCGTCGCAACAGCCCACCCTAGGCTGAAGCGGTACCCGGCCCGCTGGAGAAAGGCCCCCTCATGCCCGGCATCCATCCCGATATCACCTCCGCCTTCGGCGACACTCCCCTGGTGCGGCTGAACGCCGTCACCGAGGGCCTCGACGCGGAGGTGCTCGCCAAGCTCGAGTTTTACAACCCCGCCTCCAGCGTCAAGGACCGTCTGGGCATCGCGCTCGTGGACGCCGCGGAGCGCTCCGGCCAGCTCGCACCGGGCGGCACGATCGTCGAGTCGACCAGCGGGAACACCGGGATCGCCCTGGCGATGGTGGGCGCGGCCCGAGGCTACCGAGTGCTGCTGACCATGCCGGCGTCGATGTCCATGGAGCGCCGGCTGCTGCTGAAGGCATTCGGCGCCGAGCTCGTGCTCACCGACCCGTCCCGCGGGATGGCCCTCGCCGTCGAGGAGGCCCAGCGCATCGTCGCCGAGACCCCTGGAGCGGTGTGGGTGAGCCAGTTCGAGAACGAGGCCAACCCGGCCATCCACCGGGCCACGACCGCGGAGGAGATCCTGCGCGACACCGACGGCCGGGTGGACGTGTTCGTCGCGGGGATCGGCACGGGCGGGACCATCACCGGCGTGGGACAGGTGCTCAAGGAACGGGTCCCGGGCGCGAGGGTGGTGGCGGTCGAGCCGAAGGACTCGCCGATCCTCACCGAAGGGCACCCCGGCCCCCACAAGATCCAGGGCATCGGCCCCAACTTCGTGCCCGCCATCCTGGATCGTTCCGTGATCGACGAGGTGGTTGACGTGGAGTTCGCCGACGCGCTGCGCGTGGCGCGGGACCTGGCGGCGCGGGAGGGGCTTCTGGTCGGGATGTCCAGCGGCGCGGCCGTGTGGGCAGCGCTCGAGATCGCACGCCGACCGGAGAACGCCGGCAAGCGGATCGTGGTGATCGTGCCCGACACGGGCGAGCGCTACCTCAGCACGGCGCTGTTCGAGGACCTCCGCGAGGACTGATGGGCGTCTGGGCGAGGGTTCGAGAGGACGTCGCCGCGGCCAAGCTGCGCGATCCGGCAGCACGCAGCACCGTGGAGGTAGCGCTCCTCTACCCGGGTCTGCACGCGGTGTGGGCTCACCGGGTCTGGCATGCGCTGTGGCGGCGCCGGTTGCGGTTCGCGGCCCGGGCCGGATCGCAGGCGACCCGGCTGCTGACGGGGATCGAGATCCACCCGGGCGCCACGATCGGCCGGCGACTGTTCATCGATCACGGCATGGGTGTGGTCATCGGTGAGACCGCGCGGATCGGCGATGATGTGCTGCTGTACCACGGAGTGACCCTCGGGGGCCGTCAGCGCGAGGGAGGGAGGCGCCACCCCACTCTCGGGGACGGGGTCAGCGTCGGTGCGGGCGCGACCGTGCTGGGACCGGTGACCATCGGTGCACGGTCGGCGATCGGCGCGGGCGCGGTGGTCACCCTCGATGCCCCCGCCGACAGCGTGCTCGTGGGCGTGCCCGCCAAGGTGCGCTCCCGTCGCCCGGGCGACGACGTCCGGTCGCTGCTGACCGGACCGGAGTACAGCATCTGAGCCGCGCGCTCAGGCTGCCGCAGCGAGTCGCCGCTCCCATCGTCGGTACGCGAGCACTGCCAGTGCCGTCAGCGCTGCCACGACGACGGCGCTGATGGCGAGCGTGGTGACGAACGCGACGTGGTAGGAGTCGGCGGCGCCGGCCAGCAGCGCGGTGCCGCCGGCATCCGCTGACGGCACCGTGCCGGTCTGCGTGTACTGGCTGATCGCATCCAGCGCCTGGCCGGTCCGGGTCGGCGGCACGCCCGCCTCGGCGAGCCTGCGCACGACACCGCCGCGCGTGAACGCGTCGATCATGACCATGCTCGCAGCCAATCCCACCGCGAAGCCGAACTGACCGATCGTGGTGCGTGAAGAGGTGACCGCGCCGAACTGCGCCGGCGGTGCCAGCCGCAGGATCAGCGCGCCGTAGGGCACCAGGCCGCTCATGCCGACCCCCACGAGGATCAGTCCGGGCAGGAAGGCCCAGAAGCTGTCTGTCACGAGCGTCAGCGCGACCGACAGGAGACCGAGCGTCATCGCGCCGCCGGAGATCCCGATCGCCAGCGCCGGTGCCATCCCGCGGGTGAGCAGTCTCCCGAGCAGCACCGAGGCGATCACGGAGCCGATCGACAGCGGCAGCTGCGCGAGAGCGACCTGGACGGTGGTGAATCCGTACACGAACTGCCAGATGTTGGCGAACTGCAGCACGGAGACGGCCTGGCCGAAGTTGACCGCGAGGCCGAGCCCGATGGCGGCGATGAACCCCGGGCTGGCGAACAGCGCGATCGGGAAGAACGGGTGTGCGCCTCGCGACTCCACGATCGCGAAGCCGGCCAGAAGGAGCACCCCCACCAGGAAAGGGCCCCAGGTGAAGGGGGCGGCGATGCCGGCGGCGGCGTGGCTGATGCCGTAGAGCACGCCGATGATGCCGAGGGCCAGCAGCGCCTGTCCGGCGATGTCGGCCGATCCGGCGGCGATCCTCGGCTCGGGCGGCAGCAGCAGGAGGACTCCGACCAGCGACAGCAGCGACAGGGCGGGGATGACGAGGAAGGCGAGCCGCCAGTCAGCGGTGGCCGCCGAGCCGCCCACGAAGCTCGCGATGATCATGACCACCGCGCCGAACGCCGCGAACGTGCCCATCGCGGACGGGAGCTGACGCTCCGGCACGATCGACCGGACATAGGCGAACGAAGCTCCGAACACGGCACCCAGGCCGATCCCGGCCAGAGCCCGTCCACTCATGAACATCAGCGGGTCGATCGCCGACGCGGTCAGCAGATCTCCGGCGGCCGACACGAGCAGCGCCAGGACCAGCAGCAGCTTGCGGCCGATCCGGTCGGCGATCAGGCCCGTGGTGATCACCGTCGCCGCCAGCATGAGGGTGGAGATCGACGCCGCGATCGCCTGCGTGCCGGCATCCATCCCGAGCGACCGCGCCGAGTCGATCAGAGCCGTGCTGGCGATGGTCGGGTCGGCAGTCTGGATGCCGCCCATCGCACCGAGCAGCATGATCTGCACGACCGGCGGGGGGCCGCCGCGTCGCGCCGGCTCGGCGGCCATCAGAGGGCGGGACCGTGGACGTGGGCGGCGTGGGACTCGATGCCCATGCGATGGAGGTGCTCCAGTCCTTCGGCGTCCACCTGGCCGGACGCCTGAGCGAACGCGTCCAGGTCGATCGCCTCCCCGCCGAGCCAGGTGCCCAGCACCTCGATCGCGCCGATGGTGCGGGGGTCGACCTCGAACGGGTCGGCGCCGAGCAGCACGAAGTCCGCGAGCTTGCCCACCTCGATAGACCCGACCCGATCGTCGGTGCGCAGCGCCCGTGCGGCATTGATGGTCTCCGCGCGCAGTGCCTCGTCGACAGTGGTGGCCTGGGAGGCGCCGTGGAGCGCGCCGCTGGAGGTGCGCCGGGTGACCGCGGTCTGGATGTTCAGGAGCGGCGACGGCGGGGTGACGCTGCCGTCGTTGTGGAAGGAGACTGGGAGCCCGGCGTTGAACGCGTCGCGGAACGGCTGCCAACGCGATCCGACCGCCGGATCGAACAGCCCGCCCTCCAGCAGGTCTCCCCAGTAGTAGAACTGGAACGGCCCCATCGAGGGCACCACGCCGAGCGACGCGAGACGGGGGAACTGGTCGGCGCGCGCCCCGCCGATGTGCTCGACCCGCCAGCGGTGATCGGTTCCGATCAGCCGCTGCCGGTCGAGGGCGCGGCTGTACGCGTCGAGCACCACGTCCAGAGCGACATCACCGTTGACGTGGATGGCCATCTGCCACCCCGTCCCGGCGTAGCGGTCGAGCAGATCGTCGAGCTGCTCCCGCGAGTAGTTCATGTCCTTCTCACCCGTGGGGCCCGCCGCGATGCCGGCAGCTCGCGTGGCGTCGGTGTCCAGGTAGGGCGAGCTCTGGGCGATGTTGCCGACCCACACCGAGCCGTCGGCCCAGAGCTTGATGCCGCCCTTGTGGAGCATGGTCTCCGGAGCGGAGGAGACGAACGGCTCGGCGGCGTCCGACTCGGTGGACATGTGGTAGAGCGTGATCCGCAGCGGGCACCCGGGCACGCCGGCAAGAGCCTCGTACGCCGGCTGGAGGGATGATTTGTAGGTGTGTTCGGAGGTCGATGTGATGCCCGCCGAGGACATCAGCATGTAGTACTCGACCGCGCCCTGCAGGGGGTGTCCCGAGGCCGCGATCGCATCGAGCACGGGCTGGATGATGGCCAGCGACGCCTGCACTTCGAGCGCACGCCCGTTGAGGCTGCCATCCGCGCGCCGGCCGTAGGAACCGGCGACAGGGTCGGCCGGCGGGTTCTCCACCCAGCCGAGCGCCCGCAGCACCGCGGTGGTGACGTAGGCGCTGTGGCCGGAGTTGCCGAAGACGAACACCAGGCGGTCGCCGAAGATGGCGTCGAGCAAATCGGCATCCGGCTCCTCGTGCTGCTGCAGCAGCCCGTCGTACCCGAAGAATCCGAGCGGAGCATTCTCGTCGTTCTCGGCGATCGCCTTCTGGAACGCCGCGAGGACATCGTCCCAGGTCGGCGCGAACCACGGCGCGACCCAGTACGCGGGCGGCATCACAGCCGTTCCTCCCAGCACCGGGTGGGAATGCGAGTCGATGAAGCCGGGAAGCAGTGCCGCCGCGCCGGTGTCGATGACCTCCGCACCCGGAAGCGCGGCGCGGCACTGGTCGACGGTGCCCACCCCGACGATGCGATCCCCCGAGACCGCGACCGCCTCCGCGCGGGGCAGGTCGGGATCCATCGTGATCACGGTGGCGGCTGTCAGGATGCGGTCCATGGCGTCCCCTTCGGGTCGGGTGATGCTGGGCTTCGAGGCCCCACAGCATTCCATGACGCGTCCGGGGGAGGACCCGCTGATCATATCGGTCCCGCAGTGCGGGCGGTCAACCGCTGCTCCGAACGGGACGGGTTCAGTGCGCGCGCGGCGTCTGGGCGGCGAGCCGCTCCTCCTCGTCAGCGGCGACGAGGGAGGCGATCACCGGGTCCAGCGTGCCGTCCATCACCTGGTCGAGGTTGTAGGCCTTGAATCCGGTGCGGTGATCGGCGATCCGGTTCTCCGGGAAGTTGTAGGTGCGGATCCGCTCGGAACGGTCCATGCCGCGCACCTGGGATCGGCGTGCATCGGCCGCCGCGGCATCCTGCTCCTCCTGCCGCCGCGCCAGCAGACGAGCTCGGAGCACGCGCATCGCGGCTTCCCGGTTCTGCAGCTGGCTCTTCTCGTTCTGCATCGAGACGACGATGCCCGTCGGCAGGTGCGTGATCCGCACCGCCGAGTCGGTGGTGTTCACGGACTGGCCGCCGGGGCCGGACGAGCGGAACACGTCCACCCGGATGTCGTTGGGGCTGATCTCGATCTCGCCCGGCTCGTCCACCTCCGGGAAGACCAGCACCCCGGTGGTCGAGGTGTGGATGCGTCCCTGCGACTCCGTCGCGGGGACGCGCTGCACCCGATGCACACCGCCCTCGTACTTGAGGTGCGCCCACACCCCCTGGGACGGATCCGACGCCGTGCTCTTGATCGCGAGCTGCACATCCTTGTATCCGCCGAGATCCGACTCGGTGCGATCGAGCAGTTCGGCGGTCCAGCCCTTCGCCGCAGCGTACTGCAGGTACATCCGCAGCAGGTCGGCGGCGAACAGCGCGCTCTCCGCACCCCCCTCGCCCGCCTTGATCTCCATGATCACGTCGCGGCCGTCGTCGGGGTCACGCGGGATGAGCAGTCGCCGCAGCCGTTCCGATGCATGCTGCTGGCGCTCGCGCATCGCGGGGATCTCGGCGGCGAACGAGTCGTCCTCGGCGGCGAGGTCCCGGGCGGCGGCGAGGTCCGCCGACGCGGCGAGCCAGGCCTCGTGCGCCCGGACGATGCGACTCAGTTCCGCGTAGCGTCGGTTGACCCTTCGGGCGCGCGCCGGGTCGGAGTGCAGACCGGGGTCGGCGAGCTCGCGCTGCAGCGCGGAGTGCTCGTGGAGGATCGCCTGCAGTGACGCGGCGGCGCCATCGCCATCCATCACCCGTCAGCGGATGCTGGAATCGTGGGTGTGACCGGCCGTCGTGGGCGCGGGGATCGACTTCTGCATCTGCACCAGGAACTCCACGTTCGACTGGGTCTCCTTCAGCTTGCCCAGCACCACTTCGAGCGCCTGCTGCGGATCCAGACCCGCCAGAGCGCGTCGGAGCTTCCAGGTGATCTTCACCTCGTCCGGCGACAGCAGCATCTCCTCGCGTCGCGTGGAGGAGGCGTTGACGTCGACGGCGGGGAAGATGCGCTTGTCCGCGAGCTGGCGCGACAGCCGCAGTTCGCTGTTGCCGGTGCCCTTGAACTCCTCGAAGATGACCTCGTCCATCTTCGATCCGGTCTCCACGAGCGCGGTGGCCAGGATCGTCAGCGAGCCGCCGTTCTCGATGTTGCGGGCGGCGCCGAAGAACCGCTTGGGCGGGTACAGGGCCGCGGCATCCACACCCCCTGACAGCACCCGTCCGGATGTCGGGGCCGTGATGTTGTACGCCCGGCCCAGCCGCGTGATCGAGTCCAGCAGCACGACCACGTCCCGGTTCAACTCCACCAGGCGCTTGGCTCGCTCGATCGCCAACTCCGCGACCGTGGTGTGATCCTCCGCAGGGCGGTCGAAGGTGGACGCGATCACCTCGCCGCGCACCGTGCGCTGCATGTCGGTGACCTCTTCGGGGCGCTCGTCGACGAGCACGACCATAAGGTGCACCTCGGGGTTGTTGGTGGCGATCGCGTTCGCGATCTGCTGCAGCACGATGGTCTTGCCGGCCTTCGGCGGCGCCACGATCAGGCCGCGCTGACCCTTGCCGATCGGCGCGACGAGGTCGATGATCCGCTGGGTCAGTTTGCCGGGAGCGGTCTCCAGCCGCAGCCGCTCCTGCGGGTACAGCGGCGTGAGCTTGCTGAACTCCACGCGCTCAGCGGCATCCTCGGGGTTCAGCCCGTTGATGGAGTCGACCTTCACGAGCGCGTTGTACTTCTGTCGGGAGGACTGCTCCCCCTCCCGTGGCTGCTTGATCGCGCCGACGATCGCGTCCCCCTTGCGGAGGCCGTACTTCTTCACCTGGCCGAGCGACACGTAGACGTCGCTCGGGCCGGGGAGGTAGCCCGTGGTCCGAACGAACGCGTAGTTGTCCAGCACGTCGAGGATGCCGGCGATCGGGATCAGCACGTCGTCCTCGCCGATCTCCATCTCGAACTCGTCTGCCGGTCCGCCGCGGCGTTTGCCGCGCTGCCGGGCCCGCGCCTGCGAGCCCTCGTCGTCCGCTGGCTCCTGCTGCGGTGTCGTCTGGTGACCGTTGCCGGAGGCGTGGTCGGCGCCGCCGTTACCGCCGTTCGGACCGCTCTCCCCGCGTCGCCGGTTGCGGTTGCGGCTGCGGCTGCGGCCGCGGGTCGACTCGCTGGCGTGATCGGGCGCGCTCTCGCGCTCAGAGTCGGCGCCCGGCCCGCCCTCGCCGGCGGCGGGTGCGTCCGCCCCCGCGGGTTCCGGCAGGCCGCCGACGTCCGTCCGGGCCGGGGCCTCGTCGTCGCCGGTGGGCACGCTGTCGTCGGAGGGGGCCGGGGCGCTGTCGTCGGCGGGGGTCGGGGCGCCGTCATCGGCCGCGGCCTGCGGCGCGCCCTGGACGGCGACCTCGCCCGCACTGCTGGTGGCGCGGCGCGGAGCGCGCTTGCGCGGCGGCTTGACTGCGGCGGTGCTCTCGGCGGCGTCCGCGACCGGCTCGGGTGTGGCCGGCTCGGGTGTGGCCGGCTCGGGTGTGGCCGCGTCCTGGGGCGGCGCGTCCGGGGACTGCGGTCCGGCGGCAGAGGTGTCTTGGATCTCGGAGATCGACTCCACGAGTTCTCCCTTGTGAAACGTGCGGATACGCGCGGCCGCGCCCCATCGGGATCGGGTCCGAGGGCGACACCCTCGCCATGCTCGCGGGCCGCCCGTGTCCACAGGGGGTGTCGACGGGGGCGGAGGCGTGGGGTTACGCGGCAGTTCGCAGAAATGCGAAGGGGACCGTTAGAACATGGTGTATGGGGCACCCCCCGCATTGGACATCACTGTACCACCCTTGACGTCGACGGCCAGCATCAGCGCCTCCCAGGGGGTGACCGTGCTGCGCTGGGCGACGGCAGCGGCCTCGAGCCTGCGGCCCGGTCCGTCCGCCAGCACCAGGACGCTCGGCCCGGCGCCCGACACCACGGCCGCGAATCCGGCGCGCCGCAGAGCGTGCACGAGACGGTCCGTCTCGGGCATAGCGGCGGCCCGGTAGGCCTGGTGGAGCTTGTCCTCGGTCGCGGCCAGGAGCAGTTCGGGGCTCTGGGTCAGCGCCGCGATGAGCAGTGCAGAGCGGGACACGTTGAACACGGCATCCTCGCGGGAGACGTGCTGCGGCTGCAGTGTGCGGGCCAAGGAAGTGGACATCTCGTAGCCGGGCACGAACACGATCGGCGAGACACCACGGTGCACCAGCAGCTTCTTGTGCTGCGGGCCGCGCTCGTCGGTCCACGCGATGGTGAGGCCGCCGAACAGGGCGGGCGCCACGTTGTCCGGGTGGCCTTCGAGTTCGGTGGCCCAGCGCAGCAGGAGATCCGGGCCCACCTCGACGGTGTCGGCGAGGAGGGCCCGGGCCGCGAGAAGGCCGGACACCACCGCGGCTCCGGAGGAGCCCAGTCCCCTGCCGTGCGGGATCGCATTGCGGGCGCGCAGCCGCACTCCCGGCAGCGGCGCGCCGACGGCCTCGAATGCATACGCGAGTGCGCGGACCACCAGGTTGGCCCCGTCGCGCGGTACGCTCTCGGCGCCCGATCCGGAGATCTCGATATCGAGCACACCCGCGGCGGCCTCGGCCACCTCCACGTGATCGTAGATGTTCAGCGCCAACCCGAGTGTGTCGAATCCGGGTCCCAGATTCGCGCTGGTGGCCGGTACCCGCACCTGCGCGACGCGGCCGCCGGGTTCGTTCACGCGGGCTCCCGGGAAGGGGTGAGGTCGAGAACGTCCGCGACATCGGACACGGAGGCGTCCACGACGACGGGGGCGACCTCCGAGCCGTCCGCGGACCGCAGGGCCCACTGCGGGTCCTTAAGTCCGTGGCCGGTGACGGTGAGCACGACACGGCAGCCGGCCGGGATGACCCCGGCGGCCGCGCGATCCAGGAGCCCGGCGACGGAGATGGCGGATGCCGGTTCGACGAACACGCCCACTTCGGAGGACAGGAGCCGCTGTGCCGCGAGGATGCGGTCGTCCTCGATCGCGCCGAACCATCCATCGGTCGCGTCCCGGGCCTCCAGCGCGAGCTGCCAGGAGGCGGGGTTCCCGATCCGGATGGCGCTGGCCACCGTCTCGGGATCCGTGACGACCTCTCCGCGGACCAGCGGCGCCGATCCGGCCGCCTGGAAGCCGAACATGCGAGGCACCCGCGTGGCGACGCCGCGGTCGGCCTCCTCGCGGTAGCCCCGAGAGTAGGCCGTGTAGTTGCCGGCGTTCCCGACCGGGATGAAGTGGAAGTCCGGGGCATCGCCGAGCTGCTCGACGATCTCGTACGCCGCGGTCTTCTGCCCTTCGATCCGGTCGGGGTTGACCGAGTTGACCAGGTGCACCGGGTAGGTGTCGGCGAGTTCCCGCGCGATCTCGAGGCAGTCGTCGAAGTTGCCGCGGATCTGCACCAACGTGGCTGCGTGGGCGACGGCCTGGCTCAGCTTCCCCATGGCGATCTTGCCCTCCGGGACCAGCACCGCGGCCGTGATGCCGGCATGGGCCGCGTATGCGGCGGCCGAGGCGGAGGTGTTGCCCGTGGACGCGCAGATGACAGCCTGGGCGCCGCGGTCGATCGCGCGGGAGATCGCTACGGTCATGCCGCGGTCCTTGAACGAGCCGGTCGGATTCATCCCCTCGAACTTCACCCAGACATCAGCACCCGTCTGCCGCGAGATCGCCGGCGCCGGGATGAGCGGGGTGCCGCCCTCCCCGAGCGTGACGACGGTGGATGACGGTCCCACGCCGAGCCGGTCGCCGTACTCTCGCATCACTCCGCGCCAGACATGAACCATCTCAATCTCCCTCCACTCTCAGCACCGATACCACACGGTCCACCACATCGCTGGCGGCGAGGCGCATCACTGTGCCGCTCAGGTCCCGCTCCCGGGCGCGGTGGGTTCCGATGACCAGCTGAGCTCGCGGTCCGCAGTCCGGCCCCGCCGGTTCGATCGTCCGCTGCTCGACCGTGGCGATCGAGACGTCGGCGTCGCTCAGGATGCCGGCGACGAGCGCGAGCGCTCCCCTGCGATCGGCGACCTCGAGAGTGATCTGGTACTGGGTCGCAGCGTCTCCGATCGGCACCACCGGCAGATTCGCGCGGGTGGATTCGGCCACGCCGACGCCGCCGGACACGTGGCGGCGAGCGGCGGAGACCACGTCGCCCAGTACCGCGGACGCGGTCTGGGTCCCGCCGGCACCCGCGCCGTAGAACATCAGGCTGCCGGCGGCCTCCGCGTCGACGAACACGGCGTTGTTGATCCCGTGGACGCCGGCCAGCGGGTGGGAGCGGGGCACCAGGGCGGGGTGCACCCGCACCGAGATTCCCTCATGATCCTGCGCGTCGGCCGCGCCCAGGCGCTCGCACACGGCGAGGAGCTTCACGACGTATCCGGCGCGACGGGCGGCCGCGATCATCTCCCGGTCGACGGCGGTGATCCCCTCCCGGTGCACGGCCCCCAGCGGCACGGTCGTGTGGAAGGCGAGGGAGGCGAGGATCGCGGCCTTCTGAGCAGCATCGAACCCCTCCACGTCCGCGCTGGGGTCCGCCTCCGCGTACCCGAGCCGCTGAGCGTCCGCCAGGACGTCGGCGAAGTCGGCGCCCTCGGAGTCCATCCGGTCCAGGATGTAGTTGGTGGTGCCGTTGACGATCCCCATGATGCGCCGCACCCGGTCGCCCGCGAGGGAATCCCGCAGCGGGCGGATGATGGGGATCGCACCGGCCACGGCGGCCTCGTAGTACACCTGCGCGCCGACCTGGTCGGCGGCCTCGAAGATCTCGGGGCCGTGGGTGGCCAGCAGGGCCTTATTCGCGGTCACCACGTCCGCGCCCGACCCGATCGCCTCCAGCACCAGGGTGCGAGCGGGTTCGATGCCCCCGATCAGTTCGATCACGATGTCGGCCCCGACGATGAGCGATTCCGCGTCGCCGGTCAGGAGTTCCCGGGGCAGGTCGGCAGCGCGCGGAGCCTCGGGATCGCGGACCGCGATGCCCACCAGTTCCAGGCTCGCGCCGGCGCGTTCGCCCAGTTCGGGTCCGTGCCGCAGCAGAAGCTGCGCCACCTGGGATCCCACGGCGCCGGCGCCGAGCAGCGCCACGCGGAGTCGACGGTGATCGATCATTGCGCTCCTTCCCGCGGGTCGGCCAGACCCGCGTCGCGGCGGAGCAGATCGTCGACGGTCTCGCCGCGCACGAGAATCCTGGCCTCCCCGCCCGCGACGCAGACCACGGGCGGACGGGGCACGTAGTTGTAGTTGCCCGACAGCGAGAAGCAGTACGCGCCGGTCGCGGGCACGGCGAGCACGTCCCCCGGCGCCACGTCGCCCGGCAGGTACTCCGCGTCGACGACGATGTCGCCGGATTCGCAGTGCGATCCCACCACGCGGGTCAGTACGGGCGCCGCCGCCGACCGGCGGGAGGCGATGCGCGCCGAGTACGCCGCGCCGTACAGGGCCGGGCGGGGGTTGTCGCTCATGCCTCCATCCACGCTCACGTAGGTGCGGCGGGCGTCCGCTCCGAGCGCCACCGGCTTGACCGTGCCCACCGTGTACAGGGTGAGCCCGGCGGGGCCGGCGATCCACCGTCCCGGTTCGAACGCGAGCCCGGGGACGGGGATGCCGCGCGCCGCGCACGCTCTCGCGACCGCGCCCACGATCCGGTCGGCCACGGCCTCGATCAGGGGAGCATCGTCCGTGCGGGTGTATGCGATGCCGAATCCGCCGCCGAGGTTCATCGTGGGCAGCGGTCCGTCCGCGAGCAGCTCGGCGTGCAGCGCGACGAGCCTCTCGGCGGAGGCCTCGAAACCGGCGATGTCGAGGATCTGCGAGCCGATGTGGCAGTGCAGCCCCTGCAGCCGCAGGCCCGGCAGCGCTCGCACCCGCGCGGCGGCGCGCGCCGCCTGCTCGGGCGCGAACCCGAACTTCTGGTCCTCGTGGGCCGTCGCGAGATACGAGTGGGTGTCGGCGTGGATGCCAGTGCGCACCCGCAGCAGCACCGGCCGCGGTGGGCTGACGCCGGCCGTGAGGTCCGCCAGCCGGTCGATCTCGTCGTCGCTGTCGATCACCACCGTGCCGATGCCGGCGGACACCGCGCGCGCCAGCAGGTCGGTGCTCTTGTTGTTGCCGTGCAGGCCGAGAGCCTCCGGGTCGGCGCCGGCCGCGAGGGCGACGGCGAGCTCCCCGGAGGTGCAGACATCCACGCCCAGCCCCTCCTCGCGCATCCACCGGACCATCTCGGCGCACAGGAACGCCTTGCCGGCGTAGTAAAGCCGCGCCGTGGTGCCCGCCGCCGCGGCAGCCGTCTCGAATGCGGTGCGGATGCGCCGGGCCCGGGATCGCGCCTCCTCCTCGTCCATCACGTACAGCGGCGTCCCGAATCGGCGCACCAGCTCGGTCGCGGAGAGGCCGCCGACCTCGAGGCGCCCCTGGGCGTCACGGTCGGCGGTGTCGGGCCAGATCCCGGGGGCGAGGTCGTCGGCGTCGGCGGGCACGGTCAGCCACGCGGGGGCGGCGGACGAGGACGACGCGGACACGGGGGACCCAATCGGTGGGGAGGAGGACCCGCGAGATTCGCAGCCGACGGCCGCGCGGCACGCCGATGCGGGGTCCTCGCCAGTCTAGGGCACCGCATCCTCCGCGCAGGTTCCCGGCCGGCGGGAGTCCGGGTCGGTGAGAATGGCCGGGTCGATGCCGAAGGTGGCGACGAGCTCGTCGCCGTCGACGGCGACGCTGCCCAGCGTGAGCCCGGCCGGCAGAGCGGCCCGCAGGCAGAGCCGCCAGCCGGTCATCACGGCGTCCGCGGCGACCCCGAACCGCTCACGGAGCACGTCGAGACCGATGTCGGCGCCGGCGACCTGGAGGCGGGCCGGCGCCAGCACCAGCTCGCCTGCGGACACGGTCGGCGAGAAGGCTGCGCGGACCGGGACGCCCCCCGCGATCGGGATCGGGACGACGAGCGTCAGGTACGGATCCTCGAGCGACACGGTCGCCGCATCGGCGCCGGGCGCGTCGGCCAGCAGGACGCGCATCTGGTCCTCCGTGAGGCGAACGGTCGCCGAACCGTTTCCGAACGTTCTGTCCCACGGGTCGACGTGGCGCAGATCGATCGACACGGGCACGCCCACGGCGCCGCCCATGGAGACGCCGTCGACGCCCACTCGGACGTCATTGAGGCTTCCGGCAGCCAGCTGGCGCAGGACGACACCGGGCACGTCCGCGTGGACCTGCTCCACAGGCACCCCGAAGCCGGCAGCGGCCTGGGACCGGACGGTCTGGACGACGACGGCGCGCGCGATCGCCTCCGCGGCGACCGAGGCCAGCGCGAGGCCCGCGATGACGGCGACCACGACCCACCACCAGCGCCACCGGCGCGCGCGGGCGGGCGGGGTCGCCTCGTCCGCGGCATCGGCGGCACGCGCCGACGCAGGCCCGGTCACATCCGCTCCGGAGCGCTGACGCCGAGCAGATCCAGGCCATTGCGCAGCACCTGACCGGTGGCGTCGTTGAGCCAGAGCCGGGTGTGGTGCAGCGGTGCGATCGGTTCGCCGGCGGGCGGGATCACGCGGCAAGTGTCGTACCAGCGGTGATAGAGGCCCGCCAGCTCCTCGAGATAGCGGGCGACGCGGTGCGGGGCGCGCTGCTGGGCGGCGAAGGAGACCACACGCGGGAACTCCTGCAGGGCGCCCAGCAGAACGCGTTCGGTCTCGTGCGCGAGCAGTTCCGGGACGAACAGCGAGCGATCCACCCCGGTCTGCGCGGCGTGACGTGCGACGTTGTGCGTGCGGGCGTGCGCGTACTGGACGTAGAAGACCGGATTGTCGTTGGTGCGCCGGCGCAGCAGCTCCGGGTCGAGCGCCAAGGGCGAGTCGGCCGGGTAGCGCGCCAGGGAATACCGCAACGCGTCCGCGCCCAGCCACTCCCGCAGGTCGTCCATCTCGATGATGTTCCCGGCGCGCTTGCTCAGCCGGGCGCCGGCGATCGAGACCAGCTGTCCGATCAGGATCTCGATATCGCGATCGGGATCGTCTCCGGCTGCGCCCGCGAGCGCGCGCAGCCGGTGCACGTAGCCGTGATGGTCGGCGCCGAGCAGGTAGATCTTGTGGGCGAAACCCCGGTCTCCCTTGTCGAGGTAGTACGCGGCGTCCGCCGCGAAGTACGTGTACTCGCCATTGGCGCGGCGGATCACCCGATCCTTGTCGTCGCCGAAGTCCGTGGTCCGCACCCATACCGCGTCGTCCATCTCGAACACGTGACCCTGGCGCCGCAGGCGCTCCACGGCCGCGTCGATCCGGCTCGGACCGCCGCCGGGGCCGGGGGCATGCAGCGTCCGCTCGCTGAACCAGACGTCGAACCGGACATTGAACCTCTCGAGCGAGGCGCGGATCTCCTCCAGCTGGAGGCGATACGCCTCCTCCGTCGCCACGCTCACGCGCTGGTCCGGCTCGAGCGCGAGCAGGTCCGGCCTCGCCTGCAGGACGCGGGTGGCCAGGTCCGCGATGTAGGAGCCGGCGTACCCGTCCGGGGGCCCCTCGACGCCTTCCGCGGCGGCGAGCACCGACCTCCCGAAGCGCTCCATCTGCGCGCCGGCGTCGTTGATGTAGAACTCGCGCGCCACAGTCGCGCCGCTGGCCGCGAGCAGACGCGCGATCGAATCCCCCAGCGCCGCCCAGCGGGTGTGGCCGATGTGCAGCGGCCCGGTCGGGTTCGCGCTGACGAACTCGACGTTGACGGTCTGGCCGCGCTGTGACGTGTTCGTACCGTAGGCCGCGCCGGCTTCGACGATCGCGCGCGCGAGCGATCCGGCCGCGGCGGTCTCGAGTCGGATGTTGATGAAGCCGGGGCCCGCGACCTCCACGGCGGCGATCCCGGCGGTACCGGCGAGCGCCTCCGCGATCTGGCCGGCCAGTTCGCGGGGCGGTGCGCCGATGGCGCCGGCGAGCTTGAGCGCGATGGTGGACGCCCAGTCGCCGTGCTCGCGATTGCGGGGACGCTCGAGGCCGATGTCCGCGGCGGTCGGCGCACCGGCCGCATCCACTCCTCTGGCCTGCGCGACCGTTACGGCGACTGCGAGCACGGCGGCTGCGAGCTGGTCGGGATCCATGGCGCCCCCATCCTATGGCCGCACCCCGCCCGCCCCCCGGCGCGCCGGCACCGCAGTCGCGGCGCTGGCCCCCGACGGGCTGAAGGACCTCGTCCGACGCCGCCGCGGTGCTGGAGGTGGTCATCTCGCCGGCGGTGCCGCCGCTGGTCTGATACGACTGGCGCCCCCGACAGGAATCGAACCTGCGACCTTTGGTACCGGAAACCAACGCTCTATCCCCTGAGCTACGGAGGCGTACCGACCGAGGCTACCATCCGCCGGGGCCCCGACTCCGACGGGTCCGTCGACCGGTCAGGGGTAGCCGACCGTCCACAGCAGCAGCACCGCGACGACCTGCAGGAGCACCGCCCCCGTCACCAGCCACGTGCGGCGCCGGCGGCCGGCGGCGAGGCGCTCATCCGCCAGGAGAGGCGACAGCGGCATCGCCAGCCGGAATGTGGACTGCTGGGGCAGGAACACCCCGAACAGGTAAAGGCCGTAGCTCGCGGCGAACGCGACCACGACCAGACCCAGCCTGCGGACGGGCGGGGAGAGAACCCACCGCGCGAACAGCACCATGATGGCCAGCACCAGGACGACGCCGAACGCGCCGAGGTAGGTGCCGGCGAATCGGAACCACGGCGTCAGCGGCACGAACGCGCCGGTGCCGACCAGCGGCGTCCACCACGCCGTCTCGGTCAGCACGTACGCGTGCGGAACGCCGGTGACCGCGTCCGCGATCCAGGACCAGGACAGCCCCGCCACGGCGGTGCTCAGTCCCGCCGCGATCAGCCACGTCCGCTCGCGCGCCGGGAACGGGTCGGTACGCCGGCGATACCAGCGGGCGAGGAACACGATCCCGAGGGCCAGTGCCAGGGCGAGGGCGCCGGGGCGCGTGAACGCGGCCACCACCCCCAGCGGCACGATGCCCGCGTAGCGGCGGCGCACCGCCAAGAGCAGAGCGCCGAACAGCAGCAGGAGGAATAGGGACTCGGCATACCCGAGGACGAACACGAACGAGAGGGGCGCGAAGGTGAACAGCACCACCGCCATCCAGGCTCGAGCGGGCGCGGCCACCGCTCGCGCCAGCAGGAAGAGGAGCACGGTGGCGCCCGCGCTGAAGACGATGCTCAAGCCGACTCCCGCCAGCCGCCAGCCGACTCCCGTACCCTCGCCCAGCACGCGCTCCAGCATCGGGAACACGGGCAGGAAGGCCCAGTCGTTGGGCAGGATGTCGCCCGACGGGTCGGTCGGGAGGGTCGCGGGGTAGCCGATCCGGGCGATGCGGCCGTAGCGGTCGGCATCCCAGTCGGTGAGGAACGTCAGGAAGTCGCCGACAGGCACGCCCCGCGGGCCGAAACCCCAGCCCGCGGCGCGGGACACCGAGTACCAGCAACCGAGGATCACGAGGTTCACGACGCGGCCGACGGCCCAGATGCCGAGCACCGCACCGAGTTCCCGGCGATGGGGCGCCACGAGGCCGGGCTGCGGCGTCATGGCGTCGTCGAGGAACCGATCCACCGCGGCGCGCGCGCGGCGCGGTCCTCGACCGGGTGCGACCGTGCGGCCGGACGGCGCGGGGACGGGCGTGAGCCGTTCGGTCTCGGACGAACTCATTCGATCCTTCCTTCGCGCCTTCCGTCGGGACGCACGTGCCGGGTCGGCCCGCGGCATCCTCCTTCCTTGGATGATGCCATGGAATCCTCCGCCTCACCCGGGCGCAGTGTCCCCCGCGCGGCGCGGCTCGGTGCGGCCCACGCGCCGGTACACCAGGTCGCGGATGGGCCGTCCGGTGCGCGACCCCTTCGCCTCGAAGGCGGTGACCGCGCGCCCCTCGAACCGATCCGCCCACGGGCCGGAGAAGTCCCGCTCGAACTCGTCCGACCCGTCGAGCACGCGCCGCATCTGGCGGGCGTAGTCCTCCCAATCCGTCGCGAGCCGCAGCCTTCCGCCCGGGACCAGTGCGCGCGCCGCCTGGGCGGCGAAGGGGCGCTGGACCAGTCGTCGCTTGGCATGGCGCGACTTGTGCCAGGGGTCCGGGAAGAACACCCAGATCTCTTGCACGGCGCCAGGGGCAAGCGCGTGGTCGAGCACCTCCGGCGCGTTCGCCTCGATCAGGCGGAGGTTGTCCACCCCCGCGGCGCCCGCCGCCATCATGGTGCGCGCGAGACCGGCGGCGAACACGTCCACGCCGAGGAAATCCGTCTGCGGGTTCCCCGCCGCCGCCGCGACGAGGGCGTGGCCCTGTCCGGAGCCGATCTCCACGATCAGCGGCGCGCGGCGACCCCACACGGACACCGGGTCCAGCGGCGTTCCCGGCGACACACTGGTGGCCGCGCGCGCGCGGGGCAGTTCGAGCAGGTACCGCGGCGCGAGTTCGCGCCAGGCGCGCTCCTGTGCGGGCGACATGCGTCCGCTGCGGCGGACGAACGAGACGGGGCGATCGCGGAAGCTCCGCTCCGGCTCGGACACCGCCTCAGGCTATCGGCGAGGGGCGGTGACGAAGTCGATCAGCTCCTCCACCCGTCCGAGAAGGGCCGGCTCCAGGTCCCGGTAGTCGCGAACGGCGCCGAGCACCCGCCGCCAGGCGCGCGCGAGGTCCGCCGGGTGCGCGGCGGGCCAGCCCAGCGCCCGGCAGACTCCCGTCTTCCAATCCGTGCCGCGATCCACTCCCGGCCAGGCGGGGATCCCGACCGCGGCGGGGCGGACGCACTGCCACACGTCGACGAACGGATGCCCCACCACGCGCACGAACGGCCCGTGCAGCCCGGTCGTCACCTCTCGAGCCAGGCGCTCCTCCTTCGACCCGGGCACGAGGTGGTCCACCAGCACGCCGTAGCGCCGTTCCGGCGACGGCGGGTCGGCCGCCAGCATCCGCGGCAGGAGGTCGATCCCGTCCAGCGGCTGCACGACCACGCCCGCCTCGCGGAGGTCGTCCCCCCACACCTTCTCCACCAGTTCGGCGTCGTGCCGGCCTTCGACGAGGATCCGGCTGGCGCGCGCCACCCGGGCCCGGGTGGACTCCACCCGGACGGTCCCCGATGCTGTGCGCCCGGTTCCGCCGCGGGTCGGCGCCGGAGGAGGCGTGACGGTGACCGGATCGCCGTCGACAAGGAATCCGGTTCCGAGCGGGAACACGCGGCGAGCGCCGCGCCGATCCTCGAGCTCGACGGCCCCGGCGGTCACCGCCACGACCGCGCCGCAGAACCCGTCCGCCGCCACCTCGAGCACTGTGCCGACCCGCGCAGGAACGCTCGGCGCCACGCGGCGGCCCGCGTCCCGCCATCCGGGCGCGAGGACATCCCGGCCGTACCGATCCTCCATGGCTCCTCCGCAGGCCCGAGCGTAGCGGCCCCGCCTTCCGGCTGGCGGGACGCGCGGGGCGGCCGCCGCCCGTTCCTGGCGCACGCGCAGGCGGCCTGCATAGACTCGCACCGCTCCTCTCGAAAGGAACCGCCATGGTCAAGCAGTCCGTTTTCGGCCGGATCTCCACGCTCGTTCGCGCCAACGTGAACGCGATGATCGACTCCGCTGAGGATCCCCAGAAGATGCTCGATCAACTCGTGCGCGACTATGCGAACAACATCGCGGACGCCGAATCCGCGATCGCGGAGACGATCGGGAACCTCCGCCTCCTCGAGCGCGATCATGAGGAGGACGTGCAGGCCGCCGCCGAGTGGGGCGGCAAGGCGCTCGCGGCCAGCCGGAAGGCCGACCAGCTGCGCTCTGCGGGCAGCAGCGCCGATGCCGACAAGTTCGACGGCCTGGCCCGGATCGCCCTGCAGCGGCAGATCGCGGCCGAGCAGGAGGCCGCCGCCGCCGCACCCCAGATCGCCGCGCAGACCGAGACGGTCGACCGCCTGAAGGAGGGCTTGGCGGGCATGAAGCAGAAGCTGGAGCAGCTGCGGGCCAAGCGCTCCGAACTCCTCGCCCGGGCCACCGTCGCACAGGCGCAGAACGCGGTGCACGACGCGGTCACGAGCGTGAATGTCCTCGACCCGACCAGCGAGATCGCCCGTTTCGAGGAGAAGATCCGGCGTCAGGAGGCTCTGGCGCAGGGGAAGGCGGAGCTGGCCGCATCCAGCCTGGACGCGCAGTTCGAGGCGCTCGAGGACGTGGGCGAGCTCACGGAGGTGGATGCTCGGCTGGCGGCACTGAAGGGATCGGCGTCGACGCCCGCGCTTCCCCCCTCCGACGCGGATGGCGCCGTCAGTCGCTGAGCGCGGTCAGGAGGAGATGTCGACCAGCCGGGTGCGCAGGTGCGCCAGTTCGGCCTCGCCGAGCCCGGCGGAGGTCAGATACCCGGCGGCGGAGCCGTACGAGCGGTCTACCTCCTGCAGGAGGGCGGACATCACGTGCGCCGGGGAGCGCACTGCCAGTTCCTCGGCGTGGACCGCTTCGGGATGGGACGAGCGCACCCACGAGACGATGCGGCGATTCCGCTCCGGCGGCAGCATCGCCTCGCTCAGCGCGTAGTCGGCCACGACGGCCTCGCGCTCCACACCCACCGCGGCCAGGGTCAGCGCGATCGTCAGCCCCGTGCGATCCTTGCCCGCCGTGCAGTGCACGAGCACCGGCTGCGCGCCGCCGATGGTGCGGACCGCGGCCACGATGCGGTTCGCGGACTTCTCCAGCAGGTCCAGGTACATCTCGAGCAGGCTGATGTCCCGCTCGAAGAACGAGGCGACGGAGCCGAGAACCAGCGGCACCCGGTGAGTCGGCACGACGTCCTCCAGGCCGCTGGGAGCCGCCAGCACCTCGTCGTCGTCGCGCAGGTCGATGATCCGCTGGAGATTCAGGGATCCCAGAGCGCTCCTGCCGGCGGCGCCGATGCCCG
>CAVOZX010000020.1:0-22689 GCA_963701365.1 uncultured Actinomycetota bacterium | reverse complement strand
TGACGCCCGCCTCCTGGGCGATCCGTTGCAGGGTCGCGTCATGGTAGCCGGAGCGCGCGAACACCGACCGGGCGGCACGGAGGATCAGTTCGCGCACCGCGGGGTCATCTCCTGAGCGTGCCGGTCGTCCCCGTCCCCGGCCTCGCCCGGGTTCCGGCGTGCTGATGCTCACACGATCAGTCTCTCAGGTGCGAGGCGGGCAGACCGGTGGCGATGAGAGCGTCGACAGCGATCCGGGCGGACTCGACGCAGCCGCTCTGGCCGGCTGCCATCCAGGGACGTGCGGCGTCGCCGACGTTCCACAGATTCTGGATCGGCGTCGCGTTCGGCCAATCGCGGCCCGGGATGGCCCGCTGGCCGGGCCAGTCGCCGGTGCAGTTCGCGATCGAGACCTCACGCGCCCGGGCGGACTCGGGAAACTCTCGAGCGGCTTCCCGGCGGAGGATGGCGAGCTCCTCGTCGAGGTCGAAGCCGGTGTTCGCCGGATGCGGAGTGCTCGTGACGCAGTAGAGGTGCCAGCCGGCGGGTGCGAGCGACGGGGATGGGCCGCTCATGTAGGAGGCATAGGCCAGGCGTTCTGTGTAGCCGAAGAACACCAGTGTCGTGAGGTTCGGGATCGGCTGCTCGCTAGCGAAGTTGATCGTGATCAGAGTGCCGGGGAAGCTCTCCGCTTCCAGCTTCTCTCTGTCGTCGGCGGGCCAGGCTTCGGCGGGGAAGAGGCGGCTCGTGGCGACGGGGCCGATGTTGCTGATGACCGCCCGGGTGCGGACGGTGACGGTGGCGCCGTCGGTCTTCCGGATGACGACCGTGTCGGCGCGTCCGTCGTCGCCGACACCGATCGCGGTGACGCTGGTGTCCAGCAGGATCGTGCCGCCCGCGCGCTGAATGCCGGCTGCGAGGTCCTGCCACGGCCCGATGGAGCCGTCGGGGTGGGCGCCGTACGTGTTCATGCCGCCCTTCTTCGTCAGGTAGTCGAAGAACAGCGTCGCGATGACGTCGCTCGGCTCGGCGGCGAACAGGGCGCTGGTGAGGTTCCGGCACAGCCGCTTGATCTTGACGGGGGCGTGCAGCTGGTCGAGCCAGGTGTCCAGGAAGATGCCCTCCTTGGGCCGGAACCAGCCGAAGCGACGCGCGAGGCCGCCGATGACGGGGATGCCGATCTTGTTGGCGAGGAATCCCGTGATGCCGCTCATCACCTGAACGTCGCGTCTGCCGAGCCGGAGGATCAGCGGGACGGGCTGCTTCCTCGCCCGGATCGGAATGCCGACGTCGTCGAACAGGGCCTTGTTCGCGCCGCCCAGTTCGAAGATCTGCGCTCCGGTGTTCACCCCGAAGCCGTCGATCGGCTCGGTCGAGGCGCGCCCGCCGACCTGCGGCTTCGCCTCGACGACGAGGATGCGGTAGCCGGCTTTCACCAGCCAGGCAGCCGCGGCGAGGCCCCCGGCACCGGCGCCGATCACCACGACGTCGACCTCCTCCGGCACGTGTGCATGCTGTTCGATCGTCATTGATCGTCTCCTCTCATTCGGTCGCACTGGTTGTGGGCATCAGGTTCGCGCGCCGGCCGTCACCGCCCGGTCAGAGCCGGGGCCGGTGAGGCGACTGCGGCGAGGAGCTCGCGGGCGGCCCGGGCGCCGCCCGCGGTGGCGGTGTTGAGGTTGGAGCAGGAGAAGTAGTCACCCGCGAGGTGGACACGCTTGCGCGGCCGGTACTGGTTCAGCTGCGCGAGGCCCTTGTAGGTGCCCGGGTGACTGTAGACCACGACGGGGTTCCAGCGGTTGACGAGCGCGAACTCGACGTCGTCGCTGAGGTGCGGGATGACCCGGTCGGCGGCGGCGAGCAACTGCGCCACGACCGTCTCGTCATCCTGATCGATCAGCTCCTCCGCCCACTTCGACATCGAGTACAGCCCCACCAGGCCCTTGCCGGCCGGGACGCGGTCGGGTGCCTTGTTGTGCTCGAGCGTGACGGCGAACAGGTTCGTCTCCACGGACTCCGGGATGCACACCACGAACGCGGGGTTCTTCGCCGGCGGCTTCGACAGCGCGACGTTGAGGTTGACGCTCGTGGTGTATTCGAGGTCGTCGACGTACTCGACCGCCTTCGGGTGCAGCTGCGGGTAGAGCGAGGCGACCTGGGTGCCCCAGACGGCAAGGACGACCGCGTCGGCGGTGTCGACGTGCGTCGTGCCCGCGGCGTCGACCCAGGTGACGGTGGCCTCGTGCTCGCTCTCCTCGACCGACTGGACTCGCGCGTTCGTGACGACGTTCAGATGCGCGGCGACGGTGTCGACGTAGCGCTGCATGCCGCCCTTGAGCGAGTTCAGCTTCGTGCCGATGATGTTCGTGAACGAGTAGAAGAAGTCGATCTTCGAGTTGAACTCGCCGCTGGTGCCGAGCAGGCCTCGCAGCACCGAGTCGATCATGAACTCCGACACCTCCGGGGTGAGGCGCCGCCGAGCGTAGGCGTTCGCGGTCTCGTCGTCCCAGAACTGCCCGAGCGGGGCGAGGTTCTCCGCGTTGATGTAAGGGCGCACCTTCAGCAGGTCGAGGCCCAGGTTCGCCATCTTCGCCTTCGACTTCCAGGAGATGAGCTTCGTGCCGATCGCATCCCGGAGCAGGTGCGCGGAGTCGAGGAAGTGGATCTTGTCCTCGCGGGCGAACCCGACCGTGGTCCCGCCGGGCTGCAGCAGGTGGTCGCCGCCCGCATCGTGGAGCAGCTGCATGACGTACGTGTACGCCTGTGGCAGGACGCTCGCTCCCTGGTCCATGACGAAGCCGTCGCGGACCTCGGTGCGGACCTTGCCGCCGGCCTGGGCATCGTCCTCGAGGACCGTGACGGTGCAGCCGGCCTGCTGCAGCCGGAACGCGGCGGACAAGCCGGACGGGCCGCCGCCGACGACGATGACGGAGGGACCGGACCCCGTGGTGGGGGCGTTCATTTCATGCGCTCGCTTTCTTCGAGGTGGCCCCGTGCGGGGCGGCAAGGATGCGGTCCGCGACGACCTGGGCGTTCTGCGCGCAGGCGGAGATCCCAGCCGTCGCCCACAGGCTCGCGCCGTCGCCGACGTTCCACAGCCCCGGCACCGGGCTCTCCGGCTCGACCGTGCGGCCGGGCAGGGAACGGGCACCGGGCCAGGTGCCGCGGGTGACGTCGATGCGGAGGATGCGGGCCCGATCGAAGCCCGGGAACTGCTCCCGCAGGTCCTCCAGGAGCAGAGCGGTCTCGGCCTCCTCGTCGAAGTCTCCGACGGCCGGCTGTGGAACCGACGCGCCGCTGTAGAGGTGCCAGCCTTCCGGCGCGCGAGCGAGATCCGGGGCGCTGAAGTTCCCGGCGTAGGCCAGGCGACGGGAGCCGGCGAACAGGGCCAATGCCGGGAACTGCGCGAGCGGTTCCCGTGACGCGAAGTGCACCGTGATGAGCGCGCTCGGGCTGTCCGCGGTCCGCAGCCGCTGCACGTATTCCAGGGGCAGCAGCGAGCCGGCCAGAGACAGCAGCGCGGCCGGGCCCGCGTCGTTCACGAACTGCGGCGCGCGATCGACCCGGCCGCCGCCGGCGTGATCGCTGGTGATCCGGAAGCCGCCACCCGCATGATCCCGCTGGACGGAGGTCGCCGTCGCGCCGAGCAGGACGCGCCCGCCGGCCTCCTCGATCACCTCCACGAGCGGAGCCCAGATCGCCCCGGTGCCGCCGGGGGCGAAGCCGAAGGACTTCAGCGCACCGGGCTTGGTGAAGTAGTCCAGGAAGAACCGTGCCGAGACGAGTTCCGGACCGGCGGCGAACAGCGCCCCGCACATGTTCCGCACCAGGCCGTGCACCCGCGCGCTCCTGGTGAGCCGCGCCAGCCACTCGGAGGTCGTCAACTGCTCGGCGGGCTTGAGCCCAGGGAACAATCGCAGGCCCGTGCGCGCCAGCCACAGGCCGCCGCGCACGGCCACCGCCGCGAGCCCCGTGCTCAACGACACGTCCCGCTTCCCGGCGCGCAGCGTCAGGGCGCGCTTCGGCACGTAGAGGCGCAGCGGATGCCCGAGCTCGGCGAAGCTCTGCTCGAGGATGCCGGCCAGCTCGACCAGAACCGCGCCGTCGTTGACGAGGAAGCCGTCCAGCTCCGAGACACCCGCGCGACCGCCAGCCCGCTCCCCTGCCTCCAGCACGAGCACCCGTCGGCCTACGGCAGCGAGCCGCGCGGCGGTGAACAGGCCACCGGCGCCTGCGCCGAGGACGATCGCGTCCCACCGATCCTCGAGCCGCTGCGTCGTCATCTCCGCCTTCCCGTCATGCATATTTTACCTAAAAGCAAATTATTGGGAAGAGGCGGTGTCCGCGAGGATGTCGACCGCGAATCAGAAACAAGAGATGACTATCATTTCGAGCTATCATCGCGGCAGAGCACCCGGAGTCCGATCCGTCCTATCTCGAGGGAGCATCATGATGACCGTTCCGCATGCCGGGCCCGTAGCGGTGCCGCACGCTCCTGTCCGGTCCGACGGCGGATGTCCGCTGCCGGGTCGCGACACGGGCGGTCTCCTGATGCCGCTGACGAGCGCGTCCCCGTACTCGGCAGGAACCGGAGTGGGCGCATGATCCGCGGGATCGAGGCGCCCGAGCTGCTGGTCATCGCCGTTCTCGCTCTCGTTCTGTTCGGCGGCTCCCGGCTTCCGGAGATCGCGCGGAGCCTGGGCAAATCCATTCGGATCTTCGCCACGGAATCCCGACCGGCAAGCAGCGCCGCTCACCCAGACGAGCAGAGCGCCACCGACCCGCATGCTGGCACGGACATGTAGGGTAGTCGTCGACTCGTCCGGCCTGCGTCGCCGTCCCTCACGCAATCGCGTGGTCCGAGCCCGCTGCTCCGGTCCGCTCCGGTTGCCCGTGTTTCTCCGACATCGCATCGACGCGGACAGCGTGCTGATGCCGGGTGACGGCGTTCGGCCAGATGCGCAGCCGCCACCAGAGCTTCGCCGGCGGCTCGAGTTCGACGCGCCTGGTCCGGATGCGCATCTCTGGGAGGTGGTGGATGTGCCCGCCCGCACGGTGGATGAGCACGCTGAGATCGAGATCCTCGTGCACCTTGGTGTGGTCGGGGAAGGCATCCTCGCGGATGGTCTCCCATGCGGTGCGGGTGATGGCCATGTTGCAGCCGACCATGACCTGGCCGCCTGTCAGTATCTCGCTGATCGGGTAGTAGCCGTATTCGAGGGTGGCCTTGCCGAGGAGGTGTCCGAGGGCGGGGTGTCCGTCGATGAGCGCGTCGCCTGAGCCGGTGATTCCCGCCACCTCGTCGGTGCCCGCCCGTGTGAAGTGTGCACGGACGACGGCGACCCAGCCCGGGTCGATGATGCTGTCGGCGTCGATCCTGCCCAGCACATCGCCCGTGGCCGCGTTCAGTCCGCGATTGCGCGCGGGGACGATCCCGGGGATGGGCTCCTCGAGGACGGTGACGAAGGGGTATGAGGCCGCGATGCGGCCGGTGGCGTCGGTGCTGCCGTTGTCGACGACGATGACCTCATCGGGCGGGTCCGTCTGAGCGGCGATCGCCTCGAGACACTCGCCCAGGTAGTCCTGCTCGTTCCAGGCGGGGATCACGATCGACACCCTCGGCCGTGGCGAGCCCCTGCGCCGCCCATCGTCGTCGATGGTCATTCCGCGGCGTCCTCGAAGGAGTCCAGATAGTCGCGCAACCACGCCTTCTGGGCATGGGCGACGGGATGGGCGTCGCTGTAGACGTGGTCGAACATGCCGCCGGGGTCCGGGGCGGGGAGTGCGATCAGGCGTCTGCGGACGTCGCCGGCGTGTTCGGCGTTGTGAGCATCGATGCTCTCGAACACGTCATCGGTGACGCCGCGCTCGCTCAGGTGGGCCCGCAGGCGCGGGATCGGGTCGCGCCGCTCCCAGGAAGAGCGCTCCTGCACGGTCCGGTACTTGGTGGGGTCGTCGGATGAGGTGTGGGGGCCGAGGCGGTAGGTGACGGCTTCGATGAGAGCCGGTCCGCCGCCGGCGCGGACGGCATCCATGACGTGTTTGGTGACGGCGTAGCTGGCGAGGACATCGTTGCCGTCGATGCGGTGGCCGGGGATTCCGAATCCCTTCGCACGCGTCGCGTAAGAGACCGCGGTCTGGGTGGATGCCGGGGTGGAGATGGCGTACTGGTTGTTCTGCACGAAGAACAGGACGGGTGCGTCGTAGGTGCGGGCGAAGGTCAGCGCTTCGCTCGCGTCGCCTTCGGACATCGCGCCATCGCCGATGTAGACGATCACGGCCTCCTCGCCGGGTGGCTTTCGTCCTGCCTGCTGATCGAGGCTGATCCCCATCGCATAGCCCGCCGCATGGAGCGCCTGGGCGGCGAGCACGATCGTGTAGAGCCGGAACCGGGTGCGCTCGGGATCCCAGCCGCGAAACGTGTTGCCGCGAAGGACAGCGAGGATGTCGACGAAGTCGATACCACGGGCAAGAGCCACGCCATGTTCCCGATAGGAGGGGAACACGGTGTCGAGCGGGCTGAGGGCGTGGGCGGAGCCTGTCTGGGCGGCTTCCTGCCCGTAGGAGGGGATCCAGAGGGCGAGCTCACCCTGACGCTGCAACGCGGTGGACGCCTCATCGAGCCGACGGGCGAGAGTCATCTCGCGGTAGAACGAGAGGAGCCGCTCCGTGTCGAGCCCGTCGACGAGGGGCGCGTACGGTGCCGCGGCACGGCTCGGCGCGTAACGCCCCTGAGGCGTCAAGAACCGGATCAGGGCGGGGCCGCGCGGGGTGCTCACACGGCACCGGCGAGAGACCAGCTCTCCTGGTAGAGCTGTTCGTATCGGGAGGTCATGACCCCGGCGTCATGGGTCAAGGCGGTGGCGGATGCCGCACGGCTCATCGCCCGGTAGGCGTCGGGGTCGAGGTGCAGGATGCGTTCGATCCGGTCGGCGAACTCGTGCGCGTTGCGGGGGTGGACGAGATACCCTTCCGCGCCGGAGGCGATCAGGTGCGGGAGCGCGACGGCATCGGCGAGAACCACCGGGGTGCCCGAGGCCATCGCCTCAAGGGTCGCGATCGACTGGAGTTCGGCAGTGGATGGCATCACGAACACCGTGGCCCGGTGGTGCAGTTCGGTCAGCCGGTCGTCGTCGACGTACCCGTGGAACGTCGTGCGATCGGCGATGGCCAGCGAACGCGCCAGCCCCTCCAGGTGGCTGCGCTCGGAGCCGCTTCCGACGATGTCGAGGTGCGCCGCGAGCTGCACGGGGGATGAGGCTGAACGCGTTCAGCAGGGTGTCGAGGTTCTTCTCCGGGTCGAGGCGTCCGACGAACAGCACGCGATTCTCCGCCGGGCGGTCCTGCTTGGGCGTGAACCTGTCGTTCTCGACGCCGCACGATACGGGGACCACGCCACGCAGCCGCGTGTTCGACTCCAGATAGTGGGCGGCGGCCGGGGTCGGGCTGGTGACGATGTCGGCGCGGGAGTACACCGTGCTGGCGAGGCTCCATCCGAACGCCGTCAGCCGAGGGTGCAGACGCCGAGGAAGTCCGCTGAACTCGACGACGTTGTCCGGCATGACGTGGTTGGTCGCGATGATCGGGATGTCGAGGCGCTCGGCCTCGTAGGCGAGGCCGCGTCCGATGTCGATGAAGGACTGCAGGTGCACGACGGCGGGCCGCACCCGCAGGAGGATGCGACGCGTCTGCGCGCGCACCTCCCACGGCGGAGCGACACGGAGCCAGTCGTGCAGCGGCCAGCGCACGCTGCGCAGCCGATGGACCGTGAGTCGCTGCCCGTCGTAGACCTCGATGCCGGAACTGGAGCGCATGCGGGTCGCGGGGGCGATGACGTGCACGTCGTGCCCTCGGCGGGCGAGGCGGACGGCATGCTCCCGCGCGAACCGCGCGGCACCATTGACATCGGGCGGGAACGTGTCTGTGCCGATCAGCACGCAGGCGGCGCGGCCGGTGAGAGATTCGCTATGCGGCATGGGTCTGCTGGGTCTTCCATTCGTGGAGGGCGGTGCTCGCGGCGGCGTAGCCCGCATCGATGATGCGCGGGACGTCCGCACGGGACCACTGTGAGCATCCGTCGAGATCGGGGTGGATCATCAGCACGTCGGGACGCCGTTCGAGCTCGGCGATCGCCGCCGCCGAACGCACCACGGGGACGTGCTCCCATTCCGGCCGGAGCCGGACAGCGATCGTGAACGTCGCACCGAGGTGATGTGTGGCGGCGATCGGGAGGTTCGCAGCCAGGCCACCGTCGACGAGGATCTGGTCGCCGGTCACGACCGGGGAGAACATGCCGGGGACGGCGATGCTCGCACGGAGGGCTGGACCCAATCGGCCTCTGTCGAGGATGACGGCCCGACGGGTCCGCAGATCGGTTGCGACCGCCGCGAAGCGCCGCGGCAGCTCTTCGATGAGCGGCTCTCCACCGAGCCGGTCGATGGTGTCCAGCAGGGCGGCGCTGTCGAGGAGCCCCAGCCGCGCGGTGGGACGCAGACGGCCGAACGTCGACCAGTCCGCGTCCAGCACCGCCTCCTCGATCTTTGCGATGGAAAGGCCCGCGGCGAACGCCGCGCCGACCAGTGAGCCCGCGCTCGTCCCCGCGACGACCTTGGGGAGGACATGGTGTTCTCGGAGCGCCTTCAGGACGCCGACGTGGGCGGCGCCGAGCGCACCTCCGCCCCCCAGCGCCAGCCCCACGACTGCACGGGGATGCCCGACTTCTGCCGTCATGTCTGACATCGCTTTCGACTCCAGCATCGGTCAGACGCTCGGGAGCGGGTGCGCCTGCGCGGGGTTCAGGCTGTCGAGGACGAGGCTGAGGTAGCGGCGGCGATGGGCGCCGGAGGGGATGCTGCCGAACCCGGCGGCGATCATCGTCATCAGGTTCGGGATGTCCTCCGGCGTGATGTCGGCACGGAGCGTTCCCGCCGCCTGCGCACGCCGCACGGTCTGCTCGATCGCGGCCGCGTTCCGGCCCATCAGCTCGCGGGTCGCCTCGGCCAGGTTCGATAGCGACCTCACCAACCCACGCTCGCGGTCCAGCACACCGAGGAGCCTCTCCCCGAGCTCGAGCAGCACGTCGCGCGGAGCGTCGGTGCGTTCGAACTGTGCGAAGACGGGCTGCACCTCCGTGGCGAACACGTCGTCGTAGACGGCGAGGGCGAGGGACTCCCGGTTCGGGAAGTGCCGGTACAGCGTCGCGATCCCCACGCCCGCCTCCTTCGCGATCCGGTTCAGCGTCCCCGACCCGTCCCCGAGGGAGAACGCCCGCCGCGCGGCTCCCAGGATCTTCGCCATGCTCGCCGCCGCATCCACCCGCATCGTGCTGCCGTCCATCGAATCCGCTCCTTCCGCGTCGGTTTGACAACCCCGAAAAACGATACCAGACTCTCACATCAGTTGATAGTCAACTATCAGTTGTTCGCATTGAGGCGGCGGGATCGGCCCTCGCGAGGGCTGGTGCGCCCGGAGGAATAGAGGAATCGGATGTCGTCGTGGCTGTATCGGTGGGGTGCGCTCGCGTACCGGGGAAAGTGGTGGGTGACAGCGATCTGGGTGGTGCTGATCGCCGCGATCGTGGGCCTGATCGTGGTGAACCCGCCCAAGCTCAGCAACGAGATCCGCATCGACGGCACAGCCGCCCAGGAAGTGATCGATGATCTCTCGGACCGACTGCCGGATGCTTCCGGTGGGCAGGGCATCATCGCGTTTCACTCCACCGACGGGGAGCGCATCGACGAGGGGGACAACCTCGCCGCCGTCCTGGAGGCGGTCGAGGAGATCTACGACGGCGAACACGTCGTCGACGCGCGCGAGGTGCTCGCCGAGGAACTGGCCAAGGGGCAGGACAGTCTGCTGCTGCAGGCGGCCGCTGCGATCGCGCAGGAGCAGGCGACCACCGGTGGGACGGACGCCGGTGCGCCGACCGCTCTGGTCGTCGACCAGACCCCGGTCCCTGGAGTGGTGGTCTCCGCCGACGGCCAGACGGCCCTGTTCCAGTTCGTGTTCGACGCGCAGACCTTCGAGCTCCCCGAGGGCACCGTGGACGACACGATCGAGACCGCCGAGGACGCCGTCGCCGGTGAGGCGATCGACGTGCTGCCGTCGTCGACGATGATCCAGGTTCCCGAGCTGATCGGCGCGGGAGAGATCGTCGGCGTCGCGATCGCCGCGCTCGTGCTGATCGCGACGCTCGGCTCGCTCATCGCCGCGGGCCTTCCGCTCGTGTCCGCGCTCTCCGGTGTCGCGTTCGGGGTCGGCGGGGCGTTCGCGATCTCCAGCATCGTCCCGATGCATTCGCTGACCGCCGTGCTCGGGCTCATGCTCGGGCTCGCGGTCGGGATCGACTACGCCCTGTTCATCGTGAATCGGCAGCGGCGGTTCATCCTCGATCAGCGCCTCAGCGCGCCAGAGGCGACCGCCCGCGCGATCGGCACCGCCGGCAGCGCCGTGTTCTTCGCCGGAACCACTGTCGTCATCGCTCTGCTCGCCCTCACGGTCGTGCAGATCCAGCTCCTCACGACGATGGCCATCACCGCCGCAGCCACCGTCGTCATCGCCGTCCTGTCCGCACTCACCCTGCTGCCGGCGCTGCTCGGGTTCGTCGGCGAACGGATCTGCTCGGCGAAGGCACGGCTGAACGCCGGCACCTCCCACGACAACGGCTCCTCGCACCGCGTCGCGAACACGTGGTCGCGTCTGCTCGTGAAGAACCGCTACGTCGCCGCCGTCGGCGCTCTCGCGATCGCCGGTGTCATCGCCGCCCCCGTGCTCGACATGGACCTCGGCCTCCCCTCGGGCGCGAGCTACCACCCCGACACCGCGCAGCGGCAGAGTTTCGAGGTGGTGGGGAACGCGTTCGGCGAGGGCTACAACGGGCCCCTCGTCGTCGTCGCCACCTCGCCCGACAACGAGACCATCCCCGCTACGGACCTCGCCGGCATCTACGGCGACCTCTCCGGCATTCACGGCGTCGAAGCGGTCTCCCTGGGCGGCCTCGACGAGGACGGCACCACCGCGGTGTTCTCCGTCGTACCCGAGACCGGTCCCACCTCCCAAGAGACCGCCGACCTCGTCACCGCGATCCGTGACATGACACCGACCTTCACCGACGACTACGGAGTCGACGTCGGCGTCACGGGATTCGCGGCCCTCGCGATCGACGTCTCCGATCGTCTGGCTGACGTGCTTCCGCTCTACATCGCCGTCGTGGTCGGCCTGTCGCTGATCGTGCTGCTGCTCGTGTTCCGCTCCATCATCGTCCCCATCAAAGCCACCGTCGGGTTCCTCCTGTCCGTTGCCGCGACCTTCGGAGCGACCACCGCCGTGTTCCAATGGGGCTGGCTGCAGCCGATCTTCGGGATGGACGCCACCGCCCCCGTGCTCAGCCTGCTCCCCATCATCATCACCGGCGTCCTGTACGGCCTCGCCATGGACTACGAGGTGTTCCTCGTCTCCTCGATGAAGGAAGCCCACGTCCACGGCGCCAAGGGCACGGAGTCCGTCACCCGCGGGTTCGCCGTCGCGAGTCGCGTCGTCGTGGCCGCCGCGATCATCATGACCAGCGTCTTCGCCGGGTTCATCTACAACCCCGAGCCCATGATCGCCCAGGTCGGGTTCGCCCTGGCCTTCGGCATCCTCGTCGACGCCTTCCTCGTCCGCATGACGCTCGTCCCCGCCATCATGGCCATCTTCGGCGACAAGGCCTGGTGGCTCCCCCGCTGGCTCGACCGCATCCTCCCCGACCTCGACATCGAAGGAGACAAACTCAACAAGCAACTCGAACGAGCATGACCGAACGCGTGCACCCGCGGGACGCGAACGGCATATGGCCGACTCCTGTTCCCGACGCCGCGGCCGCGGCCGCCAAGAGTGCTAACTCAGGTGCTGAGCAACGTGTAGCTGCGCGCACCTCGATGCAGTCATCCACAGGCCGGAACCTCAAGACCATTGGATCTACGGGCCTCAACGCGGTTCGTGACCCTGCGCGCGAAGGGGTCGAGCGCAGCTCAACTCCCTCGCGCGCTATCCCGCTCGCCCTCGGCGGCCAGGTGGGAGCAGTCCGCGGGCTCGGGCTTTGGCGACCCAACCCTGGGCTGTGGAGAGGGCGACGTCGCTGAGGCGCGCGATTCTCGCGGTCGGGTTCGGGTCGCCGTCCTCGGCGAAGCGGGTGTGCTGGAGTGCGACGAGTTCGTAGAAGTCCGGGGTGCGCTTCGGGTCACCGAGCGGTCGGACGAGGTCTTGCCCGCGCAGCGTGCGCCCGCTGGGAAGGGTGATCTTGCCGTTCTGGAAGCGGGTGGCACCTGTGACGGCGAACAGGCGCTTGTTGATCGCGGCCTCGATCTTCGCGGTCGGCAGCTCGCGCAACAGCTGGCTGGTGATCGGGTCGCCGGCGAAGAACGGCATGTGGACGATGCCGGTGATCCGCACCTCCCCCATCCGGTTCTCATAGACCCGCACCTGCTGCTGAAGGCGCAGGAGCACGCGGGTGCCGCTCTCGGTGTGCTGGATCAGGAACCAGCGCCCCGCATCGAGGTTGCTGTGCTCGGAACGGAGCTTGCGATCGAGGCCTGGGGCGTTGTCGATCCAGTCCTCGTAATGCAGGGAGCGGTCGATGCCGGCGCTCTCGCCCTCCGTGTCGAGCGGGGACCGTTCGGGGAACCACCACCCATCCGGCAGGTCCGCGTCGATCAGCAGCGCGAAGTCGGGCTGCTGATCGGAGTCCTGCGCGGAAGTGGTCACGTCCCGAGTCTAACGAGTCGGAGGCGTAAACTCATGTAGTTGCGAGTCGGCGCGTTTCGTGGTCTAATGTCGTGTATTCGCGGAAACGCGATATACGCGAGGAGGAAGGTATGAGCGACGGCGAGACGGGCAGCGCGCTCGGTCGGGCGCCCCTGTTCTACTCCGAGGAGGAGACCGCCTCACTGCTCGGTATCCACCGCACGACGCTACGCACCCTCGCTCTGGACGGCCGCGCTCCGGTGGAGCCGATTCGGCTCACCCCGCACAAGCGCGTCTACCGACGCATCGACGTGGAGCGCCTGGCGGGGGTGGTCGATTGAGCATCGAGGCGCGCAAGACCAAGGCGGGCAAGACCCGTTACCTCGCGCGCGTCCGCTCCGGCACGCAACTCGTCGCGTCCCGCACTTTCGACCGCAAGAGCGACGCTGAGGCGTGGGAGCGGGAGCAGAAGCACCTGCTGGACACCGGCCGGCCGCTGCCGCCGAAGCGCAAGTTCACGATGCAGGAACTGGTCGACAGGTTTCTCGTGGCACGTGAGGGCGGGAACCCGCACACGGTGGACACCGATAGGAACAACCTCGCCGCGCTTCCCGCCTCGCTGCTGAGGCGGTCGCTCGCCACCGTGCAGGCCGGGGACATCCGGGAGCATCTGCTTGCCGAGCTGCGCGGTGGGAAGGCACCGGCGACGGTCGCCCGCGCCAAGACGACGCTGAGCGCGCTGTTCACTTACGCGGACGAGCAGGGCTACCTGCACCAGCCGCACCCGGTGCGGACGATGAAGAAGATTCCCGAGTTGAGCAGCGTCGCCCAGCGCGCGGTGAGCCCGAACGAGATTCCCTCCCCGCGCCGAGTCGCCGGAGTGCTCGCCGCCTTGCGGCAGCGGCGCAGCGACATCGCGGACGTGTTCGAGTTCATGTCGCTGACCGGCGTGCGCTGGGGCGAGTTGCGCGCGACCCGGGTGGGCTGGCTCTCAGAAGTCCCACTCGCGCAACTCAACGTCGAGCGTTCCCACTCCGACCGCTACGAGGAGAAGAACCCGAAGTCCTCGCGCGGCACTCGGCCGGTGCCGCTGTCGCCGCGGGCGCTGGCGATCTTCCGTCAGTACGCCGCGGGCAAGCAGCCCGACGACTACCTGTTCACCAACCAGCAGGGGGGGCAGCTCTCGGTCGGCGTGGTCCGCAAGTTCCCGCTCGGCTTCCGCCGCCACGCGCTGCGCCACTACGCCGCGTCCACCTGGCTGCGGCTCGGCACGCCCGTCCACGAGGTCGCGGAGTACCTAGGCGACGAGGCACGCACCGTCCTCGCGGTCTACGCGCACGTCCTCGGCGAAGGTCAGCGCCGCGACCATGTGCGGCGTCTCGCCGCTGCCGAGGAGTTCGGCAGAAAGTCGGGACACTCACGGGACACTCGGCGCGGTCCGAACCTCGGACGCTGAACTCAACGCCTCCTGGCGAGCCGGAAGAAACAGGCTCTGACCAGGGATTTCCAGCGGAGACGGAGGGATTTGAACCCTCGGTCCCCGTGAGGGGACTCCACCTTAGCAGGGTGGTGCACTAGGCCGGACTATGCGACGTCTCCCCGCATCCGGAGCGGATGCGTCGGTCCATGGTAGCCGATCGCGGTCGCGGAGCCGGGGCCCGGCCGGTCGGATGCGGTCAGCCGAGATTGCCGTTGGAGCAGGTCTCCTGGGCGGCGGTCTGACCCGACACGTCGGGCGGGAGCTCGACTCCCGGGGTGGCGGCGGGCGCGGGCGTTTCGGTGCCGGTGGGCGCCGGGGCGGCCGGCGGGGCCTCGGACGGCGGCGCCGCGATGACGCCGTCGCCCTGACTGGTATCGCGCGTCAGGATGAGCTGCTGGTTGGCCGCGAGCGCGTCGAACAGGGCCGTGGCGGCCTCGTCGTTCGGCACGACGCGGTTCGGGTCGTCCGGGTCGCCGTAGATCGGATACTGCACGAACACGATGTCGTCGAACGGGACGTCCTTCATCGCGAGCGCGATCTGCACCAGGGTCAGCGGGTTGGTCAGGCTCTGGCTCGGCGTCACGTTCTCGACGGCGACGGTGGCGAGCTTGTACAGCAGGGCGGGGTTCGACAGCACCTGGTCGCTCATGAGCTTGCGGGCCAGCCGCGACATGTACTGCTGCTGGTTGGAGATGCGCCCCAGATCGCCGCCATCGCCGACTCCGTGCCGGGTGCGCAGGAACTGGAGGGCGTCGATCCCCTGGATGGTGCGATTGCCGGCCGGCCAGTCGATGCCGGTGTCGGGGTCGCGGATGCCGTTGGCGATGCACACCTCCACTCCCCCGATGGCGTCGGTGATGGTGATCACGCCTCCGAAGGTGACTTTCGCGGCGAAGTCGATGTTCTGACCCGTGAGGGTGGAGATGGTCTTCGCCACGCACGACAGCCCGCCGTACGAGTACGCGGTGTTCAGCTGCTGCTTGCTCATCGCGGACGTGGTGTCGCCGTCCTCGTCGGTGCACTCCGGGATCGGGATCATCAGGTCCCGCGGGAAGGAGACCACGGTCACGCGCCGGGGCGCGTCGGAGATGTGCACCAGGATGTTGACGTCGTTGAGGCGTCCGGCGGCGTCGTCGCCGGTGCAGCGGCCCCCGAAGTACTGCGCGAACGCCGGCTCGCACTCGTCGGTGCCGACGACGAGGATGTTCGCGCCGCCCTCGATCGCGCCGATGTCGGGCGGCACCGGGTCCTGGCCCTCCAGAGCCACGGCGTCGTCTGCGAAGGACGAGGCGAGGCTCCACGCGTTGTAGCCGACCACCCCGATGCCCGCCACCAGCACCACGGCGAGGGCTGCGGCGACGATCGTCAGCAGCTGCGAGACCGGATGCGGCGAGCGCAACTCGCCGTGGCGTGCCACAGTGTGGCGGCGGCCTCGGGTCGTCGGGCTCACTCAGATCCTCTCGGGTCCTGCGGAGGGTGTGGGATTCGAACCCACGGGACATCGCTGCCCACTGGTTTTCAAGACCAGCTCCATCGGCCGCTCGGACAACCCTCCCGACGAGGTCGCGCGAAGCGCCCGCCGAACGAGCGTCGAGTCTAGCCGAACGACGCCGAACGACTCATTGTCGCAATCCCGCGCTGGGCGGGCCCTGAACGTCGCCGCGCGTCGGGTTCACAGCCGCCTCAGCACCGTCGCCGCGCCGCCGTCGGTGACGGTGCCGGTCACCTCGCCCGCGGCATCCCGCACCTCCTGCGGACCCTGCGCCATCGCCACCGCCCGGCCGCCGCGCGAGAGCGCCCACGCGAACATGCCCACGTCGTTGCGGCCGTCACCGATCACCAGCACGCGCGCCGGGTTCACGCCCAGCCAGCCGCGCACCTTCTCCAGCGCCGTGCTCTTGTCCACGCCCTTCGGGGCGATGTCCAGCCACGCGGTCCATCCGACCGCGTACGACACCTGGTTCAGCCCGATCCGGTCGACCAGCTCGACGAAGTCCCGCTCGGTCTTCTCCGGCGAGACCACCACGACGCGGGTGACCGGCTGCCGCGCGAGCTCCTCGAAACTCACCCGTCGGGCCTGCTGCAGATGCCAGTCCTCGAGGTACTCGGTGTACTCGCGGCTGCCGTCGGGCAGTTCCACCATGTACCGGGCGTCGGGCAGGTGCTCCCGGAGCTGGCGCAGGACCTCGGACGCGTCGAACGTCTCGACATGGAAGCGCTCGTAGCGCGCCTCGTCGCCGGCGACCCGCCGCATGACGACCGCGCCGTTGGAGCACACCGCATACTCCGGCGCGATCTCCAGCACCCGGTGGATGCCTCGCGTGGCCTCCCAGCTCCGCCCGGTCGCCAGCATCACCTCGTGGCCGGCGCGGTGCGCATCGGCGACCGCGTCGACGATGCCGGGGCTGAGCGACTCGTCCTGCAGCAGCACGGTGCCGTCGATGTCCAGCACGATCAGCAGCGGCTCGGCGATCGGCGCGAGGCCGCGCTCGGCGAGATCCTCGACGAGTTCGGTCGCGTCCGCCGCGTCGGCGACCTCCACCGTCCCGGGCGCCGGGAGTGCCGACTCGGTCACGCGACCGGCTCCAGTACCGCCAGGCCTCCGAGGTACGGCCGCAACGGCTGGGGGACATCGACCGATCCGTCCTCGCGCTGGTGGGTCTCCAGCAGCGCGACGATCCACCGGGTGGTCGCCAGGGTGCCGTTCAGCGTCGCGACCGGCTGGGTGCGGCCCCCGTCGGGCCGGAACCGGATGTCGAGTCGCCGGGCCTGGTACGTGGTGCAGTTCGACGTGCTCGTGAGCTCCCGGTACGCGTCCTGACTGGGGATCCACGCCTCCACGTCGTACTTGCGGGCCGCGGAGGCGCCCAGGTCGCCGGCCGCGACATCGATCACCCGATAGCTCAGGCCGAGGTCCCGCAGCATCCCCTCCTGCATCGCCAAGAGTCGCTCGTGCTCGGCCTGCGCCTCGTCGGGCTCGGTGTAGACGAACATCTCCAGCTTGGTGAACTGGTGCACGCGGATGATGCCCCGGGTGTCCTTGCCGTACGAGCCGGCCTCGCTGCGGTAGCAGGTGGACCATCCGGCGTACCGCTTCGGACCGGCGGACAGGTCGAGGATCTCTCCCATGTGGTAGCCCGCCAACGGCACCTCGCTCGTGCCCACCAGGTAGAGGTCCTCGTCGTCGAGGCGGTAGACCTCGGCGGCGTGCTTGCCGAGGAAGCCGGTGCCCCGCATCACCTCGGGCCGCACGAGAGTGGGCGGGATCATCGGCGTGAACCCGGCTGCGAGGGCCCGGTCCAGGCCCATCGACATCAGCGCCAGTTCGAGCCGGGCCCCGACGCCGGTGAGGAAGTAGAACCGGCTGCCCGAGACCTTCGTGCCGCGCTCCATGTCGATCGCGCGCAGGGCCTCCCCCAGCTCGAGGTGGTCGCGCGGCGGGAAGCCGAACGCGGGCGGTTCGCCGTGCGTGCGGAGCGTGAGGAAGTCGTCCTCGCCGCCGGCAGGCACACCCTCGAGCACGATGTTCTCGATCCGCTCCAGGGCCGCCGCGGCATCCTGCTCCGCGGCCGCGACAGCCTGCTGCGCCGCCTTCACCCGGTCGCTGAGGTCCTTCGCCGCGGCGACCAGACCGGGCTTGTCGGCCTTCGGGGCCTGCGCGACGGTCTTGGACAGCTGATTCTGCTCGGCCCGCAACTGCTCGAACGCGCTGATCGCGGCCCGGCGATCACGGTCGGCGGCCAGCGCCGCGTCCACCGTGTCGGCCGGCTCGCCGCGTGCGATCTGGGAGCGCCGGACGCGGTCGGGATCGTCGCGGAGGAGCGCCGGATCGATCACCCGTCCAGTCTATGCGGGCCCCGCCGCACCGACTCCGGGGCCCGTCCGGCACCCGATTAGGGTGTGAGGATGCCGGGGGATGCGGGGGTTCGCCGGGCGGCGCTGATCTGCAATCCCGCCAAGGCGGAACCCGGACGGATGCTGGCTGTCGCCCGGCACCTGTCCCGCCAGGCCGGGTGGGCCGAGCCGATGCGGTTCGAGACCAGCATTCACGACCCGGGAACAGGATGCGCCGAGGAGGCGCTGCGCGCCGGGGCGGATGCGGTGATCGTCGTCGGCGGCGACGGCACCGTCCGCGCCGTCGCCGACGCGGTGGCGGACACGCGGGTGCCGCTGGCCATCGTGCCCAGCGGCACCGGAAACCTGTTCGCCCGCAACCTCGGCATCCCGCTAGACGATCCCGAGCGCGCGATGGCCGCCGCATTCGGTCCGCGCCGGCGGGAGGTGGACCTCGGACGCATCGGGGTGACGCGGCCGGACGGCGCCGTGGACGACGCGGCGTTCGTCGTGATGGCGGGGATGGGGATGGATGCGGCGATGATCGCCAACACGCGGCCCCGCCTGAAGAAGGCCGTCGGGTGGGTCGCGTACGTGGACGGCGCCGCCCGATCCCTGCCGCGCGCCCGTCCGTTCCCGATCCTGCTGCAGACCGACAGGTCGCGGGTGCGGTCGACGCGGGTGTACAGCATCCTGTTCGCCAACTGCGGGACGCTCCCGGCCGGCATCGCGCTGATCCCGGATGCGTCGGTGGAGGACGGTCGGATGGATGTGGTGCTGATCCGCCCGGCGGCCTGGTGGGGGTGGCTCGCGGTGTGGCGGCGGGTGTGGTGGGACAACTCCGTGCTGCGCCGCTTCCGCGCCGGCCGGCTGGTGCTCGAGCGGCGCCGCGACCAGTCGGTGCACTACCTGCGCGCGGTGACCGCCGACGCGGGCGCCCACCCGCCCCAGGCGGTGCAGCTGGACGGCGAGGCGTACGGGGAGGCGACGCGGCTGAACTGCCGCATCCTCCCGGGGGCCCTGCTTCTGGCCGACAGCCGCTAGCATCCTGGCGCACTCGTCAATCGCGCGTTCGCCGGGCCCCGCGGGGGCTTGCCCCCCGATCGTGCCGACGCGGAACTGAGGGAACAGGGCGAACACTGGGGCTCCCGCTCGCGGGCTCTCACCCACACTGCGGCGCATCCCGAAAGTGGTCAAGATTTCGCTTCCGACTGACCAGGTTTCGGGCCTGGGTTTCGGGACGAGAATCGTCGGCGCGTCGACGTCGTCGCCGCCCCCCGCCGAGGCATCCCGGAATCGATCAGTTTTCGCGCCGGCTCTGCCGCGGGAATCCACAGCGGAACGGTTGGGCCGCCCAAAGTCCTCTACACGAGGTTAAGACCGCGGAGCGGGGAACTCAAGTCTTGCCCGGAAGAAGTACACCAGCCATCCGAGCGGCGTGACAGAGTTCACCGTCTTCGTTCCATCGTCGGGGTCAGTCTCCCGGCTAACAAGGTTGGCTTCGATGAGTTGAGTCACGGCACCGACCAGCTGCTGCTGGAAACCGAAGCCAAGTGCCTCCCATTCGGAGGAACCAGCGCGTCCGCCTCGGGAGCAGAGATCTTCGAAGAACTGCCAGTGTCGCGCTTGCACCCGACCGGCATCCTTGTATGCATCCTCGGCGCGCTTGAACAGCCAGGACTCAAGTAATCCGTTGAGGTCAGAGGGGGATGGCAGCCCCTCCGGCCCTTGGGGGGATGGCAGCCCCTCCGGCCCTTGGAAGTACTCCTCGTGAACGTAGGCCGCGTACTGCTGTGCGGTTGAAAGAGACTCTCGAAGATTGCTGTTCAGCGCCTTGTAGAGGAACGCGAACCCTTCCGGCGTGACCGGCGGAGTCGCGCCGTTTCCGCCAAAGCTCTCGATCCGTCGCCGGATCGCGGCAATCACCTGCTCGTCCTCTAATGGCTTCAATTGAAGGGGCGCCTGGAAGATTGCGCTCAGTCGTTCCACGCGAGCACGAGAGACGATGCCGCGCGAGCCGCAGAGCACCCATCGCACGTTCGGAATGTTGAAGACAACGTCGCGCAACTGATCTAGCGTGCGACGAGCTGCTCCAACAGTCTCGAGCAGTTCCAGGTTGTCGAGAATCAACACGACGGCGCCGCGCTGGTCGCGGAACGCTTCTTCGAGAAGCATTCGAATCGCGGCGCGGAAGCCAGACTGCGAGAATCCCTCTCCGGTGTTGGGCTCGGTCCCACGCGCAAGGTTGACACCGGCGCCAAACACCTGACCGCCGACCTCGCGGCTCGTAAACAATGCAGAGTTCAGCCACTGAGAGATCTCATCCACCCGCGGGCGAAATAATCCGGTCCTTTCGAAATCGTCCGCGTACTTGATCAATGTCTGAGCAATTGTCTGGAAGACCTCCAATTCGAACTGGGCTTGGTCTGCGCGAGGTTGCAGGCGGTTCACCCCCGGCAAGTACAGCTCTCCTCGTGCACTGGTGATGCATTTCACGCGCATTCGGTAGATGGAAACCTCCAGCAGGCTGCTCTTTCCCACCCCGATCGGCCCCTCGACCGTAGGAAAGGAACCGTCGGTTCCAATCAGTCGCTGGATGCGAGATGACTCTGAGTCGCGACCTACAAGCAAATCGTCACCGATGCTGTCAGCAGTCAACGTCTCCTGGCTGTATGGATTGGACTCGAACCCGAAGTCCGGCCAGATGTTGAACAGGGATTCAGGCATGTTCTGAACCTAGTGCTGTGTAGCCCAGCGTTCGATCACACTCAATGCGGTGATGCGATCGGCATGGTGGCCGGGATACGGCGATCCGGTCGCCCGAAATCGAACGCGCTCGAGTTGTAGAACTCATGACCCGGCGGCCTCCATGAGCTTCCTGGCCCGCAGCCTCTCCGGCAGCCCCAACACACCCGGCGCGACCTCCAGCACACGCTGCTTCGTGTCGGCCAGAACCGCGTCCAGCCGGCGCAGCACCGTGAACGGCAGCACCACCGACCCGTACTCCGACGGCTTGAACGGGCCGCGCAACGACTCCGCGATACTCCAGATGAACGCGACGTGATTCACCACGGTGGGCACTCCTGGTCTGACACGCAACGGGGCGCGGCACAGCATCCCCGCCCCAATCCTGGCCTACACCCGCGCCGGCTCGGCGCGGCCGGCCATCGCGGCCTGATTCCGCGGTCGCCAGGTCGTCGCGGGGCGACCGGGCTCGACTACTCGCGCGCGTCGATCCCGAGCGCGCGTGCGAGCGCGACGGCATGGAACTCCGCCTGCGCTGCCTCGATCGTCGCACCCGCGAGAGCGCGCACGTCGGTGAACGACGCGACATCCAGTCCGCGCAGGTCGAGGTCCTTCGCGCGCATGCCGCGGGTGTCGACCTCGTCGGCCCGGGAACCCTCGAAACGCACCCGGCTGAGCGTCGCCTCCGGCAGGTCGAGCGTGCCGATGACGCAGTCGGCGATCAGGACGTCCGACAGCTCCGCCGAGGCCAGCCCGATGTAGTCGATCCGCATCCCCCGCAGAGTCACACCGTTCCACTCGGCGCGCAGGGCGTCGAGTGTTCCGATGCGTCCGCCGTCCACGATCACATTCCGCCACCTGCACTCCCGGGCGAGGCACTCGACCGCGCTGAGCCTCGTCGATCGCCACGTCCACGAGCTCCGCGCCGCTGAGGTGCAGGCGCACGAGGGATGCCGCGGAGAGGCGGGATTCGCTGATCCGGGAGTGCGCGGCATCCACGTCGCCGCCGGCCAGGGCCACGCGGGAGCCCTCGACATGCTCGCGGGCGTTCAGGTCCGCACGCTCGTCGAGGGTCGGGGGGATGTCGGGCGAGTGGTCCCGCGGCGCGGCGGGACCGCCGCGGGGCCGGGCCATGCGCCCAGCCTAGGCGCGACTCTCGGAGTCCGCTCCCATACCGTGGGCGGGGTGAGCACGCTCGTCTGGTTCCGCGACGACCTGCGGCTGGCCGACAACCCGGCGCGGGGTGACCGGGAGGCCCGGCCCGGCGTGGCGCGGCCGGGGATAGCGTGAAGAGGTGACCACCGTACCCGCGCTCTCCGTCCTCGACCTGGTGCCCGTCCGCACCGGACAGACCAGCGCGCAGGCCATCGCCGCGTCCCTGGATCTCGCCCGGCGCGCCGACGAGCTCGGGCTGCGCCGCTACTGGTACGCCGAGCACCACAACATGCCCTCCGTCGCCTCCACCACTCCGCCGGTGCTGGCCGCCGCAGCGGCCGCCCGCACCCGCAGCATCCGCGTCGGCTCCGGCGGGGTGATGCTCCCCAATCACGCGCCGCTCGTGGTGGCCGAGCAGTTCGCGGCACTGGAGGCGATCGCCCCCGGGCGGATCGACCTCGGCATCGGCCGGGCTCCCGGCAGCGACCCGATCATCACGCAACTGCTGCGCCGAGCAGGCACGACCAGCGAGGTGGCCCAGTTCCCCGACCACGTGCAGGAGATCCTGGCGCTCATCTCGCCGCAGGGCGCCACCGCCGAGTTGAGCAGCGGCACGCCGTACGTCGTGCACGCCACCCCCGCGGCCACGGCATCCCCCACCGTGTGGCTGCTCGGCTCCAGCGACTACTCCGCGCAGCTCGCCGCCGCCTTCGGACTGCCGTACGTGTTCGCGAATCACTTCTCCGGCGACGGACTCGAGCGCGCCCTGGAGCTGT
>CAVOZX010000019.1:0-74942 GCA_963701365.1 uncultured Actinomycetota bacterium | reverse complement strand
AGGGCCGGGGGTCAGGCCGCCAGCCGCAGGCCGCGCCGGTCCGTCGCGACGCGCTCGCCGTCGGCCACGCCTTCGTCGTCCCCGATGATCGAGCCGGGCGAGACGGACGCGTCGCGTCCGATCCGCGCGCGCACCCCGATCGTCGAGCCGGCCCCCAGGTGCGCCCCGGGGCCGACGTGCGCGTGCGGTCCGATCCGCACCTTGGCCCCCACGACGGCATCCTTCTCGATCCATGCGCCGCTGCCCACGAACGCGCCCGCGGCGATCTGCGCCCCGGGTTCGACGTACGCGCCGGCCTCCACCGTCGCCGTGGCATGCACCTTCGCGCCGTTGGCGATGAGGCCCCGGCCCTTCACGTGCTTGCGGTAGCGCAGCGTCTGACCGCGCTCGTCCTCGATGTCGACGTAGTTCTTGCCCACTGTCTCCTCCTCCGGCGCGAGGAGCGCCGAGATACTGCACAACCCGCCATGCGTGGAATCCATTCCCGCGCGCTCGCGCACCTCAGTACTGACAGGACGGGCACCAGAACGTGATCCGTTCGGTGGTCTCGTCCGGACCGATCCGGCCCTGCACCACGATGGTCCCGCACCGCCGGCACGCCTGTCCGGCGCGGCCGTGCGCCCACGTGCGCCGCCCAGCGCATCGTGCAGTCGCCGCGCCGTCCGAGCGATGGTGTCGCCCTCAGGCAAGGGCGACGGCTCAGGATGCCGGGATGGTGCGCCGCAGCGCCATGCCCCGCGCCGTCTCCTGGAAACCCGCATCCCGCAGCATGCTCGCTCGCGGTGTGCCGAGCACGGCGGCGCCGTCCCACTGCTCCACGGAGATGCTGTCCAGGCCTCGGGCGTGCGCGGTGGCCACGAGCCCGGCGACCGCCGCCGCGAGTCGGTCGTCGTCGGCGGTGAAGGTCAGCAGCGAACGCCCTCCTCGCTCCAGATACAGTGCGGGATCCCCGTCGACGAGCACCAGCAGGGCGCCTGCCTTCCGGCCCGGCCGATGACCGGCGTCGGGCCGCGCGGGCCACGGCAGGGCCGCCCCGTAGGGGTTGGCGGGATCGGTCGCCGCCAGCGTCACCGCGGTGAGCGGCGGCGGCTCCGGAACGGCGGCATACTCCCGGAGGCGATCGATCGTTGCGGAGGCCGCGAATTGGGCCGCGCCGAGTCCTTCGACGAGGTACCCGCGGCGGCAGTGGCCGGCGTCCTCGAACCTGGCCAGGGTGCGGTATGCCTGCGCGAATCCGTCGGGAAGCTGCTCGGCCTGCACCGACCCGCGGGTGACGACTCCGTACCGGTCGAGCAGGAGTCCGGCCGCCGCGGTCGCGCGGACGGCGGGATCGGGTTCGCGCGGTCCGAGCGCCGACCAGCGCCCCGCCGCCATCGCGTCCCGCGGCGGCACGGCCGGTCGCCCGGCCCCGCCGCGGTACGTCCGCGTGCGAGGAGCCCGCCGCCCCGCGCGGTGCGCCTGCCTGCCGGCGGAGACGAGCCCGCGCACCGGCGCGAACGTGTCGTTCGTGACATGCCCCGTCCATGTCAGCCGCCACAGCGCCGCCGTCACCGCCTGCTCGCTGTCGGTGCCCGCGAGCTCGCGCAGCCGGCGTGCGAAGAAGGCCCCGCCGGTCCGCAGCACGCTCAGTATCCGGGCGTCGAGGGAATCGGCGGGCGGATCCTCCTCCGACTCGGATGCCGTGACCGGGACGAGCTCGGCCGGGTGCAGCCGGATCCAGCCGTCGCGGCCGGGAAGCTGACCCTGCCCGGACCACACCACCTCGCCGGCGGCGCTCAGTTCGTCGAGCATCGCCGGTGAGTAATCCCGCACCCGGGAGGGGAGGATCATCGACTCCCACGCGCTCGCGGGGATCGGCACGCCGGCCAGCTGATCGGCCACCGCCAGCACCCCGTCCACGCCCCGCAAGGGTCGGGTGACGTGCTGCCATTCCGGCAGGAACCGGGCGAACGCGGCCGGCGGGACCGGTTCGACGCTGCCGCGGATCGCGGCCAGCGATCGCATCCGCAGCCGCCGGAGCACGCCCGCGTCGCACCAGTCAGGCTCGTCCGCGACCGCGGCGGGCTCGGCGGGCAGGAAGAAGCCGCTGACCACCCGGCCCTGGCCTTCCAGGCGGCGCAGACCCTGACGGGCGACGGCGGGACCGATGCCCAACCGCTCGGCGACTGCCGCTGCCGGAAACGGTCCGTGCGTCCGCGCGAACCGGGACAGCAGATCCCCGAGCGGATCCTCGACCGGGTCGAGGAACGCCGCCGGGATCCCCACCGGAAGCGCGACGCCCAGCGCGTCGCGGAGTCTCCCCGCATCCTCGATCGCCGCGGTCTGGCGCGTTCCCGCGATCGTGACCGGGATCGCGCGCCGCTGCGCGATCAGAAGCTCCAGGTCGCGCTGCGCCTGCTCCGTCGTCGCCGCGGCGTGGGCGTCATCCTCGGCCTGAAGGCGCTGCGCGACCTCCTCCACCGAGAGCGGCCCGAGGGCGCGCACCAGGTCGGCCACTCCTTCGGCGCCGCGCACGCGCCGCTCGGGGTCGACCCGCTGCGCCTGAGCGGCGAACTGGACGATCACTTCCGGGTCGAGCAGTTCCCGCATCTCGACGGTGCCGAGCAGTTCCGCCAGGAGCGCGGGGTCCACGGCGAGCGCCGCGGCGCGGCGCTCGGCCAGGGGGGAATCACCCTCGTACATGAACGCGCCGACATATCCGAACAGCAGGTCGCGGGCGAAAGGTGACGGTTGCGCGGGGCTCGTCTCGACCAGCCGGATGCGCCGTTCCTCGATCGCCCGCGCCACCCCGGCCAGCGCGGGCAGGTCGTACACGTCCTGGAGCACTTCGCGCAGGGTCTCCAGGATGATCGGGAAGGTCGGATGCCGCCGGGCGACCTCCAGCAGCTGCGCGGACCGCTGTCGCTGCTGCCACAGCGGGCTCCGCCTGCCGGGATCGCTGCGAGGCATCAGCAGGGCCCGCGCCGCGCACTCCCGGAAACGGGACGCGAACAGCGCCGACCCGCCGACCTCGTCCGACACGATCCGCTCCAGGTCGTCAGCGTCGAACACGAACAGCTCGGCACCCGGTGGTTCGGCCGTCGTGTCGGGCACTCGCACGATGATGCCGTCGTCTCCGGCGACGGCGCCGCCGTCGACCCCCAGCGTCTCGCGGATGCGGGCGTTCACGGCGAGTGCCCACGGTGCGTGCACCGACATGCCGTACGGGGAATGCAAGATGATGCGCCAGTCGCCGACCTCGTCGCGGCTGCGCTCCACGGTGAAGGAGCGGTCGGTGGGCAGCGTGCCGGTCGCTTCTCGCTGCTCCGCGAGATAGGCGAGGAGATTCGCCTGCGCTCGAGTGTCCAGACCCGCCGCGCCCAGGCGGGACGCGGCCCGGTCCGCCGGGGCTGCGGCGATCTCGCGGACGAACCGCCCGAGCGCCGCACCCAGCTCGGCGGGCCGGCCCAGGGCATCGCCGTGCCAGAAGGGCACCTTTCCCGGCTGACCGAATGCGGGCGCGACAGTGACCCGGTCGTGGGTGATCTCCACGATCCGCCAGCTCGTGGTGCCCAGGGTGAAGACGTCTCCCACTCGGGACTCGTACACCATCTCCTCGTCGAGCTCGCCGACCCGCGCGTTGCGGGCTTGACCGGCCACGAACACGCCGAACAGGCCGCGGTCCGGGATGGTGCCGCCGCTGGTGACGGCGATCCGCTGCGACCCGGGTCGCCCGGTGAGGGTGCCCGCGTCCCGGTCCCACACCACGCGAGGGCGCAGTGCCGCGAACTCGTCGGACGGGTACCGGCCGGACACGAGGTCGAGGGTGGCCTCGAACGCGGAACGGGGCAGCGCGGCGAACGGCGCCGAACGCCGCACCGTCTCGAACCAGTCCTCGACGCCGATCGTGCCGGTCGCGCACGCGGCCACCGTTTGCTGCGCGAGCACGTCGAGAGGGTTTCGGGGCACGTGGATCGCCTCGATCTCGCCGGCCAGCATCCGCTCGCCGACCACCGCGGCGTGGAGCACGTCGCCGCGGTGCGTGGGGAACAGGCGGGCGCGGCTGACCTCGCCCACCTGGTGACCGGCGCGGCCGACGCGCTGCAGACCCGACGCCGCCGAGGGCGGCGTCTCCACCTGGATGACGAGATCGACCGCCCCCATGTCGATCCCGAGCTCGAGACTGGAGGTCGCGACCACACAGCGCAGTGACCCGGACTTCAGCTCCTCCTCCACCTGTGCTCGCTGCTCCTTGGATACCGACCCGTGGTGGGCCTTGGCGAGCGCCGGGGGCGCCCCGGCCGTGGTGCCGGCGGGGTGTGCCGCGCGTCCGGCGGGGTCCGGGATCGCCGTTCCCGTGCGGATCGCGGAGATCTCGTTCAGCCGCGCCGTGAGCCGCTCGGCCAGGCGCCGGGAATTGGCGAACACGATGGTGGACCGGTGCGCGAGCACCAGGTCCACGATCACCTCCTCCACGTGAGGCCAGATCGATCCCGCGGCCGGAGCGCGCTGTCCCGCCGCCGCGCCGTCGGCATCCCCGTCATCGGCCCAGGCTCCTGCGGCGCCCTCGGGCTCCGGCGGGGCCGGAGGGCGGGTCATGTCCTCGACGGGGACGATCACCGACAGGTCCAGGGTGCGGGCGGCGGTGGGGGCGACGATCTCCACCGGCGCGCTGCCGCCGAGGAAGCGCGCCACCTCGTCGGCCGGCCGCACGGTCGCCGACAGCCCGATCCGCTGCGCGCGCTGGGGCAGCAGCGCGTCCAGCCGCTCCAGGCTCAGCGCCAGGTGGGCGCCGCGCTTCGTGCCCGCGACGGCGTGCACCTCGTCGACGATGACGGTGTGCACGCCGCGGAGGGTCTGGGCGGCCTGCCCGGTCAGCATGAGATACAGCGACTCGGGCGTGGTGATCAGGATGTCGGGCGGATCGGCCACCAGACGTCTCCGATCCGCCGACGTCGTGTCTCCCGACCGGACGCCCACGGTCACCGCCGCGACGGCCTGCCCGAGCCGCTGCGCCGACCGGGCGATGCCGACCAGAGGCGATCGCAGGTTCCGCTCGACGTCCACGCCCAGCGCCTTGAGCGGGGAGACGTACACGATGCGGGTGACGTCGGCCGGATGCGGCGCGGCGCCGTTCGCCGCATCCGTGTCCTTCTCGCGGACGACCCGGTCGATGGCCCACAGGAATGCGGAGAGGGTCTTCCCGGACCCCGTGGGCGCCACCACGAGCGCGTTCCGGCCGGCGGACACCGCTCGCCAGGCTCCGGACTGGGCCGGGGTGGGCCGCTCGAACGCGCCGCGGAACCAGTCCCGTGTCGCGGGGGAGAAGCGTTCCAGAACGTCGACCACCGGTCCATCATCCCCGCTGCCGCCGACGCCGTCCCGCGCCGATCCTTCCTCGTGACCGCCCGCGCCGCGTTCCTACACTGGGGGTATGGCGACCTCCCTGCCGATCCTCACCGTCACCGCGAACCCGGCGCTGGACGTCTCCACCTCGGTGGACCGGGTGGAACCCGAGCACAAGCTGCGCTGCGGTCCCACGCGGCTGGATCCCGGCGGCGGCGGGGTGAACGTCTCCCGCGTGCTGCGCAGCATGGGCGGGGGATCGGTCGCGGTGTACACCGCGGGCGGTCCCACCGGTCAGGCGTACCGCAGCCTGCTCGAGCGGGAAGGGGTGATCGGGCGGGTGGTTCCTATCGCGGGGAGCACGCGCGAGAGCTTCACCGTGGACGAGACGACGTCCGGGCGCCAGTTCCGGTTCGTGCTGCAGGGACCGGACCTGTCCGAGCCGGAGTGGCAGGCGCTGCTGTCCGCCGTCGCCGATCATCTGCCCGCGGGCGGCTACGTCGTCGGCAGCGGCAGCCTCCCGCCCGGAACGCCCGCCGACCTGTACGGGCGGATCGCGCGCCTCACGGCCGCCGGCGGCGGACGGATGGTGGTGGACGCGGCCGGCGCGGCCCTGCGCGCCGCTCTGGATGCGGGAGTGTTCCTCATCAAGCCGAGCCGACGCGAACTGGGCGAGCTGACGGGCGTCGACGTCGGCGACGACGCCGGTCTGGTGGCGGCCGCGCGGGAACTGGTGGATGCCGGCCGGTGCACCATGGTCGCGCTGTCGCTGGGCGCGCAGGGCGCGGTGCTGGTGACGGAGGATCAGGCACTGCGGCTGAACAGCCCGCCGGTCCGGGTGCTGAGCACGGTGGGGGCCGGTGACAGCTTCCTGGCCGCCTTCGTGCTGCGACTGGCGGAAGGGCATCCGCCGGCGCGGGCGTTCCGGGCGGCGGTCGCGGCGGGCTCCGCGACCGCGGCGCTGCCGGCCACCCAGGTGTGCACCGCAGAGGACGTCGCGCGGCTGGAGGGCGGACTGGTGCCGGTCGCCCTCTGAGACGCCGTGGTCCTCGGGTCAGTCGGCGAGCCGGTCGGCGAGGAAGGCGCGCACGTCGTCCAGTTCCTGCTGCGACACGCTGTGCGTCAGCCCCGGGTACACGGTCGCCGTCGAGGAGGTGTGCCGGGGCAGCCAGTCGGCAGTGGCGATCACCATCTCCACCGGGATCACCTGGTCCCGGTCGCCGCGACCCCAGAACGCCGGCGGACGCCGCTCGGCGAGCACGGCGTCGCCCGGCATGCTGCCGCCCGCGAACGTCCCGGACAGGCTCACGGTGAACCCGAACCGCTCGGGCTGCAGTCGCAGCGCCTGGATTGCCACGGAGACGCCCTGCGAGAAGCCGAGCAGGCCCACCGCGGGCGCATCCGCCGCCGCCGTGTCGAGCCACTCGATCACGCGCCGGGCCGCCGCGGTGGCGCCCTCCTCGCGGGGCGAGCGGATCGTCTCGAACGGGTACCACGAGAAGCCGGGCGAGGGCGGCGCGGGCAGCGGCGCCCGCAACGACGCGACCGCGTACTCCGGGGGCAGGTAGGGAACGAGTCCGAACAGGTCGGACTCGTTGCTGCCGTAGCCGTGGAGCATCACCAGCACCGGCCGCCCGCTGCGCTCTGGAGCGGCGGCCGACCACAGCACCGCGGCGTCGTCGATGGGAGGAAGCTCGGTCACGGCTCCATCCTGGCACCCGTGCGACACGCGGCGGCCGCGAACGGCCGCCGGTCACCCGGCGGCGGCGCGGTATACAGGAAGCATGCCGGTGCGCACCCCTGACCCCGATCCCGGCGATCGCGGCGACGAGGAGGGCCCGATCGACCCGCTGGACGCGGCTCTGGGTCGCTCGCTGCCCTCCGATTCGGCGACGCCGGCGTGGCTCAGCGACGTCGAACTCGCGCAGGTGCGCCGTCGGATTCCCATCCTGTATGTCGAGGCGATTCCGGTGCGCACCGACGGCACCGGCAGCGTCACCGAGGTGGGTCTGCTGCTGCGGGCGACGCCGCTGGGGGAGATCACCCGCACCATCGTGTCGGGGCGGGTCCGCTACGGGGAGACCATCCGCGACGCGCTGTTCCGTCATCTGGAGGACGACCTGGGCCCCATGGCGTTTCCGCTGCTGCCGCCGCAGCCGGCGCCGTTCACCGTGGCGGAGTACTTCCCGCTCCCGGGGGTGAGTCCCTTCCATGACGAGCGCCAGCACGCCGTGTCGTTGCCGTTCGTGGTGCCGGTCACGGGCACGTGCGAGCCGCGCCAGGACGCGCTGGAGGTGACCTGGATGTCGCCACGCGAGGCCGCGTCGGACCCGGTCGCGGCGGAGATGGAGGGCGGGCGGGGAACTCTCGTGCGGCTGGGGCTGGCCAGCGTCGGAGCGCTGCGCTGACACCGCGGAGTACGCTGACTGCTGCCGGTTCCCTCCCCCCACCGACGAAGGGCGTGCAGCGTGTCCGAACCCCCCCGCGACGAGGTCGATCCCGAGGATGTGTCGCCGCTGACCGCTCTGATGGCCGGCGCCGGCGTCCCGTTCACGACCGCGTTCCGCGGGTACGACAAGTCCGAGGTCGATGCCGCGCTCGCCGACCTGACCGCGCGGCAGGCGTCCCAGTCCGAGGCGTTCGCGCGCAGGGAAGGCCTGCAGCGGGCTGCCGAGGCGGCGCGGGCGGCCGCGGAGGCGGAGGCGGAGCGGCTGCGGGCGGAACTGGCGGTCATGACCGCGAAGGCGTCCAACGCGGAGCAGCAGGTGCAGACCCTCACCGAGGAGCTGGTCGCCGGCGAGGAGGCCTCGGCCGCGCATCCGCGGTTCGAGGAGGTCCTGCACGTCGCGGAGGAGCAGGCGGCGGTGCTCATCAAGAACGCCACCACACAGGCCCACCGACTGCTCGAGGCCGCGACCGAGGACATCCAGCATCGCCGGGCGGACGCCCAGGCCGAGGCGGACGCGATCCTCGCGCGCGCCCAGCACGACGCGCAGCAGGCTCGGGTTCGGATCGAGACCGAGCGCACGGCGCACGAGGCCGAGCTGGAGCGGTCGGCGGCGCACTCGGCGGAGAAGGTGGGGCAGGCCGAGCAGGAGGCGGCCGCGATCCGCTCGGAGGCGGAGAAGGGCGCCGCGGCGCTGCGAGCGCTCGTCGCGCGCGAGACCTCGCAGGCGCGCGCCGAGGCCGACGAGGCGGTGCGGGAGCAGCGGCTGCGCGCGCTGGAGTTCGAGCAGGCGCTGACCCGCCGTCAGGACGACGCGCAGCAGGAGTTCCTGATGCTGCACAATCAGGCCGTCGCCCACGCGGAGCGGATCACGTCCGATGCGAATGACCAGGTCGCGGCCGCCCTGGAGCATGCGCAGCGGATCACCGCGAAGGCGGACGATTTCGACCGGCTGATGAGGGCGCAGGCGCAGCAGATCGAAGCGGACGCGAACCTGCGCGCCCGGGAGCTCCTGGACCGCGCGCGGGTGAAGGCGCAGAGCATCATCGACAGCGTCACCGGTCACTCGCAGGCGGTGCTCCGGGATGCCGAGGACCGCGCCCGTGCCCTGCGCTGGCAGCAGCAGCAGCTGACCGGTTTCATGGCCGAGGTGCGGGAACTGATGCGGCCCGAGGTCGTGGACGCCGAACCGTCCTCGTTCGAGGACGCGGACTCCGACGACTCCGGCTCCCCCGACTCCGATGTGCGGGAGGCGCCCGCGGCGCAGTCCGCCGGTCGCGAGGGCTGAGGGTCAGCCCGGACAGACCTCGGCGACGGCCGCGACGAACGCGTCCACCTCCTCGCGCTCGGTGTCGAACGAGCACATCCAGCGCACCTCGCCGCGTCGTCCGTCCCAGTCGTAGAAGCCGTGGCGCTCCCGCAGTCGGTCCGCCGCGCCGGGCGGCAGGGTGGCGAACACGCCATTGGCCTGGGTGGGCTGGGTGAACTCCACCCCGGCGATCGTCCCGGAACGCAGGCCCGTGTCGATCCCCTCGCGCAGGCGCGCGGCCATCGCGTTGGCCCGACGGGCGTTGCGCAGCCACAGGTCTCCCTCCAGCAGCGCGATCAGCTGCGCGGAGACGAACCTCATCTTGGAGGCCAGCTGCATGTCCAGCTTCCGCAGATAGGTCAGCCCTTCCGAGGCGGCCGGCTCCAGCACCACGATCGCCTCGGCCGCCAGGGCGCCGTTCTTGGTGCCGCCGATCGACATCACGTCGACCCCGGCCTCGCGGGTGAACCGCTCCAGCGGCAGGTCCAGGGATGCGGCGGCGTTCGCGATGCGGGCGCCGTCGAGGTAGAGCCGCATCCCGCGGGCGTGGGCGTGGTCGGCCAGGGCGCGGATCTCCTCGGGCGTGTACACCGTGCCGAGCTCCGTGGACTGCGTGATCGCGACGACGAGCGGCTGCGCACGATGTTCGTCCCCCCAGCCCCAGGCCTCGCGGTCCACGAGTTCGGGGGTGAGCTTGCCGTCGGGGGCGGGGACGGTGAGGAGCTTCATCCCTCCGACCCGTTCGGGTGCGCCGCCCTCGTCCACGTTGATGTGGGCGGTGGACGCGGATATCACCGCGCCCCAGCGCGGCACCATGGACTGCAGCGCCGTCACGTTCGCGCCGGTCCCGTTGAACACCGGGTACACCTCGACCGGGGCGCCCACGTGGTCGGCCACGATCCCCGAGAGCCGGCGGGTGTAGTCATCCGCCCCGTACGACACCTGATGGCCGCCGTTGGCCGCCGCGATCGCGGCGAGCACCTCCGGATGCACACCCGCGTAGTTGTCGGACGCGAAAGCGCGGTGTGCCGGGTCGTGCAGCGTTCTCACCGCCCCACCTTACGGCGCCCCGCCGGCCGGCGGCGGGGTCACCCGTTCTGCGGGAATCCCAGGTCGATGCCGCCGTGCGAGGGGTCGAGCCAGCGGGCCGTCACGGCCTTCTCCTGGGTGAAGAAGTCGAAGCCGTGGGGTCCGTACGCCTTCGCGTCGCCGAACAACGACGCCTTCCACCCGCCGAAGGAGTGGTACGACACCGGCACGGGGATGGGCACGTTGACTCCGATCATGCCGGCCTGCACCTCCCGCTGGAATCGCCGGGCGGCGCCGCCGTCGTTCGTGAAGATCGCTGTCCCGTTCCCGTACCGGCCGGAGTTGATGATCTCCAGACCCTCCTCGTACCCGCCGACCCGCACGACCGAGAGCACGGGACCGAAGATCTCCTCCGAGTACACGGCCGAGGTCAGCGGCACCCGGTCCACCAGTGTCGGCCCCAGCCAGAAGCCGTCCGGGTCGCCGTCGATCTCGACGCCGCGTCCGTCGACCACTACCCGGGCGCCGTCCGCGGAGGCCACGTCGATGAAGCCCGCCACGCGATCCCGGTGCTCCCGGGTGATGAGCGGGCCCATGTCGCAGCCGCGCCGGCCGTCGCCCACCCGCAATCTCGCCATCCGTTCGGCGATCCGCTCGACCAGGGCGTCCGCCACCGGGTCGGTGGCCAGCACGACGGAGATCGCCATGCACCGCTCCCCGGCCGATCCGAACCCGGCGTTCACGGCGGCATCCGCCGCGAGGTCCAGGTCCGCGTCGGGCAGCACGAGCATATGGTTCTTCGCGCCCCCCAGCGCCTGCACCCGTGTGCCGTGCGCCGCTGCCGTCTGGTAGATGTACCGGGCGATCGGGGTGGATCCGACGAAGGAGACGGCGCGCACCTCCGGGTGCACCAGAAGCGCGTCCACCGCCTCCTTGTCGCCGTTCACGACGGTGAGCACACCGTCGGGCAGACCCGCTTCCTGCATCCGCCGCGCCATCCACAGCGATGCGCTCGGGTCCTTCTCGCTGGGCTTGATCACCACGGAGTTGCCCGCGGCGATCGCGATGGGGAAGAACCACATCGGGACCATCGCGGGGAAGTTGAACGGCGAGATGACTGCCACCACGCCGAGCGGCTGGCGCAGCGTGTAGACGTCGATCCCGATGGAGACGTTCTCGGAGTAGCTGCCCTTGGTCAGCTGGGCGAACCCGCAGGCGAAGTCCACCACCTCCAGTCCCCGGGCGATCTCGCCGCGCGCGTCGGCGAGGACCTTCCCGTGCTCGGCGGTGAGGATCTCCGCCAGCTCGTCAGCGCGCGCGTGCAGCAGTTCGCGGAAGGCGAACAGCACGGCCTGTCGACGGGCGATCGACGTGTCCCGCCACGCGGGCCACGCCGCGGCCGCCGACGCGACCGCGGCCGCGACGTCGTCGGAGCCGGCCAGCCGCACGTGGCGCTGCACCGCGCCGCGGGCGGGGTCGTAGACCGGCGCGGTGCGGGTCGAGGATCCGGCCCAGGGGTGGCCGTCCACCCAGTGGTCGACGAACTCGGTCACGGTCGTTTCTTCCGTCCGGGATGGCGGATGCCGGTCACAGCATCCGCGTGAACACGTCGTCGTAGACGGCGACGGCCTCGCCGACCTCGTCGTCGGTGACCACGCACGGTGGCACGACGTGGATGCGGTTGTCCTGCACGAAGGGGATCAGCCCGGCGTCGATGAGCGACCGCTTCAGGGCGGCCATCGTCGCCCCGGGAAGGGGTGTCCGGCTCGCGCGATCCGACACCAGTTCCAGCGCCCAGAAGACGCCCACCCCGCGCACCTCCCCGATGGCCTGGTGGCGCTGCGCCAGTGCGCGCAGCGCCGGTCCGAGCACGTCCTCGCCGATGCGGCGCGCGTTCTCGACGATCCCCTCCGACTCCATGGCGTCCAGCGTCGCGACGATCGAGGCGGCGGCCAGCGGGTGGCCCGAGTACGTGAGGCCCCCCGGGAACACGCGATGGTCGAACGTGGCGGCGATCTCATCTGAGATGATCACTCCGCCCACTGGGACGTAGCCGGAGTTGACTCCCTTGGCGAAGGTGATCAGGTCCGGGCGCACGTCGTGGTCCTCGAACGCGAACCACCGCCCGGTGCGGCCGAAGCCGGCCATCACCTCATCGAGGATCAGCAGGATCCCGTATCGGTCGCAGATCTCGCGAACCCCGGACAGGTACCCCGACGGCGGCACCAGCACACCGGCCGTGCCCGGAATGGACTCCAGCAGCACCGCGGCGATGCCGGACGGCCCTTCGGCCTGGATGACCCGCTCGAGATGGTGCAACGCCCGCGCGCACTCCTCCTCGGGGGTGCTCGCCCAGAACTCGGAGCGGTACAGGTACGGCCCGAAGACGTGGACATGCCCGCGGGCGAACTCGTTCGGCACGCGCCGCCAGTCGCCGGTGGCGACGATCGCGGCGCCGGTGTTGCCGTGGTAGGAGCGATAGCGCGAGAGCACCGTGTCGCGCCCCGTGTGCAGCCGTGCCAAGCGGATCGCGTTCTCCACCGCATCCGCGCCGCCGTTGGTGAAGAAGACCTTGTCGAATCCCTCGGGCGCCCGGGCCGCGATCCGCGCTGCGGCTTCCCCGCGCGCGAGGTTCGCGGTGGCGGGGGCGATGGTGGTCAGGAGATCCGCCTGATCACGGATCGCCGCGACGACCGCCGGATGCTGGTGCCCGATGTTCACGTTGACCATCTGGCTGGAGAAGTCCAGATAGCTCCGCCCGCTGTGGTCCCACAGCCGCGTGCCGCGTCCCCCCGCGATCACGATCGGGTCGAAGTCCGCCTGTGCGGACCAGGAGTGGAAGACGTGGGTCCGGTCCAGGTCGTACGCGCGGGTGTCCAGAGCCGGGTCGGTCGTCATGCTGCCGCTTTCCATCATGCGTTCGGAGGGGGAACGGGTGGTCCGCGGCGCTGCCGCGGACCACCCGGACGACCCTACTCTCCGCCCTCCTTCAGGGTGACCGTGATGGGAGCGAAGTCCGTGCCCATCACGTCCACGCCCTCCGCCTCGAGCTCGGCGATCGCCTGTTCGACATAGTCGTTCGAGTACGCCGTGTCCGGCGGATCGGTGGTGATGATCGTCGATCCGGTGTCGTTCTTCGTGTTCAGAGCGATGTCGACCGTCTGCGCCCACGCGTCGGCGTCGACCATTCCGATCCCGTTCGTGGACGGCCAGATCAGCTTGTTGACCTCGTTGGTCATCCACAGCTGGTGGCTCTGACCCAGGGTGGAGCCCGCGTCGGTCACGATCTGAGCGGCTTCCTCCGGGTTGTCCCGGGCGAACACCCAGCCCTTGATCGACGCCTTGACGAACTTCTCGGCGACGTCGGCGTACTGCGGGTCATCGGCCAGCCGGTCGGTGTCGGCCCAGATCGCGTCCTGCAGCATCGCGGTGCCGACATCGTTCCAGTTGATGACGTTCAGGTCCTCCGGCTGGTAGAGCTGGCCGGTCGCGGGGTTGATCGTCTCGAGGACCTGCGCGTATTCGTTGTAGGTCATCGCCTGCGCGGCGTCGATGTCGCCGGCCAGGAAGCCGTTCATGTCGAAGGCCTGCTGGACGAGCGTGATGTCGGACGACGTGTCGATCCCGGCCTGCTGCATGCCGGCGAACAGCTCCCACTCGTTCCCGTAGCCCCAGCTTCCGACCGTCTTCCCCTTCAGGTCGGCGGGGGTCGTGATGCCCTTGTCGACGAAGGAGATCTGGGTGGTGGCGCTGCGCTCGAAGATCTGGGCGATGTCGGTGACGTTGGTGCCCTGCTCGATCGAACCGAGCACCTTCGGCACCCACGAGATCGCGAAGTCCGCGTCGCCGGCGGCGAGCACGTCGATCGGGACCGTGTCGGTGCCCGCCTCCTGGATGGTGACGTCGAGGCCCTCGTCCTCGTAGTATCCCTCGGCCAGCGCGGCGTAGTAGCCGGCGAACTGCGCCTGTGCCACCCACTGCAGTTGCAGGGTGACGGGGATGAGTTCGCCCTCGGCGGGGGTTTCGGCCGGGGCCGTGCCGCCCGAGCAGCCGGTGAGTGCGATCGCGGCGGTCGCCGCGATCGCACCAGCGCCCAGCAGCATGCGTCTGCTGTGTGTCATGGTGCTCCTCCTTGTCGTGATGCGGTGATGCGGTGGTGCAGTGTCCTCCCGGCGGATGCGCGGCAGGTCATCGAGCTCGACGGCGGGCCGTCACGGCCGTCTCGAGCAGGTAGGTGGCGGCGTAGAAGACGAGGCCGGTGAGGATCGCGCCGACCACGAACGCCCACGCCAGGGGATAGTCGCTGGAGGACACGGCCGACGTGATCGCCTTGCCCAGCCCCGTGACCGGCCCGCCGAAGTACTCGGCGACCAGTGCGGAGATCACCGACAGCGAGGAGGCGATCCGGAGCCCCGTGAAGAAGAACGGCACCGCGCCGGGAATCGTCACCATCCGGGTCATCTGCGCCCGGGACGCCGCGTACGCCCGCATCAGGTCCCGGTGCAGGGGGCGCACCTGCCGGAGCCCTCGCAACACGTTCACGTAGACAGGGGTGAACACAGCGATCGCCGCGATCATCTGCCGTCCCGTCTCCGCATTCGCGCCGAACATGGCGTAGAAGACGGGCGCCAGTGCCACGATCGGGATCACCGACAGCGCGGTCACGATCGGCGCGCTGGCCTCGTCCATGGGGCGCCACGCCGCCGCGATCACCGCCCACGCGGTGCCCAGCACGGTGCCCGCCACCAGTCCCACCAGGGCGTTGCGAGCCGTGCCGAGGCTCGCGAGGAGGATCACCTCGGCCCGCTCGCCGAACTGGGTCCCGATCGCCGCGGGGCTGGGAATGACGAACGGGCGGATCTGCAGGCCGACCACGGCGAGCTGCCACAGCGCGACCACCACCACGCCGAACAGCACGGGCCAGAGGATCACCTGCCACCGCGCGGTCATCGGGAATCCCTCCCCGGGGCCGCCGCGCCCGGCTGGCCGTGCAGCGCCTCGCGCACGGCGCTGACCCGGTCGAAGAAGGCGGAGTCCTCGCGGAGCGCATCGGTGCGCTCCCAGCCGATGCCCGTCGCCAGCGTCGCCGTGATCCGGCCCGGGCGGGGCGACATCACCACGACCCGGTCGGAGAGGAACACCGCCTCCGGGATGGAATGCGTCACGAACACCACCGCCGCGCCGGTCTCCGCGCAGATCCGTGCCAGTTCGGTCTGCATCGTCTCGCGCGTCATCTCGTCCAGTGCCCCGAAGGGCTCGTCCATCAGCAGCAGCCGCGGCCGCTCGGCGAACGCTCGTGCGATCGCGACGCGCTGCTGCATCCCGCCGGAGAGCTGATCGGGGAACCGGTCGGCGAACTCTCCCAACCCGACGAGTTCCAGCAGTTCATCGGCTCGTGCGCGCCGCCGCGCCCGCGCGATGCCGTGCACCTCGAGGGGCAGTTCGACGTTCTGGTGCACGGTCCGCCACGGGAGCAGGCCCGCCTGCTGGAACGCGATGCCGTAGTCCTGGTCGAGCCGGGCCTGCCGCGCGGACTTGCCGAACACCCGGACGCTGCCGCTGGTGGGTTCGTCCAGATCCGCGATGATCCGCATCAGCGTGGACTTGCCGCATCCGCTCGGTCCGATCAGCGACACGAACTCGCCCGGCGCCACCCGCAGGTCTATGCCGTCCAGTGCATGCACAGCTCGGCCCTTTCCCGTGGCGGGGAACACCTTGTCCATGTCTTCCACCAGCACGGCGGGGCTGGCGGGCTCGTCGGTCATGCGGACGTCTCCGATCGGCGGTAGCGGCGCAGCCCGACTCCGATCAGTGCGACGGTGCCGGCGGCCACCAGGCCCACGAGCACGGCGCCGCCGATGGGAGCCCACTGCTTGGGCGGGTCGGAACTGGCGCTGGCGGCGAACTCCACAATGGCCCGGCCCAGGCCCCCCCTCATCCCGATCGAGACCTCCGCGACGACCGTTCCGACCACCGCGTTCGCGGCGGCCAGCCGCAGCGCGGGCAGCAGGTACGGGACGCTCGCCGGCAGCCGCAGACGCAGGAACGAGGTCCACCAGCCGATGCCGTACGAGCGCATCAGGTCGAGATGGGCCCGATCGGGGGAGCCGAGTCCCGCCAGGGCGCCGACGGCGACGGGGAAGAACGCCAGGTAGCTGGCGATCACCGCCACCGACATCCAGTTCTGCCACTCGAAGCCGCCGAACTCCAGCTGGCTCCCCCAGTTGCGCACCACCGGCGCCAGGGCGATGAGCGGAACCGTCTGACTGAGCACCACCCATGGCAGCAGCGCGGACTGCGCGGGCCGGAACCGCTGCATCACGGTCGCGATCGCGAACCCGACGACCACGCCGACCAGCCATCCCACCGCCGCGATGCCGAGCGTCAGCGCGGCCGCCTGGAGAGTGGCCGCCCACAGCGGGGGCGCCTGCGGCGCGCGGGTCACCGGCTCCAGCGCGCGCGTGACCATCTCCCAGAGGTGGGGCATCGCGATGTCCGTCGTCCGAGGCAGCACCGTCACCCCGCCGATGACGACCCCGTCGGCGGGCGCGAGCGCCTTGTACGCCTCCCACGCGAGGGCGAGGACGACCACCCCCGTCGCTCCCAGGAGCGCTGCGCGCAGCATCCCCGGGCGAGCGCCATGGTTCCTCCGCGGCGCAGGTGCCGTTTCCACAGCGGCGCCGGGGCCCTCGGGCGGAATCCCGGTCATCGCTTGGCCGCGAGCCGATCGGACAGGGCGGGGATCACCGTCTCGCCGTACACGCGGAGGGTCTCCTCCTTGCTGTCGTGCTGCAGATAGCCCGCGAATTGCGTCACACCGAGGTCGCGCAGCCGCTCCAGCTTGGCGATGTGGTCCTCCGCGGTGCCGAGGACACAGAAGCGGTCGACGATCTCGTCGGGCACGAAGTCGACGTGGTCGTTGTCCGCCTTGCCGTGGCTGTTGTAGTCGTAGCCGGTACGGCCGGCGATGTAGTCGGTGAGTTCCCGAGGCACCTGGCCGTCCGCGCCGTACTTGGCGACGATGTCGGCGACGTGATTGCCCACCATCCCCCCGAACCAGCGGCTCTGGTCGCGCATGTGCTGCCAGTCCTCGCCGATGTACATCGGCGCGGCCACGCAGAATGCGAGGTCGTCCGGGTCCCGTCCCGCCGCCGCCGCCGCTTCCCGCACCGCCCCGATCATCCACGCCGCGATGTCGACGTCCGCCAGTTGCAGGATGAAGCCGTCTCCGACCTCCCCGGCGAGCGTGAGGGCCATCGGCCCGTACGCCGCCACCCAGACGTCCAGCCGCGATCCGCGGCTCCAGGGGAACTGCAGTGTCGCACCGCGATGCTCGACCGCCCGGGAGTTGCCGAGCTCGCGGATGACGTGGATCGCCTCGCGCAGTTCCCGCAGCGTCGTGGGGGCGCCGTTGGTGACGCGCACGGCCGAGTCCCCCCGCCCGATGCCGCAGACGGTGCGGTTGCCGTACATCTCGTTGAGGGTGGCGAACACCGAAGCGGTCACCGTCCAGTCGCGCGTCGCCGGGTTGGTGACGAATGGTCCGACCATCACCCGTCGGGTCGCGGCGAGGATCGCGGAGTGGATGACGTACGGCTCCTGCCACAGCAGGTGCGAGTCGAAGGTCCACACGTGGCTGAATCCGTGGGCCTCGGCCAATTGCGCCAGTTGCACGGTGCGGGCCGCGGGCGGGTTGGTCTGCAGCACGACGCCGAAGTCCATCGCGGTTCTCCGTTCCTCGGTCTCAGGACAGGTACTGGCTCAGACCGCGCTTGATGTAGCGGCCGTGACCGGCGGTGCCGCGGTACTGCCCGCCGTCGATCAGCACCGAGCCCCGGGAGATCACGGTGTCCACGTGACCGTCGATCTCGAAGCCCTCCCACGCCGAGTAGTCCATGTTCATGTGGTGGGTCTTCCCCATCCCGATGGACGTGTGCCCGGCGGGGTCGTACACCACGACGTCGCCATCCGCACCGGGCTGGATGACGCCCTTCCGGCCGTACATGCCGAACATCCGGGCGGGAGTGGTGCTGGTCAGCTCCACCCACCGCGGCAGGGTGATCTGACCGGAGACGACGCCCTGGTACATCAGGTCCATCCGGTGCTCCACGGACCCGATGCCGTTGGGGATCTTCGAGAAGTCGCCCCGGCCGAGCTCCTTCTGATCCTTCATGCAGAACGGGCAGTGGTCCGTGGATACCATCTGCAGGTCGTTCGTGCGCAGGCTCTGCCACATGTGGTCCTGGTGGCCCTCCGCGCGGGCCCGCAGCGGCGTGGAACACACCCACTTGGCGCCCTCGAAGTCGCCCCACTCCTCGCTCACCGCCCCGAGCTGGTCCTCGAGCGACAGGTACAGGTATGCGGGGCACGTCTCGCCGAAGACGTTCATGCCGCGGTCGCGGGCCTGCGCGATCTGGGCCACGGCCTGCTTCGCGCTCACATGCACGACGTACAGCGGTGCACCGGTGAGGTCGGCGATCATGATCGCGCGGTGGGTCGCTTCCTCTTCGGTCTGCCAGGGCCGGGTGACGCCGTGGTAGTAGGGCGAGGAGTCGCCCTTCTCCAGCGCCTGCTGCACCAGGACGTCGATGAGGGCGCCGTTCTCGGCGTGCATCATCATCATCGCCCCCGTGTCCGCGCCCTTCTGGAAAGCGCGGAGGATCTGCCCGTCGTCGGACAGGAACACGCCCTTGTACGCCATGAAGAGCTTGAAGCTGGTGACCCCCTCCGCGATCAGTTCGTCCATCGCCACCAGGGAGGAGTCCTGCACGTCCGAGAGGATCTGGTGGAAGCCGTAGTCGACGGCGCAGTGGCCGGCGGCCTTCTCGTGCCAGAGCCGGTACTGGTCGAGCACGTTCTGCTCCGGGTATTGGACGACGAAGTCGACGATGGATGTGGTGCCGCCCCACGCCGCGGCGCGGGTGCCGGTCTCGAAGGTGTCCGACGCGAAGGTGCCGCCGAACGGCATCTCCATGTGGGTGTGCGCGTCCACGCCGCCGGGGATGACGTACTTCCCGGTGGCGTCGATGACTGTGTCGACCGTGCTCCCGATGTCGAACCCGAGCAGCGTCGAGCCGGGGGCGAGCACGGCGGCGATCGTCTCGCCGTCGATCAGCACGTCGGCCATTGCGGTGCCGGTCGCGTTCACGACCGTGCCGCCGGTGATGAGAGTCGTGGCCATCCGGGTCTCCTTCGCGTCAGGGTGCGGTGATGTCGCCGTAGGTGTCGGGGCGGCGGTCCCGGTAGAACTGCCAGTCCTCGCGCATCTCGCGCACCAGGTCCATGTCGAGGTCGCGCACGAGAACCTCTTCCTGCTCACCCGAGCCGAGGTCGCCGACGTACCGGCCGCGGGGGTCCACCACCTGGCTCCGGCCGTAGAACGTGACGGCCTCCTCGCCGTATTCGTTGTCCTCACGGCCCACGCGGTTGGGGGCGAGCACGAAGTACCCGTTGGCGACTGCGGCCGCCGGCTGCTCGATCTCCCACAGCCGGTCCGACAGACCCGGTTTGGTGGCGTTGGGGTTGAACACCAGGTGCGCGCCGTTCAGGCCCAGCGCGCGCCACCCCTCGGGGAAGTGGCGGTCGTAGCAGATGTACATCCCCACCGGGCCGACGGCGGTCTGGAAGACCGGGTATCCGAGATTTCCGGGGCGGAAGTAGAACTTCTCCCAGAACTTCTCCACGTGAGGGATGTGGTTCTTGCGGTACGTGCCCAGGACGCGGCCGTCGGCGTCGACCAGCACCGCGCTGTTGTAGTAGACGCCCGTCTGCGCCTCCTCGTAGATCGGCAGGACCATGACCGTCCCCAGCTCTCGCGCGAGCGCCGCGAAGCGCTGGACGATGGGGCCGTCGGCCGGCTCCGCGTAGCGGTAGTACTTCTTGTCCTGGGTGATGCCGAAGTACGGGCCGTAGAAGAGTTCCTGGAAGCACACGATCTGCGCCCCCCGCGCCGCCGCATCCCGGGCGAAGCCCTCGTGCTTGTCCAGCATGGAGTCCTTGTCGCCAGTCCACGTGGTCTGCGTGATCGCCGCTCGGATCATGGTCATCGCCGCCTCCTGCCGCCGCGTCCGATCCCGTTTCCGATGACCATACCGGGCGGGACGTTCTGTTATTGTTCGGCGTGAACATTTCTCTTCGGTTTCGCGCGATCTCATGATGGTTACGGCGGGGAGGCCGGGGGAGACCGACGAGGACTTCCCCGACCGGTCGCCTGCGGGGATCGCCCGGGCGCTGGCCCGCCGGATCGCCGAGGGGCGGCTCGCCCCCGGGGACCGACTCCCCACGGTCCGTGAGCTCGCGGCGACCCTCGGGGTGAGCCCGGCCACGGTGAGCGGGGCCTGGGGGGCGCTGGCGGCGGCGGGTCTCACCGTCTCCCGCGGGCGCGCGGGAACCTTCGTGGCCGCGCCGCGGCGGGAATGGCTGACCGGTCGAGTGAAGGGTCTGTCCCTGCACGGCGGGCCCGAAGGCCTCGACCTGTCCGGTGGCACGCCGGACCCCGCCCTGCTGCCCTCCCTCGATCGGGCGTTCGAGCGCGTGAGACTCCGCGCGGACACCGGCCGCTACCACGACGTCCCGGTGATGCCGGAGCTGGCCGGCATCCTCGAGCGCACCTGGCCGGTGCGCGCGGAGGCGATCACCGTCGTGGACGGAGCCCTCGACGCCATCTCCCGCACCCTGGACGAGGTCGTCGGCTACGGAGACCGGATCGCCGTCGAATCCCCGGGCTTCCCCTACTTCTTCGACCTGATCGAGGCGCTCGGCGCCGAGGCCGTGCCGCTCCGCCTGGATCAGGAGGGCGTGGAGCCGGCGTCGCTGGCGCGCGCTCTCGCCGCCGGACCGGTCGCGGTCATCCTGCAGCCGCGGGCTCAGAATCCCACGGGGGCCTCCATGTCCCCGCATCGGGCACGGTTGCTGGCGCGCGTGGTCCGCGAGTCGCGTCGCGCGGAACGCGTCGTGGTGATCGAGGACGATCACTCCGGCATGATCGCGATGGCGCCGGACGTGACGCTGGCGCATTGGCTGCCGCAGCAGGTGGTGCACGTGCGCAGCTTCTCCAAGTCGCACGGCCCGGACCTGCGGATCGCCGCGCTCGGCGGACCCCGCCGGATCGTGGAGCGCGTGGTCGCGCGGCGGATGCTCGGCCCGGGGTGGACGTCACGGCTGCTGCAGGGCGTGCTCGCGGAGATGCTCACCGACCCGCGATCGCGAGCGACCGTGGCCGGCGCGCGTCTGACCTACCGGGACCGCTCCGAGCGGCTGAGCGCGGCCCTGCGCCGCGAAGGCGTCCCCGTCGTGCCTGCCGACGGCTTCAATCTGTGGCTGCCCGTCGTCGACGAGCGAGCGGCCGAGGTCTCACTCGCCTCTGCCGGAATCACGGTCGCCGCCGGGTCGCCCTTCGTCATCGACGGTGCGCCCGGTCCGCACGTGCGCGTCACGGCGGGATCGGCGGAGGTGGATGCGGCGGCGGTGGCCGGGGCTCTGGCCGCGGCCACCCGCGCCGTGCTGCCGTGACGGCGCGGCGGCTGCGGTGTCAGACGGCGGAGGATGCCGGGTCGTGGGCCCATCCGGGGGCCAGGGCGCGGATGCGCACCGAGCGCCACTGCCACGCGGCCCACAGCACGGGCCACAGGGCCGGCGCCGTGGGGCCCGTGATGACGAGGCGTTCGCGCCACAGCGTCCGCCCCGGATCCGCGGGATCGGGGCTGACCGCCATCTGGTGATCCCATCCGGTGAGAGCGGCCAGGGGGCCGGTCAGCGGCATCCCGGCGTCCTGGACGATGCGCACGGGTCCTGCACCGTCCCGGGCGGGGCGGTCGCTGATCGCGATCAGCTGGGAGCCCGCCGGCACCGTTCCCGCGATCCGCAGCCGCACGATGAGATCGTCGCCGTCCTCCCACCGGGAGGGCCGCGCGTCCGCATCCATGGTCAGGAGCGGACCGTACAACTCGGCCATCACCTGCGGAGAGTGCAGGGCGCGCCACGCCGCGTCGGCATCGCAGTCCACCACGAGCTTCAGCAGGATCCTCATGGCTCAGTGTCGCATCCGCCGTCCCCGTCAGCGGGGGGTCATCGCGGCGAGCCGTGCGGAGCGGGTGATCTCGCGCCGGGTCCAGCGGATGGCGTGACGTTCGTCGTAGCGGGACGCGCACAAGGAGCACGACATCGCCCGCGCGGGCCGGCGGTAGCGGTATACCGCGTGCCCGGCCGGGCACAGCCCGATCCACGGGGCGAAGCTCCGTCGCCGCCTCCCCGGGATACGTCGCGCCGCCGTGGTAGCCGAGGTCGGTCGCGACCTCTCGCCAGCGGGCGCCGTGCCCGGCGCCCGGGCCGGCCAGCGCGTGCGCGATCTCGTGCAGCAGGGTCTGCTCGTTCGCCCCGTCGTCCGACCGTGCGGCGAGGTAGCGCGACACGCTGATCCGATGCCGGTCGAAGTCGCACAGCCCGGCCCGCCGGGTCGCCCCGTCGAACGCGAACGTCCAGCCCTGCTCGAGGTGGGCGGCGATCAGGAGCTCCGCCCGGTCGCGCACGTGCTGGAGATCGCTCATGCCCGAACGATACGGTGCCGGGCCGACATCAGCGGGACGCCGACCACGGCCGCGGAGACGGCGACGGGGCGCCGTCGTGAACCGGCCGCGTGACGCCGGCGAACCGGTCGGCGTCCGCGCCTGCGAGCGCTGTCCCCGGGAGCGGGCCCGCCCCTCGCAGGTGCTCGGCCCACCAGGTCGGCATGGGCGCGGCCGAGGCGGCGACCACGACGTTCCCGAACCGTCCGTGCTCGATCGTGGCCCGTTCCGCCAGGACCGCCACGTGCCCCAGCGCCTCCCGCACCGTGGCGACCTGGGCGCGGGCGTGCGCCAGGCCGCCTCCGTCAGCGACGTTCACCAGGAGCATCCCGCTCGGCGCCAGCAGGGCGGCCGCCTCCCGGTAGAACTCGATCGTCGTCACGTGCGCCGGAGTCTCGGGCCCCGCGAACACGTCCGACACGAGCAGGTCGGCGCCCTCCGCCTGACCGGAGCGGCGCAGATCGGCCGGCAGCATGCGCAGGCCCTCGCGCGCGTCGGCCATCCGGACGTGGATGCCGGCGTCGGTCGGCAGCGGCAGGTGCTCCGCCACGAGTCCGATCAGGTGCGGCTCCCGTTCCAGCACGTGCTGCACCGAGCCGGGCCGGGTGTGCGCGACGTATCGCGGAATCGTCATGGCGCCGGCCCCCAGATGCACGGCGCGGATGGGCTCCCCCGGCATCCGGAGCAGATCGATCACCGCCGCCATCCGCGCCACGTACTCGAAGTGCAGGTGCGTCGGGTCGGCCGGGTCCACGTGCGACTGCGCGACCCCGTCGACCTCCAGCTCGAAGCCCGTCGTCACGGCCGCGGGCACGATCCTCGCCGTGCGCCCGTCGCTCAGTCGCGCCGAGGGGGACCGGTCCGGTTCCCGCCACGCCCGCGCCATCCCTCCACGCTATCGCCGCCGACCGGCGCGGGCACGGGCAGGGCAGGGCAGGGCAGGGCAGGGCACGGGCGGTCTACCGTGAGTCCGTGCCCGTCATCGACCTGAACGCGGATCTGGGTGAGACGGTCGCCGGTCGCCCGACGGCCGACGACACGGCGATGTACCCGGTCATCACGAGCGCCAGCATCGCCTGCGGCGGTCACGCCGGCGACGCGCAGTCCATGCGCGTCGCGATCGCGCGGGCGGCGACGCACGGGGTCCGCGTGGGCGCTCACCCCGCCTATCCCGATCCCGGGGGTTTCGGCCGCGTTGCGCTGCCGCTGACGGGCGCCCAGATCCGGACGCAGGTGCTCTCCCAGACCGCCGCGCTCGTGGCCGCCGGCGCGGACCTGCGCTATGTGAAACCCCACGGCGCGCTGTACCACGTCGCCGGATCCGATCGCGCAGCGGCCGCCGCGGTCGCCGCTGCCGTGGCCGATCAGGCGGCCGCGCTGGGGCGACCGCTGGCCGTCCTCGGGATGTCGGACGTGCTGGCGGAGGCCGCCGCCGCCGCCGGGCTGCCGTTCGTGCGGGAGGCGTTCCTCGATCGCGGCTACCTGCCCGACGGCGATCTGGTCCCCCGCGACGCTCCGCGCGCCCTGCTGCACGACGTCGCGGAGGTCGCCGACCGGGCGGTGCGGCTCGCGCTCCACGGCGAGGTGGTCGCGGTCGACGGCACAGTGCTGGCCGTCGACGCGGCATCCCTGTGCCTGCACGGCGACACGCCGGACGCCGTCGCGATGGCCGCGGCGGTCCGCGGGGAACTGGTGGCGGCAGGCGTGACTCTTCGGGCGCCCTGGTGACCGATCCGGAGCACCGACTGCTCCCGATGGGCGAGGGTGCGGTGCTGATCGAGACCGAGGGGCCGGCATCCGTCCGGGCTCTGCGGGCGGCGTTAGAGGCATCCCCTCCTGCGGGCGTGAGGGAGATCGTGCCGGCTCTGCGCACCGTGCTGGTGCGCTTCGACCCGGATCGCATCGCGCCCGAGCGGGTGCGACACTGGATCCTCTCCGCGCCGCCGGCTTCCGTCGGCACCGCTGTCACGGAGGTGGATCTGCCGATCGTGTACGACGGCGCCGACCTCCGCGAGGTGGCCGACGAGCTCGGGATCGGCCGCGAGGAGCTCGTCGCGCGGCATGCCTCGGCGCCCTGGACGGTGGCCTTCACCGGGTTCGCCCCCGGGTTCGGCTACCTGGTGAGCGATCACTGGCCGTACCGGGTGCCCCGCCGGCCCACTCCCCGGACCCGGGTGCCCGCGGGCGCGGTGGCGCTCGCGGCGGAGTTCACCGGCGCATACCCGCGGCCGAGCCCCGGCGGGTGGCGCCTGATCGGGACCACGCGCGCGCGGCTGTTCGACCCGGATGCCGCCCGGCCGGCTCTGCTCGAACCGGGAGCCGAAGTGCGGTTCCGCCCGGAACGCGCGCGGGCGCGACTGCTGCCGGAACCCGCGGCTCCGGCCCGGTCCGCGGCTCCCGCGTCGGGACCGTCGCTGCGGATCGAGCAGGCGCGGGGGGCGACCGTGCAGGATCAGGGCCGCCCCGGGTGGGCCCGGCTGGGCGTGGCGCGCTCGGGGGCCCTCGACCGGGGAGCCCTGCGCCTGGCGAACCGCCTGGTCGGCAACGCCCCGTCCGCCGCGGGGCTGGAGATCCCTCCGGGCGGGGCGAGCCTGGTCTCCGACGCCGACGGATGGTTCGCGCTGACCGGGGCGTGGGCGCCCGCCGAGGTGGCCGGTCGCGCGGCGGCGCCGTTCCGCGCCCACCCGTGGCACGCCGGGGAGCGGCTGCGGATCGGCTGGCCCGAACGCGGCGCGCGGGTCTATCTCGCGGTGCGAGGCGGTCTGAGTCCCGATCCCGTCCTCGGTTCGCGGTCGACCGACACGCTGTCGGGCCTGGGGCCGGCCATCGGACCCGGCACGACGGTGCTCATCGGATCGGATGCGGTCGGACCCGTCCCCGTGGTGGATGCCGGACCCTGGGGGTGGATCTCCGACCCGATCGACGCGGCGCTCCTTCCCGGGCCGCGGCGGGACTTCCTGACCCCCGCGGCGCTGCGCGCTCTCACCGTGACCGCATGGACCGTCTCGCCCGCCAGCGACCGCGTCGGGATGCGGCTGGAGGGTCCCGCGCTGGAGCGCTCGCGCGAGGACGAGGTCCCCAGCGAGCCCATGGTTCCCGGCGCCGTGCAGGTGCCCCCGGACGGCCGGCCCGTCGTGCTCCTGGCCGACGGGCCGGTCACCGGCGGTTACCCGGTGGTGGCCGTGGTCGCCGATCGGGACCGCGATGCGCTGGGTCAGGCACTGCCCGGCACCCGCGTGCGGTTTCACCGCGCTCCGGGCTGGTGAGCGTCCGGCTTATACCGCACGGTGCGGAACGCGTCAAGGACGCCGCTGGACACGAGAGCGAGGATCGCCTATAGTGGGTATTTGCGCTCCGGATCCCCTGCCCTCATATGGTGGTCGGCTGCGCGTGCGTGCCCCCGCAGATAGCGGCGTGCGGCGCGGACGCTTCGGGGATGGTCGAGCGCGTCGCTCCGAATCCGGATCATAGGCCCCGACCGGCCTCATGGAGGTTAATCCCTTGGCTGCCGCGTCCCACGCAACCGCTTCCACCACCACCCCCAAGAACGGACGGGCCGCCTCACGCCTGTCGTTCGCGAAGATCTCCGACACTCTGACGGTCCCGGATCTGCTCGCCCTGCAGACCGAGTCGTTCGACTGGCTGGTCGGCAACGCCGCGTGGAAGGAGCACGTGGCGCGCAGTCGCGCGTCCGGACGCGCCGACGTTCCCGAGCGCAGCGGCCTCGAGGAGATCTTCGAGGAGATCTCGCCCATCGAGGACCTCAGCGAGACCATGCAGCTGAGCTTCACGAACCCGTACCTGGAGCCGGAGAAGTACTCCATCGCCGAATGCAAGGCGCGCGGCAAGACCTACGCCGCGCCGCTGTACGTCGAGGCGGAGTTCATGAACCACCAGACCGGTGAGATCAAGACTCAGACCGTGTTCATGGGCGACTTCCCGCTGCAGACCGACAAGGGGACGTTCATCATCAACGGCACCGAACGCGTGGTCGTCTCGCAGCTGGTGCGCTCCCCCGGGGTCTACTTCGACCGCACGCCGGACAAGACCAGCGACAAGGACATCGTCTCCGCCCGCATCATTCCGAGCCGCGGTGCGTGGCTGGAGTTCGAGATCGACAAGCGCGACCAGGTGGGCGTACGCATCGACCGCAAGCGCAAGCAGTCCGTGACCGTGTTCCTGAAGGCGCTCGGCCTGACCAGCGAGGACATCCTCGCCGAGTTCGCCGGCTTCGAATCCATCGAGGAGACCCTCGCCAAGGACACCATCCTCACCAAGGAGGATGCGCTGCGCGACATCTACCGCAAGCTCCGCCCGGGCGAGCAGGTCGCGGCGGAGGCGGCGCGCGCGCTGCTGGACAACTTCTACTTCTCCCCGAAGCGGTACGACCTGGCCAAGGTCGGTCGCTACAAGATCAATCAGAAGCTCGGGCTGGACCGGCCGCTGACCGACTCGGTGCTCTCGGTGGACGACATCGTCGCCACCATCAAGTACCTGGTGCGGCTCCACCGCGGCGACACCTCCTTCGAGGGAACCCGCTCCGGCAAGCCCGCCGACATCCGGATCGACGTCGACGACATCGACAACTTCGGCAACCGGCGCATCCGCGCCGTGGGCGAGCTCATCCAGAACCAGGTGCGCACCGGCCTGTCCCGCATGGAGCGGGTTGTCCGCGAGCGCATGACCACCCAGGACATCGAGGCCATCACGCCGCAGACCCTGATCAACGTGCGCCCGGTGGTCGCCGCGATCAAGGAGTTCTTCGGCACCTCGCAGCTGTCCCAGTTCATGGACCAGAACAACCCGCTGGCCGGGCTGACCCACAAGCGCCGCCTGTCGGCGCTGGGCCCGGGAGGCCTCTCGCGCGAGCGCGCCGGCGTGGAGGTGCGCGACGTCCACCCCTCGCACTACGGCAGGATGTGCCCCATCGAGACCCCGGAGGGTCCGAACATCGGCCTGATCGGATCGCTCGCCTCCTTCGCCCGCATCAACGCGTTCGGATTCATCGAGACGCCGTACCGACGGGTCGAGGCGGGCCTGGTGACCGACCGCATCGACTACCTCACGGCCAGCGAGGAGGACGACTTCATCGTCGCCCAGGCAGGCGCCGAGCTCGACAAGGACGGCCGCTTCGTGACCGAGCGGGTGCTGGCCCGCCGCGGCCGCGGCGGCGAGGTCGACCTGTTCCCCGTCGACGAGATCGGGTACATGGACGTGTCCCCGCGCCAGATGGTATCGGTGGCCACCTCGCTCATCCCGTTCCTGGAGCACGACGACGCGAACCGCGCGCTCATGGGCGCGAACATGCAGCGCCAGGCGGTTCCGCTGCTGCGCAGCGATTCGCCCCTGGTGGGAACCGGCATGGAGGGCTACGCGGCCGTGGATGCCGGCGACGTCGTCACCGCCGACAAGCCCGGGGTGGTGGCGCAGGTCTCGGCCGACGTGGTCGTCGTGCAGCTGGACGAGGGCGGGACGCAGGAGTACTTTCTGCGCAAGTTCGACCGCTCCAACCAGGGCACCTCCTACAACCAGCGGGTCGTGGTGTCCGCCGGTGAGCGGGTGGAGGCCGGCGAGGTGATCGCCGACGGCCCGGCTACCGAGAACGGCGAGCTGGCGCTCGGCAAGAACCTCCTCGTCGGGTTCATGACCTGGGAGGGTCACAACTTCGAGGACGCCATCATCCTCAGCCAGGACCTCGTGAAGGACGACACCCTCTCCTCGATCCACATCGAGGAGTACGAGGTCGACGCCCGGGACACGAAACTCGGCAAGGAGGAGATCACCCGGGACCTGCCCAACGTCAGCCCCGATCTGCTCAAGGACCTCGACGAACGCGGCATCGTCCGCATCGGCGCGGAGGTGCGCCCCGGCGACATCCTCGTCGGCAAGGTGACGCCCAAGGGCGAGACCGAACTGAGCGCGGAGGAGCGGCTGCTGCGTGCGATCTTCAACGAGAAGAGCCGCGAGGTGCGGGACACGTCCCTGAAGGTTCCGCACGGCGAGCAGGGCACCATCATCGCGGTCAAGGAGTTCAATGCGGAGGAGGGCGACGACGAGCTCGGCTCGGGCGTCAACCGCCGGGTCGTGGTCTACATCGCCCAGAAGCGGAAGATCACCGAGGGCGACAAGCTCGCCGGCCGCCACGGCAACAAGGGCGTCATCGCGAAGATCCTGCCGGTGGAGGACATGCCGTTCCTCGCCGACGGGACCCCGCTGGACGTGATTCTCAACCCGCTGGGCATCCCGGGCCGGATGAACTTCGGCCAGGTGCTGGAGACGCACCTGGGCTGGGTGGCCAAGCAGGGCTGGCACGTCGAGGGCACGCCGGAGTGGGCGCACAGCCTCCCGGCGCAGGCGTTCGACGCCGCCCCCGGCACGAAGGTCGCCACCCCCGTGTTCGACGGCGCGTTCGAGGAGGAGATCGCAGGCCTGCTCGACTCGACCCTGCCCAACCGGGACGGCGAGCGGCTGATCGATTCCAGCGGCAAGACGATCCTGTTCGACGGTCGCTCCGGCGAGCCGTTCCCGGCCCCGATCTCGGTCGGCTACATGTACATCCTGAAGCTGCACCATCTGGTCGACGACAAGATCCATGCTCGTTCGACCGGTCCGTACTCGATGATCACCCAGCAGCCGCTGGGCGGGAAGGCGCAGTTCGGCGGCCAGCGGTTCGGCGAGATGGAGGTGTGGGCCCTGGAGGCATACGGCGCGGCCTACGCCCTGCAGGAGTTGCTGACCATCAAGAGCGACGACATCCTCGGGCGCGTGAAGGTGTACGAGGCGATCGTGAAGGGCGAGAACATCCAGGAGCCCGGCATCCCCGAATCCTTCAAGGTGCTCCTGAAGGAGATGCAGTCGCTCTGCCTGAACGTCGAGGTGCTCGCCGCCGACGGCACCCCGGTCAATCTGCGCGACACCGACGACGACGCGTTCCGCGCCGCCGAGGAGCTCGGCATCAACATCTCCACCCGGTTCGAGTCCTCGTCGATCGACGAGATCTGAACCCGGCCAGGCAACGACTGAATTCCGACACAGGAGAACTCGTGCTCGACGCAACAACCTTCGATGAGCTTCGCATCGGCCTGGCGACCGCCGACGACATCCGCCGCTGGTCCTACGGCGAGGTGAAGAAGCCCGAGACCATCAACTACCGCACCCTCAAGCCCGAGAAGGACGGGCTGTTCGGGGAGCAGATCTTCGGACCGTCGCGCGACTGGGAGTGCGCGTGCGGCAAGTACAAGCGGGTGCGCTTCAAGGGCATCGTGTGCGAGCGCTGCGGCGTGGAGGTCACCAAGAGCTCCGTGCGCCGCGAGCGCATGGGTCACATCGAGCTCGCCGCCCCGGTCACCCACATCTGGTACTTCAAGGGCGTTCCCTCACGGCTGGGCTACCTGCTGGACATGGCCCCGAAGGACCTCGAGAAGGTCATCTACTTCGCCGCCTACATGGTGATCTCCGTGGACGAGGAGGCGCGCCACCGCGACCTGCCCACCCACGAGAACAACATCCGCCTGGAGATGAAGACCCTCGGCGACCGGCGGGACTCCCGGGTCGCGGCCCGCCTGCAGGCCCTCGAGGATGAGTTGACGGCTCTGGAGGCCGACGGCGCGAAGGCCGACCAGAAGAAGAAGGCCAAGGACGCCGCGGAGAAGGAGATGGCGCAGATCCGTCGCGGTGCGGACGATCAGATCGCCCGGCTGGAGCGGGTCTGGGAGGAGTTCCGGAACCTGGAGGTCGGCGCCCTCAAGCCCGAGGACGAGATCTTCAACGAACTGGTGGACCGGTTCGGCCAGTACTTCGAGGCCCAGATGGGCGCCGAGGCGATCAAGCGTCGGCTCGAGGCGTTCGACCTGGCCGGCGAGTCCGAGGACCTGCGACTGCAGATCTCCGAGGGCAAGGGCCAGCGGAAGATCCGCGCCATCAAGCGCCTGCGAGTGGTGAACTCGTTCCTGACGACCGGCAAGAGCCCGGCCGCCATGGTGCTCGACGTGGTGCCGGTGATCCCGCCGGAGTTGCGTCCCATGGTGCAGCTGGATGGCGGCCGGTTCGCCACCAGCGACCTGAACGACCTGTACCGGCGGGTGATCAACCGCAACAACCGGCTCCGCCGTCTGATCGACCTGGGCGCGCCCGAGATCATCGTCAACAACGAGAAGCGGATGCTGCAGGAGGCGGTGGACGCGCTGTTCGACAACGGACGCCGCGGCCGCCCCGTCACCGGTACCGGGAACCGCGCGCTGAAGTCGCTGTCGGACATGCTCAAGGGCAAGCAGGGCCGGTTCCGCCAGAACCTGCTCGGCAAGCGGGTGGACTACTCGGGCCGGTCGGTCATCATCGTGGGCCCGCAGTTGAAGCTGCACCAGTGCGGCCTTCCCAAGCAGATGGCTCTGGAGCTGTTCAAGCCCTTCGTCATCAAGCGCTTGATCGACTTGGGTCACTCCCAGAACATCAAGGCGGCCAAGCGCGCCGTGGAGCGCACCCGTCCCGAGGTCTGGGACGTGCTCGAGGAGATCATTCGCGAGCGTCCGGTGCTCCTCAACCGCGCGCCCACGCTCCACCGTCTCGGGATCCAGGCCTTCGAGCCGCAGTTGGTGGAGGGCAAGGCCATTCAGCTCCACCCGCTGGTGTGCGCCGCCTTCAACGCCGACTTCGACGGCGACCAGATGGCCGTGCACCTGCCGCTGTCGGTGGAGGCCCAGGCCGAGGCCCGCATCCTGATGCTCGCCTCCAACAACATCCTGAAGCCCTCCGACGGCCGGCCGGTCACGCTCCCCTCGCAGGACATGATCATCGGGCTGCACCACCTGACCACCATCAAGGAGGGCGCCGCCGGCGAGGGCCGAGTGTTCGGCTCGGTCGGCGAGGCGATTCTCGCCAAGGACGAGGGCACCCTCGATCTGCAGGCGAAGGCGCGCATCCGCATCCCGGGCCTGACCTTCCTGGAGGGCGAGGCGCCCGCCGGGTACGAGCGGCACGGACTCGTGGACGCGTCCCTCGGACAGGCGATCTTCAACGATGCGCTGCCCAAGGGGTACCCGTTCGTGCGCGGTCAGGCCGACAAGGGCAAGCTCTCGCAGATCGTCAACAAGCTCGCGGAGGAGTACCCGAAGGTCGAGGTGGCGGCGTCACTGGACCGCATCAAGGACGCCGGGTTCTACTGGGCGACCCGATCGGGCGTCACCGTGGCGCTCAGCGACATCCTCACCCCGCCGAACAAGGCGGAGATCGTCGCCGAGCACGAGCAGCGCGCGGCCACGGTGCAGAGTCAGTACGAGAACGGTCTGATCACCGATGCCGAACGGCGCCAGGAGCTCATCACCATCTGGACCGAGGCGACCGACGAGGTCCAGAAGGCGATGCGGGACAACTTCCCCGCCGACAACAACATCAACCGGATGGTGTCCTCGGGCGCCCGCGGGAACTGGCTGCAGATCCGCAACATCGCGGGCATGCGAGGCCTGGTGAACAACCCCAAGGGCGAGATCATCCCCCGCCCGATCATCTCCTCCTACCGGGAGGGGCTGAGCGTGGCCGAGTACTTCATCGCCACGCACGGCGCCCGCAAGGGCCTGGCCGACACGGCGCTGCGCACCGCCGACTCGGGATATCTCACGCGCCGGCTGGTGGACGTCTCCCAGGATGTCATCATCCGCGAGGAGGACTGCGGCACCATGAAGGGCCTGGAGCTGCCGATCGCGGCTCCCGGTGCGGACGGCGTGCTGGTCAAGGACGCCAACGTGGAGAACTCCGTCTTCGCGCGCACTCTGGCGGCCGACGTCGTCGGTGCCGACGGCACCGTCCTCGCCGAGGCCGGAGCGGATGTCGGGGACGTGCTCATCGACCGTCTGGTCGAGGCTGGGGTGGAGACGATCAAGGTGCGCTCCGTGCTCACCTGTGACTCGGCGGTCGGGGTCTGCGCCCGCTGCTACGGCCGGTCGCTGGCCTCCGGCAAGCTCGTGGACATCGGCGAGGCGGTGGGCATCATCGCCGCCCAGTCGATCGGCGAGCCCGGAACGCAGCTGACGATGCGCACCTTCCACACCGGCGGCTCGGCCTCGGCCGAGGACATCACCCAGGGTCTGCCGCGCGTGCAGGAGCTGTTCGAGGCGCGCACCCCGAAGGGCGCGTCGCCGATCGCGGAAGCCGACGGCCGGATCACCATCGAGGAGAACGATCGTCAGAAGAAGATCGTCCTCACTCCGGACAACGGCGACGAGCCGCAGACCTACCCGGTGCTCAAGCGGGCGACGCTGCTGGTCGAGGACGGCCAGCACGTCACGGTGGGTCAGCCGCTGCTGGTGGGCACGCTCGACCCGAAGGAGATCATGCGGGTGCAGGGCGCCCGGGAGGTGCAGAAGTACCTCGTGGGTGGCGTTCAGGGGGTGTACCGCTCGCAGGGCGTGCCGATCCACGACAAGCACATCGAGGTGATCGTGCGGCAGATGCTGCGCAAGGTCACGGTCGTCGATCACGGCGAGACCACCCTCCTCCCGGGTGAACTCGTCGACTCCCGGCGGTTCATCAACATGAACCGCGCCGCGGTCGCGGAGGGCCGCCGGCCCGCCTCGGGCCGACCCGAGCTGATGGGGATCACGAAGGCGTCGCTCGCGACCGAGTCGTGGTTGTCGGCGGCGTCCTTCCAGGAGACCACCCGCGTGCTCACTCAGGCGGCGATGGAGGGCAGGAGCGATCCGCTGGTCGGCCTGAAGGAGAACGTCATCATCGGCAAGCTGATCCCGGCGGGAACGGGGCTGGCGAAGTACCGGAACGTGCTGGTGGAGGCCACCGAGGAGGCCAAGAGCGAGCGGTACCCCAACCGCATCTTCGCCTCCGACGGCTCCTACAGCGACGCCGACCTCAGCTACGTCGACTTCGACAGCTTCTCGACGGACGACTACAGCCCCGGCACCTACAACTGAGCCGGATGCGGGACGGCCCTGGGCGACGTGCCCGGGGCCGTCCCGCATGTCGGCGGGCGCGCCGCCGGCCTCCGGCGCCGCCTCCCGCATACCGTGGGCACCGGAAGGGGATGACGTGGCGCGGATCGGGGGGCGCAGCAGCGCCGCGGCGTGGCTGGTCGGCGTGCTGTGCACCGGTGTGATCGGGGGGCTGCTGGTGCTGGCGGCACCGGCCGTGCCGGCGGGAGTGGCTATCGCGGGGGACATCCTGCGGTCCGCGTCCGGCACCGATCCCCAGGACGCGCCCGTCTCCGCCACCCCCCCGCCGGTGGCGACCGCCGTGCCCGCGTGCCGGGCGCTCTATCCGGAGCAGATGTGGCTGGAGTTGACGCAGCGAGCCGGAGGCGATCCCGTTCAGACCGCTGAACCGCCGCCGGCTCCCGCAGGCCTGACAGCGGCCCTGGCGCCGGCGGTGCGCGTCACGTGCGTCTTCGAGGGCGTGAACACCGGCCGCATCGCCACCACGGTGGCCGATGTCGGGCCCGCCGCCTCCGGGGTCGCCCGCGCGGCGCTGGAGGCCTCCGGATTCCGGTGCGACCCGTTCGGCGGCGGGGTGCGGTGCGTTCTCGACTCCGGCGGGGCGGCCAGCGAGCATGTGATCCGCTCCGGGGTGTGGCTGGCGACGGAGTTCTCGCAGTGGCAGCCGGACCGTTACACCGAGCGGGTGGCCGCGGTGCTCTGGCCCCAGTGAGCGGCCGCGCGCCTGCTGCACCGTGCGGGTCTGAGACGGTACCCTCGCCCTGCGGACGCGGGTCCGCGTGAGGAGCGGAAGTCGATGAGCGACCCGAACACCCCTCCCGCCGACGAGGCGCGGGACGAGGAGCGTGCGGCGGACGACCAGGCCCAACGGGACGCGGTCGTCGATCGCGCCAACGAAGCTCTGGCCGAGGCCGAGGCGGCCCGCGCCGATGTCGCGGCATCCCCGGTCGACGAGCGCCTCGAGCACACCCGAACCCCATCCGAACCGGTCGAGGCCGTCATCGTGGAGGAGGTCGTGGTCGAGGAGCAGACCCCCGTCCCCTCCGGTGATGCGTGGTACGACGTCCCGCGCGACGAGACTCCCGACACGGCGGCGGATGGTCCCGCGGACTACCCGACGGCGGCGACCTACCCCGCGGTCGTGGGGGCGGAGGGCTACGTCGCGCAGCCCATCTTCGTGCAGGCTCCCGAGCCGCCCAGGCCCCGAGGCAACCGGGCGGCGGCGGGCCTGATCGGCCTGGTTGCCGCGCTCGGCTACGCTCTGATCACCTTCGGCGTGCTGTTCGGAGCCGGCTTCGCTGTCGGGGCGATCACCTCGCTCGATGCGGGCGAGGCGGCACTGCAGATCCTCGGCTCGTGGGTCTTCTGGATGCCGGTGGCGATCTTCTTCCTCGGGTTCTGGCTCCTCGGTGCGATCCTGAACCGGGCGGCGTGGGGCCACTGGGTGGTCTGGGGCCTGCTGGTCGGGGTGATCGCGTACGGCGGCTACCTGCTGGGGACCATGTTCCAGGCTCCGTTCTGGATGCTGACGGCCCGCCAGGGCGCGGCGCTCATCGAGTCGCAGCTGTTCTCGCCCGTGGCGATCCTCTCCTTCGTCGTTGGACGGGAACTGACGGTCTGGTTCGGCGCGTGGGTCGCGGCCCGGGGCCGGCGCGTGGGCGAGGACAACGCGCGGGCTCAGCGGGAGTACGAGCGCACGCTCGAGGCGGGGCCGCAGTTGGCCCGGCCATGAGCGGTTCCGCTCCCCGGGGCGGTTCGGTGAGACCCGCTCTCGCGCTGGCGCTGACCACGGTCGGCTTCTTCGCGCTGACCATCGCCGCCCTCGGCGTGGTGAGCCTGCTCACCGCGACTGATGTCATCACCGTCACCGGACTGGGTCCCATCCCGGGTGCACTGGGGGTGGCGGCGGCCGGCGCCGGATTCGCCGGAGCCCTCGCACCGCTCCTGCGCCCGCCCCGTCCTTCCTACACGGCGGCGGTGATCGCCGCCGCCGCAGCCTACCTCGCCTACGTACTGGTGACCGTGGTCGCCGCCGCCGTCGCCGCCGGGGACGTGGCGGTGGCGCTCGCGGTGGGCGAGGATCTGGCGGCGGGATGGCCGGGACTGGTCGTCGCAGCATCGGCCGGGGCGGCCGGGTGGGCGGCCGTCGCGCTGACCCGCACCCGTGCCGCCCGCCCGCGGTGGCCATGGGAGCACGACGAGCCGTGAACGCGGAGGCCGCCGCTACCGGCGTCGCGCCCGTGCTGAGGCTACCGTGGTACGCGTGGAGCGGTCGCTCGAGACCCAGGTGAGCCAGGCGGTGGACGCCTGGCTGCGGTGGCTGCCCCGCTGGGAGCCGTCGACCCACCGGGGGAGAGTGGCGCCGTGCCGGCGCTGCTGGGGCTCCCCCGTGCTGTCGGCCGCCGGTCTCGGCACGGACGTGCCGCACGCGGTGCAGCACGGACTGTCCACGCGGGTGAAGACCATCGTCGATCACGCCGTCTCCGACTACACGGCGCGGAATCTGCCGCTGCTCCAGGCCGAGTTGGATCAGCAGGCCGAGCGGAACAGAGCACGCGGCTACCGTCCCGCGGAGGGGCTGGAGCCGGAGTACGACGGGATGCCGCTCGATCCCGAGCCGGTGCCCGGCGCCCCGTTCCTGTTCACTCTCGGTGGGATGGCCGCCCAGGCCGACTCGGCGGTGCCGGAGTTGCCGCCGCTGTCCGAGGAGGCCAAGGCCGCGCTGCGGCAGGAGGTGGCGCTCGCCGACGACTACGCCACGATGGTCGGGCGGGAGGTGTGCGGCATCCTGCTGCATCATCGGCTGCGGATCCAGCACGCCGTGGCCCGGTACGTCGAACCGCAGATCGCGTCGATGCTCGCGGAGCTGGCGCAGACGCTGGACGCTCCGTTCGACGGCCGCGACCTGGACGGTCCGCGATGACGACGGCGCTCCCGGGCGCGGACGGCGTCGCGCTCACGCCGGTCGTGGTGATCGCGGCGGTCGCCGCTGTGCTCTACGTCTGGACCGCCGTGGCCCTGGCGGCCGTGTTCGACAAGGCCGGCGCCGCACCGTGGCGCGCGTGGATCCCGCTGTACAACCTCTCGGTGCTGCTTCGGCTGGGCGGTCTGTCGGGATGGCTCGTTCTGCTGCTCCTGCTGCCGGTGTTCGGGGTGGTGTTCGTCTGGGCGGCGGTGACGACGGCAGCCCACCGAGTGGGGGCCGAGTTCGGCTACCGCGCGGGCATGACGGTGCTGGCGGCCGTGATGCTGCCGGCGTGGGCCAGCGTGATCGGATTCGGCCCCGCCGCCCCGCTGCCCTCGCGCCCGGAGCCCGCACCGCCCGCCCCGCGCGACGACGACGAATCGTGGCGGGAGCTGTCGCCCGACTTCGGCTGGTCGGTGTTCGACCGGTTCCGGGGCAGCGCTCCGGAACCGGCGTTCGCGCCGGAACCGGACGCCCCGCCCGAACCTGCTCCCGCCGAACCGGAGCCCTCCGCCCCGCCCCGCGTGCAGGAGCCCGCCGCCGCCCATCCGAACGACACCGCCCCGATCACCTCCTGGTGGATGCCGGCGGCGGAGTCCGGGGTCCCGGCGGCCGAGCCTCCCGCGGAACCGGCGCGACGGACCCGGATGCTGCGCGAGCCCTACCTGCCCGAGGGCGAGGGGTTCCCGGAGGAGTCGGGCGAGGTCTCCGCCGTGGTGGGCGCCCCGATCGCCGGCGCCCCGCGCGCGGCATCCGCGGCCGTGTCGGCGTTCCGCCCGGCCCCGCCGGACGATGTCGATGACGATGACGACATCAGGGACGATGACACGATGATCGCCGCGCGACGGCGGCCGCGGTGGGCGGTCGAACTGCCCGACGGGTCCGAGGTGGATCTCACCGCCGACACCGTGGTCCTCGGCCGCCGCCCCACGGCTCCTGGCGAAGCGCCGGCCGCCCAGCTCGTGGGTATCGCCGACGCGACGCGCACGGTCTCCAAGACCCACGCGCTGCTGCGCCGGCAGGGGGAGATCTGGATGATCTCCGACCTCGGGTCCACCAACGGCGTCGTCGTGGTCGACCGTGCGGGGGCCGAGCGGGAACTCGCCCCCGGCGCGTCTCTCGCCCTCGAGAGGGCCTTCCTGCTCGGCGACGCGCACCTGCGGATGCGGCGCCGGGACGCCTGACCGCGCTTGCCCGACCCCCCGCCGGGCGGGTATCATACGAGGGCGTGCGCTCGCGTGCGCCGTTGTGCGCGCCTCGGCGCGGACCACGGCCGGAGCGCCGGCATCCGGGACCGGCCTGCGAACAGGCCCACCCCCACGGCATATCCACCCGAATCGGCCAGGCACCGCCCTGCCCGGGGCGGATCTGTGGTGAGACCACCAATGCTGTCACCGTGCAGCACAACAAGGAGAGAACGTGCCGACCATTCAACAGCTGGTCCGCAAGGGACGCAGCCCCAAGGTCGCCAAGACCAAGGCCCCGGCCCTGAAGGCGAACCCCCAGCAGGCGGGGGTGTGCACCCGCGTGTACACCACCACCCCGAAGAAGCCGAACTCGGCGATGCGCAAGGTCGCCCGTGTCAAGCTGCGCAACGGCACCGAGGTGACCGCGTACATCCCCGGCGAGGGCCACAACCTCCAGGAGCACTCGCTCGTGCTCGTGCGCGGGGGCCGCGTGAAGGACCTCCCCGGCGTGCGGTACAAGATCGTGCGCGGCGCCCTGGACACCCAGGCCGTGAAGAACCGCAAGCAGGCGCGCAGCCGCTACGGCGCGAAGAAGGGCTGACCCGATGCCTCGGAAAGGACCCGCTCCCCGCCGCCCGGTCGTCAACGACCCGGTCTACGGCGCCCCGGTGGTCACTCAGCTGGTGAACAAGATCCTGGTGGGCGGCAAGAAGTCGCTCGCCGAGTCGATCGTGTACGGGGCGCTCCGCGGCGTCGAGGCCAAGAATGGCCAGGATGCCGTTGCGACTCTGAAGAAGGCGCTGGACAACGTCCGGCCCACCCTGGAGGTCAAGAGCCGCCGCGTCGGCGGATCGACCTACCAGGTTCCGGTGGAGGTCAAGCCCGCGCGGGCCAACACGCTCGCGCTGCGGTGGCTGGTCTCCTACGCGCGCGGCCGCCGCGAGAAGACCATGACCGAGCGTCTCCAGAACGAGATCCTCGACGCGTCGAACGGTCTGGGTGCGGCGGTGAAGCGTCGCGAGGACACCCACAAGATGGCCGAATCGAACCGCGCGTTCGCGCACTACCGCTGGTAGCGGTCCCGCGCCGGCCGCCGCCGGCGCGACCGCGACACCTCTCTTCGACGTAAGGAAGACCCCGTGGCACAAGACGTGCTCACCGACCTCACGAAGGTCCGCAACATCGGCATCATGGCGCACATCGACGCCGGCAAGACGACGACGACCGAGCGCATCCTGTACTACACGGGCGTTACGCACAAGATCGGTGAGACGCACGACGGCGCCGCCACCACCGACTGGATGGAGCAGGAGCAGGAGCGCGGCATCACCATCACGTCCGCCGCGGTCACCTGCTTCTGGAACGGCAGCCAGATCAACATCATCGACACCCCCGGCCACGTCGACTTCACCGTCGAGGTGGAGCGCTCGCTGCGCGTGCTCGACGGCGCGGTCGCGGTGTTCGACGGCAAAGAGGGCGTGGAGCCTCAGTCGGAGACCGTGTGGCGCCAGGCCGACAAGTACGACGTGCCGCGCATCTGCTTCGTCAACAAGATGGACAAGCTGGGTGCGGACTTCTACTTCACGGTCGACACCATCGTCAACCGGCTGAAGGCGAAGCCGCTCGTGCTGCAGCTGCCGATCGGCGCCGAGAGCGACTTCGTCGGCGTCGTCGACCTGGTGGAGATGCGGGCACTGGTGTGGCCGGGCGATGCCAAGGGCGACGTCACGATGGGCGCCAAGTACGAGATCCAGGAGATCCCCGCCGACCTCGCGGACCGCGCGGCCGAGTACCGGGAGAAACTGCTGGAGACGGTCGCGGAGAGCGACGAGGCGCTGCTGGAGAAGTACTTCGGGGGCGAGGAGCTCACGGTCGCCGAGATCAAGGGCGCCATCCGCAGGCTCACCGTGTCGGGGGAGCTCTTCCCCGTCCTGTGCGGCTCGGCCTTCAAGAATCGCGGCGTGCAGCCGATGCTCGACGCGGTGGTGGACTACCTGCCCTCGCCGCTGGACATCCCCGCCATCGAGGCGCACGACCCGAAGGACGAGGAGAAGGTGATCGAGCGGCACGCCGACCGCGACGAGCCGTTCGCCGCCCTCGCGTTCAAGATCGTGTCCCACCCGTTCTTCGGGCGCCTCACCTACATCCGGGTCTACTCCGGTCACCTGGACTCCGGCTCTCAGGTCATCAACGCGACCAAGGGCAAGAAGGAGCGGATCGGCAAGATCTTCCAGATGCACGCGAACAAGGAGAACCCGGTCGACTCCGTCACCGCCGGGCACATCTACGCGGTCATCGGCCTGAAGGACACCACCACCGGTGACACCCTCGCCGACTCCGACCACCCGGTCGTGCTGGAGTCGATGACCTTCCCCGCGCCGGTCATCGAGGTGGCGATCGAGCCGAAGACGAAGGCCGACCAGGAGAAGCTGGGTCTGGCGATCCAGAAGCTCGCCGAGGAGGACCCCACGTTCCGCGTGGAGCAGAACTCCGAGACCGGACAGACCGTGATCAAGGGCATGGGAGAACTGCACCTGGACATCCTGGTCGACCGCATGAAGCGGGAGTTCAAGGTCGAGGCGAACGTCGGCAAGCCGCAGGTCGCCTACCGCGAGACGATCCGCAAGGCGGTGGAGCGCCACGACTACACACACAAGAAGCAGACCGGCGGCTCCGGGCAGTACGCGAAGATCCAGTTCAAGCTCGAGCCGATGGATCTGGATGCGGACACGACCTACGAGTTCGTGAATCAGGTCACCGGTGGACGCATCCCGAAGGAGTACATCCCCTCGGTGGGCGCCGGATTCCAGGACGCGATGAACGTGGGCGTGCTCGCGGGCTATCCCATGGTCGGGATCAAGGCGACCCTGATGGACGGCGCCGCCCACGAGGTCGACTCCTCGGAGATGGCGTTCAAGATCGCCGGCTCGATGGGCTTCAAGGAAGCCGCGCGCAAGGCGAGCCCGGTGCTGCTGGAGCCGGTCATGGCCGTGGAGGTGCGCACCCCCGAGGAGTACATGGGCGACGTGATCGGCGACCTCAACTCGCGCCGCGGCCAGATCCAGTCCATGGAGGACGCCGCCGGTGTCAAGGTGGTGCGGGCCCTGGTGCCGCTGTCCGAGATGTTCGGCTACATCGGCGACCTGCGGTCCAAGACCAGCGGCCGCGCGGTGTACTCGATGGAGTTCGACAGCTACGCCGAGGTTCCGCGCAGTGTCGCCGAGGAGATCGTGCAGAAGAACAAGGGCGAGTAGTCTCCCCGCAGCCCCATCACCCTTCCCCGTAGACTGAGAACCATCCCGTAGCCGACCGGTCGCACACCAGTGCCCGGACCGACTACACGACCGTCCTGAGGAGGACCCAGTGGCCAAGGCCAAGTTCGAGCGGACCAAGCCGCATGTGAACATCGGAACGATCGGTCACGTCGACCACGGCAAGACGACGCTCACCGCGGCGATCTCCAAGGTGCTCGCGGAGAAGTACCCGTCGGCCGTCAACGTTCCCCGCGACTTCGCGTCGATCGACTCGGCCCCCGAGGAGCGTCAGCGCGGCATCACGATCAACATCTCGCACGTGGAGTACGAGACGCCCAAGCGCCACTACGCCCACGTGGACGCCCCCGGTCACGCGGACTACATCAAGAACATGATCACCGGTGCCGCCCAGATGGACGGCGCGATCCTGGTGGTGGCCGCCACCGACGGACCGATGGCGCAGACCCGCGAGCACGTGCTGCTGGCCAAGCAGGTGGGCGTGCCCTACCTGCTCGTCGCGCTCAACAAGGCCGACATGGTCGATGACGAGGAGATCCTCGAGCTGGTCGAGCTCGAAGTGCGCGAGCTGCTGTCGAGCCAGGGCTTCGACGGGGACAACGCACCCGTCGTCCGGGTGTCGGGCCTGAAGGCGCTCGAGGGTGACGAGAAGTGGACTCAGTCGATCCTGGACCTCATGGATGCCGTGGACGAGTCCATCCCCGACCCGGTGCGCGACCGCGACAAGCCCTTCCTGATGCCGATCGAGGACGTCTTCACCATCACCGGCCGAGGCACGGTCGTGACCGGCCGCGCCGAACGCGGCACGCTGCCGCTGAACTCCGAGGTCGAGATCGTGGGGCTCCGCCCGACGCAGAAGACCACGGTCACCGGGATCGAGATGTTCCACAAGCAGCTCGACGAGGCCTGGGCGGGCGAGAACTGCGGTCTGCTGCTGCGCGGCACCAAGCGCGACGAGGTCGAGCGCGGTCAGGTCGTCGTCAAGCCCGGGACCGTCACCCCGCACACGCAATTCGAGGGAACGGCGTACATCCTCTCCAAGGAGGAGGGTGGCCGCCACAACCCCTTCTACACGAACTACCGGCCGCAGTTCTACTTCCGCACCACCGACGTCACCGGCGTGATCACCCTGCCCGAGGGCACGGAGATGGTGATGCCGGGCGACACCGTCCCGATGACGGTCGAGCTCATCCAGCCGATCGCGATGGAGGAGGGGCTCGGCTTCGCCATCCGCGAGGGCGGTCGCACCGTCGGCGCGGGAACGGTCACGAAGATCATCAAGTAGTCCGCGTCTCGCGCGGAGGGACCGGGATTCTGATTCCGGTCCCTCCGTGCGTCCGGCCAGGTTACGAGTCGGTAAACCAGTCGATCCCCGGCGGACCGGAACTTGTGAATCGGCTGAACGCGGGTTACGGTGCTCGTGGGGGTACGTCACGGCGGCGCGTCGCACGCACTCCCGCCGCCCATCCGAGTTCGCGCGCAGTGTGCCACGTACCCCAGGAGAACAACCATGAAGAGTCTTCGCACCAAGATCGCAGCGATCGCCGTCGCAGCGGTCGCACTGATCGGGGCGCCGTCCGCGGCGCTCGCGTACACGCCCGTCGCCCCGGACGGCAGCACCGTGACCATCCCTCCGGGGGGCACCGGGACCGTTCCGTTCTCGGGCTTCGCCCCGAACGAGTCCGTCACATTCACCCTGACGGGTGAGAACGGTGCGGGCGCGACCCTCGCGGCGGTCAAGACCGCCGTGACCAGCACGTCGACCACCAAGACGGCGAGCGCGAGCGGCACGACCAGCGTGACCGTGACGCTGCCGTCCAACGCCTCCGGCACCTACACTCTCGCCGCCACCGGCGCGACGTCCGCGAAGACCGCGACGGTGACGATCACCGCGGCGACCGGCGCCATGCTTCCGGCGACGGGCGTGGACAGCGCATCGCTCATGGGCGTCTGGATCGGCGGCGGCGTCCTGCTTCTCGGCGGGCTGGCGGTGACCGTGTTCGCGGTCCGTCGTCAGCGCCAGGAGGCCTGACACTCGCTCCCCCCAGCGACCGAACCCCCCGGGACTCGTCCCGGGGGGTTCGCGCATGCGCACGGCACGCGCGACACGCCCGGGTTTGCACGGGTACTGCGCTCCGCGTACACTGATGAGGTTCCACATTCCGGTGGCCGTGGTTGTGCGATCGGATCACTGTCAGGGCAGTGCATAGGGGCCGATCGGATCGACCTCTAGGCCGCGGGCAGCAGAACACCACATCCCACTCCGCTTCCGCACACGGTGCGGAGCGCTTCGCGCGCGGCGGAGCGGGGCCGGCGCGCGCCGGTGTGACAGCAGAACAGCGGTGCAGCACTCCGCGGGAGCGGAGTCGCGCCAGGGCCCGTGCGCCCGTGCGTCCGATGCCCCGAGCGGAGCATGACGCGAAGGAGAGAGTGAGCAGACCATGGCGGGACAGAAGATCCGCATTCGCCTGAAGTCGTACGACCACGCCGGTCTCGACTCGTCGGCCCGCAAGATCGTCGACACGGTGACCCGTGCCGGAGCCACCGTGGTCGGCCCGGTGCCGCTCCCGACGGAGAAGAACGTCGTGGTGGTGATCCGGTCGCCCCACAAGTACAAGGACAGCCGCGAGCATTTCGAGATGCGCACCCACAAGCGTCTGATCGACATCATCGACCCCACGCCCAAGGCGGTCGACTCGCTGATGCGGCTCGACCTTCCCGCCGACGTCAACATCGAGATCAAGCTCTGAGGCCCCTCATGACCGACACCACCACCACGACCTCGCGCGGACTGCTGGGCACCAAGCTCGGCATGACCCAGGTCTGGAACGACCAGGGCCGACTGATTCCGGTCACGGTGATCCGGATCACCCCGAACGTGGTCACCCAGATCCGCACGCCGGAGCGCGACGGCTACAGCGCCGTCCAGATCGCGGCCGGCGCCATCGACCCCCGCAAGGTGACGAAGCCGCTCGAGGGGCACTTCGATGCGGCCGGTGTCACCCCCCGCCGCCACCTGACCGAGGTCCGCACCGCGGATGCGGCGGACTACTCCCTCGGGCAGGAGCTCACCGTGGAGAGCACCTTCGAGCCCGGTCAGCTGGTCGACGTGGTCGGAACCAGCAAGGGCAAGGGCACCGCGGGCGTGATGAAGCGCCACAACTTCCAGGGCGTCTCGGCCAGCCACGGTGCTCACCGCAATCACCGCAAGCCGGGCTCCATCGGAGCGTCGTCCACTCCGAGCCGCGTGTTCAAGGGCATGCGGATGGCCGGCCGGATGGGCGGGGAGCAGGTGACGGTTCTGAACCTCACCGTCCACGCCGTCGACGCCGAGAAGGATCTGCTGCTGGTCAAGGGAGCCGTCCCCGGCGCCCGGGGCCGCACCGTCTACGTCCGCACCGCCGTGAAGGGGGCCTGACATCATGGTCGACTCCGCGCTGACGATCGTCTCCGCCGACGGCGGTACCGCCGGGACCGTGTCCCTGCCGGCCGCCCTGTTCGACGCGAACACGAACATCCCGCTCATCCACCAGGTCGTCGTGGCGCAGCTGGCCGCGGCCCGCCAGGGCACGGCCTCCACGAAGCGCCGCGGCGAGGTGTCCGGCTCCGGCCGCAAGCCCTTCAAGCAGAAGGGCACCGGCAACGCCCGGCAGGGATCCATCCGGGCCCCGCACATGACCGGCGGCGGCGTCGTCCACGGCCCGAAGCCGCGCGACTACGCGCAGCGCACGCCGAAGAAGATGATCGCGCAGGCCCTGCTTGGCGCGCTCAGCGACCGGGCGCGTGGCGAGCGCCTGCATGTCGTCGACGGCTTCGGCGCCGACGGCGCCCCATCGACGAAGACCGCGGCCGCATTGCTCGCGGGGCTGGGCGCGGTGCGCAAGGTGCTGGTCGTGATCGAGCGGACCGACGAGATCGCCGCCAAGAGCGTGCGCAACCTGCCGCACGTGCACGTGCTGTCCTACGACCAGCTGAACGCCTACGACGTGCTCGTCTCGGACGACATCGTCTTCACCGCCGCCGCGCTCGAGGCGTTCGTGGCCTCGAAGACACCCCAGGAGGTGACGGCATGACCGCCGTGAACAAGGACCCGCGCGACGTCATCCACGGCCCCGTCGTGTCGGAGAAGAGCTACGGGCTGATCGACGAGGGGAAGTACACCTTCTTCGTCGATCCCCGCGCCAACAAGACCGAGATCAAGCTGGCGGTCGAGAAGATCTTCGGCGTGAAGGTCGCCTCCGTGAACACCATGAACCGGACGGGCAAGGCCCAGCGCACGCGGGTCGGCATGGGCCGGCGCAAGGACACCAAGCGTGCGATCGTCACCCTCACCAGCGGCACGATCGACATCTTCACCGCGGTGAACTGACCACAGGACGAGGACACCCACCATGGCTATTCGCAAGTACAAGCCGACGACCCCGGGTCGCCGCGGCTCGTCGGTGGCCGACTTCGCCGAGATCACGCGGACGACGCCGGAGAAATCCCTGGTACGACCCCTGCCGAAGACCGGCGGACGCAACAACCAGGGCAGGATCACCACCCGTCACATCGGGGGCGGTCACAAGCGCCAGTACCGCGTCATCGACTTCCGTCGCGACGACAAGGACGGTGTGAACGCCAAGGTCGCGCACATCGAGTACGACCCGAACCGCACCGCGCGCATCGCGCTGCTGCACTACGCCGATGGCGAGAAGCGCTACATCCTCGCGCCCAACCGGCTTCGGGCGGGCGACGTGGTGGAGTCGGGCTCGGCCGCGGACATCAAGCCCGGCAACAACTTGCCACTGCGCAACATCCCGACCGGAACCGTGGTCCACGCGATCGAGTTGCGCCCCGGAGGGGGTGCCAAGCTCGCTCGCTCCGCCGGCGCCGCCGTGCGGCTGGTCGCCAAGGACGGCCCGTACGCCCAGTTGCGTCTGCCCTCCGGCGAGATCCGCAACGTGGACGCGCGCTGCCGCGCAACCGTCGGCGAGGTCGGCAATGCCGAACAGTCCAACATCAACTGGGGCAAGGCCGGGCGCAAGCGCTGGCAGGGCGTGCGCCCCACCGTCCGCGGTGTCGCGATGAACCCCGTCGACCATCCGCACGGCGGCGGCGAGGGCAAGACCAGCGGCGGACGCCACCCGGTGTCGCCCTGGGGCAAGCCCGAGGGCCGCACCCGTCACGCCAATAAGGCCAGCGACGCGCTCATCGTCCGTCGCCGCACCGCAGGCAAGAAGCGGAAGTAGGTAGGAGTCGCCATGCCACGCAGCCTGAAGAAGGGCCCCTTCGTCGACGAGCACCTGCTCCGCAAGGTGGTCACCCAGAACGAAGCCGGCTCGAAGAACGTGATCCGCACCTGGTCGCGGCGATCCATGATCGTCCCCGCGATGCTCGGGCACACCATTGCGGTGCACGACGGACGCAAGCACATCCCGGTGTTCGTGACCGAGTCGATGGTCGGACACAAGCTGGGCGAGTTCGCCCCGACCCGCACCTTCCGCGGCCACGAGAAGGACGACAAGAAGGGCCGTCGCCGCTGACGCGGCGACCGGAGACGAAGGAGGACAGTCATGGTGGAAGCCGTCGCACGCGTGCGCCACATCCGCGTCACCCCTCAGAAGGCCCGTCGCGTCGTCGCCCTGATCAAGGGCAAGCCCGCCGACGAGGCGCTGGCGATCCTGAAGTTCGCGCCGCAGGCGGCCAGTGAGCCGATCTACAAGCTGGTCGCCTCCGCCAGGGCGAACGCCCGCGTGAAGGCGGACCAGGATAGCCAGTACCTGGACGAGCGCGACCTCTACGTGAAGAACGCGTTCGTCGACGAAGGCACGACTCTGAAGCGGTTCCAGCCGCGGGCTCAGGGCCGCGCCTTCCAGATCAAGAAGCGCAGCAGCCACATCACCGTCGTCCTGGCCACGCCCGACGATGACCAGCCGGCGACCGCCGGTGCCACGAAGAAGGCGAGCAGGTAATGGGACAGAAGGTCAGTCCGTACGGCTTCCGCCTCGGCATCACCACCGACCACGTGTCGCGGTGGTTCTCCGACTCCACGAAGCCCGGTCAGCGCTACGCCGACTACGTGGCCGAGGACATCCGCATCCGTCGGCTGCTGCGCACGAGCCTCGACCGCGCGGGCGTGAGCCGGATCGAGATCGAGCGCACGCGCGACCGGGTGCGGGTCGACATCCACACCGCCCGGCCGGGCATCGTGATCGGACGCCGGGGCGCGGAGGCCGAGCGCATCCGCGCCGACCTGGAGAAGCTCACGGGCAAGCAGATCCAGTTGAACATCCTCGAGGTGAAGAACCCCGAAGCGGACGCGCAGCTGGTGGCGCAGGGAATCGCCGAGCAGCTGTCGGCGCGCGTCGCGTTCCGCCGTGCGATGCGCAAGGGCCTCCAGGGCGCGCAGCGCGCGGGGGCCAAGGGCGTGCGCGTCCAGGTGTCCGGGCGCCTCGGGGGCGCGGAGATGAGCAGGTCCGAGTTCTACCGCGAGGGTCGGGTGCCGCTGCACACGCTGCGCGCAAACATCGACTACGGCTTCTACGAGGCCAGGACCACGTTCGGCCGGATCGGCGTGAAGGTCTGGATCTACAAGGGCGACCTGACCAACAAGGAACTGGCCCGCGAGCAGGCGGCGCTGAAGCCCATGCGCGACCGCGACCGCGGCGCGCGCCGCGGCGGACGCAGTGACGCCCCCGTGACGGAAGGAGCGACGGCGTAATGCTCATCCCCCGCAAGGTCAAGTACCGCAAGCAACATCACCCGGGTCGCACCGGCCAGGCCACCGGCGGCACGAAGGTGTCGTTCGGCGAGTTCGGCATCCAGGCTCTGACCCCGGCCTACGTGACGAACCGTCAGATCGAGTCGGCACGTATCGCCATGACCCGTCACATCAAGCGCGGCGGGAAGGTGTGGATCAACGTCTACCCCGACCGGCCCCTGACCAAGAAGCCCGCCGAGACCCGCATGGGTTCGGGCAAGGGGTCTCCCGAGTGGTGGGTCGCGAACGTCAAGCCCGGGCGGGTGCTGTTCGAGGTCGCCGGCGTCAACGAGCAGCTCGCCCGCGAGGCGCTCACCCGGGCGATCCACAAGCTGCCCCTGAAGGCACGCATCATCAAGCGCGAGGAGGGCGACGCGTAATGGCGATCGGAACGAAGCAGCTGAGCACGAGCGAGCTGGACACCTTCGAGGACGAGCGACTGCGCGATGAGGTGCGCAAGGCCAAGGAGGAACTGTTCAACCTGCGCTTCCAGTCCGCGACCGGCCAGCTCGAGACGCACGGGCGCATCCGCGCGGTCAAGCGCGACATCGCGCGCCTGTACACCGTGATCAGGGAGCGCGAGCTCGGCATCCGGGCGACGCCCGCCCCCGTGGCGGCGAAGCCCCGTCGAAGCCGGGGCAAGAAGGCCGACGAGGAGTCGACGGCCGCGAAGGAAGAGACGGAATGATGGCGCAGACAACCCCCGAGAAGGACACCGTCGTCGAGCACGCCGCGCACGACGTGCGCGACGAGAGCGCTCGCGGGTACCGCAAGGCCCGCCGCGGCTACGTCATCAGCGACCGGATGGACAAGACGATCGTCGTCGAGGTCGAGGACCGCGTGAAGCATCCGCTGTACGGAAAGGTCATGCGCCGCACGTCCAAGGTGAAGGCGCACGACGAGCAGAACGCGGCCGGCACCGGCGATCTCGTGCTCATCCACGAGACCCGTCCGCTGAGCGCCACCAAGCGGTGGCGCCTGGTTCAGATCCTCGAGAAGGCCAAGTAGCCCCGAGGCCGCTGGCAACCCAAGGAGAACACAGTGATTCAGAACGAGTCCCGGCTCAAGGTGGCCGACAACACCGGCGCGAAGGAGCTGTTGACCATTCGCGTGCTGGGCGGCTCGAACCGCCGCTACGCGGGCCTGGGCGACGTGATCGTCGCGACCGTCAAGGACGCCATCCCCGGCGGCAACGTCAAGAAGGGCGATGTGGTCAAAGCCGTGGTGGTGCGCACCGTCAAGCAGACCCGGCGCGCGGACGGCTCGTACATCAAGTTCGACGAGAACGCCGCCGTGATCCTGAGGAGCGACGGGGAGCCGCGCGGCACCCGCATCTTCGGGCCCGTCGGTCGTGAACTGCGCGACAAGAAGTTCATGAAGATCGTCTCACTCGCCCCGGAGGTCATCTGATCATGGCGAAGATCAAGAAGGGCGACCTGGTCCAGGTCATCACGGGCGCCACGCCGGAGCGCGGCGGCGACCGCGGCAAACAGGGCACCGTGCTGCAGGTGCTGCCGGAGCAGGACCGCGTGATCGTCGAGGGCGTCAACTACGTCACCCGCCACAACCGGGTCGGTCAGACCCAGCGCGGCACCCGCACCGGCGGCATCGAGACCTTCGAGGCGCCCATCCACATCTCCAACGTCGCCGTCGTCGACCCCCAGACCAAGAAGCCCACGCGTGTGGGTCACCGGGTCGAGGAGCAGGTCAAGGACGGCACCCGCCGCACCGTCCGGGTGCGCTACGCCAAGAAGAGCGGTAAGGACCTCTGATGAGCACCGTCACTGCCGCGGAGGCTGGCACGAACCAGCCCCGCCTGAAGCAGAAGTACCGGAACGAGATCCGCGCGGCGCTGCAGGAAGAGTTCGGCTACCCGAACGTCATGCAGATCCCCGGAATCGTGAAGGTGGTCGTCAACACCGGTGTCGGAGAGGCGGCCCGCGACAGCAAGGTGATCGAGGGCGCCGTCGACGACCTGACCCGGATCACCGGGCAGAAGCCGATCGTCACCCGCGCCCGGAAGTCGATCGCCCAGTTCAAGCTGCGCGAGGGCCAGCCGATCGGAGCGCACGTGACCCTGCGCGGCAACCGGGCCTGGGAGTTCCTGGACCGGCTCGTCACACTCGCGCTGCCCCGCATCCGTGACTTCCGGGGTCTCAGCGACCGTCAGTTCGACGGCCACGGCAACTACACGTTCGGTCTGGCGGAGCAGTCCGTGTTCCACGAGATCGACCAGGACCGCATCGACCGGGTCCGGGGCTTCGACATCACCGTCGTGACCACGGCCACCACCGACGACGAGGCCCGTGCGCTGCTGCGGCACCTCGGCTTCCCGTTCCGGCGCAGCGACGCCTGACCATCCGCCGGCGCCGCCGGTACCCACCACAGGTCGGCCGCCCGTCCCGGCGCGTCCGAAACCTGGTGACAGAGAGAAGAAGACGACATGACGATGACCGACCCGGTCGCAGACATGCTGACCCGGCTGCGCAACGCCAACTCGGCGCACCACGACTCGGTGACGCTGCCCAGTTCGAAGCTGAAGACCCACATCGCGCAGATCCTCACGCAGGAGGGCTACATCGCCGACTGGTCGGTCGCGGACGCCCGCGTCGGCCAGTCGCTGACCCTCACGCTGAAATACGGTCCCAACCGGGAGCGCTCGATCTCCGGGATCAAGCGGGTCTCCAAGCCCGGCCTGCGCGTGTACGCCAAGTCCACGGGACTGCCGACGGTGCTCGGCGGCCTGGGCGTGGCGATCCTGTCCACCTCCTCCGGTCTGCTCACGGACCGTCAGGCCGAGAAGAAGGGCGTCGGCGGGGAAGTCCTCGCCTACGTGTGGTGATTCCCTCATGTCCCGTATCGGAAGACTCCCCATCGACATCCCGCAGGGCGTGACCGTGCAGGTCGAGGGGCAGAACGTGTCCGTCACCGGCCCGAAGGGCAGCCTCGGGGTCGCGGTCGCCCGCCCCATCCAGGTCGCCATCGAGGACGGACAGGTGCTGGTCACCCGGCCCGACGACGAGCGGCAGTCCCGTTCTCTGCACGGCCTGACCCGCACCCTCATCCACAATTCCGTCATCGGGGTCACGCAGGGCTACACGAAGGGCCTGGAGGTGGTCGGCACCGGGTACCGCGTCGCCCAGCGCGGCGCCTCCGTCGAGTTCGCACTCGGCTTCTCCCACCCCGTCCTGGTCGACCCGCCCGAGGGCATCACGCTCACCGTGGAGGGCAACACCAAGCTCACGGTGAGCGGCATCGACAAGCAGGCGGTGGGCGAGGCCGCCGCCAACATCCGAAAGATCCGCAAACCCGAGCCCTACAAGGGCAAGGGCGTGCGCTACGCCGGCGAAGTCGTGCGGCGCAAGGCCGGAAAGGCTGGTAAGTAACATGGCTGCGACGTCGAAATCCGACTCGCGCGCGCGCCGTCACGCCCGGCTGCGCAAGAAGGTCGTCGGCACGGCCGAGCGGCCACGCCTGGTCGTCCACCGCTCGTCGAGGCACGTGTTCGTGCAGCTCGTCGACGACAGCAAGGGCCACACCGTCGCCTCCGCGTCCACCCTCGAGGCGGACCTGCGCGGATTCGGCGCAGACAAGACCGCCAAGGCGCACCGGGTGGGCGAACTCGTGGCGGAACGCGCGAAAGCCGCCGGGGTGTCGGACGTCGTGTTCGACCGCGGCGGGAACCGCTACGCCGGCCGGGTCGCGGCGATCGCCGACGGCGCCCGCGAAGGAGGGTTGAACCTGTGAGCGACAACATCCAGGACACGAACGCGGCGCCGGAATCGGCGGACGCGGCGGCGTCGACCCCCGCCGAGGGCGAGACCGCGCGCGAGCGGGAGCCGCGTCGCGGCAGCCGCGAGCGCAACCCCGCCCGCGACCGCAACGCCCGCGACCGGTCAGACAGCCAGTTCCTCGAGAAGGTGGTCTCGATCAACCGGGTCTCCAAGGTCGTCAAGGGCGGTCGGCGCTTCAGCTTCACCGCTCTGGTGATCGTCGGCGACGGCAACGGCATGGTCGGCGTCGGCTACGGCAAGGCGCGGGAGGTGCCGCTGGCGATCTCCAAGGGCGTCGAGGACGCGAAGCGGAACTTCTTCCGCGTGCCACGGACCGGGTCGACCATCCCGCACCCGGTGCAGGGCGAAGCGGCGGCGGGCGTCGTGCTGCTGCGGCCGGCGGCCGCCGGTACCGGCGTGATCGCGGGCGGACCCGTGCGCGCCGTGCTGGAGTGCGCCGGCATCCACGACGTGCTCTCCAAGTCGCTCGGCTCGTCCAACACGATCAACATCGTGCACGCGACCGTCGCGGCACTGAAGCAGCTGGAGGAGCCGCGACAGGTCGCGGCGCGGCGCGGTCTCGAATTCGACCAGGTCGCCCCGGCGCGCCTGATCCGGGCCGAGGCGGAAGCGCACGGCCCGCAGAAGGTGGGTGCCTGATGGCTGCGCGGCTGAAGGTGACGCAGATCAAGTCGAAGGTGAGCGAGAAGCAGAACCAGCGCGAGACGCTGCGCTCGCTCGGTCTGAAGCGGATCGGGGACTGCGTCGTCCGTCCGGACGACGCGCAGACCCGCGGATACGTGCGGACCGTTGCTCACCTGGTGAAGGTGGAGGAGATCGACTGATGGCCGAGAAGGACACGACTGCCCGCAAGCAGTCAGCCGCCGTGGCGGCATCCCGCGCCGGGGCCACCCGTCCCGGCGTGCTGAAGGTGCACCACCTGCGGCCCGTGCCCGGGGCGAACACGCCCAAGACCCGTGTCGGCAGGGGTGAAGGCTCCAAGGGCAAGACCGCGGGACGCGGCACGAAGGGCACGAAAGCCCGGTACAGCGTGCGCCCCGGCTTCGAGGGCGGCCAGATGCCGCTGCATATGCGCACCCCGAAGCTGCGCGGGTTCAAGAATCCGTTCCGCGTCGAATACCAGGTGGTGAACCTCGACCGGCTCGCCGAACTGTACCCGGACGGGGGCGACGTCACCGTCGCGGACCTGGTCGCCAAGGGCGCGGTGCGCAAGAACGAGAAGGTCAAGGTGCTGGGAGGCGGCGAGATCGGCGTGAAGCTGAGCGTCGTCGTCGACAAGGTGTCCGGATCCGCCGAGCAGAAGATCCTCGCCGCTGGCGGCGAGGTGCGAACGCTCGACACCGAGTGAGTCTGGGGGGCCGGGTCCGCCCGGTCCCTCAGACGCCCCGGCGGCCCCGGCGTCGCGAGCGACCGCCGCGGCCGGTGGGATAACCTGGACGCCTGTGCGCGCAGCGCGCGCGGAACCCATTCGGAGGATCCCCACCGTGTTCAGCGCACTCGCGCGCGTTTTCCGCACTCCCGACCTGAGGCGGAAGATCGGCTTCACGCTCGGCATCATCGTGCTGTACCGCCTCGGGGCTCACGTGCCGTCCCCGTTCGTCGACTTCTCCAACGTCCAGCAGTGCCTCGCACAGGCATCCGACACCCAGGGCCTGCTGTCGATGGTGAACCTGTTCTCGGGCGGCGCGCTGCTGCAGCTGTCGATCTTCGCGCTGGGCGTGATGCCCTACATCACGGCGACGATCATCGTGCAGCTGCTGCGCGTGGTGATCCCCCACTTCGAGACCCTGTACAAGGAGGGTCAGGCCGGGCAGACCCGGCTCACGCAGTACACCCGGTACCTCACCATCGCGCTCGCACTGCTGCAGTCCACCACCCTGGTGACCGTCGCCCGCAGCGGCCAGCTGTTCGGCAACACCGGTGTCCCGGCGTGCGAGCAGCTGATGACCAACGACGCCTGGTGGGCGCAGCTGCTCATGATCATCACCATGACCGCCGGCACGGGCCTGATCATGTGGTTCGCGGAGCTGGTCACCGAGCGGGGCATCGGCAACGGGATGTCGCTGCTGATCTTCACCTCCATCGCCGCGACGTTCCCCGCCGCGATGTGGTCCATCTGGCAGGCCCGCGGCTTCGAGGTGTTCCTGCTGGTGCTGGCGGTCGGCATCGTGATCGTGGCGCTCGTGGTGTTCGTGGAGCAGTCGCAGCGGCGCATCCCCGTGCAGTACGCGAAGCGGATGGTGGGGCGGCGCACCTACGGCGGCACCAACACGTACATCCCCATCAAGGTGAACATGGCGGGCGTGGTTCCGGTCATCTTCGCCTCCTCGCTGCTGTACATCCCGGCGCTGATCGCCCAGTTCAACCAGACGCCGGACGCGAACGGCCAGCTGGCCGACTGGGTGGTGTGGATCCAGAACTACCTCACCCGCGGCGACCACCCCTTCTACTGGCTGATCTACTTCCTCCTGATCATCGGATTCGCCTACTTCTACGTGTCGATCACGTTCAACCCCGTGGACGTTGCCGACAACATGAAGAAGTACGGCGGGTTCATCCCCGGCATCCGCGCCGGCCGGCCCACCGCGGAGTACCTGGACTACGTCCTGACCCGGATCACTCTGCCGGGGTCCATCTACCTGGGCCTGGTCGCGCTGATCCCGCTGATCGCGCTGGCGACGGTCAGCGCCAACCAGAACTTCCCGTTCGGCGGCACCTCGATCCTGATCATGGTCGGTGTCGGGCTGGAGACCGTGAAGCAGATCGATGCGCAGCTGCAGCAGCGCCACTACGAAGGGCTCCTACGATGACCGCACGCCTCCTGATCGTCGGACCGCAGGGATCGGGCAAGGGCACCCAGGGTGTCCGGATCGCCGAGACGTTCGGTGTGCCCGCGGTGTCGACCGGAGATGTGTTCCGGGCCAACATCCAGCAGGGCACGGAACTGGGCCGGCAGGTGCAGAGCATCATCGCGCGGGGAGACCTGGTGCCGGACGAGCTCACCTCGACGATCGTGCGCGACCGCCTGGCCCAGGACGACGCGGCGCCCGGATTCCTGCTCGACGGCTACCCGCGCAATCTCGCGCAGGTCGCCGACCTGGACGCGTTCCTCGCGTCGCGGGACGAGACGCTGGATGCGGTCATCGAGCTGAGCGTGCCGCGGGACGAGTCCATCGCGCGCCTCATCCGCCGCGCCGCCGAGCAGGGCCGCACCGACGACACCGAGGAGGTGATCGCTCACCGGCTCGCCCTGTACGAGTCCGAGACCGCGCCGATCCTCGGCGTGTACCGGGAGCGGAACCTGGTGGAGCGCGTCAACGGTGTGGGCTCGCTGGACGAGATCACGGAGCGGGTCCTGACCGCACTGATCGCGCGCGGACTGACCCCGGTCACCGCCTGACCCGTGCCGCTGCGCTCGATCTACAAGTCCGTCGCGCAGATGCGGGCGATGCTGGAGCCCGGTCTGATCACGGCGGCCGCGCTCGAGCGGGTGCGGGGGATGATCGCCCCCGGCGTGACCACGGCGGAGCTGGATGCCGCGGCCGCCGACGCGATCGCCGCGCGCGGCGCGCGCTCGAACTTCCGCATGGTGCGCGGCTACCGGCACACCACCTGCGTGTCGGTCAACGACGAGGTGGTGCACGGCATCCCGGGAGACCGGATGCTGCGCGCCGGAGACATCGTCTCCGTCGACGCGGGCGCGCAGTACCGGGGCTGGAACGGGGATAGCGCGATCACCGTGGTGGTGCCCGACCCCGACCGGCCGGACCTCGTCCGCGCACGGGAGGAGCTCGCGCGCGTGACGGAGGACGCGATGTGGGCCGGGATCGCGGCGCTGGCCCGCGCCTCGCACGTGGCGGACATCGGTGCCGCGATCGAGGACCGCATCCACGCGGCCGGCCGCGGGTACGGCATCCTGCGCGACTACGTCGGCCACGGCATCGGCCGGTCCATGCACGAGCCGCCCAGCGTCTTCAACTACCGGGTGCCCGACCCCGGACCCCGCATCGCTCCGGGCCTGGTGCTCGCGATCGAGCCGATGGTGGTCGCCGGCGCGGAGGAGACCGTGGTCGCCGTGGACGGCTGGACCGTCTCCACGGCCGACGGCGGCGACGGCTCCCATTGGGAGCACAGCATCGCCGTGCACCATGATGGGATCTGGGTGCTCACCGCGCCCGACGGTGGAGCCGCCGGGCTCGCCCCCTTCGGGGTCCGCCCCCACGAGATCGGATAGGTACGGACATGGCTGCCGCGCAGAGAAGTGTGAACTGGTTCGCGATCTGGATCAGCGTCGCGGTCGTCGTGGTGGTCGCGGGCCTGGCGGCGCTCGTGATCTGGATGAACTCCGCGGCATCCGACCCCGGTCCCACTCCCCAGTCGGCCATCGTCGACGCGGAGACCGGCGCGATCGTGTTCGGGGAGGGCCCGGACACCGTCGAGACCTACCTCGACTTCATGTGCCCTTACTGCGCGCAGTTCGAGCAGGCCGAGGGCGAGACGATCCAGGGCCTGGTCGCCTCCGACGACATCACGCTGCGGGTGACGCCGGTCGCGACCCTCGACCGCCTCTCCCAGGGCACCGAGTTCTCCAGCCGCGCGGCATCCGCCATGTACGCGATCGCGGTGGCCGACCCCGAGAACGTGTACGCGTTCATGCAGGCGATGTTCGCCAGCCAACCCGCCGAGAACACCCCGGGCCTGACGGACGAGCAGATCGTCGAGGTGGCGCGCGCCGCGGGGGTGGACGTCACCCCGGAGCTGGAGCAGTCCATCCTGGACCACGAGTACCTGCGCTTCGCCCAGACGCGCACCCTTCCCGATGGCGCCGGCGGCACCCCCACCGTCCTCGTCAACGGCGAGCTCATCCAGGTCACCTACAACCCCCAGACCGACATCGTCTCCCGCCTGTCCTGACCGCGCACTCGCCGACGCGGTGGGCGGGCGGGTGACCCGCGAACCCATGCCGTGCGCGTCGAACCATGTCGTGCAGGGGGTGGGTTCGCGAATGCGACGTGGGTTCGCGGGTCGCTCGGGCGTCGCACGCGGGGGCTCGCCCAGCGGCGCTGCGATCGTTTGCCGCACGTTCATCGGATGGATGCCGGTGAACGCCACACTCGCCGGGAGGTCGCACTGAGCGCGACCGCACCGACCGAGGGGACGCGGCATGGCGAAGGCATGGGCGATAGCGGCGGCGACCGCGGTGGTCCTGAGCGGGATCGCGACGGTGAGCCCAGGCGCGGCGGATGCTGCCGAGCCGACCCCGGTCATCACCGAGATCAGTTCCGCCGAGGACTGGATCGAGGTCTACAACCCCGGTGAGTCCGCGGTGCCGCTGGACGGGTGGAAGGTCGGCGACGACACCAAGGTCGAGGATCTGCCTGCCGGCGTCGAGGTGGCCCCTGGCGGCTACGCCGTGCTGCGCAAGGACGTTCACTTCGCATTCGGGCTCGGCAAGTCCGACACCGCGCGCCTGCTCGACCCCGACGGAGCCGAGGTGGACCGGTGGAACTACCCGAGCGAGCCGGCGACCACGTGGGGTCGCTGCCCCGATCCCGGCGGCGCGTTCGTGGTGACCGCCGCTCCCACTCCGGGCGGATCGAACCGGTGCGCGGCCTCGGCGGCCGACGCGGTGCGGATCAACGAGATCGAATCGAGCGATTCCGGGGCGACCGACTGGGTGGAACTGGTCAACGTGGCCCTCGCGCCCGTGGACGCGGGCGGGCTGCTGCTGAAGGATTCGGGCGAGGGCACCACGGTCCCGGTGCCGGCGGCATCCGTCATCGAACCCGGGGGATTCCTCGCGGTCGATGTCACCGGACTGGGGTCGGGTGATTCCGCGCGGCTGCTCGCCGCCGACGGAGCCACCGTCATCGACTCCCACACGTGGACCGCGCACGCCGACAAGACCTACGGGCGCTGCCCCGACGGGATCGGGGCCTTCGTCGACACCGACGCCGCCACCAAGGGCGCTGCGAACCAGTGCCCTGCGCCGGCCGGCGCCGACACGATCCGCATCAACGAGGTGGAGTCCAACGGCGGCACCCCCGGCGACTGGGTGGAGCTCATCAACACCGGCACCGGAGCGGTGGATCTGACCGGGTGGGTGATCGGCGACAACGACGACACCCACCGGATGCTGCTGCCGGCGGGCACCACGATCGCCGCGGGCGGGTTCGCGTGGTTCCCCACCGACGCGGGTTCGACCGGCTTCGGGCTCGGATCCTCGGACGTCGCGAAGCTCTTCCTGCCGGATGCGGTCACGCTCGTCGATTCGTACGCGTGGACCGCGCACGCCGCCACCAGCTACGGCCGATGCCCCGACGGGTCGGGCGCGTTCATCACCACCGTCACGACGACGCGGGGAGCGGCAAACGACTGCGAGCCGGTGCGGATCAGCGAGGTCGAATCCACTGGCGGAACCTCGGGCGACTGGATCGAGCTGGCCAATCTCGCCGCCGGCCCCGTGGATGTGTCCGGCTACGTGGTGCGCGATGACGACGACACCCACCAGGTGGTCCTTCCCGCCGGCACCGCCGTCCCGGCGGGCGGCTACCTCGCGGTCGGTGTGGATGTCGCGGGCGGCTTCGGTCTCGGTTCCCCCGACAGCGCGCGGCTGTTCCGCCCCGACGGCACCACCCTGGTCGACCAGACGTCCTGGACCACGCACGCCGCCACGAGCTACGGACGCTGCCCCGACCTGCGCAGCGGGTTCGAGACCACCCTGAGCCCCACCAAGGGTGCCGCGAACGAGTGCCGCGGCGTGATGCCGGTCGCGCCCTGGCCGGGGCCGGCGACCGTTGTGGACGTCGACACCGATGCGACCGTGTTCAGCCCCGACGGGCAGGACATGAGCGGTCTGTCCTACGAGGGCACCGGTACCGCCGACCGCGGCATCCTGTGGGCCGTCAACAACGGCACGGGGAGCCTGTTCGCCCTGGAGTGGACCGGCTCGGTGTGGGAGGCGCGCGGGGGCGAGTGGGCGGACGGCAAGACGCTGCGCTACCCCGACGGCACCGGCGCGGTCGATGCCGAGGGCGTCGCTCTCGGATCCTCCGGGGCGAGCACCGTCTACGTCGCGAGCGAACGCGACAACACCGCCAGCGGGACGAGCCGTCCATCGGTGCTGCGATACGACGCGACCGCGCCGGGCTCGACCCTGGTGGCGGCGCAGGAGTGGAACCTCGCGTCGCTGCTGCCGCCGCTCGGCGCGAACGCGGGCCTGGAGGGGATCGCGTGGATTCCGGATGCTGCGCTGACCGCCGCCGGGTTCACGGACACGGCGCGGGGCGAGCCGTACGATCCGGCGGACTACCCCGGGCACGGGGACGGTGTCGTCGTGGTCGGTGTGGAGGGCACGGCGATGCTGTACGTCGTGGTGCTCGGCTCCGCAGGCGATGCGCAGGTGCTCGCGACGATCGACCCGGGGGTGGATGTGGTCGCGGAGGTCGTCTACGACCGCTCGACCGGCGCGGTGTGGGCGTTCTGCGACGACGCGTGTGCGGGCCGGTCCGCGGTCCTGGAGATCCCGGCATCCGGTGACGGTGCGGGTGCGTTCGTGGTGACCGCGCGATACGAGAACCCGGACGGCATGGCGGACTCCATCGCCAACGAGGGCGTGGCCTTCGGCGCGCCGGACCTGTGCGTGGGCGGAGTCGCGCCCGTGTTCTACGCGGACGACAACGGCACCGACGGCACGGCGTTGCGCGAAGGCCGGATCGACTGCCTCGCCGATTCCGCCCCGACCGCGACCCCCACCCCGACCGCGACCCCCACCCCGACCCCGGGGGCGACCGCGACCCCGGGGGCGACGATCCCGCCGGCCGGGCCGTCGGCACCGGATGCGGGGGCGCTGGTCGAGTCGGCGCGCGGCGGGGTCACCGGTCCGGATGCGGCGGTTCCGGGTCAGGTCGTGACCGTGCAGCTGGGCGCCGAATACGCCGGCGAAACCGTGTACGGCTGGCTGTTCTCCACGCCCACCCCGCTCGGTGCCGCCACCGTCAGCGCGTCGGGTGCCGCATCCTTCACGGTCCCCGGCATCATGCCGCCGGGCGCGCATCGACTCGCGGTGACGGATGCCGCGGGCATGCTCATCGGCTGGATCCCCCTCCAGGTGACCGCGCTCGCGGCGACCGGTGCGCCGGATGTGCAGGGATGGCTCGCCATCGCCGCGCTGCTCATCGTCGCGGGCGCCCTCCTCACCCTCCGCCGGCGCCCACAGCCCTGATCTGATCCCCGCCCCCCTTGCTGCCCCCCTGCTGCGGAACCCGCGGTCCCCGGACCCGCGCGACCCGCGAACCCATGCCGCATTCGCCAACCCATGTCGTGTGCGGGGTGGGTTCGCGAGTACGAGGTGGGTTCGCGGGTCGCCTCGGGGCAGCGCGGTTCGCCTCGGGGCGGGGCGGGTCGCCTCGGGGCAGGGCGGGTGCGCGGAGGAAGGGGAGTCAGTGCGGGGCGCGGATGCCGAATGCGTGGAGGCGGTCGGCGAGTCCGGCGACGGTGAGGTCCGCGCTGGTCCAGCGCACCACGGGACGGTGGGTCGTGCCGCGGATCCAGTCCTCGCGGCGCTTCTCCGCACGCCACGCGGCATCCGGATCCCGTGCACCGTCGGAATCGGGCATCAGATACTTCGACTCGCCGTCGAACTCGCCCCACGCGTCCACGTCGTCCAGGCCGAAGTCCACCCGGTACCAGCCGCCCGACGGGGAGGCGACGGGCACCTGCAGGCGGGGCGGCGCGAAGCCCAGGCGGTGGAGCAGGATGCGGCTGTGGCTCTCCCCGGGCAGTTGCGCCCGGCCGTCGGCGAACCCGATCACCCACCGGGCCTGGCGGATGCCGCGCGAGCCCGCCGCGCGGACCGCGGCATCCTCCAGCTCCTGCCGGAACTCCGCGGCGGCATGCTCGTCGTAGTCCCGGATGTCGTCCCGCCACCCGCGCAGGCGGAACGCCGCATCCGCCGCGGCAACCGCCGTCTCCGGCGCCGTGGTGCGTGCGATGTCCAGCACGGTGCGGGCGAGGTCCGTGCACTCCATCCCGAATCGGTGGGCGCGCTGGTCCGCGGCGACGGCGAACTCGTGGCGCGCGACATCGTCGGCGCTGCTGGTGGTGCGGCCGTCGAGGGTCCGTGCCGCCACGTGCACCCGAGTGAGGCGGATGCGGTACAGCGGAAGACCCCAGAGCACCGCGGCCGAGATTCCGACGAAGACCGCCCTGCCGAGGCGCTGGGACGCGTGCACGCTCATCGTCTGGGCCAGGTGCCGGTCCTCGGGCCGGGCCCGGCTCCACCAGTCCTCATCGACGTACCAGCCGCGGTGGATGCGGCGCAGTTCGCCGGCGCGCACGGCGCGGGCGACGGCCGCATCCCCGCCCCGCTCCTCGCACAACCGAGTCCGCGACCGCAGCACCTCGCGGATCGCCCCGTCCTCCATCCCCCGACCCTGCCCCCGCGACCCCCACCTCCCCCCGCCTCTCTCCCCCCTGTGCACCTCCGCCCTCCCATCTCCTCCTGTGGAGAGACGTGGCCGCGCAGCATCCTGACCCGCGAACCCACCCCGTGTTCGCCGGCCCATGTCGCGCAATGGGTGGGTTCGCGCATACGAGGTGGGTTCGCGGGTCACTCGGGAACAGAACGCGAGGTGGCGCGCGGGGCTGAGGTGGCGTAGGATGGAGCGTTGGTGCGGTGCGCCCTGTCGTGGCGTGGTCGCGCACCGAAATCCCATCCGCCCGCAGACCGGCCGGTCTGCACGAGCGTCAGCGAGGCTATGGCAAAGAAAGACGGTGTCATCGAGATCGAGGGCACGGTGTCGGAGGCGCTGCCGAACGCGATGTTCCGCGTCGAACTCACCAACGGGCACAAGGTGCTCGCCACGATCTCCGGGAAGATGCGGCAGAACTACATCCGCATCATCCCCGAGGACCGGGTGGTGGTGGAGTTGTCTCCCTACGACCTGACCCGCGGACGCATCGTCTACCGCTACCGCTGAGCAGCATCGGCCGGAAAGTAACGGCCCCGGCTCCGGCCGCGGGCACGAAGACAGCGAACAGGAACAGCATGAAGGTCAAGCCGAGCGTCAAGCCGATCTGCGAGCACTGCAAGGTGATCCGCCGGCACGGGCGCGTCATGGTCATCTGCAAGTCGAACCCCCGCCACAAGCAGCGCCAGGGCTGACCCCGGTGCGCCGCTGACCCGGCACACCGCGCACCAGCGCGACAGCACAACAGAACACCCCCTGGCGCAGCCAGAACCCGCATCCGGGAACGGATGCGGGGGACACCTCGGGACGGAGGCCCGGGCACCGGCCGCGCCGCACACCTCCACGACACTCCTCAGGAGACGACATGGCACGCCTCGCCGGCGTCGACATCCCGCGCGACAAGCGCGTGGTGATCGCCCTCACCTACATCTACGGGATCGGCCGCACCCGGTCCGACGAGATCCTCGCCGCCACGGGTATCGATGAGAACATCCGCGTGAAGGACCTCACCGACGACCAGCTGGTGGCGCTGCGCGACCACATCCAAGCCAACTACAAGGTGGAGGGGGACCTGCGCCGCGAGGTGGCCGGCGATATCCGCCGCAAGGTCGAGATCGGCTCGTACCAGGGCCTGCGCCACCGTCGCGGGCTTCCCGTGCACGGCCAGCGCACCAAGACCAACGCTCGCACCCGCAAGGGCCCCAAGCGCACCGTCGCCGGCAAGAAGAAGGCCGGCCGCAAGTAGCGGGCCGCCAGGGATTCAGGAGAGACACGCATGGCACAGGCCAAGTCCGCCGCGCGCAAGCCGCGCCGCAAGGAGAAGAAGAACATCGCGCTCGGTCACGCGCACATCAAGTCGACGTTCAACAACACGATCGTCTCCATCACCGACCCGTCCGGTGCGGTGATCAGCTGGGCGTCCTCGGGCGGGGTGGGCTTCAAGGGCTCCCGCAAGTCCACGCCCTACGCCGCCGGCATGGCGGCCGAGTCCGCCGCACGGCAGGCGCAGGAGCACGGCGTGAAGAAGGTCGACGTGTTCGTGAAGGGTCCCGGCTCGGGCCGCGAGACCGCGATCCGGTCGCTGCAGTCGGCGGGCCTGGAGGTCGGCAGCATCCAGGACGTCACCCCGCAGGCGCATAACGGATGCCGTCCGCCCAAGCGTCGCCGCGTCTGAACCGGTCCTGATTCTCGGCCGCATCCCGTCCGGATGCGGCGGGCGCCGCCGTCGCCCCGACAACTCCATATCTCCACCCACCGCACAGTGCCATATGGCGGGCACTGAGCCGAAAGGAACAGATCGTGCTCATCGCACAGCGTCCCACTCTGACCGAGGAGAAGATCGCGGAGTACCGCAGTCGCTTCGTGATCGAGCCCCTGGAGCCGGGCTTCGGATACACGATCGGCAACGCGCTGCGCCGGAGCCTCCTGTCGTCCATCCCGGGCGCGGCGGTCACCAGCATCCGCATCGACGGCGTCCTGCACGAGTTCGACACCGTCCCCGGTGTCAAGGAGGACGTCACCGAGATCATCCTGAACATCAAGCAGCTGGTGGTCTCCAGCGAGCGCGACGAGCCGATCACGGCGTACCTGCGCAAGACCGGCGCGGGAGAGGTCACCGCCGCCGACATCTCCGCGCCCGCCGGCGTGGAGGTCCACAACCCTGAGCTCGTGATCGCCACTCTCAACGACTCCGCCCGTTTGGAACTGGAGCTGACGATCGAGCGGGGCCGCGGCTACGTATCGGCGGGCCAGAACCGCAATGAGTACGCCGAGGCCGGGCAGGTCCCGATCGACTCGATCTACTCCCCGGTGCTGAAGGTGAGCTACCGCGTCGACGCCACCCGCGCCGGCGAGCGCACCGACTTCGACAAGCTCGTGCTGGACGTGGAGACCAAGCCCGCGATCGAGCCGAGGGATGCCGTCGCATCGGCCGGGCGCACTCTCACGGAGCTGTTCGGCCTGGCCCGCGAGCTGAACGTCGAGTCGGAGGGCATCGAGATCGGCCCGGCGCCGGCGGAGACCGCGATCGCCAGCGAGTTGGCCATGCCGATCGAGGACCTCGACCTGTCGGTGCGCTCGTACAACTGCCTCAAGCGCGAGGGGATCAACACGGTCTCGGAGCTGGTCGCGCTGTCGGAGACGCAGCTGATGAACATCCGCAACTTCGGACAGAAGTCGGTGGACGAGGTGCGCGAGAAGCTGGAGTCGCTGGGTCTGTCCCTGAAGGACTCGGTGCCCGGCTTCGACGGGGCGCACTTCTACGGCGGCTACGACGACGAAGCCCTCTGACCCGGCTCCCGCCGACCCTTCGATCCTGGAGAACTGAGAAATGCCCAAGCCCACCAAGGGTCCCCGTCTCGGCGGCGGCCCGGCCCACGAGCGGCTGATGCTGGCGAACCTCGCCGCGGCGCTGTTCACCCACCGCTCCATCACCACCACCGAGACGAGGGCGAAGCGGCTGCGCCCGCTGGCCGAGCGTCTGATCACGTTCGCCAAGCGCGGCGATCTGCACGCCCGGCGACGGGTGCTCGCGGTGATCGGCGACAAGGAGGTGGTGCACGTCCTGTTCACCGAGATCGCGCCGCTCGTGGCCGAGCGCGAGGGCGGCTACACGCGCATCACGAAGATCGGCAACCGCAAGGGAGACAACGCTCCGATGGCGGTGATCGAGCTCGTGCTGGAGCCCGTGGTGAAGAAGGGCCGCGCGGCCGCCACGGCCAAGGATGCCGCGCCGGCGCCCGAATCCCACGCCGCGCCCGAGGAGTCGCCGACCGCCCCGGAGCAGCCCGCCACCGCCGACCCGGAGTCCGCCGAGGAGCCGGAGACGGATGCCGCCGCCGCGGGCGCCGAATCGCCCGAGGAGGGCCGCGCCGCGGAACAGGCCGCCGAGGACGCCGTCGTGGAGGACGAGTCCCACTGACTCACTGAGCCGTAGGAGCACCGGGGGCGGCGACCAGGGTCTCGGCCCGGAGCTGGAGTTCGCCGGCGCGACGGGCGGCGAACTCCAGCTCCCGCGCGCGGGCCTCCTGCGCCTGCGCGAGCGCCTGACCGACGGTGTCGGCGAAGATCCGCCCCGCCGCCTCTCCGGGGTGGATCTCGTCGCCGGCGAGCAGGTCCCGGTGGGTCGCGATCGCCGCCGCCCAGTCGGCCACCAGCACGTCCCGGTGCGTGCGGGCGAACGCGGCGATCTCGTCGTTGACGCCGGGGATCCAGGAGCGCGGCGCGGACGCCGTCACGAGCACCAGCTGCCGGTCGGGACCGATCACGCCGAGGATCTCCGAGAGCGTCTCGGCCTCGATCGGGCCGTTCGTGCCGAGAGCGAGCACGACGTAGGGCCGCAGCCGTCCGGCATCCGCCAGACTCCGGAGGATGCCGGGAGCGGCATACATCGAGCGGGAGACGGTGGCGTCGACCTCGATGCCGGGGAAGCGTTCCAGCAGCCCGGGCGCCGAGGCGAGCATCACCGAGTCCCCGATCGCGGTCACCTGGTCTCCGGTGACCGGGGGGACGGTGACCGTCGACGCGCCGACCGGGTCCACGGCGGCCTGATCCGCGGGGGCCGGGGTCGGCGCGGGTGGGACCGGGACAGGGGACGCCGGCGCGGGGGAGGCGGCCTGGTCCCGCAGGGCGGCGGCTCCGGCGGCGACGGCGGCCTCCCCACTGGAGAGGGCGGGCGCGGCGGCGACGGCGGCGGAGGTTCCGCCGACGACGAGGGCGGATGCAGCCAGGCCCGCCAGCGCCGCGGTGCGGCCGCGGGCCGACCCGGTGAGGGCGTGGCCGAGCCGAGCGGCGCAGCCGCGGAATCCGTGCCGGCGGACAGGGGTCTCCACCCAGCGGTAGGAGAACTCCGCGGCGGCGACGGTGAGGACCAGCACCGCCAGGCCCGCGGGCCAGGTCACGGCGGCGGCTCCCCCGGCCAGCAGCACGAGCAGCGGCCAGTGCCACAGGTACATGGCGTAGGAGCGCTCGCCGACCCATCGCAGCGGCTGCGCGTCGAGCACGGCGCCCAGGCGCGTCCCGGGCCAGACCGCGGCCGCGATGACGACGGCGGTGGCAAGAGCTGCGCCGGCGAGCGCCCCGGGGAAGGTCAGCGGGGTGGGGGTCTCGGGCAGGGTCGCGATCACCAGCAGCGCCGTGAGCGCCGCCGCGCCGGTCGCCGTCGCCCCGATCCTCGCGCCGCGGCGCAGCATCCACGGGCGGGGCCGGTCGGTGACGGCGGGCGCCACGAACGCGAGCGCGACTCCGAGCAGGATGCCGAAGGCGTGCGTGCCGGTGCCGAAGTAGGCCCGCGTCACGTCGGCGGCCGCGGGTCCGGATGCGGCGGGGTCCGATGCGGCGGCGACGAGCGCCGCCATCCACACCGCCGAGCCGGCGGCGGCCAGGAGGGCGACCGCGGCGCGCGGCCAGCGGCCGGGGATCAGGAGCAGGAGCGGCAGCAGCAGCGGCCACAGCACGTAGAACTGCTCCTCCACCGCGAGCGACCAGAGGTTCCGGAAGAGCTCGGGCTGCCCGGACTGGAAGTAGTCCGCGCCGCCGGCGATGAGCAGCCAGTTGGAGGAGAACGTCGCCGCGCCCAGCAGCTGGCGGCCGAGGCCCACCAGCACGTCCCCGCCGACGAACCACGCGGCGGTGCTGCACACGGTCAGGAGCAGCGCGAGCGCGGGCAGCAGCCGCCGGGCGCGTCGCTGCCAGAAGCCGGTCAGGCCGATGCGGCCGGTGCGGCCGCGCTCGCGCAGCAGCAGGGAGGTGATGAGGAACCCGCTGATGACGAAGAACACGTCCACGCCCACGAATCCGCCGCGCACCGGCAGCTGCGGGAAGACGTGGTAGACGATGACGAGCGCGACGGCGAGCGCGCGGAGCCCGTCGAGCCCCGGGTAGCGCGCGCGGGGGGAGGCCGGGGTGGTGTCGGGCGTCATCGGAACCTGAGGGCGGGGAGGGGCGGGCGGCGGCCTCCAGTGTACGTCCGGGGGGTGCGCCGGCGCGGGCCCCGTTAGGCTGGGGCGGGTGCGGATCCGGCTGGACATCGGGTACGACGGCTCCCACTTCCGCGGCTGGGCGCGCCAGCCCGGGCTGCGGACGGTGCAGGGCGTGCTGGAGGCCGCGGTCGAGCGGGTGCTGGGGGTGCCGCTGCATCTGACGGTGGCCGGCCGCACGGACTCCGGGGTGCACGCGGTCGGGCAGGTCGCGCACCTGGACGTTCCCGACGAGGTGCTGGCGCGCGCGGCGCGGCGCGGCCGGGACGAGGATGCCGCGGCGGCGCTCGCCGGCCGCATCCGGGGCGTGCTGGGGGCCTACCCGGACGTGACGGTGCGGCGCACCGCCGTGGCCCCCGAAGGGTTCGACGCGCGGTTCTCGGCGGTGTGGCGCCGGTACGAGTACCGGATCGCGGACGACGCGACCGGGTACGAGCCGCTGGAGCGGCACCGCACCACGACCGTGCGGGGACGGCTGGATGCGGCGGCGATGGATGCGGCGGCGCGCTCGCTTCTGGGGCTGCACGACTTCGCCGCCTACTGCCGGCCGCGCGAGGGCGCCACCACGGTGCGGACTCTGCTGGACTTCGGGTGGCGGCGGGACGAGGACGGGGTGGTGGTGGGCGGGGTGCGCGCGGACGCGTTCTGTCACAGCATGGTGCGATCCCTGGCGGGCGCGTGCGCGGCCGTGGGGTCGGGGCGGCTGGCGGCGGACCGGCTGGTGGCGGTGCGGGATGCCGCGGCGCGGGAGGGGGGTCCGCGCGGCGGCGGGTTCGCGGTGCTCCCGGCGCGCGGGCTCACCCTGATGGAGGTGGGCTACCCCGAGGATGCGCTGCTGGCGGCCCGGGCCGAGCAGACCCGGGCGCGGCGGGACCGGAACGCCTGACGAACTCCTCTGTTCCGTTGTTCGGCCGCGGAATCAGATGCACAGCGGATCGCCGAGATCGATGCGTGTGCCCTCGACGGTGAAGCTGCCGTCCGCGCACAGCAGGGTGTCCGGGCTGGGACGCACGACCAGCGTGGTGTAGGCGCCCTGCACATCGTGTTCCGTGGCTTCCTGCCGCTCCGGTCCGTCCGGAGCGGACTGCGGGTAGATCGCGATCGTCACCGTGTTGCCCTGATACAGGCCGTCGTAGCGTGTGATCCGGCCCCAGCCCGCTTGGCACTTGTCGGACCAGACGATCTCCAACAGGGAATTGTCTGCTCGGGTGTCACCGGTCGCGACCTCGGCGTCGTCCACGCACGGAGTGTGCGCCGGGTCCTCTCCGGTCGCGACGGTGATCTGCGCTGCCTCCGCTGCTCCATATGCCATGCCCGGAACGACGACCAGCAGGAGGATCGCAGCGCTCGCCGCGGCTCCCCCGGCGAACGCCCCGAGCCCGATCCACATGGTGCGCCACCGGGGTGCGTTCTTCCCGGTTGGCGGAGCGGTACGGCCGGCAGCACCCGCGTCGGACTCCTCGTTGGCGCCGAGCAGTGCCTGGCGCCGCTCCAGCCACGGCGCCGGGTCGGCGCCGCAGGCTCGCACCAGTGCGTCCACGGTGCGTTCGGACGGAACCCGCCTGCCGGCGAAGGCCTCGGAGAGCACTGTCCGCGAGACTCCCGTGTCGTGCTGCAGACTCGCTAGTGTGGGGCTGCCCGCGTCCAGGCGCAGCCGCCTCAGGTCGGCGGCGAACCGCGCGATGTCGGCTTCCGGTGCTGCGTTCGTGGGTGGCTCGGGAATGGTGGTCATCGGTACCCCCAGGTCGGGATGTCGGGATCACCCAGTAGGAGAGTCCTCCAGACTGGTCCACTCCTTATACACCGTCGATGTATCCGGCGCGGGTCACGCGGGCTCGCGTCATCAATGCGTCCGGGAATTCCGGACATGGAGAATCGGACGGTTCCGGCACCCGCGTCCCTCGGTCTGCTGGTTCACTGACGCTCGCCCGTATGGGGAATGTTCCCCATACGGGGTGTGGCGACCACTGAGGTCTACTAGACGCACACGGCGGAGAATCGCCGATGTTCTGGGGGGAATGCACGTTGCAGGTGCTGGGTTGGCTGTCGCGTCACCGCGCCGCGCTCGCGTCCGGGGCGACCCTGACGTCCGCAGCCGTCGTGCTCTCCACCCTTGCCGCACTGTATCAGGGCGTGCCGACCGCCGATCTGGAACTCGACGACGGCGGGGTGTGGGTCACCAAGAGCAGTGATCTCCTTGTCGGGCATCTGAACTACCCGTCCCGACTGCTGGATGGGGCCGCCCGGGCCCGGGCCGGTGAGTTCGACGTGCTGCAGAACGGCGACACCGTGCTCATCCACGACGCGACCAACGCGAACGTGTCGCCCGTCGACCCGGCGACCGTGCAGTTCGGCAGTCCTGCATCGCTCCCGGCCGCGGCGGATGTGGCCCTCGGTGGTTCGACGGTCGCGGTGCGCTCCGGGTCGGCCCTGCACGTGCTTTCCGTGACGGATCTGGCCGGCGCGACCTTCGCGGAGGATGCGGCCGTCGCCGACGTCGGAGCGGGCTCCGGGGTCGTCGTGTCCCGCGATGGTGCGCACGTGTTCGCCGCATCCGGGGACGCCGCGACCTTGACCGGTGTGACCATCGGCGACCACGCCTCCGAGCCGCGTGCGGTGGCGTTGCCGCAGATGGCGCCGGGAACCGAGCTGAGCGTGACTGCCGTGGACGACCAAGGGTTCGCTTTCGACCCGGCGGCCGGCGTGCTGTATCTGCCCGACGGGTCCGAAGTCGAGATCCCGAACGGGGAAGGCGGGGTGCTGCAGCAGGCCGGCGCCGGCCAGGATGCCGTCTACATCGCCACTCCTACGGCGCTCGTGAGGCAGAACGTGGGCGGTGGTGAGCCCGAGATCGTCGCGACCGTCGCGGAGGGCGTCCCCGCCGCGCCGGTGTGGCTGGCCGGGTGCGCGTACGGGGTGTGGGGCGAGTCCGGCGCGTATGTGCGCGCCTGCGCCGACGGCACCGAGCCCGTGCTCAAGGAAGTGGATGCGCCGTCGGGGGCGCATCTGGTGCTGCGCGCCAACCGGAGGGTGGTCGTCGTGAACGACACCACCGCCGGCACCGTGTGGATCGTCGACGACCAGGTGCGGCGGGTCGAGAACTGGGAGGACGTCAGTCCCCCGGCCGACGACGACTCGCAGGAGGACGAGAGCGAGCAGGAGCAGCCGCAATACGACCTGCCGGAACGGTCCGCGCAGAACAACCCGCCCACCGCCGTCGACGACGAGTACGGCGTGCGCGCCGGACGCACCACCTTGCTCCCGGTGACGGAGAACGACACCGACCCGGATGGCGACCTGCTCGCCGCCGCCCCCGTCGGCACCCCCCCTTCCGGATACACGATCTCGCCCGTGCTCAGTGGTGCCGCGCTGCAGGTCGCCGTCCCCGCGAACGCCAGCGGCGCCGTCGCGATCCCGTACCGGGTCGATGACGGGCGCGGCGGCACCGACGACGCGATGATCTCGGTGACCGTGCGCGACGCCAGCGTGAATTCCGCTCCTGAACAGCGGCGAGTGAACACCGTGCAGGTGGAGGCCGGCGCGTCGATCGCGTACGGCGCGCTGGACGGCTGGATCGATCCGGACGGCGACGACCTCTACCTGAAGGCCGCGACCGTCGACGGCGGCGACGTGGTGACGTTCCGCAGCAACGGCGTGCTGGAGTTCAGCGCCGCGAGCGGCCAGCCCGGCACCAAGGACGTGCGGCTGGTCGTCTCCGACGGCCGGGAGGAGACCGAAGGCGTGCTGCGCGTGGCGGTGCGGCCCGCGGACTCGCTGGACCCCGTGGTCAACTCGGACCGGGTCAGCACCGTCGCCGGAATCCCGATCACGGTGTCTCCGCTCGGGAACGATCTCAGCCCGAGCGGAGAGCCGTTGCGCCTCGCGAAGGTCGACGCGCTGCCCGGCATCCGCGTCACGCCCAACTATGCGGACGGCAGCTTCGAGTTCGCCTCGGACACCGCCGGAACGTTCTACGTGCAGTACCTCGTCACCGCCGGGCCGCGCTCGGCCGTCGGACTCGTCCGCGTGGATGTGCTTCCTGGGGAGGCATCGGCCCAGGCCCCGGTGGCCGTCCGCGATCTCGCACTGCTGCCGACCGGACGCGACGTGCTCGTGGACGTCCTCGGGAACGACGTCGACCCGGCCGGCGGCATCCTGGTCGTGCAGTCCGCGAAGGTCGCGCCGGGTTCCGGGGTCTCGGTCGAGGTACTCAACCACAGCGTGCTGCGCGTCACCGATCTCGCCGGGCTGGCCGACACCGTCACGCTCGCCTACACGGTCTCGAACGGTGCGCAGAGCGCGACGGGCGAGGTGGTCGTGCTGCCGATCGCTCTGCCCGAGAAGCTCCGCCCGCCCGTCGCGGTCGAGGACACCGCGGTGGTCCGCGTGGGCGACGTGGTGACGATCCCGGTGCTCGCCAACGACTACCACCCCGACAACGACGCGTTCGTGCTCTCGCCGGCGCTGGTCGACACCGATGCGCCCGATCCGGACGCGATCTTCGTCGCCGGCGACTCGGTGCGGTTCCAGGCGGGCGGGGAGCCCGGCGCCGTGCACGCCACCTACCAGATCGAGGACTCGCAGCAGAACCGCACGGCGGGCTACATCACCATTCAGGTGCTCCCGGCGGATGCGGGCACGAACTCCCCGCCGCGTCCGAAGGCGGTGACCGCGCGCGCGGTGTCGGGCACCGTCGAGCGGATCGCGATCCCGCTGGACGGCATCGACAGCGACGGCGACTCCGTCGAACTGGTGGGTCTGTCGTCGAACCCCTCGAAGGGGCGGGTGACGATCGGGGCGAGTTGGCTGAACTATGAGGCGTATCCGCTCGCACTGGGCCGGGACACCTTCACGTACGTCGTGCGTGACCGGCTCGGCGCGACCGCGGAGAGCACCGTCACGGTGGGCGTCGCGCCCGCCGGGTTCGAGAATCAGGCGCCGTACGCCGCGAAGGACGCTGTCAGCATCCGACCCGGTCGCGACGTCACCGTCGGCGTCACGGCGAACGATTCCGACCCGGACGGCGACACGATCGCGCTCAGCGGTGAACTGGTCGCATCGGACGGCCTCGAGGCATCGGTCGCCTCCGGGCGCGTCCTGGTGCGGGCGCCCGGCACTCCCGGCGACTACACGGTCGCCTACACCATCGCGGACGACTACGGTGCCACCGCGCAGGGCGTGCTCGTCGTCACCGTCGACCCGGACGCCGTTCTGCAGCCGCCGATCGCCCGCGATGACCGGGCGTCGGTGCTGGACATCACCGAGGGCCTCACGGTGTCGATTCCGGTGCTCGACAACGACGAGGACCCGGACGGCACCGTGTCGGCGCTGACCATCGAGGTGGCCGATCCGGCGGCGGCGGTCGCGGACGGTGTCGTGACCGTGCCGGTGACGGATGCCGCCCAGGTGCTGCGCTACTCCATCACGGATGAGGACGGCAACGTCGGGAAGGCGTTCCTTTTCGTACCCGGTGCGGCGGCACTCGCGCCGACGCTGACGAGCGCGGAACCCGTGGTGGTCACCAGCGGCGAGTCGATCGACATCGCACTGCGCGATCACGTGCGGGTCCGCGATGGTCGCACGGCGAGGATCGCGACGGCGGATTCCGTGCGCGCCGCGCACGCGAACGGCGCGCTCATGATCGCCGATGAGCGCACGCTGCGGTACGCGTCGGCCGCCGACTACTACGGCCCCGACACCATGGGGGTGCTGGTGACCGACGGCACCGGACCCGACGATCCCGAAGGCCTGTCCGCATACATCACGGTGCCGATCACCGTGCTGCCGGCCACGAACCAGTCGCCGACGCTGCGCAACGCCTCGGTGACAGTCGCTCCGGGGGAGGATGCCGCGACTCTGAATCTCGCCCGGCTCGCGTACGATCCGGACGAGGGCGATCAGGACCGTCTGACGTTCGAGGTCGACGGCGCCATGCCCGCCGGGTTCAGCGCGTCGGTGTCAGGCGACACCCTGACCGTGTCGGCCGACACCGACACCGCAGCGGGCCAGACCGGCCAGCTCGCGATCCGCGCCAGCGACGGCGTGAGCGCGCCGGGCACCGGGACGGTCACCCTCACCGCAGTCACGAGTCAGCGGCCCTTCCCCGTCGCCAACGACGACGTGATCGCGCGCGCGGAGCAGGGGCGCACGCAGACGGTGGATGTGCTCGCGAACGACTACAACCCGTTCGAGGACCGCGGGCCGCTGACAGTGCTGAGCGCGCGCGTCGATGCCGGACGCGGTGACGCTGTCGTGCAGGGGGATCGGGTCTCGGTCACCCCGGCAGCCGATTTCGTGGGCACCATGATCGTCTCGTACCGGATCGCCGACGCCACCGGCGCACGCGAACGCGAGGTCGACGGCCGCATCCTGCTGACCGTGCAGGGTCGGCCCGACGCTCCCGGCACGCCGACGGTCACCTCCGTGCAGGACCGGACGGTCGTTCTCTCGTGGGGCGCGCCGTCCAACAACGGCGCCGCAATCACCGAGTACCGGGTGACCTCGCCCCAGGGGTACGCGAAGACATGCGCCGCGACCACCTGCACCATGGACGGCCTGACGAACGACGTCGAGTACACCTTCGCCGTCACGGCGGTGAACGAGGTCGGAGAGTCGGATCCGTCGCAGTACTCCGCGCCGGCTCGTCCTGACGCCCGCCCCGACACGCCCGCACCGCCCACGACCGTGTTCGGCGACAAGAGCATCACCGTGAACTGGACCACCCCGCGCTCCACCGGCTCGCCCGTGCTGAGCTACAACCTGGAGATCTCCCCCGCCCCGGCATCCGGTTCGCTGCAGAAGACCGGCGTCACGGGCACTTCTCTCACCTGGAGCGGACTGGAGAACGGCGTCGCCTACCAGGTGCGGGTGCAGGCCGTGAACCGCGCGCCCGACCCGTCGGAGTGGAGCGCGTACTCCGCCACCGTCGTGCCCGCCGGCGTCCCCGACGCCCCCGGGCAGCCCGCGACGACCGCGGCCACCCCGGTGGGTTCCCAGGCCCAGATCGCGGTCTCGTGGCCGGCGCCGGCCAGCAACAACGGCGACGCCGTCGCCGACTACACGCTGAGCGTCAAGCGCGGCGGCGCCACCCTCAGCACGGTCGTGACCACGGCGACCACGCAGAACGTGGTGGTCGACACCAACGAGACCGACTACACGTTCTCGGTGACCGCGCGGAACAAGGCCGGTACCTCCGCCCCGAGCGCCGATTCCGCGCCGCGCCGTGCGGCAGTCGCCCCGGGCGCGCCGACCAACGTCGTCGCCTCACCGGCCGACACGGCCGTGACCGTGACCTTCACACCCGGACCAGGGAACGGGAACCGCCCCGCGGACATCACCTACCGCTACCGGGTGAATCAGACCGGCGCCCAGGGCATCGCCAACCCCGGCGGCACCTCGATCGGCGGGCTGGCCAACGGATCGACGTACTCGGTCTCGGTCTGGGCGGAATCCTCCGTCGAAGGCGTCGCGCGCAGCGCGGAGGCGGTGTCGGGTGGCGTCGTGCCCTTCGGCAAACCGATCGTGAACATCTACCAGGTGAACCGGCGCGACAACGCCGTCGAATTCCGCTGGACCGTGTCGTCCAACGGCAGGCCGATCACGTCCACCAACGCGCCGGTCGGCGGTGAAGGCGACCTGTCGTGGACCGCCGGAGGCCTCGCTCCCAGTCAGAGCTACACCCTGGACCTCAGCTACACGAACGAGGCCGGCACAACCAGCGCATCCGCCACCGGCCAGGCGAACTCGCCGACTCAGTGGGCTGTGACCGTGGACGCGGCGACGTCCTGCGTCGAGGACGCGGACAACACTCCGGCCCACCTTCTACCGGGACCGAATTGCACCTCGTACTGGGCGCGCGCGAACTCGCAACAGACGGCGACGTGTTGGGTCGAGTGGTCGATGAAGTCCTCCGGCGGCGACTTCCGCTGGTTCCGTCTGACAGACGGCTGGTACTTGTCCGTGTACACGACGGTGGGCGAGTCCATCCCCACAGGCATGCCGCGATGCTAAGCGCACCCGACGACAGGAGAACAGACGGATGGCATTGACACAGGAGCAGGCGACGTGGTTCGCGGAGACGTTCCAGCGGGTGAGCGACAACGTGGGGCAGGCGGTGCTCGGCAAGGCCGGGGTGATCCGACTGGTGCTGACGGCGCTGTTCGCGGAGGGGCACGTACTGCTCGAGGATGCGCCGGGCACGGGGAAGACCCAGCTCGCGAAGGCGACCGCGGCCACCGTGCAGGGCACGCACAGCCGCATCCAGTTCACGCCCGACCTGCTCCCCTCCGACGTGACGGGGGTGACGATCTACGACCAGCAGTCGCACCGCTTCTCGTTCCACCGCGGCCCGATCTTCGCGTCGATCGTGCTGGCCGACGAGATCAACCGCGCGAGCCCGAAGACGCAGTCGGCGCTGCTGGAGGTGA
>CAVOZX010000018.1:0-4193 GCA_963701365.1 uncultured Actinomycetota bacterium | reverse complement strand
GATGCGTCGTGACCCCCGGCCTGGTGAACGCGCATCACCATCTGCTGCAGTCCGCGTTCCGCACCCTGCCGGGCACGCGCGGCGTGCCCATGCGTGCGTGGCTGCCGACCATGGCCGCCGCGTACGCGGACGCGCGAGTGGACGCCGAACTGACGGGCCTGGCCGCGGCGGTGGGGGTGGCGGAGAGTCTCCTCAGCGGCGTGACGACCGTCGCCGACCACCACCTGACCTGGCCGGATCGGGTCGATCCGCTCGGGCTCGCGCAAGCCACGGCCGCCGCCGCGACGACCCTCGGCGCCCGGCTCGTCTTCGTGCGCGGCACCGCCGGGGACGAGCCGCAGCGCGCCGCGGCGTCGGCCGCGGAGATCGCCGACGCCCTCGCGCCGCACGCCGGCGGGGTCAGTCCCGACGGGATGCTGCAGGTCGCCGTCGGACCCGCGGGGATCCACAGCGACCGACGGGAGACATTCGATCTGCTCGCGGAGGTGGCACGCTCGCGCGGACTGCGCCGGCGCACCCAGGCCGGCGAGCAGGTCGACGTCGAGGTGGCCGCCCGTGACTACGACGCGCGCCCCCTGGATCTGCTCGCCGAGTGGGGCTGGCTCGCCCCGGACGTGACCATCGCTCACCTGTGCGGGGTGAGCGACGCGGAGATCGCGCGGTTCGCGGCATCCGGCGCGGGCGCCACGCATGCGCCCGGCTGCGACGTGCCGATGGGCTGGGGAGTCGCCCCCGCCGGCGCCCTGCTGGATGCCGGCGTCACCGTCGGCCTCGGCACGAGCGGAGGTGGCAGCAACGACGCCGGACATCTGCTCGCCGACGCGCGGCTGGCGATGCAGGTCTCGCCGCTGGCGGGCCGAGCGCTCGCTGCGGCGGACGCGCTCGCCATGGCCACCGCGGGATCGGCCGACGGCCTGGGCCGACCCGAACTCGGACGGCTCACGGACGGCTCGGCGGCGGATCTGTGCATCTGGGACGTCGGAGGCGTCGCAGACGCCGGAGTGGCCGACCCCGTCGCGGGCCTCCTGTGGGCGTCCCCCGGCCGTCGTCCGCGCACCGTGCTCGTGGCCGGCCGGACAGTCGTTGACGGCGGCGAACTGCTCGCGGCCGACGAACGGGCCCTCGCGACCGCCCTGCACCGGCGGGTGGGGCGATGACCGGTCTGCTCCTGCCGGTGACGGTGACGGCGCGGCACGAGGTCGCCGAGCGGGTCGTCGTCCTGGAGCTCGAAGGCGTCGGACGCCCGCTGCCGAACTGGGCCCCCGGATCGCACCTCGACGTGGTCCTGCCCGACGGGCGCGAAGCGCAGTACTCGCTGTGCTCCGAGCCCGGGGCGCCGCACTGGCGGATCGCGGTGCTGCGCGAACGCGGCGTGTCGGCGTGGCTGCATGAGAACGCCCTGCCGGGTGCGGAATTGTCCGTGCGGGGACCGAGCAACCACTTCCTGTTCGCCCCCACCGCCGGCAGGCGCTACGTGTTCGTGGCCGGCGGCATCGGCATCACCGCCGTCCTGCCGATGCTCACCGCCGCGCGCCGAGCCGGATCCCCCTACACGCTGGCCTACGCCGGCCGCTCCCGCGACGCTATGGCCTTCCTTCCGGAGCTCGAACGCGATCACCCCGGGTGCGTCGAGGTGTTCGCGGCGGACGAGGGCTGGCGCCTGGACATCCCGGCCCGGTTCGGCGACGCCCCGCCCGAGCCGACGATCGTCTACGCGTGCGGACCCGCCCGGATGCTGCAGCAGCTGGAGGAGTCGATGGCGGGATGGCCGCGAGGGAGCCTCCACATGGAGCGCTTCGTCGCGAAGGAGCTCGGGCCGCCGGTGTGGCCGGAGCCGTTCGCGGTGGACCTGCTCATGTCGGGGATCACCGTGGAGGTGCCTCCGGACCGATCGATCCTGGAAGCGGTGGAGGCCGCGGGGGTGCTCGCGCCGTCCAGCTGCCGGGTCGGGACGTGCGGCACGTGCGAGACCGCGGTGCTCGACGGCGAGGTCGAGCACCGCGACTCGATCCTCTCGAGCGACGAGCAGCAAGACAGCCGCACCATGATGATCTGCGTCTCCCGCGCCGCCTGCCCCCGCATCACCCTCGAATTGTGAGTCGCGGCCGCAGCCGGAACACGCGGTCACGAGGTCGAAACGCGGGCGAAACGCGGCATTCCTAGCATCAGGCCAGGCCCGTCGACGCCGCCGGCACCTCTCCCTCTCCCCACCCGAAACCCGGAGGAACCGCGATGATCCTGCCCTCCGCCGCCACCCCGGTCGGGATGCTGCGCGGGGCGACCCTGGCCGACGGATCCCGGGTCGACATCCTCCTCGAGGGGGAGCTCGTCTCCGACGTGGTCCCGGCCGGGACCGGTCGGCCGCCGGCATACGGGGCGATCCTCGACGTGGAGGGGCGTGTGGTCACCGCCGCCGCCGCAGAGCCGCACGGGCACCTGGACAAGGCGTTCTCGTGGGAGCGGATCGACCCGCCCCACGGCGACCTGGAGCGGGCGATCGAGAGCTGGCACTCGTACGCGGCGACGATGACCGAGGACGACATCCTGACCCGCGCGCGGCGCGCGGCCGGACTCATGCTCGCCGCCGGCATCACGGCGGTGCGCTCCCACGTCGACCTGCTGCCGGGCCCCGACCCGCTGCGGGGCGTGCGCGCCCTGGTGCGGCTGCGCGACGAGCTGTCCGGCCTCATGGACCTGGAGCTGGTGGCCCTGGGCGGCTGGACCGCGGACGACGAGGTGTTCGAGGCAGCGCTCGACGCCGGGGTGGATCTCGTGGGCGGCGCACCGCATCTGGCGCCCGACCCGTTCGGCGACCTCGACCGCATCCTCGCGATCGCCCGCCGCCGGGGCGTGGGCATCGACCTGCACACCGACGAGAGTCTTGACGGCGCGGCGACCCTGGCCGCCTACGCCCGCGCGGTGGCCGGCTGGGACGTCCCGCGGACCGCGGGGCACTGCGTCCGGCTGAGCACCATGGACCGCACCGAGCTCGACGCTGTCCTCGCAGACGTCGCGCGGGCCGGGATCGGCGTCGTCGCCCTGCCGATCACGAACCTGTACCTGCAGGGCCGTGGTCACGAGCGCTCCGTCCCCCGCGGCATCGCCCCCATCCGCCGGCTGCGGGACGCGGGCGTGCGCGTGGCGGCCGGTGCCGACAACATCCGGGACCCCTTCAACCCGGTCGGGCGCTGCGACCCGTTCGAGACCGCGTCGCTCCTGGTCGCCGCCGCGCACCTGAGCCCGGAAGAAGCCGTGGCCGCGGTCACCGACGACGCCCGGGACGTGATGACCCTGCCGCCGGCGGGACCGCGTGCCGGCGCACGCGCCGACCTGCTCGCGGTCGCCGCGGCATCCCTGGGCGACGCGGTCGCACTCGCGCCGGCCGAGCGCATCGTGATCCACCGTGGACGGCTGGTCAGCCGCACGACCGTCACCGTCGAATCCGCCGCGGCGGCACCGCCGCTGGCGACCGCGCCGATCGGGAAGGCGAGCGCAGCATGACCACCATCACCGACCCCGCATCCGACGCCACCGGCGTCGATCCCGCGCCGCTGCTCGACTTCCGAGGGGTGGCGATGACGTTCCCGGGAGGGACGACCGCACTGACCGGAATCGACCTCACCGTCCAGCGGGGCGAATTCGTGAGCGTGGTGGGACCGTCCGGATGCGGGAAGTCCACGCTGCTGCGGATCGCGTCGGGTCTGGAGACCGCCAGTGACGGCGACGCCGGCGTGCACACCGACCGGATCGGCTACGTGTTCCAGGACGCCACGCTGCTGCCGTGGCGCGACGTGCAGACCAACGTCGAGCTGCTGGCGGAGCTGAACTGGCAGCCCCGGCGCGTGCGCACCCCGAAGGCGAAATGGGCGATCGACCTGGTCGGGCTCACCGGCTTCGAGAAGCACCTGCCCCGGCAACTGTCCGGCGGGATGCGGATGCGCGCCTCGCTCGCGCGCTCGCTCACCCTCGACCCGGAACTGTTCCTGTTCGACGAACCGTTCGGAGCGCTCGACGAGATCACCCGCGAGCGGCTCAACGACGAGCTGCTGAAGCTGTTCGTCGAGCAGCAGTTCGCCGGACTGTTCATCACCCATTCCGTGTCCGAGGCGGTGTACCTGTCCACGCGGGTGGTGGTGATGTCGGGACGCCCCGGTCACCTCGTCGACACCTTCGGGATCCCCTTCGACATGCCC
>CAVOZX010000017.1:0-8069 GCA_963701365.1 uncultured Actinomycetota bacterium | reverse complement strand
CGGCAGCATGCGCGCCTCGTTGTAGGAGGCGGCCACCTCGTCGTGGTAGCGGTAGCCGGTCTGATGCTCGATGCGGAGCCGTTTCACGTGAGCTCCCCGATCCAGCTCGGCTCCGCCCGGGCGGGGAAGAAGCGCTGGCGGACGGCGTCCGAGGCGTCGCGCGTCGCCTTCTGGACTCGCAGCATGTGGGCGGGCAGGTCGGCGAGGATCTCACCGACCGGCCGGTACTCCAGGTCCGCGCGGATGCGGCCCAGGGTCCGCAGCACCTGATCGGACGGTCCCACCCGGTTCTCGCGCGGGTCGATCGCCGTCATGCACCGCTCCGCACGGGCGATCGAGTACGTGATCGACCGGGGGAACAGGCGGTCCAGCAGCAGGAATTCGGCGGCGTTGACCGCGCTCGGCATGCCGCGGTAGGTGCGCAGGTACGCCTCATACGCTCCGCAGGATCGGAGGATCGTCGTCCAGGAGGGACCGGCGGCATCCGTCATCGACCGGGTGGCCAGCAGGCGAGCGGTCATGTCGGCCCGCTCGATCGAGCGTCCCAGCGTGAAGAACTGCCACGCCTCGTCCCGGCTCGTGGACGAGTCGACGATGCCGATCGCCAGGGCGGCGCGCTCGCGGATCCACTGGAAGAACCCGTGCACCTTCTCGGTCTGCAGTCGCCGGGGCATCCGGGCGCTCGTGGTGTTCAGGCACTCCCACAGCTCCGTGGACACGATCTCGCGCGCGCGGCGCGCGTTCTCCCGAGCGGCGGTGACCGAGTACACGATGCTCGTGGGTTCGGCCCGGTCCACCGCGAGCGTGCTCAGCACGTCATCGCGCGTCACCGGTTCGGAGCCCGCGGCCGCGGATCCCATGATCGCCAGGAGCGACCGGCAGGCGACGTCCTCGTCGATCCACGGATCCTCGAGCAGCAGCTGCAGATGCACGTCCAGGATCCGCGCCGTGCCGTCGCTGCGCTCGACATAGCGGCCGATCCAGAAGAGGCTCTCCGCGATCCGGCTCAGCATGGGTCGACGTCCCGGCTCTGCTGCTGCTCCTGCTCTGCGCTGCTCAGGCGGGGGCCGTCGAGCGGGGAGTGCGTGACCGGGGCCGGCGCCGGCCCCGGTTCCGGCGCGATCACGGGGATCGCCTGGGTGATGGTGGCGGCCTGATCGGCGACCAGGCCCGCCAGCCCGTGGCCCTGGCCGTACTCGACGTGCGTGGGCGCGGCGCCGCCGACGATCCACGTGTCCTTCGACCCGCCGCCCTGACTGGAGTTCACCACCAGTTGGCCCTCGGCGAGGGCGACGCGCGTGAGCCCGCCCGGCAGCACCCACACGTCGTCGCCGTCGTTGACGGCGAAAGGGCGCAGGTCCGCGTGGCGCGGTCGCATCCCGTCGGCCACGAGCGTCGGAATGGTGGACAGCATCATCACGGGCTGCGCGATCCACCCCCGGGGATCGGCCAGGAGCGTGCGGCGCAGTGCATCCAGTTCGGCGGGGGACGCGTCCGGTCCGACCACGATGCCCTTTCCGCCCGATCCGTCCACCGGTTTGATGACGAGCTCGTCCAACCGGTCCAGCACCTCCTCCCGCGCCGCCGGGTCCTCGATCCGCCAGGTGTCCACGATCGGGAGGATCGGCTCCTCCGACAGGTAGTACCGGATCAGGTCCGGCGTGTAGGTGTAGAGGAGCTTGTCGTCGGCCACGCCGTTCCCCACCGCATTCGCGATCGTCACGTTGCCCAGACGTGCCGCCAGCATCAGGCCGGGAGCGCCGAGCGTGGAGTCCGCGCGGAACTGCAGCGGATCCAGGTAGTCGTCGTCCACGCGGCGGTAGATCACGTCCACGCGCTGGGGGCCGCGCGTGGTGCGCATGAACACCTTCCCGCCCGCGCAGAGCAGATCTCGGCCCTCAACGAGTTCCACCCCCATCAGTCGGGCCAGCAGTGTGTGCTCGAAGTACGCGGAGTTGTAGACGCCGGGGGTGAGCACGACGATGTTCGGATCCTCGATGCCCGGCGGGGCGGAGGCGCGCAGGGCGGCCAGCAGCTTGTTCGGATAGTCCCCCACCGGGCGCACCCGCATCGACACGAACAGCTCCGGGAGGGTCTGGGCCATCACGCGCCGGTTGGAGATCACGTAGCTGACGCCGGACGGGATGCGCACGTTGTCCTCGAGCACCCGCATCCGTCCGTGCTCATCGCGGATCAGGTCGACCCCTCCCACATGGATGCGCACCCCATTGGCCGAGCGCACGTCGTGCGCCTGGCGGTAGAAGTAGGCCGATGAGGCGATCAGGCCGGGAGGCACCACGCCGTCCCGCACGCAGTTGCGCCGGCCGTAGACGTCGTCAAGGAAGGCCTCCAAGGCCCGGATCCGCTGTTTGACGCCCGCCTCGATCTCGGACCACTCCGACCAGTCGATGACGCGCGGAACGGCGTCCAAGGGGAACGGCTGTTCCTCTCCGGCGAAATCGAAGGTGACCCCCTGGGCCAGGTAGCTGCTCGCCAGTGCTTCGGTGCGCCCCCGGAGCTCGTCCTGCGTCATGCGGGCCAAGGCCTGGTAGAGCTCCCGGTACGCCGCTCGGGATGCGGCCGGCTCACCGGCGGCTCGGGGCGGGTCGAACATCTCGTCGAAGGGGGCCAGCCCTGCCACGCTCCGACGTGCGACGAGGCTGGAGCCGTAACCGTCGAACAGGTCGCCCATGCGAACACCCTAGACACCCGCGTGTTGCACGGAGATTTCCCCCGAGGGCGGTCAGTGCCAGGTGCGCGCGGGCGCGAGCGCCCACGACAGCTGCTCCACCGCCCAGTCCAGCTCGGTGGCGCGCACCACCAGGGGCGGCGCTATCCGCAGGGTGATGCCGTGCGTGTCCTTCGCGAGCACGCCCCGGGCCAGCAGCCGTTCCGCGACCTCGCGCGCAGAGCCGCGCGCCGGGTCGATGTCGACGCCCGCCCACAGACCCGCCACCCGGACGTCGGTCGCGCCGCGACCGACGAGGGGCTGGAGAGCCTCCGCCAGATGCTCGCCGAGAGCCAGGGCTCGCGCCTGGAACTCCCCGGTCTCCAGCATCTCGACCACCCGGGTGCCGACGGCGGCCGCCAGCGGGTTGCCGCCGAACGTGGAGCCGTGCTCCCCCGGGCGCAGGACCCCGAGGACATCGCGGTCGGCGACCACGGCCGAGACGGGCATGACTCCTCCGCCCAGTGCCTTGCCCAGCAGGTACACGTCGGGGACGACGTTCTCGCGGTCGCACGCGAACGTATGCCCCACTCGTCCTAGGCCAGACTGGATCTCGTCGGCAACCATGAGGACCCCCGCGGCGGCGGTCAGTTCGCGGACCGATCGCAGATACCCCGCGGGCGGGATCACCACACCCGCCTCGCCCTGGATCGGCTCGATCAGCACGGCCGCGGTGTCCGGCCCGATCGCGGCCGCCAGCGCCGCGGCATCCCCGAACGGGACGCTCACGAAACCGGGGCCGAACGGGCCGAAATCCCCGGAGGCCGACGGGTCGTCGCTGAAGCCGACGATCGTCGTCGTGCGACCGTGGAAGTTCCCGCCCGCCACGATGATCGTCGCCCGGTCGCGGGGGACGCCCTTCACCCGGTACGCCCACGCGCGCGCCACCTTGATGGCCGACTCGACCGCCTCCGCACCGGTGTTCATCGGCAGGACGAGCTCCTTGCCGCACAGGCGAGCCAGCGCGGCCGCGAACTCTCCGAGACGGTCATTGTGGTAGGCGCGACTGGTCAATGTCAGTCGACCCAGCTGCTCCTGGACCACCGCCATGATCGCCGGGTGGCGGTGCCCGAAGTTCAGGGCGGAGTATGCCGAGAGCAGATCCAGGTACCTGCGACCCTCCGGATCGCTCACCCACGATCCCTCTCCCCGGGACACGACCACCGGCAGCGGGTCGTATGTGGCGGCGAGGTGGGCCTGTTCCACCGCGATCACCTCCGCGGCCGGATCCGGCGCGGTCATCGCAGCTCCGAACCGGAGCGACGCACCTCGAGCGTGCAGCACTTGATGCCACCGCCGCCCAGAAGCAGCTCGGACAGGTCCAGCGGCACCGGCTCGTACCCGCGCTCGCGCAGCTGGGCCGCGAAGCCTGTCGCACGCGGCGGGATCACCACGTGGCGGCCGTCGCTACTGGCGTTCAGAGCGAAGACCGCGCCGTCCTCGTCGGAGACGCGGAGCGCATCGGGGTATCGCTCCGCCAGCAGTGCGCGGCTGTCGGCGTCGAATGCGGTCGGCAGGTACGCGATGTTCGCGCGCGGCACTCCTCTGGAGCCCTCCACCGGGTCGAGCACGCACAACGCGGTATCGAGATGGTAGAACCGAGGATCGATCAGCGTCAGCGAGACCACTTCGCGTCCGAACACCTCGGCGACCTCGCGGTGGCTCTCCCGGGTGGAGCGGAAGCCCGCACCGGCGATGATCGTGTCCCCGACCAGCAGGAAGTCGCCCTCCCCTTCATTGACGTGCCGGGGCGTCACCGCCCGCAGTCCGTGGTCGGCGAACCAGGCGAGGAAGGCCTCGGCCTCGTCGGCGCGCTCGGCGAACCGGAAACGCGGACCGTACGCGACGCCGTCCACCACGAACCCGCCGTTGGCCGTGTAGACCATATCGGGCAGGCCCGGCACCGGATCGATCAGCAGCACCTCGTGCCCGAACGCGACATAGGCGTCGTGGAGATCCTGCCACTGGTCCAGCGCCCGGGCGGTGTCGGTGGAGCGCTCCGGATTCATCCACGGGTTGATCCGGTATCGCACGGTGAAATGCTCCGGCCGGCACATGAGGTAGGTGCGGTGCTGCGCCACGCGATGCGGGACCGCATCGACGGTGGATGCTGGGGTCGCGGACAACTTCGGCTCCTCAGGATGGGCGGCGGACGCTGTCCTCAGGCCCGGCGGAGCGTCATCGACGCCTGCTGCTCCGGGCACGCCGGATCCATCCTCTCATGCCGCACCGTCCGGCGCGGGGGTCAGATGACCGCTTCGCTCCAATCGTCCGGCGTGCCGAACCGGTGAGCGGTGATGGAGATCGCCTGCTCGTGGAGGAAGGGCAGCAGTTCCAGCCGCCCCGCGGTCGTGACCGGATCGGCATATACGGCGATCTGCGGGTCGCCCGCGGTGCGATCGGCGACCGCCCGACGGAGCGCGTCCCGCTCGACCCCCTCGCCGATCAGCCGGATCCGGGGCGGGGCCGCGTCGGAGGCGGCCGCGGGCTCGGCGCCACCGGCGAGGCGGTCGAGCCAGTCCCCGTCATCCTCGACGAAGACGCTCACACCGGCATCCCCGAACGCGCGGCGGACCCCGGTGGGGAGTCCCTCGGCACTGCTGAGGACGAAGCGCGACCCGGACCGCAGACCCGCGATCGCCACGCGCAGCACGTCGCGCAGTGCGGCGCCGGCGGTCGCTCGCACCACGACGGGCACCGGCCGGTACCGCGTGAGGTTGCGCTCCACGCCCAACCGAGCGGCATCTTTGACCCGGCCGAACTCGCGGTCCCACTCCACGGCGTCCGACAGGGCCGCGCGTCGCAGCCACTCGAACCGCTCGTAGTCCAGCGAGGGCTGGGATGCCTCGACGATCGCGGTGATCCGGGAATCGAGCCCGCGCAGATGCAGGGTGGGCGACCCCCCCGCCGCTTCGGTCGGCCGCCATCGACCCAGTCCCACCAGGTAGTGCGGTCCGCCGGTCTTGGCGCCCGGCCCCGCCGAGGATCGCTTCCATCCTCCGAACGGCTGACGCTGCACGACGGCGCCGGTGATGCCGCGGTTGACATAGAGATTGCCGGCCTGCACACGGTCGAGCCAGCGCGCCAGATCGGGCGCGTGCTGGGTGAACAGGCCCGCCGTCAGACCGTAGGGGACCTGGTTCTGGAGTTCGATCGCCTCGTCCAGAGTGTCGGCCTGCATGATGCCCAGCACGGGCCCGAAGAACTCCTCCTGGTGGAAACGCGATCCCGGACGCACCCCCGTGCGGATCCCCGGCCGCCAGAGCCGCTGCGTGTACTCCGGCGGGGCGGGCATCGGCTCGGGGCGGATGAGCCACTCCTCCCCCTCGCCGAGAGTGGTCAGCGCCCACGCGAGCTTGCCCTGCGGCGGCTCGATGAGCGGCGGGACCTCGACGCGCGGGTCGGTGGGAGGACCGACCCGCAGCGAGCGGGTCGCATCCAGCAGCTGGCGCGCGAACCGCGCCGACCGGGCGATCGGGCCGACCAGGATGGCGAGGGAGGCCGCGGAGCACTTCTGCCCGGCGTGGGAGAACGCGCTGGTGACGATGGCGGAGGCGGCCAGATCCACGTCGGCGGTCGGTGCGACCACGATCGCGTTCTTGCCGCTCGTCTCGGCCACCAGCGGCAGATCCGGGCGCCATGCCCGGAACATCCGGGCGGTCTCGAACGACCCGGTCAGGATGACGCGGTCCACACCCGGGTGCGCTATCAGGTCGCGGCCGAGGGCGTCCTCGTCGAGGACCGCCAGTCGCAGCAGATCGCGGGGCACGCCCGCATCCCATAGCGCCTCCGTGATCACCGCGCCGCAGCGCACCGCCTGCGGGGACGGTTTGAACACCACGCCCGAACCCGCCGCCAGCGCGGCGATCACCCCTCCGGCCGGAATGGAGACGGGGAAGTTCCACGGCGGGGCGACCACCGTCGCCGCCTCCGGGAGGAACACCGCGCCGGCCACGCCGTCCAGTTCCCGCCCGGTCGCGGCGTAGTAGCGAGCGAAGTCCACCGCCTCGCTGACCTCGGTGTCGGCCTCCGCCGGTGTCTTGCCAGTCTCGGAGGCGGCGACCTCCAGGAGAAGTGTGCGCCGGGATTCCAGGACGCGGGCGGCGGCGAGCAGGACCGCCGCGCGATCGGATGCGGGGAGCGCTCCCCACGCGGCGGCGGCGGCGCGCACGCTGCGGATCAGCGCGTCCACGTCGTCCCGGCCGGAGATGCGCGAGGCGGAGACGAGGGCATCGCCGGCCGTGGAGGCCGAGATGCGGTCGCGCACGGACCGCGCCCATGCCCGGTTCGCGGCGAGCGCCAGGTCGGTGTCCGGCGCGTTGCGGAACCCGGCTGCGCCGGACACCGCGACGACGGATTCGCGTGCGGAGTAGACCGCGGTCTCCACGAACTCCGCGCCGCCGAAGTCGACCGCGCCACCGGCCGGGTCGGCGTGGTGGGAGGCGGCGATGCCGAGCACCGCCTGCGTCAGGCCGAGCGCCTCGCCCGTGCTCGGCGGCGGTTCACGCAGAATGGCGGTTGCGTCGCCGTCGGGACGGGTGCGGTCCTGGGTGCGCCGCGGCGTCGAGCGCAGCGACGGCTCGTGCGAGCGGGCCACGGCGGCGCGGAACCGAGTCCGCTCCCGCTCGCGCGCCGGCGCGTCGTCAGCGATGCGATGCGCGACCGACAGGAAGTTCTCCGGGCCCGCCGCCTCCTCCAGTCGACGCACGAGGTATCCGATCGCGGCGTCGAACTCGGCGGGCGCGACCACCGGAACGTAGAGCAGCACCGGCCCGACATCGCGCGCCACCGCGGCCGCCTGATCCTGCGCCATGCCCAGCAGCATCTCCACGTCGACGCGGTCGCGCACTCCGCGATCGCCCGCGAGCTCCCACGCGTACGCGAGATGGTAGAGGTTGTGCCCGGCCACTCCGACGCGAACGGCGGCGACATGATCGGTCGTCAGAGCCCAGTCCAGGCAGCGCAGGTAGTTGGCGTCGGTGTCGGCCTTCGCATCGTAGGGCGCGGGGGCCCACCCGTGCATCACCGCGTCCACCCGCTCCATCGCCAGGTTCGCGCCCTTCACAAGCCGTATCTTGATCGGTGCCCCGCCGCCCGACACCCGCCATCGCGACCATGCCGTCAGCTGCTGGAGCGCGGGGAACGCGTCGGGCAGGTACGCCTGCAGCACGATGCCCGCTTCCACCTGCTGCAGGTCCGGATGCTCCAGCACGCGGGTGAACACCGCGATGGTCAGATCGAGATCGCGGTACTCCTCCATGTCGAGGTTCAGGAAGGTGTGATGCTCGCGCGCGCTCAAATACAGCGGGAGGAGTCGTGCGACCACGTCGTCGACGACCTC
>CAVOZX010000016.1:0-118639 GCA_963701365.1 uncultured Actinomycetota bacterium | reverse complement strand
GTGGCTGGGCCAGACCGCGTCGCTCGGACTGCGCTACCGATTTCGCCCGCGATCCGGGCAGCGCCTGCTCGACAGCGAGCCGGTATTCCTCGTCGAAGATCGCGACGATGCCCGCGGTCCCCGGGGGCAGGTTCTCGCCGAACCTGTTGCCGATCCCGCTCTTCAGCCGGTATTCGGCGAAGACCCCGGCGAGCGCGCCGCCCCCCGCGCCGACCACGACGGACGGCAGGAGAGCGGGCGCGAACAGGCCGACCGCCAACCCGACCCCGGCCCCCCAGCCTGCGCCCTTCCTTCCCAGGTGATCGCCGGTGTCGGCGACCGTGATCTCACCATCCGCACCGTGCGCGACGAGGATCGCACCGTCGATCCTGACCCGCTTCTGTTTGACCAGTTCGACGAGCCCGTCGAAATCTCGGTGTGCCGTCTCGATGTCGGGGTACCCCGCCACGAGGACATCCATCGAGTGTTCGGTCATGATTTCCCTTCCCCGCTCCACGACTGATTCGAGGGCCGCCGCCATTGGTGTCTCGTCATCCGCACCGGGGGGGGGACGTGCGTCCCCTTGTGGCGTCCACCCTGAGCGCCACCAGCATCAGCCGCCGGGTAGTTCGGAGACTAGCACTTGAGAGTCTCCTCGGACACGTGGTTGCGCCGATTCGACTGGGCGGCCATGGGCTCGACGGAGCGTCCCGTCGCCGCTTCACTGAGCGCCCGCGACAGACCTATGAACCGGGGTCATCCCCAGCACTCTGCGCCCGTACCCGATAACCTCGTGTCGTGGGCAGCGACATGGTGCGCCTCGCGGGTGGCACGTTCCTGATGGGTTCTGACGAGTTCTACCCCGATGAGCGTCCGGTGCACGAACGAACTGTGGACCCCTTCTGGATTGACCGGTATGCGGTCACGAACGAGGACTTCGCACGATTCGTCGACGAGACCGACTATGTGACGGTCGCCGAGCGCCCGCTGGATGCCCGCAACTTCCCCGGGGCAGACCCGGCCGACCTCGTCCCAGGCGCGATGGTGTTCACTCCGACGCGGGGGCCCGTGGACCTCGACGACTGGCGGAACTGGTGGCGGTGGCAGCCAGGAGCCTACTGGCGACACCCGCTCGGCCCCGGTTCGTCGCTGGGCGGGCGGACGAGGCATCCCGTCATCCACGTCGCGTTCGAGGATGCCGCGGCATACGCCGCATGGGCCGGCAAGCGTCTGCCGACCGAAGCCGAACACGAGTTCGCGGCGCGTGGTGGCGTCGATGGCTTGCGATTCGCCTGGGGGGAGGAGCCATACCCCGACGACGTCGCCTTGGCGAATTCGTGGTTGGGGCGATTCCCTTACGACAACAAGGGCGTGGGAGACACCGCGCCCGTCGGGTCCTACCCGCCCAACGGATACGGGCTCTACGACATGATCGGCAACGTCTGGGAATGGACCAGCGATTACTACACGCCCCGACACGTGCGCCTGAGCGCACAGTCCGTCGATCGAGGAAAGCGCCAGAACCTGCTCGCTGCGGCGAGCGCGGAGAGGGATTTCCCGAACGCTCCCCGCCGGGTGCTCAAAGGGGGGTCTTTCCTGTGCTCGCCGGACTACTGCCTGCGATTCCGTCCCGCCGCACGGTCTCCGCAGTCTGAGGACACCGGGATGTCCCACGTCGGATTCCGCTGCGCGCGCGACGCGTGACGCACGTCGACGCGTGAGTGCTGCGCAATGTCCGGCTCCGCGGGGTCGGCGGGGTCGAACCGGATGCGCCCGGCCGCAGGTTCCCGCCTGATGTCGCCGTCCGAGAGCAGCACCCGTCCAGCCTGCCGAGGCCCCTTTGCTATGCTGGCCGGGCCTCGTCCGGGGATGTAGTTCAATGGCAGAACATCAGCTTCCCAAGCTGAGAGCGCGGGTTCGATTCCCGTCATCCCCTCCACCGGCCACCGATCGGCGCCAGCGTCGCACCTTCTGAGTAAAGCCTGCACGACCTGCTACGCATACGGCCTGGCGACCGGCTGCGAGTAGGGCCCCTCGACAGATCCCGACCACGCCCGGATGGCCGACCGGGTCTCAGGGTTCGTTGAAGAAGACGAAGTCGGGGTACATCGACCGCCACGTGCCGCCGCCGTCGCGGTACACGGCACCGACGGAGTCGACCGCGGGCCGCGACGGGTTACGTGTACCAGCCGACCGAGAGAGCCGATCGGGAACACGCCGCGCGCAGAACGGGTCACGCGAACGCGGCTTCGGGTCGATGAGGTACGAATAGCTGTTCCGTGAGGAGATCGGCGATGCCCTCGCCCACCCACCGTCCCCAACTTCGAAATGGAAGAAACCCTGCCAGCCATTTGTCGCGGACAGTCTGAGTGCGAGACCAAAAGCATGGAGTCGGTCTACCGGGCCGCGGGTGGTTCCGAAGGGCTCGAGCGACTTGCTGGCGCTTGGCACGCCAGGGTGATGACGGACGCAGTGGTGAGCCACGCCTTCAGCCACGGCGTTCATCCGGAGCACACGAAGCGGTTGGCGGCTTACTGGGCCGAGGCGTTCGGAGGACCGACCACATACTCGGATGAGTACGGTAGCGAAACCTCGGTCGTGCGGATGCACAGTGGCAACGGTGTCCACGACGAGATGGATCGGCACGCGATCGCTTGTTTCGACCAGGCCCTGATCGACGTGGGTCTGGCCGACGCTGACCCACTCCGACAGGTGCTTCACGACTACTTCGCGTGGGCAACAACCAGAACCATGTCCCGTTACCATCGCTGCGCAGACGATGTGCCCGATCACCTCGAGATCCCACATTGGTCGTGGGCGGGACTCGTCGATCCACCGGCAGTCGACTGATCAGTCGGTGAATCGGCCTGACTTTCGTTCCTATCGGGAGCCTTCCGGCGGTTCACGACATCACCTGGGAGCACCGCTGCTTTGTCAACTCTCGTGATGAACACGCGCTTCGACGTGCCCACGCCGCGCACCCCCGGCCAGCCGCATCAGCCGCCGACGCGTGGCCCGATCACGCAGCGGGCGGGCAGATGGCCGCGGCGGCGATCTGGTCGTGGAACTGCTGCGCGGTCCACGGCAGCCCTGCTTCCGGAGCCTGCTGTCCGGATGCGGCGGGCGCCTTCGACGCGATCGCGGCCAGCTCCCACGCGAGGGCCGCGATCACCGCATCGCCCGCGGCCGAGTTGTTCAGCACCACCGCCACGGTCAGTCCGGTGTCCGGGTCCGAGAAGGCGGCGGTGAGGTATCCGGTGATCGACCCGAACTGTCCGACCAGGGACCCCGCCCGCAGCGCGCCGCCGCCGGCCGTGAGCCAGGACGGCTGACCGGGCACCGCCACGGCCGTCGCGAACCGGTCCGTGCCCTCCGGCAGGAGCGCGCCGGTCGCCAGCGCCCGGGCGTACTGCGCCAGGTCGGTGATCGTCCCCACCGCGCCGCTGTCGGTCGTCCCGATGCTCGGGGAGATCACGGTGTACTCGGTCGGCGCGGAGCAGTCCCGAACCCCGTCCGGGCCGGGGAGGGTGACGTATCCGGGCAGCGCGGGCTCGCCCGGCGATGCCGGTTCGGGTCCCGGCAACCGGGTGCTGCGCAGTCCGAGCGGGTCGAAGACGCGCTCGGAGAGCAGATCCGCCTCGCCGGCGCCCGCCGCGCGCGCCAGCACCTCCCCGAGGAGGACGTACCCGGCGTCGGAGTCGCGATACGTGCCGGCCAGCTCGGGGTCGTAGGTGCCGACGCCGTACGCGACCAGCTCGCTGGGGTTCCACACCCGTTCCGGCGTCTCGAGGAACTCCGGACCCAGGATCGCGCTGTAGGACCCGATCCCGCTCGTGCCGTCGCACAGCTGCTGCACGGTCACCGACTCCGGCAGGCCGGCCACCGTGCCGACCGACCGGGACGGTGGGTCATCGAGCCGAATCCGACCCTCCGCCGCGAGAGAGTACATCGCGTCGCATATCATGGGCCGCGTCATATCTGCCATTCGGAATATCTGGTCGGGATTCCCCGCTCCGATGCCGGTGACCCACGAGCCGCTCCACGGCGCCCAGACGCCCACGATCGCGCCGGTGGCCCCGGACGCGGCGACGGCAGCATCCAGCGCGGCCTGCAACTGACCCTGAGTCTGCTCGGGGAACGGGGTGTCCACCTGTGCCGGCCCGTCCGGTCCGGCTCCGCTCGCGCTGCACGAGGACAGGGCCACGACCGCCGCGAGGATGCCGACCGCGGCCCCAGCACCGCGACCCATGGATCGGAACAGCATCCTCACCTCCGTCCTCCCGAGGACAGTCAAACACACGCGCATGACCGCGCGACCACGGCCCCGGCAGGGCCCCACGTCAGGCGGCGGACTGCGCCACCTGCGCCATGAAGCGGACCACGTTCGGGTCGACGCGGATGTCGGCGGGGCGGAGCGGCCGCTTCAGGTAGAGGCCGTCCAGCGACCGCAGCCGAGACAGGGCCACGTACGTCTGGCCGGGCGCGAAGGCGCCTGCTCCCAGGTCGATCACCGCACGGTCGTAGGTCTGACCCTGCGCCTTGTGGATCGTCACCGCCCACGCCAATCGCAGCGGCACCTGAGTGAACTCCGCCACGGTCTCCCGCGTCAGGGCTCGCCGTGTGGCGTCGTACGCGTAGCGGAATCGTTCCCACACCACCGGTTCCACCACGTGCTCGGTCCCCGCGACCTCCACCTGCACCTTGCCGCGCGCGATGCGCGTCACCGTCCCGAGAGTGCCGTTCACCCAGCGCGGCCCGTCCCCGCGGCCGGTGGTGTCGTTGCGCAGGAACATCACCTGCGCGCCCGGCTTCAGGCGCAGTTCGCGGTCGGCCGGGTCTCCGCCCGTGCCCGCCCCGAAGTCTCCCGTCACCTCGGCGGGGAGCACGGCCGCCAGCCCCGGCAGCTCCGCGAGCCGACTCCGGTTGATCGCGGTCACCGCATCGTTCCGCGCGGCCAGGGTGATCAGCGGTGGACCGTCCGTGGCATGCGGCAGCGCACGCGCGCCGGCGTCGTTCAGCATCCGCGCCAGGTCGGCGGTGACGCGGCCCTCGCGGACCGCGTTCAGTGCGGTGATGAACTCTTCGTCGGACTGGCGATGCATCTCACGCAGCTCCCGGGTGGCCAGCGCCGTCCCATGCCTGCCGAGGCCGGCCAGCCCGTCCTCGGCACGGTCTCCCGCCCACACGGACGCGTCGAAGAACCAGGACGACCGGTACCGGTCCTCCAGGTAGCGCGCCTCCGCGCCGCGGGCCGGAACCGGGGACAACTGGTAGGGATCCCCGAACAACACGACCTGGACGCCTCCGAAGGGTTCGGCGGGCCGCCGACGCGCCTGCCGGAGCGAGCGGTCGACGGCATCCATGAGGTCGGCGGACACCATCGACACTTCGTCGATCACGAGCGTCTCGATCGCGTTCAGGATCTTCCGGGTTGCCGCCGGCGGATCCGGCACCGTCCGCCCGATCAACCCGATCGGCAGCCGGAACAGCGAGTGGATCGTCTGTCCCCCCACGCCGAGGGCTGCCACTCCGGTCGGGGCGCAGACCGCCAGCTGCTTGCTCGTGGCCCCCGCCAGGTGCTGCAGGAGAGTGGACTTCCCGGTCCCGGCGCGCCCGGTGACGAACACATGGCCGCTGCCGCCCTCGATCGCGTCGAAGAGCTCCTGCTGCTCCTGCGACAGCGCGATCGTCACTCGCTCATGGTAGGCCGCGCGCTTTCTAGACTGAGCGCGTGACGGGCACCAGCACGAGGGCGGCGCGGTCGCGGGGCGACCTGGCCGCGCTGGCCGTCGTCGCCGTGCTGCTCGCGGCGGCGCTGCCGGCCGGCGCGGCATCCCTCTACCGCGAGCTGTACAGTCCCGCGGCGTTCGTCGGACGCTACCTGTCGCTGCTGTCGGACGGGCGGGCCGCGGACGCGCTCGCCATGCCCGGAGCCGGGCTCACCGAGTCCCAACGGGCGGACGCAGGGATCCCGGCGGATGCGTCGGACGCGCTGCTGCGCTCGGCCACGCTGAACACGCTGGACCAGATGCGTGTGCTCTCGGAGGAGACCCGGGACAACGTCACCACCGTGACCGTGTCGTACCGGGCCGGGGGCGTCCCGGGCACCACCGCGTTCGCGGTGGTGCCCGACGGCTGGGTCGGGGTGGTCCCCGGGTGGCGGTTCGAGCGGAGTCCGCTGGCCGTGATGGACGTGGCGGTCGTGGGCTCGACCCGCTTCGCCGTGAACGGGTTCGCGATGGACGCGCGCCAGATCGCGGCGGACGCGCCGCCGGGCGAGGCGTTGCCCATGCTGGTGCTGTCCCCGGGACTGTACGCGGTCGGGGTGGACACCCCGCTGGCCGTCGCGGATCCGGTGCGAGTGCTCTCGGACGCCCCCCAGATACGCATCCCCGTGGTGGTCACGGCGCGCCCGACCGCGGAGTTCACCGGCGTCGTGCAGCAGCGGGTCGAGGACTTCCTGACAGCGTGCGCCGCCCAGCGGGTGCTGCAGCCGACCGGCTGCCCGTTCGGCTGGGTGATCGATGACCGCGTGGACTCCGAGCCGGTCTGGTCCATCGTGCAGCAGCCGGAGGTGGCGCTGACGCCGGACGGGGCGGGATGGCGCATCCCGGATGCGCCGGCGGTCGCCCACCTCGACGTGCGGGTGCGCTCGCTGTTCGACGGCAGGATCTCCGAGGTGTCCGAGGACGTGCCGTTCCTCGTCAGTGGGACCATCGAGGTCGACGCGGCCGGATCCGCGTCCATTCTCATCGGCGGTGGCCGGGATTCCTGAGGAAGGACTCGGGCCCCTCAGCGCACGGCGCCGGCATCCCGCTCGGCCAGGCGCGCGAGGCGTTCGTTGTACTCCGCGAGTTCCTGATCGCCGGTGCGGTCGGCGTGCCGATCCCGACGGCGCTGGATCCGGTCGTCGCTGCGGCTCCACTGGATCGCGACCGTCACGCCCAGGATGAGGGTGGGGATCTCCCCGATCGACCAGGCGATGCCGCCGCCGATGTACTGATCCTCCAGTGGCGAGGGCCCCCATGTGCGGCCCATCGAACCGAACCACTCGGCGGCCATCAGACCGGTCTGCATCATGATCGCGATGCCGAAGAACGCATGCATGGCCATGACCGCGATGAGAGTCAGCAGTCGGAACGCGTAGGGGAAGCGGAACGGGATCGGGTCGATCCCGATGATCGACAGCACGAACAGGTACCCGGTGATGAGGAAGTGGACGACCATCCACTCGTGGCCCAGGTGGTCGTACAGCGACCAGCGGAACAGGTCCGTGTAGTAGAACAGCCACAGCGAGCCGATGAACAGGGCGGCGGCCACGAGGGGATGGGTCACGATCCGCGCGTACGGCGAGTGCACGCCCCACATCAGCCATTCCCGCACACCGCGGGTGCCGTCGTGCCTCTTGTCCACCGTCCGGAGCGCAAGGGTGATGGGAGAGCCGGGAACCAGCAGCATAGGGATCGCCATCGTCAGCAGCATGTGCCCGAGCATGTGCATGCTGAACAGGTAGTCCTGGTACGCGTTGATCGGTCCGCTCGTCACCCACAGCAGCAGCAGCATCCCGAGCACCCACAGCACGGTGCGGTACACCGGCCATGCATCGCCGCGACGACGCAGTCGACGCACTCCCAGCAGGTAGAACACGATCCCGAACCCGGCCACCAGCATCCACAGTGGATCGAGGCTCCATCGCGTGAACCACTCCGTGACGCCGGGCTCGGGTGGCACCGGCGCGCCGGTGAGGAAGGATGCCGGATCCGTGCCGCTGAGGATAGTCCCGCCCGGCGGTGGGGTGCGGGACAGCGCGACCGCGGCCCCGCTGGCCACTCCCATCATCGCGAGCTCGATCGCGACCAGGGTCCAGAAGGGCGCGCCGCGGCCGGTGCGCAGCCGCGGAATGAGCCGGATGCGATACCAGCCGCCGAGCACGCCGAGTCCGACCAGCGCGGCCGCCTTGACGAGCACGATGGCGCCGTAGGGACTGATGAGATCCGCGGGGGTCGGCATGCTCACCGCGGCGCGCAGCACGCCGGAGACCGCGACAGCGACGAAGGCGACCAGCGCGACGCTCGAGTAGCGCGACACGACATCCGCGGTGCTGACGCCGGAATCGCGCCGCTCCGTCACGGACCGCAGGAGCACCACGAGTACCAGTCCGCCCAGCCACACCGCGGCGCCGAGGATGTGCAGCACCGTGGCGGTCGTCGCCACGTCGTGGCTGGCGAGGTCGCCGGCGTGCCCCTGAGTCCCCATCGGCACCAGCGTCGCCAGCGCGAGCACGGCCACGAGCAGGGTCGTCGTCCAGCCGCGCACCGCGAACAGCAACACGGTGACCACGGCACCGCCGATCGTGGTGATCAGCCACGTGCGCCCGAGCCTCGACGTCGGTGAGGAAGCGGCCCAACTGCTCGCCGAACAGGGGATCCGCGGTCGGGGTCGCCGCGAACACGCTGAGGAAGGTCAGGAAACCGGTCAGGCCCGCCGCCACTGTGAAGACCGCCGCCCCGGTGGATGCCGCACCGAGCGCGGTCTCGAACGGCCTGCCCCCGGGTGCGAGGGCGAACAGAGCCAGCACGACCGAGCCGACCATGACCGCCGCGGCCAGGTTCACCGCGAGCGTGACCGCGGGGAGCGCCCAGCGCACAACGGGTCCGGCATCGGCGATCACCAGGGGCGCTGCTCCGCCGCCGAGAGCCAGCGCGGCCACGAGCGCGAGAACGGCGCCGGATACCAGGATCGCCGGACCCGCGATCCGCAGGACGCCGGGGTTCACCTCTCCAGCCTAGGCGCGTGCGGGGAGGGGGAACGCGTCGGCATTCCCTCTCCCCGCACGCGCGGATGGCGGCGTTACTTGACGGCGGCCTTCAGCTTCGAGCCGGCGGTGACCTTCACGCGCTTGCCGGCGGGGATGGCGATCTCCGCGCCGGACTGCGGGTTGCGGCCGGTGCGGGCGGCGGTGGTCACGCTCTCGAAGGCGACCCAGCCCGGGATGGTGACCTTGCTGCCTTTGGCCACGGCCTCGGAGATGGTCGTGAAGACCGAGTCGAGGACGCTGGAGACGACGGCCTGGCTCTGGCCGGTGGCGCTGGCGACGCTCGCGACGAGCTCGGTCTTGGTGATGGACTTGTCGGCCATGGGGATTGTCCTCCAGACGGGTGTCCCGCCTCTTGTTGACTCGGGCCGGGGTCTCTGACGGCCCCGGGTGGTCGGATCGACCGTCCCCGAATATACCGAGCGGGAAGCGGTTGCCCCCGCATCGCCCGCGGGATTCCGCCGATTGCACCGGTGCGTCGCCGGCCGCACGAAGGTGCGACCGGCGACGCGGATCACCAGCTCGACTTCGTGACGCCCGGCAGCTCGCCGCGGTGCGCCATGTCGCGGAACCGCACGCGGGACACGCCGAACTTCGACAGCATGCCGCGGGGACGTCCGTCGATGGCGTCGCGGCTGCGCACCCGCACGGGCGATGCATTGCGCGGAAGCTTCTGCAGACCGATGCGGGCGGCTTCGCGCTCCTCGTCGGTCGCGGCCGGGTCGATGAGCTGCTTCTTCAGGGCGGTGCGCTGGGCGGCGTAGCGCGCCACGACCACCTTGCGCTGCTCGTTGCGCGCGATCTTGCTCTTCTTCGCCATCGCTCAGCGCTCCTCTCGGAATTCCACGTGCTTGCGCACGATGGGGTCGTACTTCTTCAACACGATGCGGTCGGGGTTGTTACGGCGGTTCTTGCGGGTCACGTAGGTGTACCCGGTGCCCGCGGTGGAGCGGAGTTTGATGATCGGACGGACGTCCTGCGCCTTCTTGGCCATCAGAGCTTCACCCCCCGGGCGATCAGATCCTTCACGACGGACTCGATGCCGCGCGCGTCGATCACCTTGATGCCCTTGGCGGACACGTTCAGCGTCACCTTCCGTCCCAGCGACGGGACGTAGTAGGTCTTCTTCTGCACGTTCGGGTCGAACCGGCGCTTGGTGCGGCGGTGCGAGTGCGAGATGCTGTGTCCGAAGCCGGGAGTGGCACCGGTCACCTGGCATACGGCGGCCATCGGGTCTCCTTCTGTACCGTGGCGCCGGACGGCGCCACCCAAGATCTCTTGTCTGCGCCCGCCGGGACGGCGGGCGCGAACTGCGCGCCGGAGTGCGCGCAGACAAACGTCGATGGTATCACGCCCGCGATCGTCGACTCGCGCTGGGCCGGTAGGCGGAGACCGTGGGGTCGTCCGGGATCCAGAACCGCCAGGGGTACTCCTCCGAGCCGCCAGGCCCCGCGACCCCCACCCGCGGCCCGTGGGCGACGCGTTCGGGCGGCGCCGGCGGCAGGAGCAGCCGCGCGCGCGCGCCCGCCTGCTCCTCGCCGCTGATCGCATCCAGACCGTCGTGGAGTGGATGCCGCAGCCCGAGCGCGTCGCCGAACCGGCCGGGCCCTCTGGCCAGATCGCGGTCCGCAGGCGGCGCCGCCCGTGCGGAGCGTCGGCGGCGGGCGGCATCCACTCCCTCGACGATCTGGCCGCCGCGCAGCAGGATCCCGCCGGCCGTTCCGGCGGGGGCCGCGACCACGTTGACGCAGGAGTGGATGCCGTGGCTGAGGTAGACGTACAGGCGACCGGGTTCACCCCACATGGTCGCGCTGCGGGCGGTCGGCCCGCTGCGGGCGTGAGAGGCCGGATCGGGCACGGGGCCGGTTCCCTTCCCGTGGTAGGCCTCCACCTCCGTGATCCGCACCGTCACCCGCTCGCCGGCGACGTCCGTGGTCAGCAGCGCTCCGAGCAGGCGCGGCGCGACCTCCAGCGGCAGTGCGGACAACCCCGCCCGGTCCGCCGGGCGGTGCCCGCTCACCGCGCGGGCACCGATGCGGAGGCTTCGGCCGCCGCGCAGGAGCGGCACATCCCGAAGATGTCCACGACGTGCTCGGCGCGGGTGAAGCCGTGGTCGGCGGCGGTGCGCTGCGCCCACTGCTCGACCTCGGACGCCTCGATCTCCACCGTGCGGCCGCAGGTGCGGCAGATGAGGTGGTGGTGGTGGCCGCTGGACGCGCACGCGCGGTACAGGTTCTCGCCCTCCGGCCCCTGCAGCGAGTCCGCGGTCCCCTGCGAGGCGAGGGTGGCCAGTGCCCGGTAGACGGTGGCCAGTCCGATGCCGGTGTCGGCATCGCGCAGGCGGCTGTGGAGTTCCTGGGCGCTGACGAAGCCTCGGGCCCGGGTGAGCTCGGCGCGCACCCGGTCGCGTTGCCACGTGTTGCGCTGGCTCATGCGCCGGATTCTACCCGGCGCCCGATCAGGCGGCAGGCCAGGTAGATCAGGAACGAGATGGTGGTGATGTAGGGGCTGACGGGAAGTGTTCCGGCCACCGCGAGCAGGATGCCGCCGACGGCCGATACCACCCCGAACACCGCCGCGAGGACGGGGACCGCGACCGGTCCGCGCGAGACCCGCATCGCTGCGGCGGCCGGCGTGACCAGCAGGGCCATCACGAGCAGCGCGCCGATGATGTGGACGGCCACCGCGACCACCAGGCCCAGCAGCAGCATGAAGACCAGCGAGATCGACCGCGACGGCACCCCTCGGGCGGCGGCGCCCTGGGGGTCGAGCGAGTCGAAGCGAAGGGGCCGCCACACGAACGCCAGTGCCACGAGCACCGCCAGCGAGATCGCGGTGAGCACCCCGACCTGCTGGGACTGCACCGACACGATCTGTCCGGTGAGAAGGCTGAACCGGTTGGCGCTGCGACCCGGATACAGCGAGAGGAACAGGATGCCCAGGCCCAGCCCGAAGGGCATCAGCACCCCGATGATGGAGTTCCGCTCGCGCGCGCGGGCGCCGAGCCATCCGATCAGGGCCGCGGCGATCAGCGAGCCGACGATCGAGCCGGCCACGACGTCGACCCCGAGTAGCAGCGCGCCGGCCGCGCCCGCGAACGAGAGCTCGCTGATGCCGTGCACGGCGAACGCCATGTCGCGCTGCATGACGAAGACTCCGACCAGACCCCCGACCACGCCGAGGACGGCGCCGGCCCACACCGCGTTCTGCACCAGAGCGAGGATGGCGCCGTAATCGGCGAGGCCGCCGATCAGCGCCTCCAGCACGTCGTCCCCGCTCATCCGGCCTCCGTCTCGCCGGAATCGTGATCGTGATCGTGATGGTGGGATGTCTCCTCCGCGTCGGGTGCACCGACGACGACGAGCCGTCCGCCAACCCGGGTGACGAACACGGGTGCGCCGTACAGTTCGCTCAGCACCTGCGAGTCCAGCACCTCGTCGGGTGCGCCGAGGGTGAAGCGACCGTGCGCCAGGTACAGGATGCGGTCGACCACTCCCAGCACGGGATTGATGTCATGGGTGACCAGCAGCACTCCAGCGCCGCGCCGGCGGCGGTGCCGATCGATGAGGTCGATGACGGCCTGCTGGCCGGCCAGATCCAGACTCGTTGTGGGCTCGTCGCAGAGCAGCAGACCGGGGTCGTCCGCGAGCGCCTGCCCGATCCGGAGCCGCTGCTGCTGACCGCCCGAGAGCGCCCCCGCGGGCCGGTCGGCGAAGGACCGGGCCCCCACCGCGTCGATGAGCGACTCCACGCGGTCGCGGTCGGCTCGGCGCGGCAGCGGCGGCCCGAACCGGTGTCCGTCCACGCCGAAGCGGATGAGGTCGCGTCCGCGTAGCGGGGCGTCGGGCGGGAGCGGCCGCTGCTGAGGAACGTAGCCGATCGCGCGGTTGCCCGCCCGGCGCACCGGCCTGCCGAGCACCCGGATCCCGCCCTGCCGCAGCCGCTCCAGACCCAGGATCGCGCGTAGCATCATCGTCTTTCCGGAACCGCTGGGGCCGAGCACGGCGACCAGTTCCCCGGGTTCGACGATGAGGTCGAGTCCGCTCCACAGATCCCGCGCGCCGCGGGCGAGCGCCGCGTTCTCGATGACGAGGGGAGCCGTCACGAGGCCACGGCATCCGCCAGGTCGGAGACGTTCGCGGTCATCCACTCCTGGTAGGTGAGCCCGTCCGGGAGGGTCTCGGTGAACTCGAGCACCGGAATGCCGGCCGTACGGGCCGCAGCGATGAGCTGTTCGGTCTCGGCGCCGCCGGTCTGCGCGTTCGCGATGAGCGCACGCACCTGACCGGACCCCAGCGCGTCCAGCGCGGTCAGGAGCACCGCGGGCGGAACGTCGCGGCCGCTCTCGACGGCCGCGGCGAACTCCTCCGGCATCAGATCCTGCAGTCCCGCTGCCTCGACGAGGTACCCGGGTGCCGGCTCGGTGAGCATCACCGTCGCGCCGGCAGCGGTCGCGGCGATCGCCGCGACCTCATCCTGCAGGGCGGCCATCTCGGCACCGAACGCGGCGGCGCCATCCCGGAACACGCTCGCGCGGTCGGGGACGATGGCGGACAGTTCGTCGGCGATCGCCTCGGCCACCAGGGCCATCGCAGCGGGGTCATACCAGACGTGCTCGTTGCCGCCCTCCGGCACGGCGGCGACCTCGACGGCGACCACCACCGGCGCGGTCGACCCGGATGCCGCGATCAGCCCGTCCATGAACGGGTCGTACCCGCCGCCGTTGACGACGATCAGATCGGCGCGCTGAACCGCCAGTTCGTCGGCGGCGCTCGCCTCGTACTCGTGGGGGTCCGAGACTGTCGAGTCGATCACCGCGGTCACGTCCACCTCCCCCTGCGCGACCTGCTCCGCGATCTGCGCGTACACATTGGTGGATGCCACGAGACTGGGGCCGACCGTGTCTGCGGGGGAGGCGCATGCGGCGAGGCCGGCGACGGCAGCGGTGGCAGTGAGGAGGACGGCGAGAACGCGGAAACGCATGACCGGCACACTACCGGTAACTGATAATCGTTCTCAAATCGGCTCGGGTGGCGCCTCACTCAGTCGAGCAGCAGCGCCGGTTCCTCCAGCACGGATGCCACGTCCGCGATGAATCGGCTCATGCCGTCACCGTCGATGACCCGGTGATCGAACGATCCGCCGACCGTGGTCACCCACCGCGGCCGGACCTCGCCGTCGACCACCCAGGGCTTCTGGCGGATCGCGCCCATGGCGACGATCCCCGATTCGCCGGGGTTGATGATCGGCGTTCCGGCATCCATCCCGAACACGCCGATGTTCGTGATCGTGATCGTGCCACCCTTCTGGTCGGCCGGACCGGTCTTCCCTTCCCGGGCGGTGAGCGTGAGCCGTTCCAATGCCCGGGCGAGCTCGCGGGTGTTGAGCGTCTGGGCCTCCTTGATGTTGGGCACCAGCAGCCCCCGCGGGGTAGCCGCCGCGATCCCCAGGTTGACGTAGTGGCGCACGAGGATCTCGGCCGCCCCCTCGCCGGTGTCGATCCACGCGGCGTTGACGAGTGGCGTGCGCCGCACCGCCCAGATCACCGCCCGCGCCATGATCAGCAGCGGCGACACCTTGATGTCCGCGTAATCGGGTGACGCCTTCAGCCGCTTGACGAGTTCCATCGTGCGGCTGGCGTCCACATCCGTCCACACCGACACGTGGGGCGCGGTCTTGGCACTGAGCACCATCCCCGTCGCCATCGCCTTGCGCACCCCCTTGACGGGGATCGTCTCTTCGCGGGTGCGGTCGGCCACCTCCTCCGGGACGGGAATGGTCTCCTCACGCACCTCGGGCCATTCCGGCGTGCGGATGTTGCGGAAGACGCTCGCCTGCGAGGCGTGCTGCAGCACATCGTCCCGGGTGACCTCCCCGGCGGGTCCGGTCGGGGTGACCTGGGTCAGGTCGACGCCGAGATCACGGGCGAGCTTGCGGATGGGCGGCTTCGCGATCACGCCCACCGCCGCCGCGACCGGCGCGGCGGCGGGACCCCGCCGCCGGGACGACACCGTCCCGGGCGCCCCGTATCCGACCAGCACGGACCCGCCCGGCTCGTCCTCGGCCCCCGCGGCGGGCGCGGCGGGCGCCTCGTCCGCGCCCTCATCGGCGATCGTGACGATGGCCGCGCCGACCTCCACGGTGTCGCCCTCGGGCACCAGCAGCTCGGTCACCCGGCCCGCGAACGGCGAGGGCAGCTCCACCAGCGACTTGGCCGTCTCGATCTCCACGAGAACGTCGTTGATGGCCACGTCGTCGCCCGGTCCGACCCGCCACGAGACGATCTCCGCCTCCGTCAGGCCCTCCCCGACGTCGGGCAGGTGGAAGGTGCGACTGCTCATGCGGACTCCTCCGGCGGGGTCAGTAGGCCAGGACCCGGTCGACCGCCTCGAGGATCCGGTCGGGGTCGGGCAGGTAGATGTTCTCGAACGTGGCGGGGGGGAAGGGGATGTCGAAGCCGGACACCCGGAGAACGGGGGCGGTCAGCGAGTAGAACGCGTTCTCCGTGACGGATGCGGCGATCTCGCTGCCGAGGCTCGTGAATCCCGGCGCCTCCTGCGCATACACCATCCGGCCGGTCCGTCGCACCGAGTCGAGAATGGGTGCGTAGTCCACGGGCGACAGCGAGCGCAGGTCGATGACCTCGCAGCTGGTGCCCTCCCCCTCGGCCAGGGCCGCGGCCTGCAGCAGGGTGGTGACCATCGCGCCGTGACCGACCAGTGTGACATCCGTCCCGCGACGCACCACGCGGGAGGCGTGCAGCGGCAGCGCACGTTCTGCGGTGTCGACCTCCCCCTTGGGCCAGTAGCGGCTCTTGGGTTCGAAGAAGATCACCGGGTCGTCGGAGGCGATGGCGTCCTGGATCATCCAGAACGCATCGTTGGGAGTCGACGGGCTCACCACCCGCAGCCCCGCGGTGTGGGTGAAGTAGGCCTCCGGGCTCTCCTGGTGGTGCTCGATCGCGCCGATGTGTCCGCCGTACGGGATGCGGATCACCACCGGCATCCGCAGAGCCCCGGCGTGACGGTACGTCAGCTTGGCCAGTTGCGAGGTGATCTGGTCGAACGCGGGGAAGACGAATCCGTCGAACTGGATCTCGCACACCGGCCGCCAGCCGGCCATCGCCAGGCCGATGGCGGTGCCCACGATGCCCGACTCGGCCAGTGGCGTGTCGATCACGCGGCGGTCGCCGAACCGCGCCTGCAGCCCTTCCGTGACGCGGAACACCCCGCCGAGCGGTCCGATGTCCTCGCCCATGAGCAGCACGCGGTCATCCGATTCCAGAGCCGCGCGAAGACCCGCGTTCAGGGCCTTCGCGAACGGCATCGAGGCGGTGCCCGTCATGACGGGTTCCCCTCGAGGTCCGCCTCGTAGTCCGCCAGCCAGCTCCGCTGCGCCTCGACCACGGGATGCGGTTCGCTGTAGACGTGATCGAACATCGACCCGGGTTCGGGCGCGGACATCGAGACGGTGCGAGCGCGGATGTCCTCGGCATAGGCGGCGGCCTCCGCATCCACCTCGACGAAGAAGTCCTCGGCGTGGCCGCGAGCGCGCAGGAACGTCCCGAGCCGGGCGATCGGGTCCCGCAGCGCCCAGTCCTCCTCCTCCCGCGCCGTGCGGTACTTGGTGGGGTCGTCGCTCGTGGTGTGGGCGCCGCGCCGGTAGGTGACCGCTTCGATCGCCTGCGGGCCGGCGCCGCCGCGCGCCGCGTCCAGAGCAGCGCGTGTGACGGCGTACGAGGCGAGCACGTCGTTGCCGTCCACGGCGACGCTCGGGATGCCATAGCCCACGGGCCGGCGGTGGAGGGGCACGCGCGACTGGGTGGTGACCGGCACGGAGATGGCCCACTGGTTGTTCTGCAGGAAGAACACGACGGGGGCGTCGTAGCTGGCGGCGAACACCATGGCCTCATGCACGTCGCCCTGGCTGGACGCGCCGTCGCCGTAGTAGACGATCACCGCCTCATCCGTCTCGGGGTCTCCGCAGCCGCTGCGCCCGTCGAACGCGAGCCCCATCGCGAACCCGGCCGCGTGCGGCGCCTGGCTGCCCAGCACGATCGCGTACAGGTGCGTATTGCCGTTGCGCGGGTCGTACGGATCCCACCCGCCGTGGGTGACGCCCCGCATCATCCTGATGATGTCCAGCGGATCCACCCCGCGCAGCGTCGCGACGACGTGCTCGCGGTACGACGGGAACACGTGATCCTGGCTGCGGGCGGCGCGCCCGGAACCCACCTGTGCCGCCTCCTGACCGAAGCTGGGGGGCCACAGCGCCAGTTGTCCCTGTCGCTGCAGGTTGGTCGCCTCGCGGTCGAACGCCCGCACTCGCACCATGTCGCGGTAGAAGTCCCGCAGTTCCTCGTCATCGAGGGACTCCACCAGGTGCAGGTACGGCTCCGCGGCGGGGGTGGGCCGGACGGTCCCGTCGGGCTGCAGGATCCGCACGAGGCCGGGGTCGTCGACCGGGAGGGCCGCGGTGTGCTCCGTGTCAGCGGGGGAGGTCACGCGCTCTACCGTATCCGCCGCGCCGGGTGGGTCTCCGGAAGGGCGCGGACAACGGATGCCGCGATCCGTAGGACGGTCTCGACAGATTCCTCCTCGCCGATGGAGACCCGCACCCCGTCGTCCGCGAACGGCCGGACGATGACCCCGCCGCGTTCGAACGCCGCTGCCGCCTGCTGAGTCTGGGGCCCGGTGGCCAGCCACACGAAGTTCCCCTGCGCCTCCGGAACCCGCCACCCGGCCGCGCGGAGGCCGGCGGCGACGCGGTCGCGGCGGGCGGTGATCACCCGCACCCGCTCGAGCAGCTCCTCCTCGGCATCCAGGCTCGCCAGGGCGGCCGTCTCGGCCTGCGCCGTCACCGACAGCGGGATGGCGGTGGATCGAGCGGCATCGAGGATGCGGCGATGGCCGATCGCGTATCCGATCCGCAGTCCCGCCAGTCCGTACGCCTTCGAGAAGGTGCGCACGGCCACCACGTTCGCCGCGGCGGACCCGGTCCGACGCAGGCCGTCCACGGCGCGCGGGTCGGTGACGAATTCGGCGTATGCCTCGTCGAGGATGATCAGCACGTCCGGCGGCACCTCCGCCACGAACGCCTCGAACTCGGCGGCGCCCACGACGGGCCCCGTGGGGTTGTTGGGAGAGCAGATCAGAATGGCCCGCGTGCGATCTCCGACTGCCCGCGCCATCGCCGGCAGGTCGTGGCGGCCCTCGGGGTCGAGGGGGACCTCCACGGCGCGCGCGCCGGCCACCGTGACCAGGCCGGGGTAGGCCTCGAACGATCGCCATGGGTGGATCACCTCATCGCCGGGTCCGGCGGCGGCCAGGAGCAGCTGCGACAGGATGGATACGCTGCCCGCCCCGACGTGCACCTCCTCCGGGTCGACGCCGAACCGTTCGGCCAGGCGTCGCCGCAGCCGCGCCGCGGTCGCGTCCGGGTAGCGATTCAGGGCGCTCTCAGCGCGCAGCGCCGCGGCCACCGCGGGCAGCGGCGGGAAGGGGTTCTCGTTGCTCGAGAGTTTGAACCCGCCGACGCCTGCCTCCTTGCCCTGCGCGTACGCCGCCAGTGCGGCGATCTCGGCACGCAGCCGCACGGGCATGGGCTCACTCACCCTCCGAGTGTAGGTTCCCCTGTCACACTGGCCGGATGAGATTCCTGGTCCGACTGGTCGTCAACGGTTTCGCGATCTGGGTGGTGACGCTCCTTCCCGTCCTGCAGGTCAGCGTGATCGCCTTCCCGCCGGCCCAGACACTGGAGACGGTGCTGTCGCTGGTGGGCATCGCGCTGATCTTCGCGCTGGTGAACACGATCGCGGGCACCGTGCTGAAGGTGCTGACCTTCCCCCTGTATCTGCTCACGCTGGGCCTGTTCTCCCTCGTGGTGAACGGCTTCCTGCTGTGGCTGACCAGTTGGATCACCGAGTTCTGGAGCTGGGGGCTGCGGGTGGGCGACTTCTGGTGGGCGGTGGTGGCCGCGCTGATCATCTCGCTCATCAACTGGGTGTTCGGACTCATCCTCCGTCCCTCCAAGAAGGACTGAGCGGGCCGGATCCGGCCACCGGCGGCACCGGGAGGGGCAGCGGATAGGGGCCGGGCGGTGGCGGCGTCGGTGGGGGCGCGGCGAGCGGCATCCGTTCGGCGCCGTACTCGACCACCAGCTCCGGGACCTGCCCGGCCAGGGGGGCGAGGCGCTGCGCCACCGCAGCCATGCGCGGGTCGCCGGATGCGTCCGCCATCGCCGCGGTCTCCGCGTACACCTCCATGTGGTGCGCTCCGAGGACGAGATCCGAGGCGTGGAGGTCGGGATCGGCGACGCGCGAGACGATCACGCCCGAGCCGTCTCCGACGGGACCGTCGTGCCCGCCGTCGGCGAGGAGGACGACGGGATCGTCGCTGTGGCGCACCTGGACGCTCAGGGCGTCGCCGCCGGGATCGACGGCGGTGGGGGAGCCGAAGGTCACCAGCATCTCGGTGTCGTATCGCCCGCTCGCCGCCAGTTGACCCGCCAGCATCCCACCCTGGGAGTGCCCGAACGCGTAGATCGGGTCGCCGGGCGCGGCGCCTGCGGCGGCGAGCGCGGCCTCCAGCGTCGCCGATGCGTCCGAGCCCGTGCCCAGGTAGCCCCGGACGTTCGAATCCATGTCCCACGGGTCCTGGCCCGCCAGAGCCCGCGTGCCCGTGACGTACACCGCGAAGACCGGACCGGACGCACCCGCGTAGCGTTCGATCCGGATGCGGGCCTGACCACCCGTGGGCACCCGTGCGGCAACGTCGGCGAGCGACGCCGGCCCGCGCGGGGAAGCGGCCGCCGGCGGGACCGGCACGAGCCGCGCGGGTCGCCCGCCCGCCGCCGCGCCGCTGGCCGTCGGAGGGGCGCCGTGACCCAGCATCCGGACCAGGACCGCGGCCGCTCCCAGACCCAGTGCGGGCAGCAACCACCCGCCTGGAGCGGAGCCGGCCAGAACCTGCCGCATCAGTTCGGATCCGGCATCCGGGATCCGCCAGGCCGCGTCGGCGACGGCGGCCGCGTCGGGATGCTCGGCGAGCACGCCGGCGATGGCGCCGTCGAGCCGGGCGACGAGCGCGTCATCGCCGACGGCGAGGGCGGCCTCCCGGGCGGCGCGCAACTCCACCAGTTCGTAGCCGGCCGCGGCGGTGACGAGTGTCGCGGCCATGTCCTGCGCCGCCGCGGACCGTTCGGCGATCACGTCGGCCAGGACCCGGATGTCGTCCAGCGCGACCGGGGTGTGCGGGACGATGCCGGACAGAATCGACGCGGCCGCCGCCAGCGCGTCCGCCGCCAGCGCGAGGAGCCCGTCGCAGCCGAGCACCAGATCGGCCGCGCGGCGCAGGGAGCCGGTGTCCACCGCGACGGCGCCGCCCGATGCGATCACCACGTCGTCGGTCACTGCACCAGGTCCGTCACCGCCGGGGCGAGGCGGCTGAACAGCCCGGACGGCATGCCGTGCACCAGCAGCGCCGAGCGCGTGTCCGCCAGGTCGGCGTCGATTCCCATCGCGGCGGCGCGGTCCCCCGCGATGCCTGCCGCCCAGTCCGCCAGCGCCCGCTGGAACGCCGCCGCGGCCGGCGACGCCCAGGCGGTCGCGGCGGCGACCTCGGAACTGGCCGCCAGGACACGGCCGAGGACGTCCGCCGCCTCCAGCATGTGCCGCCGCGCGGCATCCAACCGCAGCGCCGCGTCGTCCGAGTCGATCTCCCACACCCGTCCAGGGTGGGCGGCGGCGGCGTGCACCGGCCTCGGTGCGGAGGCGCTGCGGAACGGGGCGGGCGCACTCGACCCTGTGCAGAGCCGAACCGGTGGGGTCAGAATGGTCGCCATGGCCGCCGTCGACCTCGCCCCGTTCCGGGTGCTGTTCGTGTGCACCGGCAACATCTGCCGCTCGCCGATGGCGGAGATCGTGTTCCGGTCGTTGGCGCTCCAGTCGGGGTTGGGGATGCGGATCCGCTCGCGCAGCGCCGGCACCGGCGACTGGCACGTCGGCGAGCCGGCCGACGATCGCACGCTCGCGGCGCTGACTCGGCGCGGATACGACGGCGCCGCACACCGTGCTCGCCAGTTCGACCGGCCGGATTTCGACGACAGCGACCTCATCGTGGCTCTGGACCGCTCCCACGAGCGGATCCTGCGCGGATGGGCTCCCAGCCGCGCGGACGCCGACAAGGTCGCGGTGCTGCGCAGCTTCGACGGCGGCGCCGGTGCGGACCTCGACGTGCCCGACCCCTACTACGGGGGTCCCGGGATGTTCGACGAGGTGCTCGGTATGATCGAGGGCGCGAGCCGGTCGCTGTTCCGGCAACTCGAACCCGCCGTCCGCCACGCGGTGTGAGCCGCGGCGTCGGCCGCACCGGACGGAGTGCCGTGTCGTCGTTCCCCGATCCGCCCCTCAGTCCCCTCGACGGTCGGTACGCCGCCGTCGCGGCCCCGTTGACCGGTCTGCTCTCCGAAGCCGGGCTGAACCGGGCGCGGGTCGAGGTGGAGGTGGAGTGGATCCTCGCACTGACCGACCGAGGTGTCTTCGGCACGAGGCCGCTGGACGCGGCGCAACGTGACGGGCTCCGCGATCTGTACCGCCGGTTCGGTGCGCAGGAGCTCTCCGCGCTGGCCGCGCACGAGGCCGTGACGCGGCATGACGTGAAGGCCGTGGAGTACCTCGTGCGGGATCGGCTCGCGGCTCTCGGGCTGCAGCGGCTCGCGGAGCTGACGCACTTCGGGTGCACGAGCGAGGATGTCAACTCCGCGGCGTACGCGCTCACGCTGCGCCGGGCGGTGCTGGAGGTGTGGCTGCCCTCCCTGCGGGACGTGATCGACCGGCTGCGCGACCTCGCTCATGACTACCGGGATGCCGCGATGCTCAGCCGCACCCACGGGCAGCCCGCGACCCCCACGACGATGGGCAAGGAACTGGCGGTGTTCGCGCGCCGGCTTCAGAGGGTGGCGGCGCAGGTGGAGCGGTCGGAGTTCCTCGCGAAGTTCTCGGGCGCGACGGGCACGTGGTCGGCGCACCTCGCGGCAGCGCCCGACGTGGACTGGCGGACGCTGTCGCGCGACTTCGTGACCGGACTCGGACTGGGTTTCAACGACCTGACCACGCAGATCGAGTCGCACGACTGGCAGGTCGAGCTGTACGACCGGATGCGGCACGCGGGCGGGATCCTGCACAACCTCGCCACCGACCTCTGGCTGTACATCTCGCTGGGCTACTTCATCCAGCTTCCCGTGCCCGGCGCCACCGGCTCGTCGACGATGCCGCACAAGGTGAATCCCATCCGGTTCGAGAACGCCGAGGCGAATCTGGAGATGGCTGCCGGTGTGTTCGGCACGCTGTCGTCGAGCCTGGTCACCAGCCGGATGCAGCGCGACCTGTCCGACTCGTCGCTGCAGCGCAACGCCGGCGTCGCGTTCGGGCATTCGCTGGTCGCCGTGGACAACGTGCGCCGGGGCCTGGACGAGATCGCACTGGACCGGAATCGCCTGGACGCGGATCTGGACGGCAATTGGGAGGTGCTCGCCGAAGCGATACAGACCGTGATCCGCGCCGAGGTCGTGGCGGGCCGCTCGGAGGTCAACGACCCCTACGCCCTGCTCAAGGACTTCACGCGCGGGCGCCGCGTCGGACCGGCCGAGCTGTCCGATTTCGTCGCCGGGCTCGACCTGCCCGAGAGTGTCCGGGAGCGCCTCCGGCGGCTGACGCCGCACGGATACACGGGACTCGCGGGGGAGTTGGCGGACTCGGTCTAGCGCTTCCCGGAGTCGGCCGGGCCGTCCTGGTCGCGGGATTCCTCATCGGCGGGAGGCAGGAGCACGGGCCGATCCACGGACTGCGTGACCTGCGCGGGGTCGACCGCCAGCAGCAGCAGCGACATCACCACGAGCGTCCCGATGAATGTCACACCTGCGGCGATGAGCGCCGTGATGAGCGCTCGCAGGGTCTGGTCCGCGGGATGCTGACCGAAGAAGCCCATCGCCAGCAGCGTCACGATGCCGGCGAACAGTCCCGCCCCCAGGGCGATCCCCACCAGGTGCAGGGGCTTCATCAGGTCACGCCGGGTCGGCTTGTCGGTCATCGCGTACGCTCCTCGGATGTCTGCGCCTCATCGGCCCCCGCGTCGCGAGCCGGCCGAGGCGAGAAGCCGGCGATCCCCAGATACACCGCGACCACCGCCGCATAGGCGCCGAAGATGCCGACGGCGATCGCCGTGCCTGTGAGGGTGAAGGATCTCCCGGCCTCGGGGATGACGTAGTGCAGCGCGTACCCGGAGTTGACCAGCAATAGGCCGGCCCCGAGCGCCAGGGTCACCGCGCCGACCACGAGCGCGTCGCGCGCATCGGTGCGAGCCCGTGACCGGGGCGCCGCGCGCCGCATCCGGCGCCACCCGTCGATCCCCTCGATCAGACCCATGGTCAGCGCCCACACGATGATCCCGGCGAACAGCAGCGTCGTTGTCCGCCACGCCGCGACACCCGAGACCATGCCGGCCAGGAGCGAGACCGCTCCCAGCGCGATCGGCACCGTGCGCCGGCCGGTCGCGGGAACCAGCCACGCCTCGGCGAGGAACACCAGGCCGGTGGTGGTGGTGAATCCGCTGAAGACGGCCAGCCCCGTCGGCGCGGAGTGATCCGGCGTGAACGTCACCATGGCCGCCGCGATCGCCGCGATCGCCGCACGAGCCAGTTGCACATGGCGGAGCTCGAGGGCGCGGGAGGAGGATGCGGCGTGCACAGCGGATTCCAGGGTGACGACGGGATGCCCCCAGTCTAGGCGCCCGGCGGGACGGGCCGCCGCGGCGACTCAGCGCGGACGGACGGTGTTCATCTGCTGGATGCCGCCGAACGGGGTTCCCGCGTCGTCGTACAGCATCGACCGGGTCAGGCCCATGCCGGTGGGTCCGAAGCTCGCGATGGTGTCGAAGCCGATCCACTCCCCTTGTGGTTCGGCGAACACGTGGGCCGTCAGGTCGATGTTCGGGTAGGTCGCCAGCTTCGGGTCGATGAGCGGACCGACCCCGTTGGCGACGTCCACGATGCCCAGAGCGCGAGCGGTCGGGCTGACGCGCTCGCCTTCGAGCAGCGGGAGTCGCGGCCGCATCCACGCCCAGCCATGACCGGGGGCGTCCGGCTTCCGGTACATGTCGATCGTGCTGACGAAGCCGAAGGAGGCGTCGCGCGTCATGGGGGACAGCGCGCCCATGGCCTCCCGCGTCGGCATGGCGGGCGCACCGCTTCCCGCCAGGTGCGCGGTGTCGAACGGGTGCATCAGCCACGCGTGGGCCACCACGGACGTGCGGCCGAGGTGGGTGAGCGCGACCTCCACCAGTTCGATGGTCCGGCCGGGACGCACGATCCTGACGTCGACGTCGAGGATGTCGCTGACGGTGACGTCCATGGTTCCGAAGATGTCGTAGGCGATCCGGCCGATCTGGAGCCCATCGTCGCGACGCTGGTCGCGGTGGCATTCCACGATGTGAGCGGTCAGTCCCAGCACGGGCCCGATGTGGGCGTCGTTCGGGCTCCACGAGCCCTGCACCTTGTCGGTGATCCGGAAACGGGCGTCGTCGAGCCGCTCGAAGTATGCGGGCATGAGGCCATCGTATGTCGTGCGTGGGGGCGATCCGCCCCTGCCGGCGAACCGGCGGGTTCAGTGCGGGTGCGCGGTGAGGATCTGCTCAAGCGCGCCGATGGGGCCGGGCGGCCTGCGTGATCAGGCGGCGCGTCGGGTCAGGCGGAGCACGGGGATCACACGGGTGGTCTTGACCCGGATGCCGTCGACGTGGACGGGGACCGTGCCCTCGCCGGGCGCCTCGATGTCCACATCCGTACCCGCGCGCCGCGACCACGCCTCTCGTGGCCCGGAACTCCCCGATGATCGGCTGGTTCCATTCGGCGTGCGCCTTGGCCATGGCTACTCCTCGGCGGTGAGAGTCAGGCGCGACGTCAATCATTCTTGACATTCCTGCTCTCCATATTCTACGCTCACCGTGTCAAACATTCTAGACATGGAGGCATGGTGGGGTACGGCGAACGCAACTCCTGGGCGGCACTGCTGGCCAGCGCAGCCTCGATCACGACATATGCGGCCATCATCGGCGCTCAACTCGGATCACGCCCAGTGGGCACGATCGATTGGTTCTGGCCGATGCTGTGGACCATCGTCGGAGGCATCGCGGGATGGATCGTGATCAGTACCGTGCTGAGCACCGTCGCGGGGGTCCGAGATCCCGCCGACGCGCGCGTGGAGGACGTGCGCGACCGTGACATCGCACGCCTGGGCGGTCGCGTCGGGCAGGCGTTCCTCGTCGTCGCCATGCTTGGCGGGCTCCTGCTGTGCGCCGCGACCGCGCAGTGGTTCTGGATCGCGAACGTCCTGTACGCCGGGTTCGCCCTGTCGGCCGTGCTCGATTGCATCACCCGGGTGGTCGTGTATCGACGGGGGATGCCGTGAGTCCACGGCCGACTCGCGTGACGAACCGGATCCGCACGCTGCGCGAGGAGGCGGGGATGACCCAGGCCGAGCTCGCGCGGCGCGTCGACGTCACCCGGCAGACGCTGATCGCGATCGAGCAGGGGAAGTACTCACCCACCCTCGAACTCGCCTTCCGGATCTGCCGCGTGTTCGGCATCCGGATCGATGACGCTTTCCACTACCCGGAGGAACCATGAGCAACGCCCTGCCCACCACGATGACCGCGTGGATGCAGGATCGCTACGGCGGACCCGATGTCGTCCGTCGCGTGACCGCTCCGGTGCCGACGCCGCGACCCGGCGAGGTGCTGATGCGGGTCGGCGCGGCATCCCTCAACTCGGCGGACGTGCGCATCATGCGCGGCCTTCCGCTCCTGGTGCGCCTCGCGTTCGGGATGCGCAGACCGCGCACCCCGATCCCCGGGCGCGATGTCGCGGGAGTCGTCGTCGCGACCGGACCCGTCGTCACCGCGCTGCGCACCGGGGATCGCGTCGCGGGGGAGATCTCCGGCGGCGCACTCGCCGAGTTCGTCGCCTGCCCGGCCGACCGTCTTACGCGCGTCCCGGCGGAGGTCGACGACGCCACCGCCGCAGCGCTGCCGCTGGCCGGGGGCACGGCCTGGCAGGCCCTGGATCTGGCCGGGGTCGCGGCCGGCGACCGGGTGCTGGTGCTGGGAGCCGGAGGCGGGGTGGGAACGTTCGCGGTGCGCCTCGCCGTTCTGCGGGGAGCCGTCGTGCACGCGCTGTGCAGCCCCCGCGCGATACCGGCGGTGACAGGGCTCGGCCCCGATGAGGTCGGATCCCGCGAGATCGACCTCGAATCGCTGCCACCAGGGGAGTTCGACGCGGTGATCGACCTGGGTGGACGGGCACCGCTGCGGTCGTTGGAGCGGCTTCTGCGCCAGGGCGGCAGCGTGGTGTCGGTCGCGGGCGGGGAGAACCGAGTGGTCGGTCCGCTCGGACGGATGCTGCGCGGCGCGATCCTGTCCCTCGGTCGCGGTCGCCGCATCCGGACCCTCACCGCCGCCGCGCGCCCCGGGATCACCGCGCAACTGTTCGCGCTGGCAGCATCCGGAGACCTCCGCCCCGTGATCGACGCGACCCACGCCCTGGCCGGCGCAGGCGACGCACTCGCGCGGGTCGATGCGGGCGGGGTGGTGGGGAAGGTCATCGTCACTGCATGAGTGCCCCCACGACCGGCCATGCGGGGGCCATCGCCTGGTCGCGCGCGGACGACCCGGACCCGGCGGCGGTCAGGGCGTGAGGAGCACTTTCGTCGCGCGCCGCTCGTCCATGGCGCGGTAGCCGTCGGCCGCGCTCTCCAGTGGAAGGGTGAGGTCGAACACCTTCCCGGGATCGATCCGCCGATTCCAGATCAGGTCGACGAGTTCGGGCAGGAACCGTCGCACCGGCGCGGGCCCGCCGTGCAGGTGCACCTCGGCGTAGAACAGGCGGTCGGCGGGGATGGTGACCCCCTTGTGCGCGACGCCGACGAATCCGATGCTCCCCCCGGCGCGGGTCGCCCGGATCGCCTGCAGCAGCGACTCCTCTGTTCCCACGGCTTCGATCACGCTGTCGGCGCCGAGGCCGCCGGTGAGCGCCTTCACCGCCTCCGATCCCTCCCGACCCCGCTCGGCGACGATGTCGGTGGCGCCGAACTCGCGGGCGAGCGCCTGCCGGTCGGGGTGCCGCGACATCACGATGATGCGCTCGGCCCCGAGCCGCTGCGCGGCGAGCACGCCCATGAGTCCGACCGCGCCGTCGCCCACCACCGCGACGGAACCGCCCGGAGTCACCTCGGCGGCGACGGCGGCGAACCATCCCGTGCCGAGCACGTCCGATGCGGCCAGGAGCGAGGGGATCAGGTCGGGCTCCGGCATCCCGGGGGTGGTGACGAGTGTGCCATCGGCCAGCGGGATGCGGGCCCGCTCGGCCTGCGTTCCGATCGCGCCCATCGGCACGCCGTGGAGGCACTTCGACGGGAACCCGGCGCGGCAGTTCGCGCAGGTGCCGTCGGACGCCACGAACGATCCCACCACGAAGTCGCCCGCTCGCACCGTGCGGACCGCCGAACCCACCTCTTCTACCACGCCGACATACTCGTGCCCCATTGGCCAGTGGTCTGGGTGTTCCACTCCGCGGTAGCCCCACAGGTCGGACCCGCAGATGCAGGTGGCCGCCAGGCGGATGACCGCGTCGGTGGGCTCGGCGATGACGGGATCGTCCCGGTCTTCCACCCGGACGCCGCCGGGCGCGTGCATGATCACTCCGCGCATGCCCCCATTGTCGTCGCCGAGCCCGCGGCCGGACAGGGGTCGCGGCACCCGGGAGTTCTCGCTGAGCGCGGATCCCGCCCGCCACCGCGGCATCCGCCCCGCTTCTTCAGGTCACTTCAGGCCAGAGCGGCGACCGGGCTCCGACCCGAGATTCACGGCCCTCCCCAGCGTCATGTTCGAACGTATCTGTGCACATGACGGGTTGTGTGTCGTGGTAGTATCGTATGTTTGCTCTATGGTTGGGGCGTGATCCTGACAGCGGTGATCGAACACGACACCGACCCTGACACCGACCCGGAGGCTGTCCCGGACGCAGCCGTCGACGTGGACGCGGCCCGGGATGCAGGTGAGGGCGTGGATCTGGTGGGCCGGGTGGTCGCGGACGCGATGGCGGTGCTCGCGGCGGACCGGTTCGCCCGGATCGACGAACTCCGCTTGGACGCTCTCGCCGACACCGGCGCCGGGGCAGGTGCGGGCCGTTACGGGTCTCGTCGGGACGTTGTCGAGCGGTCCCTGCGGCTGGAGCTGGCGTGCGCGCTGCGCGTTTCGGAGAACACCGCCGGAGGCGCCGACGGATGGCTGAGAATCCTCACCCACCCCCACACCGGCACCCCCCTCGCCGTGGACCCGGACCCCTACCGGCCCCCCGCCCACCTGCGGCGCCTCAGCCGCTGGGGCGCCGAACGCTGTTTGGCCCCCGGCTGCACCATCCCCGCCCACCGCTGCGATATCGATCCCCCTGGGACGACGGAGGCGCCACCAGCCTCCAGAACCTCAACCCCCTGTGTCGCGGTCACCACACGCTCAAGCACCACGGCGGCTGGACCGTCACCTCCGACCCCGACGGCACCCTCCACTGGACCAGCCCCACCGGCCGCCACTACCACGAGCACCCCACCCACCCCTACAGGTCACCCCGACCCCCGGGCTCGGTCGCGGTCGCGCCCCCGGCAGAACCGGCGCCACTCGACCCCGCCCCGCCCGGGCTCGACGCATGGTGGCCCGACCCCGACGAAACCCCTGCCCACCCGCCCTTCTAACCGGACGAGCCGCATTTCTAGGCCGGCAACCCGATCAGGCAACCCGACGCCCACGAACGGCTATGCGGCTGTGCGCGCCGTCCCGGACGCGGACGCTTGAGCGGGCGCAGGTTCGGGCGGCATCGCCAGGGCCGGGGCCTTCGTGACGATCAGCCACGTCGGCAGGACGATCACGCACAGCAGTGGCAGGACTCCGGGATCGCCCACCACGGCGATGCCGACGAACATCGCGATCCAGCCGTCACGGCTGGCGACCAGGGTCATTCCCATGACGGCGCACGCCACCGCGAGCGCGATCGGGAGGTCCGGGATCAGCGCGGTCGCGAGCAGTCCGAGTGCGGCACCGATGAACACGACGGGGAAGATGCGGCCGCCGCGGAAACCGGCGCCGGCGGCCACGAGCAGTGCGAGCGCCTTGATCCCGGCCATGGCCGCGAGCTGCCCGGTGCTGTATGCGCCAGGATGCTGCAGCAGTTCCGTGGTCTCTTCGAATCCTTTGAACATGGTGAGGGGGCCGCCGATGATGGCGAGCGCGCCGAGAACGGCGCCGCCGAGCGTCGTGTACAGCACCGGATTGCGCATCCCGTGGAACAGCCGGTGCACGTAGGGGAACAACCACGCCATGACGACGCCGAGCACGGTCGCGGCGACGGCGACGAGGCCGCCGGTCAGGAGGTACATCGGCTGCACCGCACCCATCGGCTCCACCTGGATGGTGAGCAGTTCCCCGCCGAGCAGGCTCATGGTGAGGGCGCCTGCCCCGGCGGCGGCGACGGGCAGGAACAGCCTGTCCCACAGTGAGCCGCCGGTCTTCGCGGCGCCGACGATGCCGGTGAACACGAGGGCGGCGGCGACCGGCGTGCCGAACAGAGCACCGAGGGTGCCGGCGACGGCGAGCATGCCCGCCAGCTGAGGCGGAATCTTCGTGAACCGAGCGAGAACAGCGACCGCCAAGGCGGCGTTGATAGCGACCATGGGATTCTCGGGGCCGAGACTCACGCCGCCCGCCAGACTCAGGACGACGACCACGAACAGCGACGGCAGCGCCACAAGCTTCGGCGGCGGGCTGTCGAACTCGGTCCTCGCCGAGTCAGGCCCGGCGTGACCGGGAACCAGCCAGACGATGAGCCCGACAGCCGCACCCGTCGTCGTCAGCACGAGTATCACCCACCACGGGGTCGACGACGTGACTCCGAACACAGCGGGGAGCGCCGTCCACAGTACGTCGTGGAGCGCGCCCGACGCCAGATCGAGGAGCATCAGCACCAGCGCGGCGCCGATGCCGATCCCCAACGCCGGCACCGACAGGATGAGGAGACCCCGGACGCCCGGCGCGTCGGTGTCGTTGTTCACGGTCATCCCCGCCTCCGAAACCAATGTCTGGCGCCGCATGGATCACCGCCGCAGTGTGGGGCACCAGGATGCCCTGTTGCTCCCACGCCTGGCAAACTCGATGTCCCCGGCCCTCGGATTCCGGCATCACCGCCCTTTCGTCACGCGAGGCCCCGTGGTCCGAACCGCACGAGCCTCCACCGCTAGACACGAGCCTCCACCGCTAGACACGAGCCTCCACCGCTAGAGTGGCGCGCGTGCCGACCCTTCTCGTCGTCCACCACACGCCGTCGCCGGCGATGCAGACGATGCTGGAGGCGGTGCTCGCCGGCGCCCGAGACGACGCGATCGAGCACGTCGAGGTGATCGTGAGGCCCGCACTGTCGGCGGGCGCCGCGGATGTCCTGGCGGCCGACGCGATCCTGCTGGGGACTCCCGCCAACATCGGCTACATGTCGGGGGCGCTCAAGCACTTCTTCGACCAGATCTACTATCCGGTGCTCGATGCGACCGTCGGACGCCCCTACGCGCTGTACGTGCACGGCGGCAACGACACCGCTGGAGCGATCCGCAGCGTCGACACCATCACGACCGGCCTACGGTGGCGCCGGCTGCGCGAGCCGCTGACGGTGATCGGCGACGTGGATGCCGCGGCGCGCGAGGCCTGCTGGGACCTGGGCGCGTCGGTCGCCGCCAGCCTGACACTGTAGCCGGCATGTTCGACGCGATCTCAGTCTTCGACTCGATCGGAGACTCGATCGGAGGGGCGTAGAAGTCGATCGAGTCCGCGTACATCGTCAGCAGGCCACCGACTCTCGCGCTGTGCCCCTCGGTGCGCCTTCCGCGCGGCCATCGTCATCCCTCCCGTTGTGTGATTCTTGTGTGCACAAGACATCGATTCGGGCGGGCCCCCCATCCTGGCCACACCCGCGACAATCCCGGCGAAAGCCGCCGCTGATCCCGCCCTACAGATCCCAGAGGTCGCCCACAGTCGCGAGTCCTGATCGGAAATCGGGAGCACCCCCATTGGCTGGGTGCCGGACGGCAACTGCCGAGCTCGTGGCGGATGCGGCGCCGACTCCGGGTACCTCGATGCCAAGGAGCCTCTCGACGCTCCTTCGTGCAGCGTTGCCGACGCAGATGATTCGTCGACCGGCTACTGCCAGCCGAAGTGCGTCCAGCCCCGAGCCCAACTCCTCGCCGGACGGTGTTCTATTGGTCCGGGGCAGACCCGCCGCATGCGGGTGAACGGGGAACGCATTCCACAGAAGGGTGACGTCCCGCTGAGTGGTGGAGTTTCTCGACACCGTGCGAGTTCAGCTGTTTGATTATGCCGCAGTGAGTTCTGGGATCGCCACCTCCTCGGCTTCGTTGGTTCAGGACCTTCATGGAGTGTTCGCTGAAGTAGCGGCGGTCGGCGCCGTCCCATTCGTCGTGCTGCTCGATCAGGACGTGCCCGGCCAGGCGCAGCAGCGCGGCCGGGTTGGGGAAGGTGCCGACGACGTCGGTGCGGCGTTTGATCTCCTTGTTGACCCGCTCCAGCGGGTTCGTGGACCAGATCTGCCGCCAGTGCGCGGTCGGGAACGCGGTGAACGCGAGCATGTCGTTCTTCGCGTTCTCGAGCATGTCGGCGACCTTCGGGTGCGAGCGGGTGAGCATGCGGACGACTTCGTCGAACTGGGTGAAGACGTGCTCGGTGTCGGGCTGGGCGAAGATCGTGCGGATGATCGACGCGACCATCGGCCCGGTCGCCTTCGGCACGTGCGAGAGCACGTTCCGCATGAAGTGGACCCGGCAGCGCTGCCACGATCGAGCCGACGAACACGGTGTTGATCGCGGCGATCAGTCCGGTGTGAGCGTCCGAGATCACCAGCTTGACCCCGTCGAGCCCGCGGGCTTTCAACGAGCGCAGGAACGTGGTCCAGAACGGTTGCGACTCGGTGTCGCCGACCTCGAACCCGAGCACCTCCCGGCGCCCGTCGGCGGCGACCCCGACCGCAACCACGACCGCCTGCGAGACGACGCGGCGGCCGACGCGGGCCTTGCAGTAGGTGGCGTCGAGGAACACATACGGGTAGGTCGTGTCCGCCAGCGGCCGGTCTCGGAATGCCGCGACGTCCTCGTCGAGGTTGGCGCAGATCCGTGACACCTCGGACTTGGAGATGCCGGTGTCCGCGCCGAGCGCCTTCACCAGGTCATCGACCTTCCGAGTGGAGACACCGTGAACGTAGGCCTCCATCACCACCGCGAACAACGCCTGGTCGACCCGGCGCCGCCGCTCGAGCAGCGACGGGAAGAACGACCCTTGCCGCAACTTCGGGATCCGCAACTCGAGCTCGCCAGCGGTCGTGGTCAGCGTCCGCGGTCGGGTGCCGTTGCGTTGTGTGATCCGCTCCGGGGTGCGCTCGAACGGGACGGCGCCGATGAACGCGGCCGCTTCCGCGTCGATCAACTCCTGGTAGAGCGTCTCGGTCGCGACCCGGATCCGGTCCGGGACATCGGTGAGCTTCAATTCCCCGAGCAGATCGAGGAGGGCAGACTGGTCTAGAGCCATCGTGCGTTTGTGTCTTTCTGTGAGTGACTTTGATCGGTACTCACTGACCATCGCACGATGGCTCACCCACGTCCAAGACGCCGGCACCACCGCCCAGAACTACACCACTCGCGGGGACGTCACCCCACAGAAGCGTGCGGTCGGCGATCCCGAGGCGCGAGAGCATGTCGTGCATGACCGTTGCACTTGCCTCGCTGGAGCCCTCAAGTCCGACGGTCCCGGCCGATGTGAACGGCACCCCCGACTGGCGCGCACCCTTCCAGCCGGGAGCTTCACCCACGACGACGAGGTCTCCGCCGCCCACGCGACCAAGGTGCGCGAGAAGGCGAGCGCACCGCTCGGCGGCGCTCGTGTGGAAGCCCCCCTCCCTGTCGCTCTCGGCAAGGTAGAAGTTCATCGCCAGCGCGGTCGAAGGAATCGCCAAGACCGAATCAAGCAAGCGGCCCGCCTTCACCGCGACCCCTTCCTCGAGGAACCCACCACCGCGAACACTGAAGCCCTCAACCGACCAGGGCGTCCAACGGACTCCAGGTGTAAGAACCGCTCAGAGATGTCCGCCTCGGAGCGGTAGCATTCGGCTCCCAGCCACAAGAGCAGCTCGTCCTCGGCCTCGCTCCAGGAAGCTCCCTGCAGGAACTCACAGCGACGCTGTAGGTTCATGCCCGAGATGGCAGTGGATCGGGCCGAATCCACGGTAGTTGGCAGTCGTCTTGAGATCGGGATTCCACACGAAATGGCGGATTCCTTCGCTCTACGAGCTACCTCCCGGAGCTGACCGCCGTAGCCACCCGGTGTATATGCGACAGAGCGCAGCCTCAACTTTGACGAAGCGTTTGTGGCTGTCGGTCCCCTGACGTGCTCCGCAGCGGTCACGGAGTCCACGCGTCTTGAGGGGGTCGCGGCCGTGCTGCGGCCTCGCTTGCTGTAGCGAGCCGGCGGTTGGCATGGCGATCGTAGAACTCCAGCCACCTCGCGAGGACGTCTCGATCCATGAGGTGGCTGCCGATGAGGACACCACCACTCCCTGAGTGAACCAGGATGTGGTCCCATCCGCCCTCGCCCTCGGCGAACCGGTGCGTCAATTGTCCCCACGACGGGTCTTCGTAGATGACGTGCGCCTCGTTGCGGCCGGAGAAGACGACCCCGGAGATATCGCTCGCGAATGTCCCAGCCGCGATTCGGTCGTCGCGGTATGAGAGCCGGCGTTCTTCCACGGCGAGTCGGAGGCCCTCTTTCGCGTCGGATTCTTCGGTGTGATTCTGGATGCAGGTGCGGTAGCTGAAGTCCACGTCGGACCCATCTATGCGTTTGATCCAGATGCCCGTGGCATCGGGTCGCACATTGAACTTGTCGCCGTCGCTGGTCAGGCCGACGTAGAAGTACTCGACTCCAGCACCAATCTTCTCGTGCGCATCGGGATGAAGGTCAAGGACTTCGCGAAGCATGAGGTCATGACCGGGGTCGGTGATGCGGTCGTAGGGAGCATAAGGACCGCCCGTGTGAAGGATCCTGAAGGCGTCGAATGCCGCCTTCTTCGACGGCCAGGTGAAGGACGGAAGGTTTACTGGGATCGCCACGGCGGTATCTCCTCGTTGTGCATGTCTGGTCAGAAGCTAGCGGAATGAGTAAGTCGATTGGTGCCGGATGCAGGATCGAGGTCCACTACGGCTCGACCTGGAGAGGTCGGGCGATCTCAGTAACCCCAGCGATTGGCGAGCCACCGTCGCACCGCACTGAGTCGGCCAATTGGCGTGCGCGCCGCGCGCCGTCGCCGCCGGACCATCTCCTCAGCACGGGCATGTCCCGTCGCGATCGGAACGCGCGCGTCGCCTGCGGCGAGAGCCGCCTCCCACAGGCACGACGGCACCGAGGCATCATCGAGGTGCTCCAGGATCTGCGGTCCGTAGTGGTAGCAGAGTGGGCCGGGCACTCCTCGGCCACCCGGCGTTACGGTCAGACTCACGAACTGGGTCAGAAGAAGTGCGCTGACCATCGCGGAAAGCGTCGCAACGTTCTGACCAGCGTGTTCGATGTCGATGCCGGACCGGCGAACATACTCGGGGTCGTCAAGCAGACCCTCGCGGTCGAGTGCCACTCGGGCTGGCTTCAGTTGGCGCGTGCAGGCCATGCATGGCTCACCCGGCACGAGGGTGTGCGCACGAGCGGTCGCCCGCGAGAAGGTCTCATCATCGTCGACCTCAATGTTGATGCCACCGTCGATGACCGGGATGAGATCCGTGTAGGCGATCTGATTCAGCACCGCTCGTGGCCAGGGTCTGTCCACGCAGGAGAAGACGATGTCGTAATCCAGCGCGACTAGCAGCCCATCCGGGTCGCAAATCGACATCTCGTGCTGGCGGACGTCCGGTTGGGCTGCCGTGGCCTGTGCCCGGAGCAGGCGAGCCGCGACCTGGACCTTCGCGACCCGGTCGCTGGCGTCCCGGCGGCGGGCGCCGATCATGCGGTCGAGGTTGCGGTGTTCTACGGCGTCGAAGTCCATCACCCCGACGGTGCGTATCCCGGACGCGGCGAGCCGCTGTGCGACGTCCAGGCCCACGCTGCCTGCACCTACCACCAGCACGCGGAGTCGGGCGAGGTCTGCCTGCACAACGGGACCCCATGCGCTCACCGTCCGAGTCTGCGCGGATGTTGTTGGTGGCGCCGGGAGAAGCTGCGGATTGAAGGAGGGAGCGAAGGACGCCCCAACCACCCGCACCGACTCCACGTCGACTACTCGCGTCCGCGAGAACCAGAACCGTGCCGACCACACATTGCCGGCCCCTCCCCACGTCATCCCGATCACCGGGAGTCGGGTCGCCGTATTTCCGAGCCCCGCGTACCCCGACTCGGTCACTCGGTCAGTCTTACTCATCGATTGCCACGCCGTCCCACGAGGGTGGGAATGCAGCAGCACCAGCCCCTCCCCGGCGGCGGCGGCTTCCTCGGTGACCCGCATCACATAGTCGGAAGTGAACGACGCATTTCCGTGCACATGGCGTTCTCCGGGCCGCGGCAGAAATACGCGCCTCAGCAGAGCCGTGGTGCGCTCCCGCCCCGTCGACGGAGCGTAGGTGGCGAGGACTACGTCCTCCTGTCCATCCGGTCGGTCCAGATGCGCGCTGAGTGCCTCAGCAACCGCTGCGGGCATCGCGACGGAGTAACGTCGCTCGCTCATCAGGACGCTCCTGCCAGGGCGGCACGGACGTGACCGAGCCACGCGCGTCCGGGCTCGGTCACGCGCTCCCACCGTTCGATCTGGCGTGAGTGTCGCGTCCATCCCGGCTGCGTATCCGTCTGATCGGGGTGCACCTGCGGGAGGATCACCGACGATGGGAAGTGCACCCAGTGGGGCGGGATCAGCGGCCAGGACCCTAGCTCGCTCACTGCAACCGCACTCTCGAGCACCTCCCCCTCCCGCGTCCCGCTCGGTGCCCGAGCAGGGAACACGACCCAGGACTCCACCACCCGTGCCGAGACCCCCCAGTCGGCAAGGTCGGCGATGAACCCCTCAACACCCCGCAGCCGTGTCTCCATCAGGCCACCGGCCCCTCCTGCTTCACGGACTCGAACTCGTCACCGTTCTCGACCTTCACGATCTGACGATCCTTGAACCGCTTCAGCGTGCCGTTGCGCTTGATCTGCGCCAGGTCATACTCGGCCGGGTCGAGACCGGCGAGTAGCAGCAACGCGCGTGCCTCCCAGTCGTCGTCACGCACGGTGTACGGCTTCGAATCGATTGTGATCGTCATCTCCTGGCCCTTCTTCTTACCCGCCGCGGCGAGATCCTGCTGCGTTGTCATGAGAGGCTCCTCAGTTGTTAGTTGTTTCTCGCATTCAGGTCATCACCTTAGGGGTGATACGCTGAGTATAGCAGATGGATACGCGAGCATGCGGGCACCGCCGCGAACATCGGTTATGGTGGCGGTATCAGTTCAGGGGTGAAGAGCGGAATGCGCGTTGCGACTAGAGTTCGGAGACGAAGTGTTGGAACGCCTCGCATATGAGGCCGGCTCCACCGTGGACGGCTGGGCCACTTCTGTCGTGCGCCGTTTCCGACGCGTGCTTCAGATGATCGATGCGGCGACCCGCCCCGAAGATCTCGAGGCGCTGCTGAGTCTGCGTGTCCGGCCCACGACCGCGAACGGGACGCGCGGCGCGACGCTCCGGATCGACGATGTGCATTGGCTGCGCATCTCCTACCTGGACACAGATGGAACACCCATCGCCATCATCGAAGCGGTCGAACAGCGCTGAGGAGGAGCACCATGGAAGAGCATTTGGCCGACCAGGTCCCACCCGGGGAGATTCTCGCGGACGAGTTGGAGGAGCGACACTGGTCTCAGACTGAGTTCGCAGAGATCCTCGGCCGCCCCACACAATTCGTCTCCGAGATCATCTCAGGGAAGAAGGAGATCACCCGCGAGTCAGCCGCTCAGATCGCTGCGGCGCTCGGACCTTCACCGGAGTTCTGGCTGAATCTGCAGAATGAATACCTGCTGTCCCGTCAAGCGCAGGACACCGAGACCCAGAAGCAGTTGCACAATGTACGGCTACGGGCACAACTGAACCAGCTTGCGCCAATCGCCGTGCTCCGTAGACGCGGCTACCTCACCGCCGACAGCCTCGACGGGCTAGAGGTCGAGATCCGAGAGCTTTTCGAGATTAGTTCCATCGACGAAGAGCCCGTCTTCGCAGCCGCTGCTCGACGTTCCAATCCTGACGTTCCACTTACCCCCACCCAGAAGGCGTGGCTTGCGGTCGCTCGTCGACAGGCACGCGCCATGACCGTCGCCCCGCTCGATCTTGACGCGGTCGCCGAGCGCGCAAAGGGTCTCGCCCGCACGTTGCGGGACGTCTCGGCGTTCGCTGAACTCGCGACCCTGTTCGCCGATGTTGGGGTTCGGCTCGTCTACGTCGAGGCGTTCCCTGGCAGCAAGATGAACGGGGCCACCTTCCTCCTGGACGACGATGCAGCGCAGCCTGTGATCGCAATCTCGGGGCGAGGAAAGCGCCTCGACAAGGTCCTCTTTACGCTGCTACACGAACTCGCACACCTCGTCCGCGGCGATGTGCGTCCCGGCGGAACGATCCTGATTGATGACGGCGACGCACACACCCTGGGCGACGAAAGCGCGACAAACGAGCTTGCTGGGAACTGGGCCGTCCCTGGCGGGCTGCCCACCCCTCCCCGCCCAATCCGCCAGAGCTGGGTATCGGAGCAGGCGAACCGGCTTGGTGTTCACGACATTGTCGTCGTCGGCTTCCTTCAACACGATCGCCAACTCGATTGGCGCACGCAACTCGTCAAGGGGGCGCCATCAGTCACGGATGAGCTCGCTAAGTGGGCGGCAGTTTGACAGATCGATTGCGCACCTCCATGCCGTCCGCCACGGCGTCACCCCGATGACCAGCAAGACCCCCGGAAGGACCCACCCGATGACGGAACGGCTGACGCTTTCCGAGCTCAATCAGTATCTGGCGCGCGCTGCGGACCTTCTGCGCGGCAGTATCGATCAGGCTGACTTCAAGGCGTACATCTTCCCGCTGATGTTCTTCAAGCGGATCAGCGACGTGTACCTGAGAGTGGGTCCTTAGGTCTCCGTACTTGGCAGTACTGCCAAGTGACTGACAAGTAGCGGTGGATTTTGTCATCTTCACGCGGAACCTACAGCGACGCCGGTGAGAAGTCGGCGGGCGCCATGTCGGCGAAGCGGGAGTAGTGGCCCTGGAACGCGACGGTCACCGTGTCGGTGGGTCCGTTGCGGTGCTTGGCGACGATGAGGTCGGCCTCGCCGGCGCGGGGGTTCTCCTTCTCGTACGCCGACTCGCGGTGCAGCAGGATCACCATGTCGGCATCCTGCTCGATCGACCCCGATTCGCGGAGGTCCGCGAGCATCGGCTTCTTGTCGGCGCGCTGCTCGGGCCCGCGGTTCAACTGCGAGAGGGCCACGACCGGCACGTCCAGTTCCTTGGCCAACAGCTTCAGCGCGCGGGAGAACTCGCTCACCTCCTGCTGGCGCGACTCGACGCGCTTGCCGCTGGTCATCAGTTGCAGGTAGTCGATCACCACCATCTTCAGGCCCACCCGCTGCTTCAGTCGCCGGCACTTCGCGCGGATCTCCACCAGCGTCATGTTCGGGCTGTCGTCGATGTAGAGCGGCGCGTCGTTGATCCGGCCCCGGGTCGCGGCGATCGTCGTCCAATCCCGCTGATCGAGCGTGCCCTTCCGCATCGCCTGCAGCGGGACGGCGGCCTCGGCGCTCATCAGGCGCATCGCGATCTCGCTGCGACCCATCTCCAGTGAGAACAGGATCGTGGGCATCTGGTGGCGGATCGCGGCGGACCGCGAGAAGTCCAGCGCCAGCGTCGACTTTCCGAGCGCCGGGCGAGCGGCGATCACGATCAGCTGGCCCGGGTGCAGTCCGTTCGTCAGCTGATCCAGCCCCTGAAAGCCCGTCGGGATGCCTGTCATCTGGCCGTCGCGGCCGCGTGCGGCCTCGATCTCGTCCACTGCGGCATCCACCGCGACCGTCAGCGGCACATAGTCCTCCGCCGCATCCGTGGTCGTAACCGCGTAGATCTCCGCCTGGGCGGTGTTGACCAGGTCTACCACCTCCCCCTGAGCGGCGTACCCCATCTGCACGATCCTGGTGCCCGCCTCCACCAGCCGTCGCAGCAGCGCACGCTCGGCGACGATCGACGCGTAGTAGCCGGCGTTCGCGGCCGTCGGCACGATCGAGGTCAGCGTGTGCAGGTAGTCCGCGCCGCCCGCCCGCTGCAGCTCCCCGGTCTTGATGAGCTCATCCGTGACGGCGATGACGTCGGTCGGCTCCCCGTGGGAGTAGAGCGAGAGCACCGCCTCGAAGATCAGCTCGTGCTTGGGGATGTAGAAGTCGCCGCCGCGCAGCGTCTCCACCACGTCGGCGACGGCGTCCTTCGACAGCAGCATCCCGCCGAGCGTGGACTGCTCGGCCAGCAGGTCGTGCGGCGGCGTCCGCTCCGGCTGCCGGGCGCCCCCCAGTCGGTCCGGTGAAATGTCGGCGATCGACACCTGATCCCGCTCTCTCTGTCGTGTGTGCGCTGGCGCGCCCGTGCGTCGACGACGAGCGCCCCACGCCTCGCCGCCGCCACTCGATGACAGCACGAACGTCCGACACCATCGTCCCCACTCGTGCTCGCCGCGATGGTCCACTCACGGTAGAAGCGGCCGCACCCGACTGCAAACGACCCTGTGGATAACGATGGGGATAAAGGGAGCGACACGCCGTGAACACTGTGCAGAAGGGATGTGGATGACCGGCGGATTCGCCTGTCAAGGAGCCGGATTCCTGCCCTGTGATCAGGTATTCCTCCGCGCACACGCTGTGGGATCAGCAGCATTCGAGTGCGGGTTGAGACTTGACAATCCGGCATCGATGGGTGTGTACAAGCAGTCCGGACATGCTGATGGCGCGGAGTCACCAGGACCCCGCGCCATCGGCATCGGTGGATGCTACTTGGCCGCGACCACCTGCAGGGTGATCACCGCAGTGAGGTCGTGGTGCAGACGCACGGTGGCCTCGTGCTGCCCGGTCGACTTGATCGCCGAGGTGATGTGGATCGTGCGCTTGTCGAGGTCGCCCAGTCCCGCGTCACGGACCGCTGTGGCCACGTCGTCGTTCTTGACGGAGCCGAACAACCGGCCCTCGGCCCCGGCGCGAACGGCCAGGCGCACGGTGGCCGTCTCCAGCCGCTCCTTGAACGCCACCGCCTCCTCGCGGTCGTGAATGGCGCGAGCCTGGCGGGCGGCGCGGATGGATGTCACCTGCTTCTCGCCGCCGCGAGTCCATGCCACCGCGAACCCCTGGGGAATGAGGCAGTTGCGGGCGTAGCCGTCCTTGACCTCGATGACGTCGCCGGCGCTGCCGAGCCCGGCGACCTCGTTCGTGAGAATAACCTTTGCCATCGCTGCTCCTTAGCGTCCGGCGCCGGAGTACGGCAGCAGCGCCATCTCGCGGGCGTTCTTGATGGCCCGCGCGATGAGCCGCTGCTCCTGCACTGAGACCCCGGTGATCCGGCGGGCGCGGATCTTGCCGCGCTCCGAGATGAACTTGCGAAGCGTGGCGACATCCTTGTAATCAATGACGCCGACGCGAATCGACTTCGCGGGGGCGGCGTTCTTCGGCCCCTTGCGCGGCTTGCGGCGGTCGCCGCTGGACTTTCCAGCCATCATGGCTCCTTCAGATTGTGGTCGATCCCACCGACGGGATCAGAACGGGGTGTCGTCCGCATAGGTGCCGGGGGCTCCCCACGCGTCGGCTCCGCCGGAGGCTGCCGGCGTGGACCAGGGCTCGTCGGCGACCTGCCCGCGCCCGCCGCCGCCGGCGGCGGCGCGGGTCACCTGGGCGGTCGCGTAGCGCAGGCTCGGCCCGATCTCGTCGACCTCCAGTTCGATCGAGGTGCGATTGTTGCCCTCGCGGTCCTGGTACGACCGCTGCTTGAGCCGGCCGCTCGCGATCACTCGGCTGCCCTTGGTGAGGGAACCGGCGACGTGCTCAGCGAAGTCCCGCCAGACGCTGGCGCGCAGGAACAGCGCCTCACCGTCCTTCCACTCCCCGGACGCGCGGTCGAATGTGCGCGGCGTGGACGCGATGGTGAAGTTCGCCACCGGCAGCCCGTTCTGCGTGTACCGCAGTTCGGGGTCGGCCGTGAGGTTCCCCACGACCGTGATGATGGTCTCCCCGGCCATGGCTCAGGCCTTCGCCGTCCGAGCCGTCGCAGCGCGGTGCGCCGCCTTCTGCTCGGCCCGCTCGGTCTCGGCCGCCACCCGGGCGATCGCCTCCTCGGCGCGCAACACCTTCGTGCGCATGACCGCCTCGTTCAGCTTGAGCTGGCGGTCCAGCTCCTGCGTCGCCTCGCTGGTGGCGGTGAAGTCGACCACGGCATAGGTGCCCTCGGTCTTCTTCTGGATCTCGTACGCCAGCCGGCGCCGCCCCCAGACGTCGACCTTGTCGATCGTGCCGCCGTCGGCGGTGATGACCTTGAGGAACCTGTCGAGCAGCGCGGGAACCTGGCGCTCGTCGACCCCGGGGTCGAGGATGACCATGAGTTCGTACTGGTGCGTGTGCGTCACTGACCCACCTCCTTCGGACTGAACGGCCGCCGAGCGTGTCCCGGCGGCAGGAGGGTGTGTGCACGGCCCGGGCGACGGGATGCGCCGACCCGGACAACCTTGCCATCGTACCGGATGCCATCCCGAGTCGTGAAGCCCGTACGGTGAGACCGACGCCTCGGAGGGGAAGCCATGAGCGCACCTGTCATACCCTGGGACACCTCGGCGTTGACCACCCCGCTCGACCGCGGCGCGATCCGCGCCGCAGCCCGCCGCACCCGGCCGGGCGGGGTGGTCGGGGCGCTCGGTCCGGCCGGCCGTCCCCTCGCCGTCGCCGTCGCCGTCGCCGTCGTCCTCGGCCTCGTCGTGCTCCTCGTGCTGGGTTCACTGCTGGCCTCGCTGCCTGCGATGCTCGCCGGCGGCGGCGCGTTCCCGATCCTGGCGCTCGTCCTGATCGCTGCCGTGGTCGCCGGCGTCGCAGCGGCGGTGGTCGGCGCGATCCGGGGTCTGCGGCGGTGGGATGAGAAGCGGATGCGGCTGTCGTCGTTCGCTGCGGCGAACGGGTTCGCCGCTGCGGGAACGGTGTCGCGACCGGCGCTGCCGGGCCTGCTGTTCCACGTCGGGGACGGGCGGCGATCCGAGGACGTGGTGCGCGTCCCGAGCCCGCGGTGGACGGAGATCGGCAACTACCGGTACAGCACGGGTCGGGGCCGCGACCGGGTGACCCACGAGTGGGGATATCTCGCGGTACGACTGCCGCAGCCGCTGCCTCACATCGTCCTGGATGCCGTGGGCAATGACGCCCCCTTCGGGGTGAGCAACCTGCCCGTCGGTTTCGAGCGGGGCCAACGCCTCAGCCTGGAGGGTGACTTCGACCGCGTGTTCACGCTCTACTGCCCCGAGGGATATGAACGCGACGCCCTGTATCTGTTCACGCCTGATGTAATGGCGTTGTTCGCCGACGCCGCGGGCCGTCTGGACGCGGAGATCGTCGACGACTGGCTGTTCCTCTACTCCGGTCGGGATCTGTCGACGCTGGACCCGGCCACGTGGGAGCGCGTGCACGCCGTGCTCGTCACCCTCGACGCGAAGCTCTGCCAGTGGGCGCGGTGGCGCGATGGACGGGCCGACGCGCCGCATTCCCGCGCGGCCGCCCGGGAGACGTCGGCGACCGTCGCGGCCGGGGGACGCCGGCTGCGGCGCCGGGCCCCCTGGGGCGCGATCGTGGTGGTCGCCCTCGTCGCGACCTTCTGGCTGTTGGCCCAGTCGGGCCTCCTCGCCTCCTGGCTCGGCGGCTGACCCGGCCGTTCTTCCTCAGCGGGTGTGCCGCCATGCGGCCCGGCGCTCGGCCTGGACGACCGGATCCGGTACCGGCAGGGAGAGCAGGAGCCGGCGCGTGTAGTCGTCCTGCGGTTCGAGCAGCACCTGTCGGGTCCGGCCCTGCTCCCGGATGCGGCCCGCCTGCAGCACGATCACCCGGTCGGCGACCGCGTCGATCACCGCGAGGTCGTGACTGACGAACAGGGCCGCGAAGCCCAGATCGCGCTGCAGCTGCGCGAACAGTTCCAGCACCGTCGCCTGCACCGAGACGTCCAGCGCACTGGTCGGCTCATCGGCGATCAGCAGTGCCGGGTCCAGCGCCAGGGCACGGGCCAGGGATGCGCGCTGGCGCTGACCGCCGCTCAGTTCGTGCGGGTACCGGTCCCCGGTCGCCGCCGGAAGCCGCACCGCGTCCAGAAGTTCGTCGACGCGGCGGCGCGCCGCCCGCTGACCCGACGCGCGCCCGTGCACGACGAGCGGCTCTGCGATCCCCTCCGCCACCGTCAGCAGCGGGTTGAAGCTCGTCGCCGGGTCCTGGAACACGAATCCCACCCGCGGACGCAGATCCCGCAGTCGCCGAGGCGACGCGCCGCGCAGCGGCGTGCCGAGCACCGTGAGCGAGCCGTCCACCACCTCCGTGAGCCCCACCAGCGCACGACTGATGGTCGTCTTGCCGGAGCCGGACTCGCCGACCAGTCCGACCACCTCGCCGGGACCGATCCAGAAGTCGACCCCGTGCACGACGACGGTCGCGGAGCGCCCGAACCGCCCGGGGTAGCCGACCTGGAGCCGCTCGGCGACCACCACGCTCCCCGGCGGCGCGGAGGACGGCGCGGCCGCGTCGTCCTGGCGAGCGGACTTGCCCCGCCCGATGTGCGGCACTGCCGCCAGCAGTTCGCGGGTGTACGGATGCTGCGGCCGCGCGAACAGGTCCCGCACGGGCGCCTGCTCGACTACGGCGCCATCCCGCATCACGATCACCCGGTCGGCGAGATCCGCGACGACGCCCATGTTGTGCGTGATCAGCACCACGGTCGCCCCGAACCGGTCCCGGCACGCCCGGAGCAGCTCCAGGATCTCCGCCTGCACCGTCACGTCCAGGGCGGTCGTCGGCTCGTCCGCAATGATCAGCCCGGCGTTCAGCACCAGGGCCATCGCGATGACGACCCTCTGCTTCTGCCCGCCGGAGAACTGGTGCGGGTAGTCGTCCACCCGGGTCTCCGGATCGGGGATGCCGACCTGGCGCAGCACCTCCACCGCCCGCTGCCGCGCCTCGGCGTGCGGGAGCCTCTCGTGGGCTCGCAGCCCCTCGGCGATCTGCCAGCCCACGGTGAACACGGGGTTCAACGCGGTGGACGGCTCCTGGAACACCATCGCGGCGTCTCGGCCGCGCATCCTCCGCAGCTGGGCGCGGCTGGCGTGCGCGACGTCGGTCTCACCGCCCTCGCGTCCCCGGATCATCACGGCGCCGCTCACCGTCGCCGTCTCCGGCAGCAGTCCCAGGAGACTGTTCGCCGTGACGGTCTTCCCCGAGCCGGACTCGCCGACGATCGCGAGCACCTCTCCGGCGTGCGCGACCAGGTCGATCCCCGACACCGCGGTCACCGGTTCGCCGTCGGTGGCGAACCTGACGGTGAGACCCTGCACTCGGGCGACGTCGGTCATGATGCCCCTCCGGTCCGCCGGCGGGTGCGCAGCCGCGGATCGCTGAGGTCGTTCAGGCTCTCCCCGACCAGGGTGATACCCAACACGACGAGCACGATCGCCATGCCGGGCGGGATGGCGGTCCACCAGATCCCGCTGGTGACGTCGCTCATCGCCCGGTTCAGGTCGTACCCCCACTCGGCGGCGGCGGTCGCTTCGATCCCGAAGCCGAGGAAGCCCAGGCCCGCCAGGGTGAGGAGTGCTTCGGACGCGTTGAGAGTGACGACGACGGGGAGGGTCCGAGTGGAGTTGCGCAGCACGTGGCGGGTGAGGATCCGGGCCGTGGGAACCCCGATCACCTGCGCGGATTCCACGAACGGCTCCGCCTTCACCCGCAGCACCTCCGCGCGGATGACCCGGAAGTACTGCGGCACGAACACCACGGTGATGGCGATCGCCGCGGCGAGGATGCCGCCCCACAGCGTGGACTGGCCGCGGCTGATGACGATGGACATCACGATCGCCAGCAGCAGCGAGGGGAACGAGTAGATCGCGTCGGAGAGCACCACGAGCAGACGGTCGGCCCAGCCGCCGAAGTACCCGCCCACAAGGCCCAGGAACACACCCAGGAACAGGGAGAACGCGATGGCGCACAGGATCGCCAGGAGCGCCGTCTGGGCGCCCCAGATGGTCCGCGAGAGCACGTCGAACCCGCTCACCGTCGTGCCCAGCAGGTTCATCGGGTTCGGCGGCTGCAGCGTGCCGAACTGCTGGCCGTCCGCGGATCGCTGGGCGAAACCGTACGGCGCGATCCACGGCGCCAGCGCCGCCACGAGCACGAACAGCGTGGTCAGAACCAGGCCCGCCACGAGCATGCCGCGCTGCAGCCCGACGCTGCGGCGCAGGTGGGAGATGACCGGGACGCGATCCGGCCAGCCCGGACGGCGGGCGACGGTGGTGGTCACGTCAGTACCTCACCCGTGGGTCGATGAGGGCCGCCACCACGTCGACGATGAAGTTGACCGCCGCGACGACGACCGCGATCATGACGACGATGCCCTGGACGGCGACGAAATCGCGGGCCTTCAGGTACTCGGCGAGCATGAACCCGATGCCCTTCCACTCGAACGTCGTCTCGGTGAGCACGGCGCCCGACAGCAGTGTGGCGATCTGCAATCCGATCACCGTGACGATCGGGATGAGCGCGGGCCGGTAGGCGTGCCGCGTGACCAGTCGGTACTCTCCGACCCCCCGCGAGCGGGCGGATGTGACGTACTGCGACCCGAGCGTGCCGATGACGTTGGTGCGCACCAGGCGGAGGAAGATCCCGGCCGTCAGGACGCCCAGGGCGACCGCGGGCAGCACCGCGTGCCACAGCACGTCGCCCACCGCCGCGGGATCCCCCAGCCGGATCGCGTCGATCAGATAGATCCCGGTCGGGTTCTCGATCGTCTGCAGCGCCAGCTCGGTGCGCGTCGACGCGCGCCCCGCCACCGGGAGCACGCCGAGACCGACCGAGAAGACGAGCTTCAGCATCATGCCGAGGAAGAAGATCGGGGTGGCGTAGCCGAGGATCGCTGCCACCCGCAACGCCGCGTCCTGCCACTTGTCCCGGCGATAGGCGGCGACCAGACCCAGCGGGATGCCGAGGGCGAACGCGACCAGCAGCGCGTAGAACGCCAGTTCGAGGGTCGCCGACCCGTACCGGAGCAGGATCTCCGAGACGGGCCTGCCGTCCGTCAGCGTGGTGCCGAAGTCTCCGCGGAAGACGCCGCCGATGTACTCGAGATACTGCACCAGCAGGGGGCGGTCGTAGCCGGCCTCGTGGATGCGGGCGGCGAGCTGGTCGGGGGGGAGCCTGCCCCCGAGCGCCGCGGTGATCGGGTCGCCCGTCACCCGCATGAGCAGGAACACCACCGTCACCAGGATGACGACGGTGGGAATGATCAGGAGCAGCCGGATCAGGATGTAGCGCCACAGGCCGCCGCGGCGCGGCGTGATCGGCGCCGCGATCTCGGCGGCATCGACCGCGGTGACCATGGATGAACCCTACGGGACGGTCACGGGCCGGGGGACGCTCGTCCCCCGGCCCGTGATCATCGGCTACTTGTGCAGCGGCGCGTACCGGAACTTGAACGAACCGTCCAGGGTCGTCCCCTGCACGTCCGCTCCGACCACGGCGACCTGGGTCCCCTGCAGCAGCGGCAGCGTCGACAGGTCCTGCGCCACGAGCTCCTGGATCTGCCCGAGCTCCTCCTCACGAGTCGCCGGGTCGGTCTGCGACACCTGGTCGGTGATCAACTGCTGCACCTCGGGGTTGTCGTAGTGATTGACCAGGAAGTTGTCGGCCGAGAAGAACGGGGTCAGGTAGTTGTCGGCGTCCGAGTAGTCGGGGAACCATCCCAGCTGATAGATGGGGTAGACGTCGGCGGTGCGGTCCTTCGCGTACTGCACCCATTCGGTCTGGGCGAGGTTCACGGTGAACAGGCCGCTGTCCTCCAGCTGCGACTTGATCGCCGCGTACTCGTCACCCGACGACGGGCCGTAGTGGTCCCCGTTGTACTGGATGTTCAAGGTCACGGGGGTCGCGACGCCGGCGGCCTGCAGAGCGGCGGTGGCCTTCTCCACGTCCGGTCCGCCCTCCCCGTCGCCGTACATCTCCTTCAGCGGCTCGATCGCCCCCGGCAGGCCCTGCGGGACGAACGAGTACAGCGGCGTGAACGTGTCCTTGTAGACATCCGTGGCGATCGCCTGCCGGTCGATCACGTCGGCCATCGCCTGCCGGACCGCGAGCGCCTTGGCGGGATCGGCCTCCGGCGTCGTCGCCCCGTACGGCATGGTGTCGAAGTTGAACACCATGTAGCGGATCTCGCCGCCCGGACCCTGCACGACCTGCACCGCGTCGTTCGCGGACAGGTCGTCGACGTCGGTGGCCGACAGGCTCCGGAACGCCACGTCGATCGCGCCGTTCTCCACGTCCAGCTTCATGTTGGACGAGTCCGCGTAGTACTTCACGGTGACCCCGGAGTTCTCCGCGGCCGGAAGCGAGCCCTGGTAGTCGGGGTTCGGCGCGTAGGAGATGAGCTGGTTCACCTGGTACGAGTCGATCACGTACTGGCCGGCGAACGCCTTGCCCGCCACGATGTCGTCGTCGGGCGTGATCGCGTCGGCGGAGAAGACCTCCTCGTCCACGATCGGCGCGGCCGGACTGGACAGGATCTGCTCCCACGTCTGGTCGTCGCCGCTCTTCAGGGTGAACACGACCGTGCGGTCGTCGGGTGCGGCGACGCTGTCGAGGTTGCCCAGCAGCGACGACGGGCCGTTCGGGTCCGCGATGGTCAGCTGCCGGTCGAACGTGAACTTCACGTCGGAGGAGGTGAGCTCGTCGCCGTTCGCGAACGTGAGACCGTCCTTCAGCGTCACCGTGTACTCGGTCGGGGACGTGAACTCTCCCGACTCGGCGATGTCGGGCGTGACCTCCGCGGTGCCGTACTGGCTGGTGAACAGGAACGGGTACACCTGGTTCATCACCGCGAACGACCCGTTGTCGTACGAGCCGGCGGGGTCTATGAAGGTGATCTTGTCCGTGGTTCCGACGATGATCGCGTCGCCGGAGCCGCTGGCCGACCCCGAGCCCGATCCGGCGCATCCTGCCAGGAGGAGCGCCGAGGCGCCGAGCGCGCCCACGGCGAGGCCGGCGCGACCGCGCGCAGTGCGATGCAGTGACATAGTGCTCCCTCTGCTGAGAACGATCCCGCGCGCCCGTCGCGCGGCTATCCGCTCATCCTCACCCCGCCGACGGCGAATCGCACAGTTCGTGCGGTTTTCGTGACGAGACCGCAACCATGAACGTCCGACGAACTCGAGCGGTTTTCCCGGCCCTGCGGGTTCCGTCCTGGGCGCCTCGATGCCAGGCTGGCCGGTGGGAGACGGTCGCCCCGGCGGGGCGGAAGGGAGACGACGATGAAGGCTGTCCAGTACCGTGAGATCGGGAAGGGCCCCGAGCTCGTCGAGATCGACACGCCCGAGCCCGGGCCCGGCCAGATCCGGCTGCGGGTCACGGCGGCGGGGCTGTGCCACTCGGACTGGTTCGTGATGAACCTCCCCGCCGAGCAGTACGCGTACGGCCTGCCTCTCACGCTCGGGCACGAGGGCGCGGGGGTCGTCGACGCCCTCGGAGCGGGCGTGGAGGGCGTGGAGGTCGGCGCCTCCTACGCCGTCTACGGCCCCTGGGGCTGTGGTCTGTGCCATGCCTGCGCGCAGGGTCAGGAGAACTACTGCCCGCACGCCGCGGAACTGGGCATCGCCCCCCCGGGGTTGGGCGCTCCAGGCGCGATGGCCGAATACCTCATCGTCGACGACAAGCGCCACCTGGTGCCCCTCGGCGACCTCGACCCCGTCGAGGCCGTGTCGCTGACGGATGCGGGTCTGACGCCGTACCACGCGATCGTCTCCGCACGCGAGCACCTGTTCCCCGGATCGACGGCAGTCGTGATCGGCGTGGGCGGACTGGGTCATGTCGGCATCCAGGTCATCCGCGCGCTCAGCGACGCGCGGGTGATCGCCGTCGACGTCAGTCAGGACAAGCTCGATCTCGCCCGGGAGGTGGGTGCGGCCGAGACGGTGCTCTCGGGGCCGGAGACCGCCGCGCGCATCCGGGAACTCACCGGCGACCGGGGCGCCGAGGCCGTGTTCGACTTCGCGGGAATGCCCGCGACGCTCGAGATCGCTCGGGCCGCGGTCGCGGTGGCCGGGACGGTGCAGATCGTCGGGATCGGAGGCGGCATCCTCCCGACGGGGTTTTTCTCGACCCCGTTCGGCGCGTCGGTGCGCGCACCGTATTGGGGGTCCCGTTCCGAGCTCATCGAGGTGCTGGACCTGGCGCGCACCGGCGCGGTCGGCGTCCACGTCGAACGGCACGGATTCGACACCGCGGTGGAGGCGTACCACCGGCTGCACGGGGGGAGCATCCGCGGCCGCGCGGTCGTCGTTCCCTGATCCGGGCGCCCCTCAGGCGGACTGCCCGACCCACCAGGCGCGCAGGCGCCGTTCGGCCTCGTCGGGGCCCAGCACCCCCTCGTCCAGTCGCAGGTCGAGCAGGAACCGGTACGCGCGCCCGACGGCGGGGCCGGGCGGGATCCCCAGCACCTCCTGGATGCGGTTCCCATCCAGCTCGGGGCGGATCGCATCAAGCTCCTCCTGAGCGCGCAGCGCGGTGATCCGCTCCTCGATGTCGTCGTAGGCCGCTCGCAGCCGTGCGGCCTTGCGGCGGTTGCGGGTGGTGACATCCGCCCGGGTGAGGATGTGCAGCCGCTCGAGCTGGTCGCCGGCGTCGCGCACGTAGCGGCGCACCGCAGCATCCGTCCACGCCCCGTCGGCATATCCGAAGAACCGCAGATGCAGTTCGATCAGCCGTGCCACCGCGTCGACCGTGTCGGTGTCGAAGCGCAACGCCCGAAGGCGCGCCCGGGCCATCCGGGCGCCGGTCACGTCGTGGTGATGGAAGGTCACGGTGCCGCCCGGCTCGAGTCGCCGGGTCGCGGGCTTGCCGATGTCGTGCAGCAGCGCGGCCAGTCGCAGCGTCGCGTCCGGCGGTGCGGACGGATGCCGCTCGCGCTCCAGATCGATCGCCTGAGCGAGCACCGTCAGGGTGTGCTCGTACACGTCCTTGTGATGATGGTGCTCGTCGATCTCCAGCTGCAGCGCAGGCACCTCGGGGAGCACCCGCGCCATGAGCCCGGTCTCCACCAGCAGCCGCACGCCCGGCACCGGGTCCGCGGTGGTCAGCAACCGCACCAGTTCGGCCTGGACGCGCTCCGCGCTGACGATCCCGATGGTGTCGGCGCGGCGCGTCATCGCCTCCCGTGCCGCGGAGTCCACCCGGAATCCGAGCTGCGAGGACAGGCGCGCGGCGCGCAGCATCCGCAGCGGATCGTCGCCGAAGCTCTCCTCCGGATCGATCGGCGTGCGCAGCATCCCCGCCAGCAGGTCCTCGACTCCTCCGCTGGGATCGACCAGGCGCGGCCCCGGCACGCGCAGCGCCATCGCGTTGACGGTGAAGTCACGGCGGAACAGGTCCTCCTCCAGGGACCGTCCGAACGCGACCTCGGGCTTACGGGTGCGGCCGTCGTAACGGTCGGCGCGGTACGTGGTGATCTCGACCTGGAGACCGGCGACCCGCGCGCCGATGGTGCCGAATGCGCGGCCGACATCCCACCGCGCGGTGCTGACCGGCGTGACGATGCGGAGGATCTCCTCGGGTCGCGCGTCCGTGGTGAAGTCGAGGTCGTGCGCCGGGGCGCCCCGCAGCGCATCTCGCACCGGACCGCCCACGACCGCCAGTTCGCGCCCCGCGCGCTCGAACGCCTCGGCCAGCACCGTCACCGGCGAGGAGGATGCCAGCTCGGCCAGGCGCGACATGCCCTCGGCCATGCTCAGCATGGGCTCGAGCCTATCGGCCGCCTCCGGACGCCATCAGGCCGCCGTCGATGGTGAGCACCTGACCGGTGATCCAGCCGGCATCCTCCGAGACGAGGAAAGCGACCGCGCCGGCCACGTCCGCAGGCACGCCCAGCCGTCGCAGCGGGTATCCGGCGGCCACCTCTTCCTCGCGACCCTCGTACAGACTGCGCGCGAACCGGGTGGTGATCACCGCCGGCGCGACCGCGTTGACCCGGATCTCGGGAGCGAGCTCCACCGCCAGCGAGCGGGCCAGATGCGCATTGGCCGCCTTGCTCACCCCGTACATCCCCAGGCCGGGTGACGCGTTCTGGCCCCCGATCGACGAGATCAGCACGACGGATCCCCGTCGGGCGCGGAAGCCGAGTCCGGGGTGGCCGACCACGGCCTGAACCCAGGAGAGGTTCGCCAGCAGGTTCACCTCCAGGATCTTGCGCGCGCTGCCCAGTTCGAGGTCCATCAGCGGCCCGTACACGGGATTGATGCCGGCGTTCGGGATCAGGATGTCGAGCCCGCCGAACTCCCGCGCGGCGGTGTCGACCGCCTCCCGGATGTGGTCGGGGTCGTCCGCGCGTCCTGCCACGGCGATCGCCGAGCCCGGCGGGAACGCGGCGAGTGCGTCGCGCAGCCCTTCCTCGTGCCGGGCGGTCAGGAGCACGCGGGCGCCCTCCGCAGCCAGTCGCTGCGCGATCGCGAGTCCGATCCCGCGGCTCGCGCCCGTCACGATCGCAGATCTACCCCTGAATCGGCGGTCCTCATCGACCATCGTCCGCACCTCCCACGACGTCTCTACCCCCGACCGTAGACTCTCAGACGGTGCTGCGGGCCGTCCCCGACGCCGACTGTGAACGCATGACCGTGACTCTCCTCCGCGACGGCGCCGCCCACCGGCGGATCCGTCGTGTGCTCTCCGCCGTCATCGGCGGCGTTCTGGCAGCAATCCTGACCGTCCCCGCCGCCGCCGCACAGGCAGATCCGACTCCCGCCGCCGTCGTCGCGGCGTCTCCGACGCTGACGGTCGCGCCGCTCGGCGGCGCAGTGGCACCGGCACCGCACGTCACGGTCGCCGTCACGGTGCACAACCCCGGCGCCGTACCGGTGCCGGCGACCACGGCGACCGTGCAGCTGGCGGATGCCGCGCTGGGGGACCGCGCCGCCATCGCCGCGTGGCTGGACGGGTCGGCCGACCCTCCCGGCGCGGGCCGGGAGATCGCACGGGTTCCCCTCGACGCGGTGCCCGACGCGCAGTCCCGCACCGCCACCGCCGTCCTCGCCGATTCCGATCCCGCCCTCGCCGGCCGGGGGCCCGGGGTGTTCCCGCTGTGGGCGGACGCCGGCGCGCTGCACGCACGGAGCGTGCTCGTCGTCCCCGGGAGCGCCACCGGGTCCGTCGGGATCGTCGTGCCGATCACCGCGGGCACGAGCGGCAGCGCCCTGCTGAGCGCCGCGGAGCTGACGGACCTGACGGCGCCTGACGGGATGCTGACGCAGCAGCTCGACGGCGTTGCCGGAGCGCCGGTGACCCTCGCCGTGGATCCGGCGATCGTCGCGGCGATCCGGGTGCTGGGCGAGGCCGCGCCGGCCAGCGCCGCCGCGTGGCTGGACCGCGTGATCCGGGCGCCGCAACCGCGCTTCGCGCTGCAATTCGGCGACGCCGACGTGGCCACCCAGCTGGCTGCGGGACTGGGTCCGCCACTGCAGCCCACCGCAGGACTCGGGGCCCCGACTCCGGCCACCCCCGCGCCTTCCGGCGGCACCGCCGCCGACCCTGAGGCTCTGTTCACAGTGGGGGCGCCGGCGGTCATGGCGTTCTGGCCGCCGACCGGATCCACCTCCCCGGCGCTGGTCGGCGCGCTCAGCGCGGCCGTCCCGGGCGCGGTGAGCCTCGCCGCCTCGACCGCCACCGCGGGCGGCGCGGGCGGCGCGACGGTGACGGCCCCTGCGACTGCGGACGGGGCTCCGCTGCTGGTGTACGACGCGGGGATCTCCGCGTCGCTGGCGGCGGCGGCCGACGCCGGGAGCGTGGACCGCGCTCCCGCGCTCGCCGCGGCGGCCGGACAGCTCGCCGTCGCCCTCGCCGACGCGGGCGGCGCGCCGCTGATCGTGACACTCGATCGCCCCACGACACCCACCCGGGAAGGCATTCGCGCCGCCATCGCCGCCATCGCCGCCGCCCCGGGAGTCACGGTCGCGGACGTGCCGACCATCATGACCGCCCCGGGTGCGCCGATCACGCTGACGGAGGCCGTACTCGACCCGGCACGGGTCGCCGCCGCCGAGGAACTGGCCGCGCAGGAGCGAGCGGTCGCCGACTTCGCCACCGTGCTGGACGATCCGGCTCTGCTGACCGGGCCGCAGCGCGGGCAGACCCTGCAACTGCTCGGCTGCGCGTGGCTCGCGCGCACACCTCTCTGGCAGGACGCGCTCGCGGCGCACCGGACTGCCACCTCCGCCGTCCTCGGCTCCGTCTCGATCCTGCCCACCCCGACCGTGAACCTGCTCACCGCGGGAACCGACCTCCGTTTCTGGGTGCACAACGAACTGCCCTACCCCGTGCAGGTGGTGCTGACGGTCGCCCCCGACGATCTGCGCCTGTCGGTCGACCGGACCACCGCGGTCACCGCATCCGCCGCCAGCAACACTCCCGTGTCGGTGCCGGTGCGCGCACGCATCGCCACCGGGGAGGTGCAGCTCGCCGTGAGCCTCCACAGTCCGCAGGGCGTCGCGGTGGGCGAGACCCAGACGGTCCAGGTCACCGTGCGAGCGGACTGGGAGGGGATCGGGGCCGTGATCCTCGGTGTCCTCGTGGCCGCATTCGTCACCGCCGGAGTGATCCGGACCGTCCGTCGTCGCCGGCGCGGCCGGGCCGCGGCGGATGCGGATCCAAGGACGGATGAGGATGCGGGGTCCCGGGCGTGAGCGGCATCGGGAGAGCCAGCGTGGTCCTCGGCGCAGGCACGATCGTGTCGCGGATCACGGGTCTGCTGCGCACCATCGTGCTGGTAGGCGTCCTCGGCTCGGTCGGATCGCGCGCCGGAGACGCCTTCGCGCTGGCCAACCAGCTGCCGAACAACATCTACGCCGTCGTCTCCGCCGGCATCCTCACCGCCGTGCTCGTCCCGCAGATCGTGCGGGCCGGCGCACACGATGACGGGGGCCGGGGGTTCATCTCCGCGCTGTTCACCGCCGGGATCGTCGTTCTCCTGGTCATCACGGCCGTCGCGACCGCGTGCGCCCCCCTCCTCGTCGACCTCTACGCCGCGGACTTCCCGCCCGACCAGCGCGCGCTGGCCACAGCCTTCGCCTACTGGTGCGTGCCGCAGATCTTCTTCTACGGCCTGTACGCGCTCCTGGGCGAGACGCTGAACGCACGCAAGGTGTTCGGACCCTTCACCTGGGCGCCGATCCTCAACAACCTCGTCTCCATCGCCGGTTTCGTCGCCCTCCTCGTGCTGTTCGGCTCCGACCTGACCGCGGTCTCGGACTGGACCACCGGCATGATCGCGCTGCTCGGGGGCACCGCGACCGCGGGTATCGCCGTGCAGGCCGCCGTCCTGCTGCTGTTCTGGCGCCGCACGGGGCTGGCTCTTCGTCCGGACTTCCACTGGCGCGGAATCGGACTGGGCCAGGTGGTGCGGCTCGCCGGGTGGACGACCGCGATGGTGATCGTGGGTCAGATCGCCGGACTCGTTCAGACGCGGATCGTGTCGGAGGCCTCCGGGGTGGGTGCATCCGTGTTCGCGATGCAGAACGCGTGGCTCATCTTCATGCTGCCGTACTCCGTCATCGTGCTCTCCATCGGAACGCCCTACTTCACCCGACTCAGCGAGAACGCGGCGCAGGGTCGTCACGACGCGGTGCAGGAGGACGTGGAACGCAGCATCCGGATCGTGGGACTCCTCATCGTCGTCGCCACGGCCGCCCTCGTGGCGGGAGCGGCGCCGGCGTCCCGGATCTTCGTCAACAGCGCCGGCGACGCGCTCGTGGCCGCTCCGGTCCTGCTGGCATACCTGGTCAGCCTGCTGCCGCTGTCGGTGCTGTTCATCCTGCAGCGCACCTTCTACGCCTACGACGACACCCGCACGCCGTTCGTGTTCACCACCGTCCAAGGGGTTCTCGTGATCGCGACGGCCCTGGCCGCGTCGTGGCTGCTGCCGGCGGCCGGACTGGCGATCGGAGTCGCGCTGGGTCAGTCCGTCGCCATCACGGTGCAGGCCGTCCTCGCCGGATGGATGCTGCACCGGCGTCTGGGGGGCATCCACCTGCGCCGCTGGCTCGGAGCGCTCGGACGGTTCGCCGTGGCGGCGGTTCCGGCGGCGGCGGCGGGATGGGGCGTGTACCTGCTCGCCGGGGGGGCGGCCGGGTGGGCGCTCTCAGGCAAGCTGGCGGGAGCGATCGCGACCGGCCTGATCGCGGCGGTCGTCGTGGCGGTGTACGTCGCGGTTCTCGCCCTGCTGCGCACGCCGGACCTCGTCCCCGCCGCCGACCTGGCGCGCCGCGTCGTCCGACGCCGATGACGGGGAATGCACCGCCGATACGATGTGTTGACGATGACGTCATGGAGGAGCGGAACGTGCGTCAGCTGATCATCATCGGTTCGGGTCCGGCCGGATACACCGCGGCCATCTACGCGGCCCGCGCGAACCTCGCGCCGCTGGTCATCGCCAGTTCCGTGGACGCCGGCGGGGAGTTGATGAACACCACGGAGGTGGAGAACTTCCCCGGATTCCCGGACGGCATCCAGGGTCCAGACCTCATGGAGCGCCTGCGCCAGCAGGCGGAGCGGTTCGGCGCGGAGATCGTGTACGACGACGTGACGACGGTGGACCTGTCCGGGGACGTGAAGACGGTCACCCTCGGCAGCGGCCGGAGCGAGCAGGCCGACGCGGTCATCCTGGCCACCGGGTCGGCATACCGCCGGCTCGGCGTCCCCGGGGAGGATCGCCTCTCGGGACGGGGCGTGTCGTGGTGCGCCACATGCGACGGCTTCTTCTTCCGCGAGCGCACCATCGCGGTCGTGGGCGGCGGGGACTCCGCTATGGAGGAGGCCACCTTCCTCACCCGGTTCGCATCCACGGTGTACGTCATCCACCGTCGCGACCAGCTGCGGGCCTCGAAGATCATGCAGGAGCGGGCGATGGCCAACGACCGCATCCGATTCGTGTGGAACAGCGAGGTCGTCGAGATCCTCGGCGACACCTCCGTCACCGGTGTCGTCCTGGCCTCGACCATCGACGGGTCGCGGACCACGCTCCCCCTGGACGGCCTGTTCGTCGCCGTGGGCAACGATCCGCGCACCCAGGTGGTGCAGGGACAGCTGGAGTTGGCGCCCGAAGGCACGATCCGCGTGGACGGGCGAAGTTCCCGCACCAGCATCCCGGGCGTGTTCGCCGCCGGCGACGTCATCGACCCGTTCTACCGGCAGGCGGTGACGGCCGCCGCCAGTGGCACCGTCGCTGCTCTGGATGCCGAGCACTACCTGGCCGCGCACGCCGAGGCCGGCGCGCCCGAACCGGCGGCCGATCAGCTCGAGAACCTCACCCCGCGCTGAGCTGGAACATCCTGCGCCGCGCGGGCGTTCACTCCGGTGTAGCCCGACAGACCGAAGGAGATACGGCCATGGCCGCGAAAGAGACCAGTTCCCGGACGTGGGATGAGGATGTCCTGCAGGCGGAGGGCACCATCCTCGTGGACTTCTGGGCCGTCTGGTGCGGTCCGTGCCGGATGGTTTCGCCCATCCTGGACCAGATCCAGGAGGAGAACCCGGACCGCATCACGGTCCTGAAGCTCAACGTCGACGACAACCCCGACCTGGCGATGCGCTACCAGATCACCTCGATCCCGGCGATGAAGGTGTTCCAGGGCGGCCAGGAGCAGACCACCATCATCGGCGCCAAGCCGAAGTTCGCCCTCGAAGAGGATCTCGCGCCGTATCTGGCCTGACCCCTACAACGGTGGCTCCGAAGGATCGATCCCGAGTTGCCGCACGATGCGGTGAAGGTCTTGGACCGTCGAGAAATCGATGCTGATCTGGCCTTTTCTTGCCGTCAGCGCGATCTTCACCCGAGTGTCCAGGTGATCCTCGAGTCGCTGTGCGAGTTCGTCGAGACCGTCGCGGCGGCGTCCGGCGCGCACGGCTCGCCGGGTGGGGGAGGCCGGGCGCCGCGCTACGGCCTCGGCCTCGCGCACCGACAGGCCCTCCTCGACGATGCGGTCCGCCAGTCGCTGCATCCGCTCGGCGTCGTCCACGGCGAGGATGGCGCGGGCGTGACCGGCGCTCAGCACCCCCGCCGCGACCCGCTGCTGCACCGGAAGCGGTAGCCGCAGCAGACGGATCGTGTTGGAGATCTGCGGGCGCGAACGGCCGATCCGCGCCGCCAACTCCTCTTGAGTGATGCCGAAGTCCTCCAAGAGCTGCTGATAGGCGGAGGCCTCTTCCAGCGGATTGAGTTGCGAACGGTGCAGATTCTCCAGCAGCGCATCGCGCAGCATGTCCTCGTCGGCAGTCTCGCGGACGATCGCGGGGATGGTCGACAACCCCGCCTCGCGGGCCGCGCGGGTCCGTCGCTCGCCCATGATGAGTTCGTACGATCCCTCGCCGGCGGGCCGGACCACCACGGGCTGAAGCACCCCGAACTCCCGCACGCTGTGCACCAGTTCGGCCAGCTCATCCGGGTCGAACGCCGTGCGCGGCTGGCGCCGATTGGGGATGATCGCCGCCGGGTCGATCTCGATCAGGCGAGCCCCGGGCACATCGACGAGATCCTCCGCGCGCTCCGCGGACGAGGCGGAGCCGCCGGGGAAGAACACGTCCACCGGGCGGACCTGCTCGGGTTCGCTCATGGGGATGAGGGCGCCGATGCCGCGCCCGAGTCCGGTTCTCTTCGACATCACGGATCCTCTCTCGGCGCATCCTCGTGCGCCTCTCGCTGCAGCAGCTCCACGGCCGCCTCCCGGTATGCGATCGCCCCGGCGGAATGGCCGTCGTACGCGATCACCGTCTGGCCGTAACTCGGCGCCTCGGACACCCGCACCGATCGGGGGATGACCGAGCGCATCACCTCTGCCGGGAAGTGCTCGCGCACCTCCTGGGCGACCTGCTGCGCCAGCCGGGTGCGACCGTCGTACATCGTCAGCAGGATGCTGGAGACCCGCAGGCCCGGATTCAGGTGCTTCTGGATCATCCGCACGCTTCCCAGGAGCTGGCTGAGGCCTTCCAGTGCGTAGTACTCGCACTGGATGGGAATGAACACCTCGTCGGCGGCGGTGAAGGCGTTGATGGTCAGGAGGCCCAGCGAGGGCGGGCAATCGATGAGCACGACGTCCGGGGGCACGGGAGTCTCCGCCAGGTAGTGCCGCAGGGCGGTGCGGAGCCGATGCTCGCGAGCGACCTGGGATACCAGTTCGATCTCGGCGCCCGCGAGATGGATGGTGCTGGGGGCGCACAGCAGTCGTTCCGATTCCGGACTCATCTGGATCACGTCGGCCAGCGGGAAGTCGTCGATCAGCACGTCGTACACGCTGGGGGTGTCCGCAGTGTGCGCCACCCCCAGCGCGGTGGATGCGTTCCCCTGGGGATCGAGGTCGATGACGAGCACTCGCGCGCCCAGAGCGGCCAGCGCCGCGGCGAGATTCACCGCCGTCGTAGTCTTGCCCACCCCGCCCTTCTGATTCGCCACCGTCAGCACACGGGGCCGCGGGGGCAGGGCCACCTCCGCGTCCTCGAGCGCGCGTCGTCGAGCGCTGAGATCCGCGAGTTCGCGAGCCAGCGGGGTGTCGTCGGCGGTCGGCGTGGAATCGACGTGTTTCACGTGAAACATCCCGTCCTCGCGCCCGTCGACCATCCCGTCCACTGTATCCGGAGGTCGGCGCTCACACCGGAATGCGTGCGCGGAACACCCGCGTCGGCTCGCGCATCACCCCAACCCCCAGCGTCTCCGACCGCACCTCACTCAGCCGCGCCGCGGCGATCTGACGCTGCGCCGCCGCGATCTCACGGTCCACGCCCTCGCCTTTGAGGAGAATCAGCTCACCGCCGGGTCGACCGAGCGGAACGATGAGGGGGATAAGCGTACGCAGCGCACTCACCGCCCGCGCCGTCACCACATCGAACACCGGCCCCTCGCGCCACTCCTCGGCGCGCGAGCGTACCACCCGCACGTTCCGCAGGCCGAGGTCGGCCACCTGCTCTGTCAGCCACTCGGCGCGCCGCCGGATCGGTTCGATGAGAGTCCACGAGACATCCTCGCGTACCATCGCGCAGACCAGGCCCGGCAGGCCCGCGCCGGAACCGACATCCACCGCCGCGTCGTGGGTCAGCGGCGCGAGCAGCGCCGAGTTCAGGATGTGGCGCGTCCACAGCCGGCTCGGTTCGGCCGGTCCGATCAGCCCGCGCCGCTCACCCTCCGTGGCCAGCGTCGCGGCGAACGCCCGGGCCTGGTCGATCCCGGCTCCGAGCAGTCCGGCGGCTTCAGGTGGTTCGGGTTCCGGCTCGGATGTTTCACGTGAAACGGTCATCACCGGGCGCGCAGGACGGTGTGGCGCTGAGGCCCCTCTCCGAAGGACTCCGACTCCAGTCCGCGTTCGGCGGCCAGGTCGTGGACGAGTTTGCGCTCGTAGCTCGACATCGGAGGGAGCGATGCCTGACCGGCGCCGTCGGCGATCCGGGCCGCGGCGACGGACACCAGCGCGTCCAGCTCGCGTCGCCTCGCGTCACGCGAATGCCCGATGTCGAGGATGAGGCGGGAGAGGCGGCCGGTGCGCGTGTGGACCGCGAGGCGCGTCAGCTCCTGCAGCGCCGTCACCGTCTCGGGGTCGGCGAGTGCGGCCAGCGTCCGGTCGTCCTCGGCCTCGACGGACACGTGCGCGCGGCCGTGCCGCACGTCCAGCGCCAGGTCGCCGCCGACATCCAAGATGTCGAGAAACCCCTCGAGGTAGTCGGCGGCCACATCGCCTTCCTGTTCCAGGTCGGACAGCGATGCGTTCTCGGCGGCCGGGCCGCTCATCGCGGGCCGTCCTTTCCCTGCGGACCGGATGGTCGGGGCTGCTGCTTCTTGGCGCGCTGCTTGCCGACCGGCTGCTGCCGCTTCGGCGCGGCCGCACGCTGTCGCTCGGCCTCCTCCAGCAGGCGCTGCTGCTCCGCGGCATGCTTCTCCTGCGAGACGATCCGGCCGCTCGAGTCGAGTGCCTTGCCCCGGCGGGCGAGCCGCTCCTCCCGCTGCTTGGCCGCCTCCGACCCGGGGGTCGGCATGTTCCTGATCACGAGGAACTGCTGCACCATGGTCCAGATGTTGCTCGTGAACCAGTACATGACCACGCCCAGCGGGAAGAAGACGCCGGAGAACACCATCCCGAGCGGGATCACGAAGAGCATGATCCGCTGCATCTGGTAGGCCTGGCCGGTCTTCGCCTCCGGCGAGAGGTTCTTCGAGATGATCTGCAACTGGGTGTAGAACTGGGTGCCGATCATGAGCAGCACCAGCACGACCAGGATCGCGACCGTGGCCTCCCACCCGGGCTGGTGGTTGGCCAGCGAGTTCGCCAGCGTCTCGTGAAGCGAGGCGACCCCGAACAAGCGGGCGTCGTAGAACTCCGTCGTCAGATTCGCGTCGAGCAGACCCACACCGCCGATTCCCTGCTGCGCGTGCTTGGCCACGTCGTTCAGCACGCTGTACAGGGAGAAGAAGATCGGCATCTGGATCAGGAGCGGGAGGCATCCGGAGACGGGGGACGTGCCGTGCTTCTTGTACAACTCCATCGTCTCGCGGCTCATCGCCTCGCGTGAGAGTTGATCACGCTTGCCGCGGTACTTGTCCTGGATCTTGCGCAACTGCGGCGCGATCTCCATCATCTTCCGCTGACTCTTGATCTGCCGCACGAACAACGGGATGAGCGCCGCTCGCACGACCACGACGAGCCCCACGATCGACAGCACCCAGACAAGGCCCGATCCGGGCGGCAGCCCGATCGCCGTGAACAGGGCATGCCAGGCGACGAGGACCAGCTCGACCACCCATTTGAGGGGCCACAGGATGATGGAGAGCAGATCCAACGGATCAGTCCTTTCCGGGGGGCACGACGAAGCCGCGCCGGGTCAGTGCGTAGGGGTACGGTGAGCGCTGCGGCGGGTCGTCCACGCCGCCGGCGGCCCACGGGTGGCACCGCAGGATGCGCGCGGTCGCGAGCACTGCGCCCCGCGCCGCGCCCTGCTGCTGAACAGCGCCCACCGCGTACGCCGAGCAGGACGGATAATACCGGCAGACATCGCCGTAGAGGTGGGAGATCGTCGCGCGGTACACCTGCAACAGCGCGAGCACGGCGTTGCGGGGCAGCAGCGGCGCCATCCGCCGCCACATGCCGGCTGAGAGCGTCGCCTCGCCCGTCGATGCCGCCGGCAGAGGAGCGCTGCTCATGCGCGGGCTCGTTCCAGGCACCGCGCCAGGTCGGCGTGCAGGCGCGCGTACTCAGCGTCGGCGGACGCGGGCAGAGCGCGCACCACCACGTCCGTTCCTGGACGCACCCGGGCCAGCAGATCGGCGCACACGGCAGAGATCCGACGTCGCACCCGGTTGCGGACGACGGCCTTGCCGACCCGACGACTGACGATGACTCCGAACCTCGGCGGACCCTCCGTCCGCGCGGTGAGCAGGTACGTCACCGTCGCGCTCCCCCCGCACCGAGCACCCTCGCGCACGACGGACCGGTATTCGGCGCCGTCCGTGATGCGATGGCTGCGCGGCAGCACCAGTGATTCAGGCCGACAGCTCGGTGCGACCCTTAGCGCGCCGCGCCGAGAGGATCGCTCGGCCGGCGCGGGTACGCATGCGGGTGCGGAAGCCGTGGTTCTTGGCCCGGCGGCGGTTGTTGGGCTGATAGGTGCGCTTGGTCATCGAATCACTCCGGAAAGAGGGTCGCCGGGACGCGGACACCGGTCAGGTCGTGCCGCGAAGGCAGAAGTCAACCGACTAAGGCTACGACGCGGCGGCGAAGAACTCAAACAGCGCCCGGCATCCACTACCACGGATGACGGTCCGGCAGGAGACGACACGCTGCGCCCCGTACAGTGGTTGTGGCGCGTATCGGGCGGCGTCGCTAACGTGACTCGAACACCGTGAGCAGCGCGACGGGCGCCGGCGTCGTCGGGTCGCCGCCGCATCCCGCCGGAGAGGAACCATGTCAGCGCACGAGACCCCCGACGTGCCGGTGTGGTCCGCCGTGTTGGGCGTTCTCGCCGCCGACGAGCGGGTCTCGCCGCAGATGCACGGATTCGTGAACCTCGCCGTGCCGCAGGGCGTGATGAGCGGCACGCTCTACCTCGACGTCCCGAACGACCTGACGGCCGCCCAGATCAACAAGCGGCTGCGCGCACCGATCATGGAGGCTCTCGCCGTCGCATCGGACGGCGCGGTCTCCGCCTTCCGCGTCGTCGTCAACCCCGATGTCGCCGAGGCCGCCGCCATCGTCCAGCCGCTGCCGGCGCCCGCCGTCCCCGCGGCGCGCGCCGTCGGAGAGCAGGCCTCTCCGACCTCGTCCCGCGCCGACACCCGCCTGAACCCCAAATACACTTTCGATCGGTTCGTCATCGGGCAGTCCAATCGGTTCGCGCACGCCGCGGCCGTCGCCGTCGCGGAGGCGCCCGCCAAGGCGTACAACCCGCTCTTCGTCTACGGCGAGTCCGGCCTGGGAAAGACCCATCTGCTGCACGCGATCGGCGACTACGCGATCACGATGTACCCCGGCATCCGCGTGCGGTACGTCTCGAGCGAGGAATTCACCAACGACTTCATCAACTCGATCGCGAACAACCGCGGCGCCGCCTTCCAGGCCCGCTACCGGGACATCGACCTGCTGCTCATCGACGATATCCAGTTCCTGCAGGGACGCGCGGAGACCCAGGAGGCGTTCTTCCACACGTTCAACACGCTGCACGACCACGACAAGCAGGTGGTCATCACCAGCGACGTGCCCCCGAAGCACCTCACCGGGTTCGAGGACCGCATGCGAAGCCGCTTCGAGTGGGGACTGATCACGGACGTGCAGGCGCCGGACCTGGAGACTCGTATCGCGATCCTGCGCAAGAAGGCCCAGAACGAGAGGCTGCAGATCCCCGACGACGTGCTGGAGTACATCGCGAGCGTCGTGGCCACCAACATCCGAGAACTGGAGGGCGCGCTCATCCGGGTGTCGGCCTTCGCGAGCCTGAACCGATCGGCGCTGGACATGGCGCTCGCCCAGGTCGTGCTCCGCGACATCATCGACCAGGACGACGCCAACGCGGTCTCTCCGACGGACATCATCGCGGCCACCGCGCAGTACTTCCACCTCTCCGTCGACGACCTCTACGGGTCCAGCCGCTCTCAGGCGGTAGCGCTGGCGCGCCAGATCGCTATGTACCTCTGCCGCGAACGCACCAACCTGTCGCTCCCGAAGATCGGACAGCTCTTCGGGAACCGCGACCACACCACCGTCATGTACGCGTACAAGAAGATCAGCGACCTCATGAAGGAGCGCCGCTCGGTCTACACGCAGGTCTCGGAGATCACCGCTCAGCTGGGCCGCGCGGGACGCTGAGCCGCCGATCGCGCTGCGAAGACGACTCGCATCCGGCGCTTCTGCACATGTGGATAGCGTGTGGATAACTCACCGGTGCCGGACACAGCGATGTGCATGAGCGGATGCCGGAATCCGCCCGGCGGCGCTCCTCGGGACGGCTCCCGACTCGCTCTCCTGCGTCATTGCACATCTCACACCGATGTGGTTCCCCGGCGCCGAGCGGATCGAGCCTCGTTGTCCACCGTTTCCACACGGGTGATGATGATGACGGATGTTCTTCGTCATAAGACCTGATTCCATCACCATGGGGACACGGGGCACCCGCCGGACGGTTCCGGGGCCGGGCACTAGCATGGGACCGCACCGGCCCGACGTGAGGGAGCGCCCGTGAGGTTCCAGGTCAATCGCGACGTGTTCAGCGAAGCCGTGTCGTTCGTCGTGAAGCTGCTGCCCCAGCGCAATCCTCAGCCGATCCTGGCGGGAGTGCTCGTGGAGGCCGGGCCGGCGGGACTGACGCTCTCCGCGTTCGACTACGAGGCATCCGCCCGCACGACGATCGAGTGCGACGTGCAGGAGACCGGCACGGTCCTGGTGCACGGCCGCCTGTTGTCCGAGATCGCCAGCCGGCTGCCGCAGGCCGCGGTGGAGATGCAGTCGGACGCCGACGGCATCCGACTGCGCTGCGGTTCCGCGCGGTTCACGCTGGCGGCGATGCCGGTGGCCGAGTATCCGGCGATTCCCGAGGTGGGCGGGACGACCGGGGTCGTGTCGGGAGAGTCCTTCGCGACGGCGATCGCCCAGGTCGCATTCGCCGCGTCGAGAGACGACGTGACCCCGGTGCTGACCGGCGTGCAGCTGGAGGCTTCGGGAGACACCCTCACGCTTCTGGCGACCGATCGGTACCGCGTGGCTCTGCGCGAACTGGAGTGGACGCCCGCCGATGCTCGGGCGGAGGCCACCACGGCTCTGGTGCCGGCGCGAACGCTGCAGGAGGTGGGGAAGACCTTCGCCCACGGGGAGAGCATCGCGATCTCCTTCACCGGCACCGGAGACCGGGAACTCGTCGCGTTCTCCTCCGGCGATCGGACCGTGACGTCGCTACTCATCAAGGGGAACTTCCCCCCCGTGCGCCGACTGTTCCCGGAGCAAACGGATCACTTCGCCGTCGTCGCCACCTCCGAGTTCATCGAGGCCGTCCGCCGCGTCTCGCTCGTCCTGGACCGCGCCGCTCCACTGCGATTCACGTTCTCGGCCGACGGGGTCGGCATGGAGGCGTCGGGGTCAGAGCAGGCCCGCGCGAGCGAGACGGTGGATGCCGCGCTCACGGGTGGGGATGTCACGCTGGGTCTGAACCCGCAGTACCTGTTGGAGGCGCTCGGCGCCGTGCGCAGCGACTACACCCGCATCACCTTCACCTCCAGTGAGAACGCGAACAAGCTCAGCCCGATCCTCGTCACCGCGCAGACGGCCGCGGACGCTCCCGACAGCGGCGCGTTCCGGTATTTGCTGCAGCCGAACCTGCTGCTGCGCTGACATCGTCGGGCGGTGACCGACGTGATGGTGGAGCGCCTGAGTCTCGTCGACTTCCGCAACTACGAGCAGGCGGACGTGCGGCTGGACAGAGGGGCCACGGTGGTGGTCGGGCGCAACGGTCAGGGGAAGACCAACCTCGTCGAGGCGTTCGCCTTCCTAGCCAGCGGGTCCTCCCACCGGGTCGCGACGGATGCCGCACTGGTCCGGGCGGGTCGCGATCAGGCGATCGTCCGGGCGAGGCTCGCGCACGGAGACCGACGACTGGAGCTGGAGACGCGGATCGCTCGGTCCGGACCCAACCGGATCACGGCCGGCGGATCCCCGGTGCGAGTGACGGAACTGCCGCGTTACGCCCGTGCGGTCGTGTTCGCCCCCGAGGATCTGCAGATCGTGCGGGGCGAGCCCGCCGCCCGCCGCCGGTTCGCCGACGAACTGGTGGCACAGCGGTCGCCGCGGATGTCGGCCGTCCTCGCGGACTACGACCGGGTGCTGCGTCAGCGCAACGCCCTCTTGAAATCCTCGCGAGGGCTGGGCGAGGCGGCGTTGCGCACTCTCGACGTGTGGGACGAGAAGCTGGTGGCTCTGGGCTCGCAGATCATCGATGCCCGCGCCGCCCTGGCTTCGGAGCTGCAGCCGCTCGTGGTGTTCGCGTACGCGGAGATCGCCGGCGCCGATCACGCGCCCGCGCTGGTGTGGAGCACGACGGTCGACGGAGCGGACCCCGAGGACGATCCGGATGGGGTCGTGCGCGAGCGAGGCGAGCCGACGCCCGCGGCATTCCGCCGCGCCCTCGAACGCCGTCGTCGCGCTGAGCGCGACCGTGGCGCGACGTTGGTGGGACCCCACCGCGACGACCTGCTGGTGAGCGTGCGCGGCCTTCCGGTGCGCGGCTACGCCTCGCACGGCGAGTCGTGGTCCATGGCGCTCGCGCTGCGGCTGGCGGCGGCGGAGCTGCTGGCGGCGGAGTCCGCGCTGGGGGATCCGGTGGTGATCCTGGACGACGTGTTCGCCGAATTGGACGCGGACCGGCGGGACCGGCTGGCGGCGCTCGTGGCGCGCTTCGAGCAGGTTCTGGTCACCGCGGCCGTGGAGGACGATGTGCCCGAGAGACTGCGCGGGCGCATGCTGCGCGTGGAGGCCGGCCGCATCAGCGCGGGAGGGGCGGACCACGATGGTGGAGCGTGATCTGCCCGCCGCCACCTATCTGCGGCTGCGCGCCCTGGATGCCGGTTCGCCCTCGCCCCGTCGCCGGGCGCGGGGCTCCGGCGACGGGGACGAGGCGTTCACCCCGGGGCGGGACCCCGTCCGCGCGGGAGCGGTTCTGTCCGAGTGGACGCACCAGGTGGGGTGGGCCGCTCCTCTGGCCGTCGAGGACCTGATGACCGGATGGCGCGAGATCGCGGGCGAGCAGACCGCTGAGCACACCCGCCCGCGGGGCGTGGAGCGGGGCGTGCTCGTGATCCAGTGCGACTCGACCGCGTGGGCGGCGCAGTTGCGACTGATGCGGACTCACGTCGTCACCCGCGTCATGGAGCGGTTCCCCGATGCCGGCGTCTCTGACATCCGTTTTGTCGGTCCGGACGTACCGTCCTGGAAACACGGTCCCAGAACCGTTCCAGGGCGCGGTCCGAGGGATACTTACGGCTGACCCACATCCCGGGCACACCCACCGTGTTAGAACGCGCCACACGGCCGTACAGCGTCTCGGGAAGGCCACTCCTTGATAGGATGGTGACTTCCCACGAAGAGCTGGAGCGTTCGACACCTATGACGACCCGAGACCCCGCGACCGCTCCGAACGATGACGAATCGGCCGCCGGGTCGGGCTACGGCGCGGACGATATCCAGGTCCTGGAGGGTCTGGAGGCGGTCCGCAAACGTCCCGGAATGTATATCGGTTCCACGGGTCCGCGTGGACTGCACCATCTGGTGTACGAGATCGTCGACAACTCGGTGGATGAGGCGCTCGCCGGATACTGCGATCTGATCACGGTGACGATCCTGGCCGACGGCGGCATCCGCGTCGTGGACAACGGCCGCGGCATCCCGGTGGACATCCACCGCGCCGAGGGGCGCTCGACGGTGGAGGTGGTGCTGACCGTCCTGCACGCCGGCGGCAAGTTCGGCGGCGGGGGCTACGCCGTCTCTGGGGGGCTGCACGGCGTGGGTTCATCGGTCGTGAACGCCCTCTCCCGCCGATTGGAGGTGGAGGTGCGTCGGCAGGGTCACGTGTGGCGACAGTCGTACTCGTCCGGAGGCGTGCCCCAGGCGCCGCTGCAGCAGGGTGAGGCCAGCACCGGTACCGGCACCACGATCACGTTCTGGCCGGACCCGGAGATCTTCGAGTCGGTCGACTTCGACTACGACACGCTGCGCACGCGCTTCCAGCAGATGGCCTTCCTGAACAAGGGACTGCGGATCACCCTGCGTGACGATCGGACGGACCGGGCGATCGACGCGGAGCAGGACGGCCGGCCCGTGACGCGCCAGCCGGAGGATGAGTTCCACTACGAACGCGGTCTCGTGGACTACGTGGAGTACCTGAACCGGCTGCGGCGCAGCGACCCCGTCCACTCCGAGATCATCGACTTCGAAGCCGAGGATCCCGACCGCGCGATCGCTCTGGAGATCGCCATGCAGTGGACGGCGGCGTACACGGAGAACGTGTTCACCTACGCCAACACCATCAACACTCACGAGGGCGGCACCCACGAGGAGGGCTTCCGGGCGGCGCTCACCACGCTCGTGAACAAGTACGCGCGCTCGCAGGGGATGCTCAAGGACAAGGACGACAACCTGTCGGGCGAGGACGTCCGGGAAGGGCTGACCGCGGTCGTCTCGGTCAAGCTCGCCGAGCCGCAGTTCGAGGGCCAGACCAAGACGAAGCTCGGCAACACGGAGGCGAAGGCGTTCGTGCAGAAGGTGGTCGGCGACCGCCTCGGGGACTGGTTCGATCGCAACCCCGCCCAGGCCAGGAACGTCGTGCGCAAGGCGATCGACGCGGCCACCGCGCGCCTGGCGGCGCGCAAGGCGCGCGAGACCGCGCGCCGCAAGAGCGTGTTCGAGTCGGCATCCATGCCCGACAAACTGAAGGACTGCACGAGCAAGGACCCGTCCATCAGCGAGATCTTCCTCGTGGAGGGCGATTCCGCCGGCGGGTCGGCGGTGCGCGGCCGGGATCCCCACACGCAGGCGATCCTGGCCCTGCGCGGGAAGATCCTCAACGTCGAGCGGGCGCGCCTGGACCGGGCGCTGGGCAACAACGAGATCCAGGCGATGATCCAGGCCTTCGGCACCGGCATCGGCGAGGACTTCGACATCGGGAAGGCGCGCTACCACAAGATCGTGCTGATGGCCGACGCCGACGTAGACGGACAGCACATCACCACTCTGCTGCTGACGCTCTTGTTCCGCTACATGCGCGGCCTCATCGAGGCGGGGTACGTGTACCTCGCGCAGCCGCCGCTGTACCGACTGAAGTGGTCGAACGCACCGCACGAGTACGTCTACTCGGACCGTGAACGCGACGCCCTGCTGGCGGACGGCCTGGCGAGGGGAAAGCGGATCCCGAAGGACAACAGCATCCAGCGGTACAAGGGGCTGGGCGAGATGAACCCGCAGGAACTGTGGGAGACGACGATGGATGCCTCCACCCGCACCCTGCTGCAGGTCACGATCGACGATGCCGCCGCGGCCGACGAGACCTTCTCCACTCTGATGGGCGAGGACGTCGACTCGCGCCGGCAGTTCATCCAGCGCAACGCCAAGGACGTCCGCTTCCTCGACATCTGATCGAGGGCGACGAAGGAGTGACCACCGATGAGTAGTGACCAGGGCGGCCCCGACGGCGCGGGCGAGCACAACCACGGCCGGATCGACCAGGTCGATCTCCAGTCCGAGATGCAGCGCAGCTATCTGGACTACGCCATGAGCGTGATCGTCGGGCGGGCGCTGCCCGACGTGCGCGACGGCCTCAAGCCCGTGCATCGGCGCGTGATCTACGGGATGTACGACGGCGGATTCCGTCCCGACAAGTCCTTCTCGAAATGCGCCCGCGTGGTCGGCGAGGTCATGGGCCAGTACCACCCGCATGGGGATGCCGCCATCTACGACGCACTGGTGCGCCTGGTGCAGCCGTGGTCGCTGCGCTACCCGCTCGCTCTGGGGCAGGGCAACTTCGGATCGCCGGGGAACCAGCCCGCCGCCGCACCGCGGTACACGGAGACGAAGATGGCTCCGCTCGCGCTCGAGATGGTGCGAGACATCGAAGAGGAGACCGTCGACTTCCAGGACAACTACGACGGCCAGACCCGCGAGCCGACCGTGCTGCCATCACGGTTCCCGAACCTGCTGGTGAACGGGTCCGTGGGGATCGCGGTCGGCATGGCCACCAACATCCCGCCCCACAACCTGCGCGAGGTTGCCGACGGGGCGATCTGGGCGCTGGACCACCCCGAGGCGAGCGCGGTCGAGCTTCAAGAGGCGCTGATCCAGCGCATTAAGGGTCCGGACTTCCCGACGGGCGCGCAGATTCTCGGCACCCGCGGCATCCTGGACGCCTATCGCACAGGCCGCGGGTCGATCACGATGCGCTCGATCGTGGACGTCGAGGAGATCCAGGGGCGCACGTGCCTGGTGGTCACGCAGCTGCCGTACCAGGTCAACCCCGACAACGTCGCGGTCAAGATCCGTGATCTCGCGCACGAGGGGCGGATCTCCGGCATCGCCGACATCCGCGACGAGACCAGCGACCGCACGGGTCAGCGGCTGGTGATCGTTCTCAAGCGCGATGCCGTGGCCAAGGTGGTGCTGAACAACCTGTACAAGCACACCCAGCTGCAGGAGAACTTCGGCGCCAACATGCTCGCCATCGTCGACGGGGTGCCCCGCACGCTCCCGATCGAAGGATTCATCCGGCACTGGATCGATCATGAGATCGATGTGATCGTGCGCCGCACCCGTTTCCGGCTGCGGCGCGCGGAGGAGCGCATGCACATCCTCCGCGCCTACCTGAAGGCCCTCGACGCCCTCGACGCGGTGATCGCGCTCATCCGCAACTCGCCCACCGTGGACGACGCCCGCGAGGGCCTGAAGGGTCTGCTCGCGATCGATGAGGTGCAGGCCGATGCGATCCTGGCGATGCAGTTGCGGCGCCTGGCCGCACTGGAACGGCAGAAGATCATCGACGAGTCCGCCGAGCTGGAGGAGCAGATCGGCCAGTACCGCGGCATCCTCGCGACACCCGCCCGCCAGCGCACCATCGTACGCGATGAGCTCTCCGAGATCGTCGGCAAGTACGGCGACGAACGCCGCACCGAGATCGTGTACGGCTTCGACGGCGACATGTCGATGGAGGACCTGATCCCCGAGGAGGAGGTGGTGGTGACCGTCACGCGGGGCGGGTACCTCAAACGCACTCGCAGCGACAACTACCGCTCCCAGCACCGGGGCGGCAGGGGGGTCAAGGGCGCGCAGCTGCGGGCGGACGACGTCGTCGAGCACTTCTTCGTGACCACCACCCATCACTGGCTGCTGTTCTTCACCGACCGCGGCCGGGTCTACCGCGCCAAGGCGTACGAACTGCCGGAGGCGGGCCGGGACGCGAAGGGCCAGCACGTGGCGAACCTGCTCGCCCTGGCCCCCGACGAGCAGATCGCGCAGATCCTCGACGTCCGCGACTACGGCGTCGCGTCGTACCTGGTGCTCGCGACCCGGAAGGGTCTCATCAAGAAGACCCGCCTGTCCGAGTACGACACCAACCGGCAGGGCGGGGTCATCGCCATCCGGCTGCGGGATGACGACGCGGTGGTGGCCGCGATGCTCGTCGACCCCGACGACGATCTACTCCTGATCAGCCGGCACGGGATGTCGCTACGCTTCACCGCGACGGATGAGGCGCTGCGACCCATGGGCCGCGCCACCGAGGGCGTGAAGGGGATGGCGTTCCGAGCGGGTGACACCCTGCTGTCGGCCGCGGTCGCCCGGCCCGACGGCTACGTCTTCGTGGTGACGGAAGGCGGGTACGCCAAGCGCACCGAGGTGGGTCAGTACCGTCATCAGGGCAGGGGGGGGCTGGGCGTGAAGGTCGCCAAGCTCAGCGGCGATCGCGGAGACCTGGCGGGCGGGCTCATCGTCGCCGAGGACGACGAGGTGCTCGTGGTTCTGGCCAGCGGCAAGGTGGTACGCTCGGCCGTGGCCGAGGTGCCCGCCAAGGGCCGCGACACGATGGGTGTCGTGTTCGCCCGTCCGGATGACGACGATCGCATCATCGCGATCGCCAGGAACGGAGAGCGGGGCATCGACGCGGTCACCGAGGCGTCGTCCGGAGCCGGAGACGAGCCGGCATCGATCCCCGAGGAAAGTACCGAGGCATGAGCACCGTAGCCGACAAGCTGGCCAGGAAGTCCACCAACCGGTCCACCGGCAAGCAGGTCCGGCTGCGGCTGGTCTACGTCGACTTCTGGTCCGCGGTGAAGCTGTCCTTCCTGGCGGCGGTGGCCATGGCGGTGGTGACGCTCGTCTCGTACTTCCTGGTGTACCTGATCGTGCTCACCACCGGGCTGATCGGTCAGGCGGACGAGTTCTTCCAGTCCTTCTCGGACGGCAGCGTCTCCCTCACCCAGTTCATCGGACTGCCGCAGGTGATGGCGTTCGCCGCGGTGGTGGCGATCCTGAACCTCATCGTGATCACGGTGCTCGGAGCGGTGGTCGCCGGGCTCTACAACCTGGCTGTGAAAGTGACCGGCGGCCTGCTCGTCGGCTACACGTCGAACTGACGGGAGCCGGGTCCGGCCGAACCGGTCAGACCACACCGGTCGTGCCCAGGAGGGCGCCGATCGCCCATGTCACCGCGAGGGCCAGCGCCCCTCCGATCACGAGGCGCGACACTGCCGCACCCCTCGACGACCCGCCGAGGCGCGCGGAGATCGATCCGGTCAGCGCGAGCGCGGCGAGCACGGCCACGGCGGTGACGGGGATCCGCCACTCCGGCGGCGGCAGCAGGATCGCCAGCAGCGGCAGGAGCGCTCCCAGAGTGAAAGAGATCGCCGACGAGAAGGCGGCGTGCCACGGATTGACCAGGTCGTCCGCCGCGATATGCAGCTCCACCTCGAGGTGGGCGGCGAGGGCGTCGTGGGCGGTCAGCTCCTCGGCGACGGTGCGCGCGGTCTGCTCCGACAGGCCGCGCGCCCGGTAGAGCTGCGTCAGCTCGTCAAGCTCCTGCTCCGGCATCTCGGCCAGCTCGCGCGTCTCTTTGGCGATCAGCGCGCGTTCGCTGTCGCGCTGACTGCTCACCGACACATACTCGCCGAGGGCCATGGAGATCGCGCCGCCGACCAGGCCGGCGACCCCGGCGGTCAGCAGCGCCGCGTTGTCGACCGTCGCGCCGGCGACCCCGACCACGAGCGAGGCGACCGATACGATGCCGTCGTTGGCCCCCAGGACGCCGGCGCGCAGCCAGTTCAGCCGCGCCGCGATCCGCTCGTGGTGGGCCTCGCCGGGGTGCACGTCGGAGTCGGCGCTCATCGGACCAGTCAAGCAGCACCATCCCCGGGGGACAACGCAGGGGAGCCTTGGCTGAGCGCCCCCCGAGATTCGTCAATCCCGGGGCGGTCGGGTACAGTCGTGGGGGCCGCCGGGGCACCGGCGTCGTCCACGGGGCTATAGCTCAGGCGGTTAGAGCGCTTCACTGATAATGAAGAGGTCCCAGGTTCAAGTCCTGGTAGCCCCACCGCATCCTCCCCGGGGCCTTAGCTCAGTCGGTAGAGCGCCTGCTTTGCAAGCAGGATGTCAGGAGTTCGAATCTCCTAGGCTCCACGCGGTGCTCACGGCGCCCCGACGCCTCCGCAGGGATCCGGGGCGGTGCTCGGTAGAGTCGTGGGATGGATACGCGGGTGGCGGCGTACGGACTGATCGTCGACCGGGACACCCGCATCCTCCTGGCCCACTGGAACCAGGGCCGGCACAGCGCGTGGACGCTGCCGGGCGGCGGGCTCGAGCCGGGAGAGGATCCGCGGCGCGCGGCGCGCAGGGAGATCCGGGAGGAGACCGGCTATCGGGCGGAGATCGGCGAGATCCTGGGGGTGGACTCCCGGGTGATCCCCTCCGGGCGGCGGATCGCCGCGGCCGACGACGATCTGCACACGCTGCGGATCGTCTACCGCGCCGCGGTGACGGGGGGCCGCCTGCGCGACGAAATCGACGGCAGCACCGACCGGGCGGCGTGGTTCCCGCTGTCCGAACTGAGCACGGTCAAACGCGTCCGGCTGGTGGACGTGACCCTGACGTGGGCCGGCCTGAAGGAGTGACCCGTCGGCCGACCGAGATCACTCGTCGGGCGCGCGCAACGGGTCGTCCGCGACCCACAACTCATCGTCGGCGCGAAGCGTCTGCCACGCGGCGTAGAGCACTCCCGCCGCGGCGAGCGCGCCCAGCACGATCGCGATCACCGCGCCCGCGCTGACCCCGGACTTCGGCTCGGGGACGGCGAAGCGCTCCGACAGCGCCTTCGTCGCCTGCCGGCCGTACTTCCCGGCCCGCGACCGGTAGGTCCCCGCGTCCGGCAGTCCGCGCCCTGCGGCCAGGCGGGCACGCGTGTCATTCGCGGCGTCCCACACCGACATCGCGCCTCCGACCAGCGCGCCGGTCGCCGGGATCACCCCTTGGTTGACGATCCGTCGGGACGCCTGCACGCCCCGGCCGACGTACGGTGCCGCGTACCGGTTGTAGGTGTCCGCCACGGCGGGGCCGACCTGCTCCCGACCGAAGTGGCCGAGCTGACGTCCCGCCTCCCGCGCGACGCCGGCCGCCTCCGACGCCAGTGTCTGCTGCGACTCCCAGAGCTTGCTGGCCTGATTCTGGAGCCGGCGAAGCTCCTTCTTGCGCTTGCGGTTGAGGCTCACGAGGTGTCCCCCTCTTCCTGGTGGTCGGTCACGTCGACCGCCGATGCCCCAATCTTGCCAGACAGCGCCTGAGCGCGAGCAGGGGTTGCCGGGAACTCTGAGAGAATGTAGCCATGCCTCAGCCCTCCGCCGTCGCCACGATCCGCACCAACCACGGCGACATCGTCGTCCACCTCTTCGGCGACCAGGCGCCGCGCACCGTCCGCAACTTCATCGGCCTCGCCGACGGCTCCCAGGCCTGGACCGACCCGGCCACCGGCACAGCGGGCGAGGGTCCGCTGTACCGCGACGTCGTGTTCCACCGCATCATCCCCGGTTTCATGATCCAGGGCGGCGACCCCCTCGGACAGGGCACGGGCGGGCCCGGGTACACCTTCAACGATGAGATCCACCCCGAACTGGACTTCCGGAAGCCGTACATGCTGGCCATGGCGAACGCCGGGTCGCGTCGCAACGCGATCACGGGGGCCGCCGAGGGCACCAACGGCTCGCAGTTTTTCATCACAACCGATCCGACGCCGTGGCTGCAGGGCAAGCACACCATCTTCGGCGAGGTCGCGGATGAGGCGTCTCGCGTCGTCGTCGACGCGATCAGCGCGGTTCCCACCGGAGCCGGCGACCGGCCTGTGGAGCCGGTCGTGATCACGGCGGTCGAGGTCGTCGCCGCGTAGCGCGACCGGTCCGTGACATCCGCCGACTTCGCGCGCAATCGCGATAACTTCTGCTACCGGCATCCCGACCGGCAGAGCTTCGTGCTGTGCCAGCGGTGCCTGCGCACCATCTGCGGCGAGTGCCAGACACCCGCGGCGGTCGGAGTCATCTGCCCGGAATGCCTGGCCGAGCAGCGCCGCGCCCAGTCGCCGGCGCAGCGACGCGCACAGCGGAGGTGGCGGTCGGGACCGTCCGCGGTGGCGACGGGCGCCGCGCCGGTCATGACGTACGTGCTGGTCGGCATCACCGCCGCGGTATACCTGCTGCAGCTGCTGATCCCCGGCCGGATCGTTGAAGGCGCACTCGGACTGTTCCCGCCGCTGCTGTACCCGGACTGGTCCGGGCAGTTCCAGCCCTGGCGGCTCCTGACCGACGCGTTCGTCCACACGTCTTTCTGGCACATCGCGCTGAACCTGCTCAGCCTGTGGCTGATCGGGCGCATCCTGGAACCGCTCATCGGCCGGTGGCGGATGCTGACGCTGTACCTGGTCAGCGCCTTCGGCGCCTCCGTGGCGGTCGCGGTGCTGGCCCCCGGCACGTTCGTGATGGGGGCATCCGGGGCGGTCTTCGGGTTGTTCGGGGCACTGCTCGTGATCGGACGCCACCTGGGAGCGGAGATCACCGGCATCCTGGTGGTGCTCGCCGTGAACCTGGTCATCGGTTTCATCCCGTCCCTCGGGATCTCCTGGCAGGCGCACGTGGGCGGGCTCGTGGCCGGTCTGCTGATGGCGCTGATCCTGATCGGTTCCCGCAGCCCGGATCGTCGGCCGCGGATGATCGGGCTCACCGTGGCTCTCTGCGCGGGGCTGGCTCTGCTTCTGCTTCTTCCGCCGCTCCTGTACGGCTGAGCCGGGAGTCTATCCACAGGTTCATCCCCACCTGGGGAGAATCACAACGCTGTCATTCCCGCGTCCGTGCGGGGTGCGACGGCGGTCAGCGCCACCGGGTCGTCATGAGGAAGCCGAGGAAAGCGATCCCGAAGCCGATGACCAGGTTCCAGGCTCCCACGCCCGGGATCGGCAGCACGCTGCCGCTGAGGTAGAACACGAGCACCCAGGCGAGACCGACGAGCATCAAGCCGATCATGATCGGCTTGAACCACACCGGATTCGGGGCCGGCTCACCCGCTGCGCGATCCGTCGGCCGCTCGCCGTCCTCCGCACCAGCCATGGCACCATCCTAACCATCCGCGCCGGCCGCGAACCCATCGGGATCCGCCCGGTCGCGCTCGTTAGACTGCGGCCTGTGACCTCCGCCCCCGCCCCCGCCACGCGTCGGGAGCTGCGCGCACGCCCGCGGCGCCGCGCGAGCGCCCTGGGCGTTCTGGGCGAGGTGCTCATCACCATCGGCGTGGTCGCTGTGCTGTACGTGGTCTGGCAACTGTGGCTCGGCGACGTGATCATTGGATCGCAGCAGCGAGCGGTGGCGGAGTCGATCTCCGAGGAGTGGGCGTCGGATGCCGGTGCGACGCCCGCGCCCACCCCGACCGCTACCGAGTCCGTCGCGCCCCCGGCCCCGGCCACCGCCGATCCGGTCGTCCCGCCGGAAGCGGGCGACGGGGAGATCTTCGCGCTCATGCGGGTGCCGCGCTTCGGCGCGGACTATCAGGTGCCGATCGCCGGGGGGGTCAGCCGCGCGCGCACCCTCGACCCGATCGGGATCGGCCATTACCCGGGCACCCCGATGCCCGGCGATGTCGGCAACGTCGCTCTGGCCGGCCACCGCGGCGGGAACGGCGCACCGTTCCACCTCATCGCCGACCTCCGCGTGGGGGATGCGGTGGTGATCGAGACGCCCGACGGCTGGTACACCTATCGATTCCGCTCGGTGGAGTACGTGCCCCCCACCGCCGTCGACGTGCTGCTTCCTGTGCCGCGCCAGAACGGGTCCCAGCCCGAAGGGAGGTACCTGACCATGACGAGTTGCAGCCCCATCGACGGTTCCGCGGAGCGGATCATCTCCTACAGCGTGTTCGAGTCCTTCACGCCGCGGACGTCGGGCCCGCCGCTGTCGGTCACGGCGGGAGCCGCCTGATGTACGCAGCGCTCTGGCGGATCCTCCCCGGGCCCTGGTGGGTGCGCGTGGTGATCCTGGCCGCCGCGGCCGCCGCGGTCCTCTACGCGCTGTTCTTCTTCGCGTTCCCGTGGATCAGCGCGCTCGTCGGCACCGAGGAGGTCACCGTTCAGTGACGCTCGCCGACGCGCCGGGAGTGCTGGTGGTCGACAACCAGGACAGCTTCGTGCACACCCTGGCGGGATACCTCGCCGACCTCGGCGCGTGCGTGACGGTGAGCGCGGCGGCGTCGATCGACCCCGACGAGGTCGGCGAGGAAATCGCGCGCCACGCGGCGGTGGTGGTCTCGCCCGGGCCGGGACGACCGGAGTCCGCGCCGGTCGCGCTGGCATTGGTCCGCGCCGCGATGCGCACTCGCACGCCGCTGCTCGGGGTGTGCCTCGGTCATCAGGCGATCGCGGTCGCTCTGGGAGGAGCCGTGGTGCGCGCGAGGGAGCAGTGTCACGGCGTGACCTCTCCGATCGAGCACGACGGCCAAGGCCTGTTCCGCGGACTGCCGCCGGGGTTCCCGGCGGCCCGGTACCACTCGCTCGTCGTGCACGAAGCGGCGCTTCCGGCCGCGCTGCGGGTCACCGCTCGCACAGCCGACGGGACGGTGATGGCGCTCGAGCACGAGAGCGTGCCACTGGTCGGTGTGCAGTTCCACCCCGAGAGCATCCTCACCGAGGGCGGCTACCTCCTGCTGGCCAACTGGCTGCGCTCGACCGGCTCGGTCGACGCGATCGAGCGCGCGGTCGGACTCTCGCCGCGCAGCGGCACGGTCACGGCCCCGAGCAGTAGGTGAGCACGACCTCCGAGTGAATGGGCACCTCGCCGGGAGCGACGGACATCACGGTCACCGTCGGCGGCTGGGTGGCGGTGCAGGCGGGGTTCTCCTGCGTCGTCGCGCGCAGACCCAGGGCCTCCAGGTCCGCCGTGGCCCGGGAGACCGTATACCCGCTGAGGTCGTCGAGCACGACCTTGCCGCTGGCCACGGTCAGGTCGACGGTGGAACCCACGGCGATCGGCTCCCCCTCCGGTACGGGACCCGATGCGGTGGCGGCGGCGATGACGGTGCCCGCGGCCAGATCGGGATCGTTCCGGGGGGTGATGGTGCCGACACGAAGGCCGGCGGCCGTGAGCGCGTCCCGGGCGCCCTGCTCCGGGAGACCGGCGACCGTCGGCATCGGGACGGTCCGCACCCCGGTCGATACGTAGATCGTGACCGTGACTCCGGGCGCGACCGAGGTGCCGGCCGGAGGATCCGTGCGCACCACGCTCCCGGCGGGGACGGTGACGTCGGACACATCCCGACGAACGGCGAGGAGGTCCGCGTCGGTGATGACGCTCTCTGCGCGGTCGTAGCTCATCGTCACCACGTCCGGAACGATCCGGGAGGAGTGCGGGACCGGCTCGCGCGGCTGCATCGTCACCACCCAGAAGAGGACCGATCCCAGCAGGACGGCCAGCACCGCCACACCGGCCCAGATCCATGCGACCGGGGGGCCGGACTGGGTGCGTCTCATGGTGGTGTCGGTGGCGAGCTGGCGCAGCGAACGCGCCGTCTCCGCCGCCTGGCGGGGAGAGGGACCGTAGAGATCGCTGCTCAGCTCCCGCAGCTCGCGCGCCGTGGGAGCCCGGCCCGTCAGCGCCTCGCGCAGCGCGCCCCGGAAGGACGCCGCATCCTGGAAACGCTGATAGGGATCCTTCGCGAGAGCCCGGAGGACCACCGCGTCCAGTGCCGGCGGAACATCCGGGACGAGCTCGCTCGGCGGGACCGGGGTCTCGCTCACATGCTGGTACGCGACGGCGACCGGACTGTCGCCCCGGAACGGGGGCCGTCCGGTGAGGAGCTCGTAGAGCACCACGCCGGTGGAATACAGGTCCGCGCGGGCGTCGACCGGTTCGCCCTTGGCCTGCTCGGGGGAGAAGTACGCTGCGGTGCCGAGAATGGCGCTGGTCTCGGCCACCGTGGACGAGGAGTCCGATGCCGCGCGAGCGATGCCGAAGTCCATGACCTTGACGCGCCCGGAGTCGGTGACCATCACGTTGCCGGGCTTGATGTCGCGGTGCACGACACCGGCCCGGTGGGAGTACTGCAGCGCTTCGAGGATGCCGTCGACGTACCGCACCGCCTCGTCGGGAGCGAGGGGGCCGGCGGCCAGGATCGCCTGCAGCGTGCGACCGTGCACGAGTTCCATCACGATGAACGGCTCGGGGCGCGACTCGCCGTCTGCCCCGACGACGGTGTCCTCGCCGGCGTCATAGACCCGGACCACGGCGGGGTGGGCCATGCGGGAGGCGGATTGCGCCTCCTGGCGGAACCGGGTGCGGAACACGGAGTCATCCGCCAGTTCGCGGCGCAGGATCTTCAGCGCCACCACGCGGTCGAGGGTCGTGTCGTAGCCGCGGTAGACGCTCGCCATGCCGCCGCGGCCGATGAGTTCGTCGAGGCGGTAACGGCCCGCGAGCAGGCGCGGCTCACTCGTCACGACGTCTCCTTGGATGCAACGCCAGCCAGCCTATCGGACCGTGCACCGCCCCCCTGGGGAAGCGCTGATCACTCTCCGCCGGGCGGCGGGGGAGCCGGCAGCACGGTCGCCTGGGCCTGTGGCGACGATCCGGAGTCGCGAGTGGTGCCGTTGCCGCTCCCCGAACAGGTGACCGTGTAGCTGACTAGGAGAGCCTGCGTCGTGTTCGCGCCCACCTGCAGCGAGACCGGCCGCTCATTGGGTCCCGCCTTCGCCTGCGACTGGCCCGTCGATGTGAAGATGCCGTTGACCGCGGTGAGGTTGTAACTGACGACGGACCCGGTTCCCGACGGGCATTGGAAGCCGGTCCAGTTCACCTGAACCGTCGACCCGGCCTCCACCGTGGTCACCGGCGCGCCGGCGATCTCGATGGTCGGCGCCGCCGTCGGCGCGGGGATCGGCGTCTGATCGCCGTAGACCGTGAGGGTGACCGGCTGGCCGAAGGGCACATTGCCCTCCGGCTGGACCTGGTACACGAGCCCGACCTGGTCGGCGGAGGCGGCCGCGTTGCCGGTCTGGCAACTGACATCGGTGAGCCCGGCCTGGGCCGCGATCGCTCGCGCGTCGTCGCAGGTGCGCCCCGTCAGGGCCAGCGCGCTGACGTCGACCGAGGTGGGGCTGGGTGCGGGCGCCGCGCTGCTGGGGGTGGGGGTGGGGGTGGGGGATGCCGCGGAGGTGGTCGTCTCGACGGGGGCGGCGGCGGGGCGTCCCACGAGCGCCCAGATGGTGCCGCCCAGTACGAGCAGCAGCAGGGCGATCAGCGCGACCAGTGGCCAGGTCCACGGGCTGCGCTTGCGGCCGGGTGCGGCGGCGCCCGGCGCGGCGGACGGCAGCACGTGGGTCGCGGTGGTGGGCTCGGCGGTGCCGAGCAGCTGGGTCATCTCGTCGACCGCGCCGGCGGCCACCGCCGGCACCGCGGCTGCCGCGGCGGCCACATCGCCCCGGCGCAGCGCGTTCGCCGCACGGGAGACGGCGGCCGCGGACGCCGGCCGATCCTCGGGCTTCTTGGCAATCATGGCCAGCACGAGATTGCGCACAGGGGCCGCGACGGTCTCGGGCAGTGCCGGCGGCTGCTCGTTGATCTGGGCCATCGCGATGGCCACCTGGGATTCCCCGGTGAACGGCCTGCGGCCGGCGAGGCACTCGTAGGCCACGATGCCCAGGGAGTAGATGTCGGTTGCCGGCGAGGCGGGATGACCCGAGGCCTGCTCCGGCGACAGGTACTGCACCGTCCCCATGACCTGGCCGGTGGCGGTGAGCGGAACCTGGTCGGCGATCCGCGCGATGCCGAAGTCCGTGATCTTGACCCGGCCGTCGGGGGTGATGAGCAGGTTCCCCGGCTTGATGTCCCGGTGCACCAGTCCCGCCGCGTGGGCGGCCTGCAACGCGGCCGCGGTCTGCGCGACGATGTCCAGTGTCCGATCGGCCGAGAGGGATCCGTCGCGCTCGAGGACGGTGGAGAGCGCCTCGCCCGGGACCAGCTCCATCACGAGGAACGCGGAGCCGTTCTCCTCCCCGTAGTCGAACACGCTCGCGATGCCCTCATGGTTGACCAGTGCCGCGTGCCGGGCCTCCGCGCGGAAGCGCTCGAGGAACCCGGGATCGCCCATGTACTCGTCTTTGAGGATCTTGATGGCCACCGTCCGGCCGATGACGTGGTCGTTGGCCTCCCACACCTCGCCCATGCCGCCGACCGCGATCCGCGACTCCAACTCGTACCGTCCACCGAAGGTCGCACCCTGCGTCGGTCTCATCTGCTCAGCACCGCCTCCATGACCTTCTTTGCGATGGGCGCTGCGAGAGTGTTGCCGCTGCCCGACTGACCCTGTCCTCCGCCGTCCTCGATCACGACCGCGACCGCCACCTGAGGATCGACGGCGGGGGCGAAGCCGGTGAACCACAGCGTGAACGGCGTGTCATCGCCGTTCTCGGCGGTACCGGTCTTGCCGGCCACCTCGACCCCGTCCATTCTTGCATTGGAGGCCGCGCCGTCCTGGACATTGGCGACCATCATCGCCGTCATCTGGGCGGCGAGCTCCTGCGGCAGCGCCCGCTGGAACTCGCTGTCCGCGAATGTCTGCTGCACCGACAGGTCCGCGCCGAGCACCTGGTCGACCATGCGCGGATTCATCACGGATCCCCCGTTCGCGATGCCGGCGGAGACCATCGCCATCTGCAGCGGAGTCGCGGTCACCTGACCCTGACCGAAACCGGTCAGGGCGGTCTGAGGATCGTCGAGCGCCCGCGGGTAGCTGGACGGGGTGGAGACCAGCGGCATCGTGAACGAGGTGTTGAAACCGTACTTCTCCGCCTCCTGCCGGATGGTGTCGTCGCCCAGCTGCACCGCGAGCTCGGCCATCGGGATGTTGCAGCTCAGCCGCAGGGCGTCGGCGATCGTGACCGTGTCGCCACCGCCGCATGTGCCTCCGCCCGCGTTGCGCACGGTGGCGGTGGACTGCGGCAGGGCGTAGATCGCGGGATTGGGAAGGGTGGATTGCGGCGTGTACGCGCCCGAGGCGAGCGCCGCCGACGCGACGACCAGCTTGAAGGTCGACCCCGGCGGGTTCAGGTCGCCTCCGATCCCCCGGTTGTACAGCGGATGGCGCGGGTCGCTCTCGAGCGCGCCGTAGGCCGCATCCACGGCCTGGGTGTCGTGGGAGGCCAGGAGGTTGGTGTCGTACCCGGGGCTGCTCGCCATCGCCAGGATCCGTCCCGTGGCCGGTTCGATCGCCACGACCGCGCCCTGCTTGTCCCCGAGAGCGTCGAATGCGGCACGCTGCACCCCCGCGTCCAGGGACAGCACCACATTCGAGCCCTGCGGCGGCTGGCCGGTGAAGATCCGTTCCACACGGGAGAGGAACTGGGACCCTCCGGTGCCGGACAGCTCCGGATTCATGGCCTGCTCGATGCCGGTCGCCGAGCCCAGGGCCACGTTGATGTAGCCCGTCACCGGTGCCCACATCGGCGCGTCCGGATACACCCGCTGCCAGCTGTACACGTCCTCGGAGGGCACCGATGAGGCGACCGCGGCGCCGCTGGCGATGATCGCGCCGCGCTGCACCTCGAACGCGTCGTAGAGGGCCCGGCGGTTCTCCGGGTTCTCCGCCAGCGAGTCCGCCTGGATGACCTGGATCCAGCTGGTGGAGGCGAACAGCGCCAGGAACATGACGAGTATGACGATTCCGAGCCGTCGCAGCTGCCGCGTCATCAGCCGATCACCGCCCTGGGCTGGTTGCGCACCGCGTCGGAGATGCGCAGCAGCAGTGCGACGATGATCCAGTTCGCGACGAGGGAGGATCCGCCGGCGGCCAGGAAAGGTGTGGTCAGTCCGGTCAGCGGGATCACTCGGGTCACTCCCCCGACCATGATGAACACCTGCAGGGCGATCGTGAACGACAGTGCAGTGGCCAGGAGCTTTCCGAAGTCGTCCTGACCGGCCACCCCGACCCGCAGGCCCCGGCTGACGAGCACCAGGTACAGGCACAGGATCGCGAAGACACCGACCAGCCCGAGTTCCTCACCCAGACTCGGAACGATGTAGTCGCTCTGCGCCAGCGGTGTGAGTCCCGGCCTTCCCTGTCCGAGTCCGGTGCCGATCAGACCCCCTTGCGCGAGCCCGAAGATGCCCTGCACGAGCTGATAGCTGGAGTCGTTGACCAGCTCGGGGTCGAACGGGTCCAGCCAGTTGGCGAATCGGAGGCCGACGTAGGGCAGCACGCGCGTGGCCAGCGCCGCGCCGGCGGCCGCCAGCACGAGCCCCAGGACCACCCAGCTCGTCTTGCCCGTGGCCACGTACAGCGTCGCGACGAACATGCCGAAGATCAGCAGGCCCGTCCCCAGGTCCCCCTGCAGCACGATGATCCCCAGCGACACCGCCCAGACCACGAGGATCGGTCCGAGTTCGCGCGCGCGTGGCCAGGTGATCCCGAGGAAACGCGTGCCCACCGACGTGAGGCTCTCCCGGGTGCGCACGAGGTAGCCGGCGAAGAACACCGCGAGGGCGATCTTGGCGAGTTCACCGGGCTGGAAGGAGAAGAAGCCGAAAGAGACCCATACGTCCGCGTTGGCGTCGGTGCCCAGGCCCGGCACGAGCGGCAGCAGCAGCAACGCGATCCCGGTGAATCCCGCGACGTACGTGTATCGGAACAGCACCCGGTAGTTGCGCAGCACCACCACCACCGCGATCGCCGCCGCTACCGCGATCGCGGCCCAGGCCAGTTGCCGGGTGGAAGCCGCATCCCATCCCTGTGCCTGATCCTCCAGATCGATCCGGTAGATCATCGCCAACCCGAGGCCGGTGAGGATCGTACCCAGTGGCAGCAGGAGCGGGTCCGCGTCGGGGGCGACGAACCGCAGCACCACATGGAGCGCCAGGGCGAGGGCCGCGATGACGCCCGCGTAGGCGAGGAACCCGGCGTCGACGGCGCCGAGGGCGCCCCACTGCACCAGTGCGATCGCCGCGCCCACCACGAGCAGGGCGAACAGGAGCAGTCGCAGCTCACGGTTGCGCTGGCGCTGCGGCTCGCGGATGCGCCGCAGCGCCCGCATCACCGTGGTGTCGCTGCCGACCGCGTCGGGACGGGTGCCGGTCACGGGCTCTGACTCCCTTCGCCCAGGCGGGCCGCGATCTGCTGCGCGTCCACCAGCGAGCGTGCGGAGATGGTGCCCTCGACCGTGGCACGGTCGAAGGGACTGAGGTCGACCAGCCGGATGCCGGTGTCCTCGTACGCGCTGGACAATGCGATCGGTCCGAGATTCTGCTGCACGCCGCGGTAGATCACCACCGTGTCCTCGTCGGCTCCGATGAAGTACCGCGTCTGCGTCCACGCGTACCCGGCGACCAGTCCCGCCACGAGGGCCGCGAGCAGCACCGCCGCCGCGGCCGCCCAGGCGACGCGGCGTCGGCGGGAGCGCCGGCGGTCCTCCTCGATGAGCTCCTCGAGGAATTGCGGCGCCGGCTCGAAGTGCGTCGGCTCGTTCGCCGCCTGCCGGGCGGGGTGGAGCCACGAGGAGCGGCCGGAGCGGACGGCGGGAACCGCCACGCCGCTGGGGGTGGAGGCGGATCCGACGATGGTCGGGGTGCCCGAGAACACCGGGTGGGCGCCGCCGACGTCCACGATCACGACCGTGACGTTGTCCGGCGCCCCGGCGTCGAGGGTGAGCTTCAGCAGCTGGTCCGCGGTGCGGCCGGGGGCGTGCCCCGCCGCGAGCACCTTGGCGGTGTGCGCATCCTCCACCACCCCGCACAGGCCGTCGGAGCACAGCAGCCACCGGTCCCCGGCGCGGGTGGGCATCACGAACGAGTCGATCTCGGGGTGCGCGTCCATGTCGCCCAGCACCCGCATCAGCACCGAGCGGCGAGGGTGGTAGCGGGCTTCCTCGGGCGTGATCCGGCCGGAATCGACCAGGCGCTGCACGAACGTGTGATCGGTGGTGATCTGGGTGAGGTCTCCCTCGCGGAACAGATAGATGCGGGAGTCGCCGATGTGGGCGATCGCGGCGTAGTCGTCGACCATGAGGATCGCGCTGACGGTGGTGCCCATGCCGGCCAGCTCCGGCCGCGTCGCTACCGCCTCGATGATGTCGGCGGCGGTGTCCGTCAGCGCCTGGCGCAGCGCCTGCTCCGCGTCCGCGGCGCTGTCGAACGAGTGATCCAGGGCCGAGATGCGTCCGATGGCGAGGCTCGAGGCGACGTCTCCGCCGGCGTGCCCGCCCATCCCGTCGGCGACCACGAACAAGTTGGAACCGGCGAACCCGGAGTCCTGGTTGTTCGCGCGAACCCTCCCGGTGTGCGACACCGCGGCGCTGGAGCCCTGGAACACCGCGCCTCAGTCCCGCAGCTCGAACGTGGTCGCACCGACCTTGATCGCCGCTCCGAGGTTCAGCGGCACCGGAGCGGTGACCCGCTGACCGTCCAGCCACGTGCCGTTGGTGGAATCGAGGTCCTGCAGCATCCACTGATCGCCCCACGGCATCAGGCGGGCGTGGTGGCTGGAGGTGTAGTCGTCCCGGATCACGAGCCCTGACTCGCTGGAGCGCCCGATCGTGAGCGGCTCCGATCCGAGCGGCACCTCCAGCCCTGCCTTCGGGCCGCTCGTGATGACGATCCGGCGCGCGGACGAGGTGGTCGCGCGGCCCCGCGAGCGGCCGGGTCGGGGCGGGGCGGCGGCCGGCGCGGTGGGGTCGGCGGTCACGGAGGGAGCCGGCGCCGTCGTGGATGCCGCGGCAGGCTCCGGCATCCGGCGGGGGCGGACTCCGAACACGTCGGCGCGCAGCGAGTACACCACAGCGAAGACGAAGAACCACAGCAGGACCAGGAACCCGATCTGCAGCAGCAGGAGCGTCAGCTCGCTCACCAGGACGGGTCCCCGAACCGCTCCGCGTCCCGCAGCGAGAACGCCTGCGTCGCGTCGGGAGCCGCAGCGGCCTCGGCGACCACCCGGAACACGATGTCGGTGCGTCCGATCCGGATCGTGGAGTCGGGCGCCAGCGCCGATTCGCGCACGGCCCGCCCGTCCAGGAGAGTCCCGTTGGTGGAGCCGAGATCCCGCACCATCGCGTGCTGCCCGTCCCACAGGATCTCCGCGTGGCGCCGGCTCGCGCCGGTGTCGGCGATCGTGACGTCGGCATCCGTGCCGCGGCCGATGACCGTGCGCGAGGCCACGAGCGGATGTCGGGCACCCGCGATCTCGAGCACGCCCCGCCACGACACCTCGGCTGCCGAGGTCCGGCTGTGGGTGCGCACCTGACCGGTGGTCAGCCGATCGCCCAGGGCGAGGTCGATGCGCACCGGGCCGGGGAAGGAGTATCCCTGTGACCGGGCGTGTCGGGTGATGATCCCGTGCAGTTCGTCGAGCAGGGCCGGGCCGAGGCGCTGCATCCGTTCCAGATCCGAGCGAGACAGCGAGACCGTCAGGAGATTGGGGACAAGGATGCGGTCGCGCGAGACCACCGCGGCGTTCGCGTCCAGTTCGCTCCGCAGCGCGGAGGCGATCTCGACCGGCTGCACGCCGCTCCGGAACGTCTTTGCGAACGCGCCGTTGACGGCGCGCTCGAGACCACGCTCGAAGCTGTCCAGCAGTCCCACTCTGCTCCTCGGTCCGGCGGAAGGGTGGCACCATCGTAGTTGCCCCGACTGGGCGCGGCCGGGAAGGTCCGGTCGCACGCGGCTCCGACCGGCTGCCGCGGCGGTCGTGGTATTCTCGGCGGGTCGCTCGCCGCAGGGATGCGGCGACGCGCGCGAGTGGCGGAATAGGCAGACGCGCTGGCTTCAGGTGCCAGTGCCCGAAAGGGCGTGGGGGTTCAACTCCCCCCTCGCGCACCACAGGCGGCTCGCCGTACCGGCGTGGTCCCGGTGTCGGCGGGCGCGAGGCCGTGAGGTGCGCGTGGCGGGCGTGCATCCACCCCCGCCGGTGTGGCAGGCCGATACCCGGCACGACGCCATCACCGAGCCGACGACATGGGTGCGGGACACCCCGGACAGCCGATTGATCGTCGCCGGCGACCTGAACGCGCTCCTTCGCCCACCCCGTGTTCCGACAATGGGCAGCCCCGGGTGTGCGTCGACGTCAGTCGATCCCGAGAGCCCCGCGAAAGACTCGTTCGGCCCCGGCCCCGTCACGTGCGGCGAGGGCGGCTCGCAGCATCCGATACGTCTGAACCCGTAGTTCCGGCTCGAGCACGAACGGCGACCAGTTCTGCAGGTCGCGCTGGAAGGTCAGCGACGTCTCCCGCATCACCCGGACGAAGACGTCGTTGTGGGTCAGCAGGATGAGAGTGCCGTACAGCCGTGCGCTCGCCGCCACGAATCTCCGCTCGTCGCCGGTCTCGCTGGCGGCGCCCATCTCGTCCAGCAGGAACAGTGCCCGATCCAGCTCCTCATCGGTGGCGCGCAGCGCCGCGACCCGCAGTGCCGCGACCGCCGAGAAGATCGCGAACGTGCGGGTGTCCTCGCGCTGCTCGAGCGTGGTGCGGGTCACGCGGGTGTAGCGGTTCGCGACGATCTCCACCAGGCCGATGCGGCTCAGGCGTTGCAGGGCCTCGCGCACGGGCGTGCGCGAGACGCCGAGTTGCTCGGCCAGTTCCGCGTCGCGCAGCGGCTCTCCGGGTTGCAGGCGACCGTCGCGGATGGCTGCTCCGATGCTGCGGAATACCTCATCGGCCAGCACCGCTCGGGTGCGTCGCGACCTGGCGGGATTCGGGTTGTTCGCCATGCCGACCTCAGTGTATGCGGGCCTGCTGACAGAACCCTATGGCCACCAGACCACGGTCGGCCGTCCGGACATTCCCCGACACGCCGCCGGGGCAGTAGAGTGGCGAGCGTCACGCAGCGCGTGACGTATCCGGGGGGATCCGTCGACGCCCGGGCTTCGAGCTGTCGCTCGGCCCGGGCGTCGAATGGGGATGCAGCAGCAGCGCCCGCAGCGCCTCGGCATCCGACGCCACGGCCACCGCGCCCGTCGACTCTCCCGACTCGGCGAAGCCCCACTCGACGAAGATCACCGGGACGCCGCACGCGCGGCCGCCGACCACGTCGTGCACCCGGTCGCCCACCAGGACCGGTCGGGACACATCGGCGCCGGCCTCGCCGAGGCGACGCAGGGCCTCCGCGACGATGTCGGCCTTGGCCGCCAGGGTGTGCTCGTCGGGGGTGGATCCCACGATGGCGGTCAGATGCGGGGCCAGGCCGAAGTGCTCCATCAGGGCCGCGACCTGCATCTCCGGCTTCGAACTGGCCGTCGCCTGCGCCAGGCCCGCGGCGTCCGCGTCGGCGACGATCTCGGCCACCCCCGGATACAGGACGACGCCGCTGGTGAAGCCGTCGGCCTTGCCGAGCGCCCGGTAGTACGACACCGCCGCCGCTGCCGCCTCGGGATCCAGTCCGCCGAGGTCGCGGAACGAGTCGTATAGCGGCGGTCCGATCCAGTGCCGCAGCCGGTCGGCGGCCGGCACGGGGCGCCCGACGTGCTCCAGGGTCAGCCGCAACCGCCGGAGCACGCCCTCCGACGCGTCCACCAGCGTGCCGTCCACGTCCCACAGCACGCAGGAATACGAGGTGGGATCGGCCATGTCCCCACGGTAGCGGGCCGCCGATGCGGGCTCAGAACAGGGTGGGGGCGCCGGTCGGCGCGCCGCGCATCGCGTCGTAGTCGAGCACCACGCAGTCGATGCCTCGGTCGACCGCCAGCACCCTCGCCTGCGGAGCGAACGCCTGCGCGGCGAGCACTCCGCGGACCGTTCCGAGCAGCGGGTCGCGGTTGAGCAGCTGCAGGTAGCGCGTCAGCTGCTCGACCGCGTCGATCCCGGCTCGGCGTTTGACCTCGACCGCGACGTGACGTCGCGGCCGCGCCGCGTCGAGGTCGTCCGTGTCCTCGCGCAGCAGCAGGTCCACCGGCCCGATCGCGGTGGGATACTCGCGGCGCACGAGCGCCAGCCCCTCCCCGATCCGCTCCACCTGCGCGGCCAGCATCCGCTGGAGGTCCGCCTCGACTCCGTCCTTGACGAGCCCGGGATCGACCCCCAGCTCGTGCGTCGAATCGTGGAGGATCTCGTGGATGCGCACGAGCAGGGCGTCACCCGTGCGTGCGTGCGTGACGCGCCATGAGTGGACCACTCCGGCCGCGCGGTCCTCCTCCTCCGGAGGCACCACCTCGAACCGGCAGGGCGGGCTCATCCAGTTCAGCGGCTTGTACGACCCTCCGTCGGAGTGGATCAGCACGCTGCCGTCGGTCTTGAGGACCAGAAGCCTGCTCGCAAGCGGCAGGTGCGCCGAGAGCCGTCCGCTGTAATCCACGGAGCAGCGCGCTATGACCAGACGCATGGCCCCAGTTTCGCAGGGGGGACCGGTTCACAGGGCGAGCAGCGCGACACCGATCAGCGACAGCACCAGTCCCAGCACGCCCCGCCGCCCGATGCGCTCGCGGAAGACGATGCGCGCCAGGAGCACGGTGGTGGCCGGGTAGAGGGCGACGATCATTCCGCTGACGGCGAGCTCGCCGAGTCGGGAGGAGATGACGAAGGCGAGGTTGGCGAGGGAGTCGAGCATCCCTGCGGTCGCGGCCACGGCGATGAGGCGCCAGGAGGGGCGTCCGGGCCGGTATCGCGGGAGCGCGGCTGCGGCGGCGATGCCGAGGATGAGCGAGGCGACGGTGCGGCCGACGATGAGTGGGGCCACCCCGGAGTCGGGCGGCGCGGCGTGGAGGAAGACCAGCTGGGCGCCGATGGCCGTTCCGGCCGCGACGGCGATCACCACGGACGAGATCCCGGGTCGGACGCGCGGGCCGGATGACGATCCGAGCGAGAGCAGCACGACGGCCGGCACCGATACGGCAAGGCCCAGGATCTTCGACCAGCCCGGGAAAGTCGCCGCGAGGAGGAAGCCGACGGCGACCGGGATGATCGCGGAGACCACCGCGGTGACCGGGGACAGGATGCTCATAGGGCCCCGGGCGAGCGCGAGATAGAGCATGGTGAACGCCGCCGCCGAACACACCCCGGACAGCCCGCCCCAGAGGAGCGCGCCCGGAGACCAGGCCGCGCCGAAGACCGGGATGAGCACGATCTCGATGAGAAGGCTCGCCGGGGCGGATACGGCGACGACCTGGAGGACATGCAGGCGCTTGCTCGTCGCCCCGCCGAGGAAGTCGCCGACCCCGTAGAGGATGGAACTGAGGAGCGCGACGGGAACCGACCACACGAGCGGTCATTTTATCAGCGGCCTGGCTGTTTTACCGACGCTACACTGGAAGTGTGGCCATGGGACGAGGACCGGACCCCGCGGTTGTCGGCGCGGCGGTCCGGGCGGCCCGGCAACGACTCGGCCTCAGCCTCGCCCAGCTCGCCACCGCGGCCGGCGTGAGCAAGGCCGCCATCGCGACTCTCGAGGCCGGGACGGGCAATCCCACCCTGGCGACTCTCGCCGGTGCCGCCGACGCATTGGCTCTGTCGGTCTCGGATCTCATCGAGCCGAGCCCGGCGGAGCCGGTGCGGGTGGTGAACGGCGGCGAGGGCGTACCGCTGTGGCGGGACGAGCACGGCAGTTCCGCCCGCCTGCTGCTCACGACGAGCCCACCCGCCCCGGCAGAGGTGTGGAGCTGGCGGCTCGCCCCCGGCGTCGTCTACAAGAGCCACGCGCACCCGGAGGGGATCACCGAGTCCGTCACCGTATTCAGCGGAACGCTCCTGCTCACGGTCGGCGCCGCGACCGTCGAAGTCCCCGCCGGGGGCGCCGCCGCCTTCAGCGCCGCGGAGACTCACGCCTATGCCGCTTCCGCTGACGCACCGGCGGAGTTCTCCATGACCGTCCACCTCCGTCCCGCGCGAGCCGGACGAACCTAATCCTCGGCTTCGCGCCGACTCCGTCCCGCACCCACCGCCGCGCCCGGCAGGGGCCTGGCCGCGGACGAGGCGAGGCCCGATGCCGCGACCAGGACCACCAGGACGTACAGCGTGTTGAGAAGTCCGATCCGCTCGCTGATCAGGCCCAGCACGGGAGGCCCGGCGAGGAAGGCGATGTAGCCGATCGTGCTGGCCGCGCTCACACGGGCCGCGGCGCGCTCCGGGTCATCCGCCGCCGCGGACATCCCGAGCGGGAAGCCGAGGGAGGTCCCCACGCCCCACAGCGCCGCCCCCACGAACACCCACGGCAACGAGGAAGCCACGATGAACAGGAGCAGCCCTGCCGCCGCGGCTGCCGACAGCACCCGCAGCACCCGAACCCGCCCGAAGCGGTCCACGAGCGGGCCGCCGAACACGCGGACGGCGGTCATGCTGATCGAGAACACCGCCAGCCCCAGGGCTCCCAGGCCCTGCGGAGCGCCGTGCCCCTCCACGACGCCGAGCGCGAGCCAGTCGTTGGCTCCGCCCTCGGCGAAGGACATGCCCAGCATCACTACCCCCAGTGCGTAGGTGCGCGGCTCGCGCCAGGCGGAGAAGGCCACGGCGAGCCGGGTCCGCCATGTTCCCGGCGCCGCCTCCGCGTCGGCGTCCCCCGCCTCACGCCGGGCCGGCACGTTCGCCGCGCTGATCACCGCGGCGATCACCACCGCGCTTGCCACGATCCCCAGATGGGTGAGCACATCCGCACCCAGCGCGATGAGCACGACGCCGAGCCCCGCGCCGATCACCGTGCCGAAGCTGAAGAATGCATGGAAGAGCGGGAGGATCGTGGCGTGTCCGTGCGTTTCGATGACGGCGCCCTCAACGTTCATCATGACGTCCACGGATCCGTTGCCGAATCCCCAGAGCACCAGTCCCAGCGCGACCACAGTGGGGGATGCCGCGACGTCCGCTCCTACGCCGATGACGACGAGGCCCGCGGCGAACACGATCATCGCGGCGAACATGCCCCGTCGGGCGCCGAATCGCGCCAGCGTCAGCGAACTGAGCGACAGGCCGATCATCGAGGCCACTCCGCCGATCAGCAGGAGGGTGCCCACCTGGAGGTTGTCGATGCCGAGCGCGGCCTTGATCGCCGGGACGCGCGACGCCCACGTGGCGATGCTCAGCCCGCTGAGCAGGAAGATGGCGAACACCGCCAGTCGCCAGCGGCGCAGTTGCGACGAGGACACGGGCGCGCTCACCCCCCGATCGTAACGAATCGATTCGACACGCCGAATCGATTCGACATCGACCGAATAGACTGAGCTCATGACGGGGCGGGCGACGATCGCGGACGTCGCCCGCGCTGCGGGGGTGTCGACATCCACGGCGTCGGTGGTGTTCAGCGGCAAGGCGGCGGTGGCCGAGCCGACCCGGTCCCGCGTGCTCGCCGCGGCCCGGTCGCTCCGATACGCCGGCCCCGACCCGAGAGCGGCGTCATTGCGGCGGGGCCGATCCGGCATCGTCGGGGTGGTGACGGGCGGCCGCCTCGGTCGGACGTTCCTCGATCCGGTCACGACGGTGATGCTCGACGCACTGGCCGAAGCAGTGAACGGAGCGGGGCTGCTGCTCGTGCCGGACCACGCCGACGGGCCGTCGCTCCTGGACGCACCGGTGGATGCCGTGGTCCTGTTGGGATGCAGTCCGCGACTGCGCCGCACGCTGCCGGCGGTGGCGGCGCGCGGGGTTCCGATCGTGGTGATCGAGGGGGATGCGGGCCGTTCCGTCCCGCGGATCCGGCTCGACAATCGACGCGCGCAGGCGCGGATCGCCGAACACCTGCGGACACTCGGACACCGCGACGTCGTCACCCTGACCCTGCCACTGGAGGAGGGCCGCGAGGCCGGGTGGGCCGACCCGGCCCGGGAGGAGGTCACGGTCGATGTCGCCGGCGAACGGCTCGCGGGCGTGCGGGACGTGTTCCCGCACGCCCGCGTGTACTCCGCTCGCGCGAGCCTGGCCGACGAGGGATACGCGGCCGGCCGGGAGGTGTTCGCCTCGCCCGTCCGCCGCCCGACGGCGGTGATCGCCCAGAGCGATCTGCTCGCGGTCGGCGTGGTGCGTGCCGCGCGGGACAGCGGCCTGCGCGTTCCGGAGGACGTCAGCGTCACCGGGTTCGACGGCATCCGGGCCGACGGCATCGCGCCGCTCGCACTCACCACGATGGCGCAGCCGGCGGCGGAGAAAGGCGAGCGCGCGGGCGCGGCGCTCACCTCCATGCTGGCGGGAAGGCCTGTCCGATCCGTCACGCTCGCCTCGCGCTTCGTGCCCGGGTCGACCACCGCGGCGCCCGGGGCGCGCCCGTGCTGATCCTCCTCGCCGCCTTCGTCGTGGTCCCGCTGGCGATGCCGGCAGCGGTGCGACTGCTGGGAGTCCGAGCGTTCCTGGTCGCCGCGCTCCTCCCCTTGGCCGCGTTCTGCTACACGCTGGCGCAGGGGCCGGAGGTGATGGCCGGACAGATCCCCGCAGAGTCGCTGTCCTGGATTCCCGCGCTGGGCATCGAACTTTCCCTGCGTGCCGCGACACTCAACTGGGTGATGGCGCTCGTGGTCACCGGTGTCGGGGCGCTGGTCCTCCTCTACTGCCGCTGGTACTTCTCGGGAACGGGCGAGGGTCTGGGCCGGTTCTGCGCGGTGCTGCTCGGATTCGCGGGCGCCATGTACGGGCTCGTGCTCACCGACGACCTGGTGCTGCTCGTGATGTTCTGGGAGGTCACGAGCGTGCTCTCCTACCTCCTGATCGGCCACTACCACCGGCGGGGCGGGAGTCGTCGCGCAGCTCTCCAGGCGCTGCTCGTGACGACCCTGGGCGGGCTGGTGATGCTCATCGGCGTCGTGATCGTCGTCGCTGCGGCCGGCACCTCCAGCATCCAGGCGATCCTCGCCGACCCGCCCACCGGTGTGGTCATGGATGCCGCGCTCGTGCTGCTGCTGGTCGGGGCGCTGAGCAAATCGGCGATCTTCCCGTTCCACTTCTGGCTCCCCGGCGCGATGGCCGCGCCCACCCCCGTCAGCGCCTACCTGCACGCCGCCGCGATGGTGAAGGCCGGGGTCTTCCTCATCGCCCTCCTCGCGCCCGTGTTCTCGGACTCTCCTGCGTGGCGGCCGCTGGTGCTGACGCTGGGCGTGATCACGATGCTGATGGGGGGTTTCCAGGCCCTGCGGGAGGACGATCTCAAACGCCTGCTCGCCTACGGGACCGTCAGTCAGCTGGGCCTGCTCGCCGTGGTGCTCGGATTCGGGACCCGGGATGCCGCCCTGGCGGGCCTCGCGCTCCTGGTGGCGCACGCACTCTTCAAGTCGACGCTCTTCCTCGTCGTGGGCGTGCTCGACCGGCAGCTGTCCACCCGCGACATCCGCCGGCTGTCCGGCATCGGCCGGCAGGCGCCGGTGCTGGCGACGGCGGCCTTCGTCTCGGTCGGCTCGATGATCGGCGTCGCTCCCACGCTCGGGTACGTCGCGAAGGAGGCGGCGCTGACCGCGCTGCTCACGGATGGTTCGCCGTGGGGCATCGTGTCGCTGATCGGAGTCGTGGCCGGCTCGGTCCTGACGGCCGCGTACGGCATCCGGTTCGTGTGGGGGGCGTTCTGGACCAAGCGGGATGCCGGGGGCAGCCGCTTGCGGCCGGTGGCCTGGCCCGATCCGCCCATCGGGTTCCTCGCCGCCCCGCTGATACTGGCCGCGATCACGCTCGCCGGGGGACCCGCCGCACCGGCGCTGGATGCCGCGTTCGCCGGCTACGCCGACACCGCACCCACGGTGGGGGCCCCGGCACACCTGGCTCTCTGGCACGGATTCGAGCCGGCACTGGGGTTGAGCGCGCTCGCCATCGCGCTGGGCGCGGTCGTCGCGGCGCTCGCTCACCGGTTTCGCCTTTCCGAGCGGCGGCGCCTGCTGCCCTTCACCGCGCCCGATGTGTACAACCTCGCGCTGCGCGGTGTCGCGCGGATCTCGGTCGCCACGACCGTGCTGACCCAGCGCGGCTCGCTGCCGATCTACGTCGGAACGGTGTTCGTGGTGATGGTCGCCGCCGAGGGCACCGCCCTGGTGACCGGCGCGCCGTGGGAGACGCGCGTGGCGGCCTGGCAGTCGCCCGCGCAACTCGCGGTCGCGCCGGTGATGGTGATCGCCGGCATCGTCGCCGTGATCGCGCGCAAGCGGTACACCGGCGTGGTGCTGGTGTCGGCAACGGGCCTCGGAATGGTGGTGCTGTTCGCGACCAGCGGCGCGCCGGACCTCGCGCTGACGCAGATCCTGGTCGAGACCGTGACGCTCGTCGTGTTCGCCCTGGTGCTGCGGCGGCTTCCCGCACGGATGGGGACCCGGAACGGTTCGGTGGCGCCGGTCGGCCGGGCGGTGCTCGCCGTCGGGTCGGGTCTGACGATGGCGCTGGTGGCGGTCGTCGCGGCCGGAGCGCGCGTGGCGGAACCGATCTCGGCGGAGTTCCCGGCCCTCGCGTACGAGCTTGGACACGGCGCCAACGTCGTGAACGTCACCCTGGTCGATCTGCGGGGCTGGGACACGATGGGCGAGCTGTCGGTCCTGGTGCTGGCGGCGACCGGGGTCGCCTCGCTCGTGTTCGTCACCGACCGCATCGACACCCTCTCAGACCTCACCGGAGCGCTGCCGCGCCTGCCGCGCCGGCCGCTGGTCGAGACGGCGCAGGGGCTGGCGCCGCAGGGCGAGGGCGTCAGCGGGCGGCGGGCGTGGCTGGTAGGAGGCCGGCGCATCCGCCCGCGGGATCGCTCGATCCTGCTGGAGATCCTGGTCCGCATCCTCTTCCACACCGTCATCGTGATCTCCGTGTATCTGCTCTTCGCCGGGCACAACCTGCCCGGCGGGGGGTTCGCGGCGGGGCTGGTGGCGGGAATGGCCCTCGTCATGCGCTACCTCGCCGGCGGCCGGCACGAACTGGGTGCGGCCGTCCCGGCGGATGCGGGTCGGTTCCTCGGGGCCGGAATGATCCTCGCCCTCGGGTGTGCGGTGGTGCCGTTGCTGTTCGGAGCGCCGCCGCTGACGAGCGCCTACCTCGAGGCGGACCTGCCGGTTCTCGGGCATGTGGAGTTCGTGACGTCCACGATCTTCGACGCCGGGGTCTACCTGGTCGTGATCGGGCTGGTGCTCGACGTGCTGCGCAGCCTCGGAGCCGAGATCGACCGGCGGTCGGAGCCGGCGGGCGCGACTGCGAGCGCGACGGGAGCCGCGCGATGACGGTCTCGGGGGTCCTGATCGTGGTCATGGCGGTGCTCTTCGCCTGCGGTGTCTACGCGATGCTCGAGCGCAGCCTCACTCGCGTGCTGATCGGATTCCTGCTGCTGGGGAACGCGACCAACCTGCTGCTGCTGATCGTGATGGGCACTCCGGGGGTCGCCCCGTTCGCGGGATCCGGGTCGCCGGACGCCTTCTCGGATCCGCTGCCTCAGGCGCTGACGCTCACCGCGATCGTCATCACCTTCGCGGTCAGCGCGTTCCTCCTGGCCCTCATCTATCGGTCCTGGCAGCTCGACCAGGCCGACATCGTCGCCGACGACGTGGAGGACCTCGCCGTGCGGGTACGGGGCGCCGGAGGGGACGAGTCGATCGAGGCGATCGCGGATGAGGACGATGACGCGACCACCGACTTCGTGGAGGGTGCGGCCTCACCACTCGTGCTGCTCGGCAGCCGGGACGTGCCGCAGCTTCGCGACGACGCTCCGATGGATCGCGCCTCTGGTGCACCCGGCGATGAGGGGTCCGAGGCGACGAGCGACGACCAGCCGGAGGAGCCGCGATGAGCGCCCTGGTGCCGTTGCTCGTGACCCTCCCGCTTCTGGGTGCCGGCGTCAACCTCGTCCTCGGACGCCATCGCCGCATCCAGATCGCCGTGTCCGTGGCGACCTTGACCGCTGTCACCGTGATCGCCGGGGGCCTGCTCGCTGCCGTGGACGGCGGTTCGCCGGTCGCCGTGGCTGTCGGTGGCTGGCCGGTCCCGTTCGGGATCGCCCTGTACGTCGACCGGTTGTCGGCGCTGCTGGTGATGGTGTCGGCCGTGGTGCTTCTGGCCGTGCTGCTGTTCTCCGTCGGTCAGGGCGCCGCGGACGGCGACGAGGACACCCCGGTGTCGATCTTCCATCCTTCGTACCTGATTCTGGCCGCGGGCATCTTCGACGCCTTCATCGCCGGTGACCTGTTCAACCTGTATGTGGCATTCGAGATTCTGCTGGTCGCGTCCTACGTGCTCATCACTCTCGGGGGGACTCGCGAGCGACTGCGGTCGGGAGTGATCTACATCGTCGTGTCGCTGGTGTCCTCCGTTCTCTTCCTGGCGGCGATCGCCGTCATCTACGCCGCGCTGGGGACCGTGAACATGGCCCAGATCGCGGAGCGGATGACGGCGCTTCCCGCCGAGGTGCAACTGGTGCTGCATCTGATGCTGCTGCTGGCCTTCAGCATCAAGGCGGCGATCTTCCCCCTCTCGTTCTGGCTGCCGGATTCCTATCCGACCGCCCCGGCGCCGGTGACCGCGGTGTTCGCGGGGCTGCTGACGAAAGTGGGCGTGTACGCGATCATCCGGACGGAGACGCAGCTCTTCCGGGACAACGACCTGAACGCGCTGCTCATGATCCTGGCGCTCGCGACGATGATCGTCGGGGTTCTGGGGGCCGTGGCGCAAGCCGAGCTCAAGCGCATCCTGTCGTTCACCCTGGTCAGCCACGTGGGGTACATGGTCTTCGGGATCGCCATCGCCACACCCCTGGCGCTGGGTGCGACCGTGTACTACATGATCCACCACATCGTGGTGCAGACCACGCTGTTCCTGGCGGTGGGGCTGGTGGAACGCCGCGCCGGCACCACCTCGATCGTGCAGTTGCGCGGCCTCATGACGGCGGCGCCGATGATCGCCGTGCTCTATTTCATCCCCGCACTCAATCTCGGGGGGCTGCCCCCCTTCTCGGGTTTCATCGGGAAGTACGCCTTGTTCGACGCGGCGGTGCAGGTGGGCGACCCGCTGATGATCGTGCTCGTGGTCGCCGGGATCGTGACCTCGCTCCTCACCCTGTACACCCTGATGCGGGCATGGAATCTCGGATTCTGGCGCGGCGAGGACGAACCGCACGACGAGCTCGTCGACCGGGTGTCCTATCTGGGGGACGCTCCCGCCGCGGACCTGCGCACGGCCCGGCGGAGGATCCCGCGGATCATGACCGCCACCACCGCGGGCATGGTGGCGGTCACGGTGGCCCTGACGATCTTCGCGGGACCGCTGTTCGAGGTCTGCATGCGCATCGGGGACGCACTGACCCAGCCCATCCACCTGGTCACCGCCCCGGCCGCGTCCGACGGAGCCGGATCGTGAGCGGCGGCGCCGGCCGGGACGGGATCGCGCGCCTGTGGCGTCAGCTGCCCTGGTTCGTCTGGCTCGTCGCGGTGTGGATGCTGCTGTGGGGCCAGTTCACCGTGCTCGCCGCCGTCACCGGCATCCTCGTCGCGGTGGCGGTCACCCGCGTGTTCCGCCTGCCCGCCGTGGAGATCCTGGGGCGGCTGAGCGTCGGGCACGCCATCGTCTTCGTCGCCGCGTTCCTCGCGGCCCTGGTGCGCGGCTCGCTGCTCGTGGCATGGCAGGTGCTCGACCCGCGCCGCGCGCCCGGTGCCGCCGTGATCGCGGTTCCCCTGCTGGTGGACGACGACCTCATCATGGTCCACACGGCGGTGACCAGTTCGCTCATCCCCGGGTCGCTCGTGCTGGACGTGGACCGTGCGGCCCGGGTCCTCTATCTCCACGTGATCGGAGTACGCACCGCCGCGGACGTGGAACGGCAGCGGGCCGGAGTGCAGCGATGGGAGCGCCGCATCGTGAACGCGTTCGGCACACGAGCGCAGCGTCAGCAGGTGCGTTCGGCCGATGGCGCTCGGCAATCCCGGGCAGCAGTGCGATGAGTGCCGTGCTGATCGTGGTCGTGGTGGTCTTCGTGGCGGCCGCCATCCTGACGCTGTGGCGCATCGCCGTCGGCCCCTCGATCCTCGACCGCGCCGTGGCCGCCGATGTGCTCCTCACCGAGGTGCTGTGTGTTCTGGGTGCGGACATGGCGATCAACCACCACACCCGGACGCTCCCTATTCTCCTCGTCGTCGCGGCGGTCGGGGTGTTCGGATCGATCGCGATCGCGCGGCTTGTGGCTCGCCGCGGGGAGGACAGGTGACGATGGACTGGCTGGATGCCGTGGTGCTGGCGCTGATCCTTCTCGGTGCGGTGCTGTGCCTGACGGCGGCGATCGGCGTCGTGCGGTTCCGTGACGTCCCCACCCGGCTGCACGCGGCCACCAAGCCGCAGGTGCTCGGGTTCCTCCTCATCTGCACCGCGATCGCGCTGTCCATGCGGTCGTGGGGCGTGGTGGCTTTCCTCGTGCCGGTCGTGCTGGTGCAGCTGGCGACGGCGCCGCTGTCGGCGCACGTGCTCAGCCGACAGGCCTACCGCAACGGCGGCATCGACCGCGACCATCTGCTGGTGGACGAACTCGATGACGGCGCGGGCACGACGAGCGGTCCGCCGCGGTGACCGTCAGTCCGTGCCCGCGTCGAACGCGGCCGACTCGTTGACGGCGTCGGTCGCCTCGGCGAGCTCTTCCCGCTCCGCGCTGAACGGGGTGGCGTGCTCGGTGATCTCGGGCGCCTCGCCCTGCTCGATCCGGCCCAGGAGGCGGCCCGTGGCCCCGCCCACGAGCCCCGCACGCGCGTAGTGCTCGAGCCGCGTGCGGGAGTCGGCGATGTCGAGGTTGCGCAGCGTCAACTGCCCGATGCGGTCGGTGGGCCCGAAGGCAGCATCCCCCACGCGTTCCATGGACAGCTTCTCGGGGGTGTACGACAGGGCGGGTCCCGCGGTGTCGAGGATCGTGTAGTCCTCGCCGCGCCGCAGCCGCAGCGCGACCGTTCCCGTGATCAGCGAGCCCACCCACCGCTGGATCGATTCGCGCAGCATCAGAGACTGCGGCTCCAGCCACCGGCCCTCGTACATCAGCCTGCCCAGCCGCCGCCCCTGTTCGTGGTACGTGGCCAGTGTGTCCTCGTTGAGGATCGCGTTGACCAGCCGCTCGTAGGCGATGAACAGCAGAGCCATCCCGGGAGCCTCGTAGATCCCGCGGCTCTTGGCCTCGATGATGCGGTTCTCGACCTGGTCGCTCATCCCCAGCCCGTGCCGACCGCCGACCGCGTTCGCCTCGCGGACCAGCGCGACCGGGTCGGCGAACTCCACGCCGTTGATCGCGACGGGCCGGCCGCCGTCGAAGGCGATGGTGACGTCCTCGGTCGGGATCTCGACCGCGGGATCCCAGAATCGCACGCCCATGATCGGGTCCACCGTCTCCAGCGACGCGTCCAACTGCTCGAGTGTCTTCGCCTCGTGGGTGGCGCCCCAGATGTTCGCGTCGGTCGAGTAGGCCTTCTCGGCGCTGTCACGGTACGGGAAGCCGTGCGCGACGAGCCACTGGCTCATCTCGTGGCGCCCGCCCAGTTCCGTGACGAATTCCGCGTCCAACCAGGGCTTGTAGACCTTCAGTGCCGGATTCGCCAGCAACCCGTAGCGGTAGAACCGCTCGATGTCGTTGCCCTTGTAGGTGGATCCGTCGCCCCAGATGTCGACGCCGTCCTCCTTCATCGCCCGCACCAGCAGCGTGCCGGTCACAGCCCGCCCGAGCGGAGTCGTGTTGAAGTAGGTGCGTCCGGCGGAGCGGATGTGGAAGGCGCCGCAGGCCAGTGCGACCAGCCCCTCCTCGACGAGGGCCGCTCGGCAGTCGACGAGTCGCGAGAGCTCCGCGCCGTACTGCAGAGCGCGCCCGGGAACCTGTGCGATGTCGTCCTCGTCGTACTGGCCGAGGTCGCCCGTGTAGGTGCACGGCACGGCTCCCTTGTGGCGCATCCACGCCACCGCCACCGAGGTGTCCAGTCCGCCCGAGAACGCGATGCCCACCCGCTCGCCGACCGGCAGGGACTGGAGGACCTTCGACATGCCCCGAGTCTACGGGCGGCGGCCCCCCGTCCCCGCCGGGGCGGTGGGACGCCGGCCGGTAGGATGAGATGCACCGTCGGACAGCCCGGGAGGCCTCTGTGCCAGGAATCGTGATCGTCGGCGCGCAGTGGGGGGACGAGGGCAAGGGCAAGGCCACCGACCTGCTGGCCGCGCGCACCGACTGGGTGGTCAAGTTCAACGGCGGTAACAATGCCGGCCACACGGTGGTGATCGGCGATGAGAAGTACGCGCTCCACCTGCTGCCCAGCGGCATCCTGTCGCCCGGGGTCAACCCGGTGATCGGCAACGGCGTCGTCGTGGACCTGGAAGTGCTGTTCAACGAGATCGAGGCGGTGAACGCGCGCGGAGTGGACACCTCGCGACTGCGGATCAGTGCGAACGCCCACGTGATCGCGTCGTATCACCGCACCCTCGACAAGGTGACCGAGCGGTTCCTCGGCAAGCGCCAGATCGGAACCACCGGCCGGGGGATCGGTCCCGCGTACGCCGACAAGATCAACCGGGTGGGCATTCGGATCCAGGACCTGTTCGACGAGAACATCCTGCGCCAGAAGGTGGAGGGAGCCCTCGACCAGAAGAACCACCTGCTGGTGAAGGTCTACAACCGCCGCGCCATCGCCGTCGAGGAGGTGGTGGAGGAGCTGCTGTCGTATGCCGAGCCGCTGCGACCCCTCGTCGCCGACACCAGCGTGCTGCTGAACGACGCGCTGGATCGCGAGGAGGTGGTGGTGTTCGAGGGCGGACAGGCCACGATGCTCGACGTCGATCACGGCACCTACCCGTTCGTGACCAGTTCCTCGGCGACCGCCGGCGGAGCCGCCACCGGCAGCGGCGTCGGCCCCCGCCGACTCGACCGCGTCGTCGGCATCGCCAAGGCGTACACCACCCGGGTGGGGGCGGGCCCCTTCCCCACCGAGTTGTTCGACAGCACCGGCGAGTGGCTGCGCTCGCGCGGCTTCGAGTTCGGCACGACGACGGGACGCCCCCGCCGCGTCGGATGGTACGACGCGCCCGTGACGCGCTACGCCCAGCGCATCAACGGGATCACGGATCTGGTGCTGACCAAGCTGGACGTGCTGACGGGACTGGCCGGTATCCCCGTCTGCGTGGCGTACGAGATCGACGGGGTGCGCACGGAGGACGTGCCCGTCAACCAGTCGGACTTCCACCACGCCCGCCCCGTCTACGAGGAGCTTCCCGGCTGGGAGGACGATCTCAGCGGCATCCGCTCCTTCGACGATCTGCCCCGAGAGGCGCGCGAATACGTCCTGACGCTCGAGGAGCTCAGTGGGACCCGGATCTCCGTCGTCGGGGTCGGAGCGGCGCGGGACGCGGTCGTCGTCCGGCATGATCTTCTCGCGTGACCGTCGCCGATCCCGGCGCCGGCGTGTCCGGGGCCCCGCTTCAGACGGGCGACGTCTTCGCGTCCTGACGAGGAATCAGCACCCGCTTCAGGATGAGCAGCACGGATGCGGTCACGGGAATCGCCACCAGCGCCCCGAGCAGACCCAGCAGGGTGCCCCCGACCAGGGCGCCGATCACGACCAGGGAGCCGGGGATCGAGATCGCCCGGTTCATCACCCGCGGGGTGAGGACGTACGCCTCGATCTGCATGTAGACGAGGTAGGCGATCGCGAAGATCAGCGCCGAGACCGGACTGCTCAGCAGGGCGAACACGGACGCCACGATCCAGAAGAGCACCGGACCGATCAGTGGGATCAGCGTGATGCAGAACGCGCCCACCGCCATCAGCAGCGGGAACGGCAGACCCAGGATCAGGAACAGGATGAACGAGAACGTCGCGTTGAAGAACGCGAGCATCACCATGCCGATGAGGTATCCGCCGATCGAGTCGGTGATCTCGTCCGTGATGGAGGACACTCCCGCCCGCGCGTAGGCGGGCGCGAGGCTGTAGAACGACTGCTTGATGGCCGGCAGCGAGGCCAGGAAGTACAGGCTGAGCACGAGCACGATGATCACGCCTGAGATCCCGGTCGCGATCGTGATGCCCACCTGCAGCACGCCGCCGCCGATCGCGGCGATGTTGCCGGGGTCGACGAGGAACTTCTCCACGGCCGTGAGCAGGTCGTTGATGGACGCGCCGAAGGTCTGCTGCAGCCAGGCGTAGGCGTCCGAGCGTTGGAAGCCGTCGATGAGGGTCGGGATGCCGGTGATGAACTGCGCGACCTGGTCCACGAGAGTGGGGACGATCAGCAGCAGGATCCCGGCCAGAACGAGCGCGAACGCCGCGTAGACGACCACGATGCCCCAGACTCGGGGCATGCCGCGCCGCTGCAGCAGGCGCACCACGGGGTCGAGTCCGAGAGCGGCGAACAGGGCGAGCACCACGTAGATGATGACGGTCGACAGGTTCGACACCGCCATCCCGACCAGGACCGCGACGAGTCCTCCGAGGGTCAGGAAGAACCCGACGGTGAACGGCGAGCGCAGCGCCGCCCAGCGGACCGCGCTCGCGCCGGCGGCCGGGGGTGAAGGCGGGAGGACGGCGGCGGTGTCGTCGGGTGCGGCAGGGCGCTCGGGCATGGACTCACTCTAGGGGCGAGGGCGTTCGCGAGGGGGGAAGGCGCTCGCGAGGGGCGAGGGCGCTCGCGATAGTGTCGAAACACGCGAGGAGGATGCCATGACCGACGACGGCCCGGAGCGCGCCCTGCGGCGCTTGCGCGCGAGCATCGACAACATCGACGCTGCGCTGATCTACCTGCTCGCCGAGCGATTCCGGTGCACCAAGCAGGTGGGCCAGCTCAAGGCCCGTCACGGGATGCCGCCGGCCGACCCCGTTCGGGAGGAGCAGCAGGTCGCCCGGCTGCGAATGCTGGCCGCCGACGCGGATCTGGACCCGGAGTTCGCGCAGAAGTGGTTCGGCTTCGTCGTGGCCGAGGTCATCCGCCATCACACCGAAGCCGCTGCCGGCGACGGCTAGCGCCGCGCCCCGGTCTCACGCGGTCGGCTGAGCCGCGCGCCGCACGTGACTGCGGGCGTGCTCGACCGCGGCGTCCAGATCTTCGAACAGATGCCGGTGATCGCGGAGCGCGGAGAGCACGCCGACCGACCGGAACAGCTCCTCGTGGCCGGGCCGAATCCCGCTCAGCAGGACGGTGACGCCACGCCGCTCCATCGCGTGCACGATGTCCGAGATCGCGCGAGCGCCGGTCGCGTCGACCAGTTCGATCCGTGACATCCGGAGGATGACCACGGCGACGCCTTCGACGGCACCCAATTCTCCGGACACCCGCTGCGACCCTGCGAAGAAGAGCGGGCCGTCGATGACCATGACGGCGATCCGATCATCGCCGGCGTGCGCCGGGGCGGGGATCGTTTCGCGCCGCACGCCTGTCGATCGCGCCAGGGCGCGTACCGCCACGAATCCTGCGAAGGCGACCCCGATCAGGACCGCGATGATGAGGTCGAAAGTCACGGTGACCAGTGCGGTGAGGACGAACGCCACAGCGTCCGCCCGGGTGGATCTGAGGATCGACTTCACCGTCTCGCGGTGGATCATCCGCACGGCGGTCACCATGAGCACCGCGGCCAGGGCGGCCATGGGGAGCCGGCCCACGGGCTCGGCAGCCGCGAGGAGGATCGCGGCGAGCACTCCGGCGTGGACTATCGCCGCGAGCCGGCTGCGGCCCCCGGTACGCACATTCACGGCGGTGCGCGCAATCGCGCCGGTGGCCGGCATGCCGCCGACCAGCGCTGCGCCGATCGACGCGACCCCCTGTCCGATCAGTTCGCGGTCGGGATCGAAGCGGCCCGTGTCGGCCAGTGATCCGGCGACACGCGCCGACAGCAGCGATTCGATCGCTGCCAGTGCGGCCACGGCGACCGCAGCCGGCGCCAGAGAGCCGAGTGTGGCGGGGTCGAGCGCGGGCAGCGCGGGCATCGGAATCGCGGCCGGCAGCGCTCCGATCGTTGCGAGCGGCGTGGGAATCAGGAGCGTGATCGCCGTCACGACCAGGATGCCCAGCAGAGAGCCGGGGATCGCGGGATGAATGCGGGGCGCGACGACCATCAGTGTCGCCGCGATCGCGACGGCCCCGGCCGACCAGGCCAGGTAGGAAGCATCCGCGGTCATCAGGGCGTGAATCGCTGCCAGGATCGCATTGCTGGGCTGCCCGGCGCCGTGCGCCGGTGTCGCGGACGCGAGGAATGGCACCTGCTGAGCGAAGATGATGACCGCGATGCCGAGGGTGAACCCCTCGATCACCGGCCAGGGAATGAACGACACGGCGCGACCCAGCCGCAGGGCACCCGCCGCCACGACGAGGGCGCCGGCCATGACGGTCACGGCTGCGACCGCGCCCGCGCCGTGCGTGGCGACGATGGGCCCCAGCACGACCACCATCGCGCCGGTCGGCCCGGAGACCTGCACGTCGGAGCCGCCGAACACCGCCGCGAGCACTCCGGCGACGATCGCGGTGACCAGGCCGGCTTCGGGAGGCAGGCCCGCACTCGCGGCGAACCCGAGGGCGAGCGGCAGCGCCACGATTCCGACCGTGACTCCGGCGACCAGATCGCCGCGCCAGGTCCGGGGCACCATCCGATAGTCGGCGGGTCCGGGCAGCAGCGCGCGGACGGCATCCCCCGCCCGCCGCCAGCGCCGGGCGGGGACGTCCTTCATCGGCGCGCGGACTCGGGCGCGGCGGCATCCGCTGCCAGAGCGCCCTGGGATGCCAGAAGGTTCGTCAGCAGCGATCGGGCCGCGGAGAGCAGGCCGGCCACCCGTGGATCGGACAGTCGGTAGTAGGCGTGGGATGCGCGGCGCTCCGCGGTGACAAGGCGATATCTGCGCAGCACGGCCAGATGCTGCGACAGGTGCGACGGCTCGAGTCCGAGTTCGGCCTGCAGATCGGCGACACTCACTTCGTCCGCGGCGGCGAGGAGCTCCAGGGTGCGGATGCGGACCGGATGCGCCAGACCCTTGAACAGCTCGGCCTTGAGTTCGTAGACGGGGCGATCCCCGGATGACCACGGCATGATGGATCCATCATATCGTCAACCCAAGCGGCGCGATTCCCTCCGCGAGAGTCGTGGTGTCCGGCGGGTCAGCCGAAGAGCAGGGCCAGCACGGTCGCTCCGCCGCCGACCAGCACGAGCGCGATGATCACTATCCACGCGACCACCCGCATTCGGCCCTGTCGGCGTTCGCGGAATCCGGTCATGTCGTCGTCGTCGGTCATGGTCACCGCAGCCCTTCCGTGATGGTCTCGCCGAACGCGGCGCGCAGCGGCTGGGCGGCCAGTTCTCGCAGTCGGCCCAGGCTCAGACGAACGACGCCCTGGATCTCGAGCGCCGGTTCTTCGCCGTCGGCTCCGTCCGTGACGCCGATCCGCAGCACCGGACATCCGCGGCCGTCGCACAGACCACGGAAGCGGACATCGTCCTCGCGGCGGACGACCACCAGGGCTCGGGCCGTCGACTCGGAGAACAGGGCGGCGAGAGGATCCACGCCGTCCCGGTCGACGATTCCGTCGAGCCACACCCGGGCGCCGACCCCGAACCGGCGCACGCCCTCGGCCAGGGCGGCCGCCAGTCCCCCGTCCGACAGGTCGTGGGCCGCGGAGACCAGGCCCTGCTCGGCCGCCGCGCGGACGACGCCGGCGAGGCGCATCTCGGCGTCGAGGTCGGCCGCCGGGGGCCTTCCGCCGAGATGCCCGTGCACGGCATCCGCCCACACCGACCCGTCCCGTTCGTCGCGGGTGATCCCGAGCAGGTACAGGTTCTCGCCGGCGTCCTGCCATCCGCTGGGGATGCGGTTGGCGACGTCATCGATGATCCCGAGCACTCCGATCACCGGGGTCGGGTGGATCGCGACGTGATTGGTCTGGTTGTAGAAGCTGACGTTTCCGCCGGTGACCGGGATGCCGAGATCCCGGCACGCGTCGGCGAGGCCTTCCACCGTGCGGGCGAACTGCCACATCACGCCCGGATCCTCGGGGCTCCCGAAGTTCAGACAGTCGGTGACGGCGACGGGAGTGGCGCCGGTCATGGCGACATTCCGGTAGGCCTCCGCCAGGGCGAGCCGAGCACCCTCGTAGGGATCGAGGCGGCTGAACCGGCCGTTGCCGTCGGTCGAGATCGCCACGCCCAGCCCGGTGCGCTCGTCCACGCGGATCATGCCCGCGTCGTCGGGGAAGCTGAGGGCCGTGTTCCCGCCGACGTAGTAGTCGTACTGGTTCGTGATCCACGACGGATCGGCGAGCCGAGGGTGGGACAGCACGCGCGTCACGTGGTCGGCGAGCTCGGCCTCGTCGACCGCCCGGGGCAGCGCCGACGCCGAGTCGGCCATCAGCGCGTCCTGATCCGCGGGGCGAGCGAGCGGGCGCTCGTACACCGGGCCGTCCACGGCAACCGTCGCCGGATCCACGTCGACGATGCAGTCCCCGTGCCAGAAGATCCGCAGCCGCCCGTCGCCGGTGACCTCGCCGAGCACGGAGGCCTCCAGCTCCCAGGTCCGGGTCGCCTCGAGGAACGCGTCGAGCCGGTCGGGCGCGACGATCGCCATCATCCGCTCCTGGCTCTCGCTCATCAGGATCTCCTCGGGCGTGAGCGTCGGGTCCCGCAGCAGCACGCGGTCGAGCTCGACCCGCATCCCGCTGCCGCCGTTGGCGGCCAGCTCGCTGGTCGCGCACGAGATGCCGGCGGCTCCGAGGTCCTGGATCGCCTCGACCAGACCGTCGCGGTACAGCTCCAGGCAGCACTCGATGAGCAGCTTCTCGGCGAACGGATCGCCCACCTGCACGGCGGGCCGCTTCGCGGGACCGGCGGCCCCGAACGCGTCCGAGGCGAGGATCGATGCCCCTCCGATGCCATCCGCTCCCGTGCGCGCACCGAACAGCACGACGGCGTTGCCCGCGCCGGAGGCGTTCGCGAGCGTCACGTCCTCGTGGCGGAGCACACCCACCGCGAGCGCGTTGACCAGAGGGTTCCCCTGGTAGGCCGAATCGAACACGGTCTCGCCGCCGATGTTCGGCAGGCCCAGGCAGTTCGCGTAGAACGAGATCCCCCCGACCACGCCGTGCACGATCCGTGCCGTGTCGGGGTGGTCGATCGCGCCAAACCGGAGCTGATCCATCACCGCCACCGGTCGCGCGCCCATGGAGATGATGTCGCGGACGATTCCGCCGACTCCGGTCGCGGCCCCCTGGAAGGGCTCCAAGTAGCTCGGGTGGTTGTGGGACTCCACCTTGAAGGTCACCGCCCACCTGTCGCCGATGTCGACCACGCCGGCGTTCTGACCCATGCCGACCATGAGGCGGGCGCGCATCGCATCGGTGAGGCTCTCTCCGAACCGGCGCAGGTGCACCTTGCTGGACTTGTAGGAGCAGTGCTCGCTCCACATCACCGAGTACATTGCCAGTTCCGCGCTGGTCGGACGTCGACCGAGGATGCCGCGAATGCTGCGGTACTCGTCGTCGGTGAGACCGAGGGCGGCGAACGGCTGGTCGCGGTCGGGCGAGGATGCGGCCTCCGCGACGGTGTCCACCGCAGCCCGGTGGCCGGGCGCGCTCGGTCGGAGGGTTGTCACGCTGGCAGCTCCAGGCTCGCGAATGCCGGACGCCACCCACTCTATCCGCCGCGTACCGCGACCGAGTATCGCCGCCACCGCCCGCCCACCCCTGGGCTCCCGGCATGATGGCATCGGACGACGGCTCGAGGGAGGAGCAGGATGGTCATCGCGCTGTGGATCGTGAACGGGGTGCTGGCGGCGGTGTTCCTCGCCGTGGGACTGAACAAGGCGCTGCGATCGAAGCAGGCGTTGCAGACGAACGCGGCGATGGCGTGGACGGAGGACTTCCCGCCGGCCGCGATCCGCCTCGTCGGGGTTCTCGAGATCCTCGGGGCCCTCGGCCTCATCCTGCCGCTGGCGACCGGGATCGCACCGCTTCTCACCCCGGTGGCGGCGATCGGACTGGTGGTGGTGATGGCCGGGGCCGTGGTGACGCACCTCCGTCGCCGCGAGACCCCGCTGCCGCCGCTCATCCTGGGACTGCTGGCGGTCGTCAGCGCCGCGCTGGGATTCCTCGTGGTCCTGTAGCGCCGCCGTCAGCCGGCGGGTCGGATGGCCGCCGGCGCGGTGGGCACGACGCCGCCGGCGCGGGTGAGAGCATCCTCGAACGCGACCCACGCGAGCATCGCGCACTTCACCCGGGCGGTGAACTTCGACACGCCCGACAGGGCCGCCGCGTCGCCGAACCGGTCCTCGTCCAGCTCCACGGCGCCGCGGGAGCGCTGCGCGTCCCGGAACTCGCCGATCAGTTTCTCGGCGTCCGCCGGGGTCTGGCCTTCGACCAGACCCACCAGCATCGAGGCGGAGGCCTGCGAGATGGTGCATCCGCTGCCCTCCCACGACACGTCGCGGATCCGGTCCGCAGCGAGGCGCACCCGGACCGTGAGGTCGTCGCCGCACATCGGGTTGTGCTGGTGGGATGTCGCCGTGGGGCCCTCCTCCACCGCCAGACCGTAGCCGTCGCGGGCTCGGGCGTGGTCCAGGATCACCTGCTGATAGAGCCCGTCCAGTTCACTCATCGCGTCACCCCGAAATACTCTCGCACGCCGGCCACCGCCTCCAGCAGCCGGTCGATCTCCTCGGTGGTCGTGTGAACGCCCGCGGAGGCGCGAACGCTCGCCGTCATTCCGAACCGGCGGTGGAGCGGCTGGGCGCAGTGGTGCCCGACGCGCACGGCGATCCCCCGGGCGTCGAGGAACTGCCCCACGTCGTGAGCGTGCACACCCGCGACCTCGAACGCCACCAGCGCCACCCGCTCCGCGCCCTCCGCGTCGCCGAGGATCCGGATGCCGGGGAGGGCCCGCAGCCCATCGCGCATACGCTGTTCCAGCATCCGCTCGTGCTCCCGCACCGCTCGCATGTCCAGTCTCGTGAGGTAGTCGACGGCCGCGGCCAGTCCCACCGCCTGCGACACCGGTTGCGTGCCCGCCTCGAAGCGGTGCGGCGGTGGCAGGTACTCCGCCCGGTCCATCGTCACCGTGGTGATCATGGAGCCGCCGGTCAGGAACGGCGGCATCGCCTCCAGCACCTCCCTCCGCCCGTAGAGCGCCCCGACGCCGTACGGCCCGAGCATCTTGTGCCCGCTGAACACCGCCAGATCCACCCCCAGAGCCGGCAGGTCCAGAGGCAGGTGAGGCGCCGACTGGCACGCGTCCAGCACGGTCAGCGCCCCCGCTCGGCGCGCCAGCCGCACGATCTCCGCGACCGGGTTCACGATTCCCAGCACGTTCGACACGTGGGGGAAAGCGACGACGCGGGTCCGGTCGCCGATGACGCGGGCCGCGGCATCCAGATCCAGGATGCCGTCCGTGCGCACCGGGATCGATCGCAGCGACGCGCCCGTGCGCACGGCCAGTTCCTGCCACGGGATCAGGTTCGCGTGGTGCTCCGACTCGGTGACCACGATGTCGTCGCCCGGTCGCAGGGCCAGTGGAGCGGATGCCGGAGCCCCTCGCCCGGCGGAGGCGTTCCCGATCGCGTACGCGACGAGGTTCAGCCCCTCGGTCGCCCCCCGCGTCCAGACCAGGGTCTCCTCGTCGGCGCCGACGAACGCGGCCACCTCCCGCCGCGCCTGCTCGAACCGCTCCGTGGCCTCCGCGGCCAGCGTGTGCGCACCGCGATGCACGGCGGCGTTCGTCGTCACCAGGAACTCGGCCTCCGCGTCCATGACGCTGCGGGGTCGTTGACTGGTGGCCGCCGAGTCGAGGTAGACGAGCGGGCGCCCGCCCACCTGCCGGGCGAGGATGGGGAAGTCCTCGCGCAGCGCGGTCGGGTCGAGGGCTGCGCCGATGGTCATCCCTCCAGGCTAATCGTCTCGGACGGGGCGGGGCGGTGCCTCGTCGACGGCCGAGGCGGCGTCGGCGGGGGTCAGCGCGTGCGCGCGGATCGGCAGATCGAATTCGGGGGAGAACGGCCTGCCCGCCCGTTCCTGGCCGGGGATCGGGCGCGAGCGGCGCCCGTAGATCACCTCGGTGGAATCGAGCAGCCACGGCACGATCGTGATCGAGACGCCGTGCACGAGCATCAGTTGCTGCGCGATGCGGCGAGCGCGTCGGTTGTGCAGGAACGCCTCCCACCAGTGCCCGACGATGTACTGCGGCAGGTACACCGTGACCACCGCAGGGCCGTGAGTCTTGCGGTACTGGTTGATGAACGCGGCCGTCGGGCCCGCATACGTCCGGTAGGGCGACTCCAGGATCAGCAGCGGCACCGGGATGCGCCGCTCCTCCCACTCGCGCTGCAGCCGCGCCGACGCATCCTTCGACACGTCGATATGCAGGGCGACGGTCATGTCGTGGCGCGCGGCCAGCGCGTAGTCGATGGCCTTGGCCACCGGCTTCTGAAGCCGGTCCACGAGGATGATCGCGAGGTCCCCGGCGGAGCCGAACTTCGTGCTGTCGTCGAGGGTGATCTCGTGCTCGACGTCCCGGTAGTACCGGTTCACCCCCAGCATGAAGACGCACAGGATCGGGATGGCGATGAACACGAGCCACGCCCCGTGCGTGAACTTCGTGACCGTCACGATCACGAACACGATCGTGGTCATCACCGCCCCGGTGGTGTTGATCCACAGCCCGGTGACGATCTCGCGATGCGTGAACCGTGCCGATCGCTGACGTTTCGCGCGGTCGGGCAGTCCTCGCAGAGCGCGCAGTTCATCACGCCAATGCCGCACCATCCCGATCTGTCCGAGGGTGAAGGAGGTGAACACGCCGATGATGTACAGCTGGATCAGCGTGGTGAGGTTTGCTCGGGAGACCAGCAGCACGAGGATGGCGGCGGCGCCGAGCAGAATCATCCCGTTGGAGAACACGAGCCGGTCGCCCCGGGTGTTCAGCGCCTTGGGCGCGTAGCCGTCGCGGGCGAGCACCGACCCGAGCAGCGGGAAGCCGTTGAACGCGGTGTTCGCCGCCAGCAGCAGCACGCACGCCGTGGCGGCCTGGATGATGAAGAAGGGCACCGAGTTCATGCCGAAGGTGGCGGCCGCCACCTGGGCCATCAGGCTCTGCTGCGGCTGGTTCGCGCAGTCGAATCCGATCAGGTCGCACGGATTCTCCGCGTAGTGCACTCCCGACACGAGCGCCAGCAGGGTCAGCCCGGAGAACAGCGCGATCGCGATCAGGCCCATCGCCGTCAACGTCAACTGGGCGTTCCGGGCCTTCGGGCGCCGGAAGGCGGGCACGCCGTTGGATACCGCCTCCACCCCCGTGAGGGCGGAACTGCCGCTGGAGAAGGCGCGCAGGATGAGGAGGATGGTCGCCGCCTGGGTCAGACTCTCCGCCTGCACGGCGAACTGGGAACTGGCCGCCACCGGCGGGTCGCCGAGGATCCACCGCACGATTCCGACCACCACCATGACCGCGACGGAGCCGATGAACACGTACGTCGGGATGGCGAACGCCCGGGACGCCTCCCGCACGCCCCGGAGGTTCGCGAGCACGAGCAGTACCACGAACGCCACGGCCAGCGGCACCCGCCAGGGGTCGAGGAACGGCAGTGCCGAGATGATGTTGTCCACACCGGACGCAATGGACACCGCGACGGTGAGGATGTAGTCGACCAGCAGCGCCGAGGCGACCACCACGCCGGGAATCTCACCCAGATTCGTACGGGCCACCTCGTAGTCCCCGCCGCCGGAGGGATAGGCCTTGATCAGCTGCCGGTAGCTGAGGACCACGACGACCAGCAGGGTGACCACGGCCGCGGCGATCCACGGCGCGAACGCCAGGAACGACATCCCGCCGATCAGCAGGATCATGAGCAGTTCCTGCGGGGCATAGGCCACCGACGAGAGCGCGTCGGAGGCGAAGATCGGAAGCGCCATGCGCTTGCGGAGCAGGTTCTCGTCGGCCGTGGAGGAGGCCAGGGGGTCTCCCAGCAGCATCCGCTTCACCGCCGGGATCTCGGTGGTCGGGTCCTCACCGGGTTCGCGACTGTCAGGTGTCACGGCGCGCGACACTACGCCATCGCGACCGGCGCTGGCAACAGACGGGACCGGAACAATCAGGACGCGAGCCACACGGCCGCGTCGGGCGGCAGCATCCGCCCCTCGAACGGCTCGCTGCGCACCAGGATCGGGCCGTCCGGCAGGGCGATCGGCGTCTGGCCGAGGTTCGCGGCGACGATCACGTCCGCCACCCGGAACACGAGCGCGTCCGCGGGGTGACCGGGAAGCCACGCGAACCCCGCCGAGCCCAGGCCGTGCCGACGCCTCAGCGCGATGAGCTCCTGGTACAGGCGCAGCGTGGACGCCGGGTCGGCGGCCTCCCGGTCGCGAGTGTACCGCGCCCACTCCGGGGGCTGCGGCAGCCAGGACGCCCCGGTGCCGTTGAAGCCGTACGCGGGAGCGTCCGCGCGCCAGGGGATCGGGACGCGGCAGCCGTCGCGCCCGTATCGGGCCCCGCCGGTGCGGAACCACGTGGGGTCCGCGCGCGCCTGGTCGGGGATGTCGATGACCTCCGGCAGCCCCAGTTCCTCCCCCTGGTAGAGGTAGGCGGATCCGGGCAGCGCGAGCATGACGGTGGTCGCGGCGCGGGCGCGGCGGAGCCCGAGGCCGGGGATCGGCCGCGCCGTCGACCGGGGCCCGATCCCGGCGCCCTGCGGCACGGGCTCGGTCAGCGCCAGCCGGGTGGCGTGCCGGATCACGTCGTGGTTGGAGAGCACCCAGGTGGCCGGGGCGCCGACGGCGGGGAAGGCCCGCAGCGACTCGTCGATGACGCGGCGCTGCGCGGCGGCATCCCAGTCCGTCATCAGGTACGGGAAGTTGAACGCCTGATGCATCTCGTCCGGGCGCACCCAGAGCGCGGTCCGATCCGGGGTGGGCAGCCACGCCTCCGCGCACAGGGCCCGCTCGCCGGGGTACTCCTCCAGCACCCGGCGCCAGTCGCGGAAGACGTCGTGCACGCCGGGCTGGCCCCAGTACGGCACGTCGGCGTCGACGCCGCCCATGGAGTCCGCCTGGTCGGGCGGGGTGTAGTCCGGCAGTCCGTCCCGCTTGATCAGGCCATGGGCGACGTCCACGCGGAAACCGTCCACGCCGCGGTCGAGCCAGAACCGGAGGATGCGCCGGAACTCCTCCCGCACCTCCGGGTTCGTCCAGTCGAAGTCCGGCTGGGACACGTCGAACAGGTGCAGGTACCACTGCCCGGCGCTGCCGTCCGGCTCGGTCACCCGCTGCCACGCGGTCCCGCCGAACACCGACTCCCAGTTGTTCGGCGGGCGCTCGCCGCCGGGGCCGCGGCCGTCGCGGAAGATGTACCGGGCCCGGGCCGCGCTGCCCCGCCGGCTGCGCACGGCCTCACGGAACCAGGGGTGCTGGTCGGAGGAGTGGTTGGGCACCAGGTCGACGATGACCCGCACTCCGCGCTCGTGCGCACCCGCCAGCATCCGGTCGAAGTCGGCGAGCGTGCCGAACAGCGGATCCACGTCGCAGTAGTCCGCGACGTCGTAGCCGGCGTCCCGCTGCGGCGACACCATGAACGGGCTCAGCCAGATCGCGTCCACGCCGAGCTCGGCCAGCGCGTCCAGCCGGGCCGTGATCCCCGGCAGGTCGCCGACCCCGTCCCCGTCCGCGTCCGCGAACGAGCGCGGGTAGATCTGGTAGATGACGGCGGTCCGCCACCACTGCGGGCCGGGCGCTGCAGGGTCCGGTCCTGGCGGAGTCACCCGACAAGGCTACTGGCCGGCCCGGGCCTGCAACCGGACGCTCCGGCCCCGCCCGGCGGCTCCGACCGCCTGCCGCTAGTGTGTGCGCGTGGATCGGACGGACCGGGATGACAGCGCCCTGGCGCGCGCGGAGGAGCTGATCGCGGTCGTCGCGGATCACCCACAGCCCGGGATCGTCTTCCGCGACATCGCGCCGATGCTGGCGGACGCGGCGGCGCTGGCCGCGGTGGTGGCGGACCTGTCGGCCCCGTTCCGCGGCGGTTTCGACGTCGTGGCCGGTGTGGAGGCGCGCGGGTTCCTCCTGGCCGGCGCGGTGGCCGCCGCGTGCGGGACGGGCCTGGTCCCCGTGCGGAAGGCGGGCAGGCTCCCGCGACCGGCCGCCGCGGTGGACTACGACCTCGAATACGGCACTGCGACGATCGAGATGCACGCCGACATCGTCCCCGGCACGCGCGTGCTGCTGGTCGACGACGTGCTGGCCACCGGTGGGACGCTCCGCGCGGCGGGCGACCTGGTGGGCCGCGTCGGCGGCGAGGTCATCGGCATGTCAGTGCTGCTGGAGCTGGAGGCGCTCGGCGGGCGCGCGGTCCTCGGACCCACGCCGCTCCACGCGGTGTTCCGGTCCTGACCGGTCAGCTTCCCCGGTAGGTGGAGTACGCGAACGGGCTCAGCAGCAGCGGCACGTGGTAGTGGTCGGCCGCCGGTTCGGGCACCGAGAACACGACGTCCACTCGCGGGTAGAAGGTGTCAGAACCCCGCGCAGCGAAGAACTCGCCGGTGTGGAAGGTCAGCGTGTAGCTGCCGGGCTCCAGCGCGGCGGGCCCCAGCCGCGCCCGGCCGTCCGCATCGGTGCGGCCCTCCGGGTCCGCCAGCGCCGCACCGTCGCCGCGTCGCAGTTCCACACGGATGCCGGCCGCGGGCGCTCCCCTGGTCGCGTCGAGCACGTGCGTCGTCAGCCCGCTCACCGTTCGGTCCCCTCCAGCGCGACCGCGGAGCGCAGCCGCAGCATCGCGATCTCGGCCAGCTGTGTGATCGCCTCGCGCTGCTCGTCCGACGGGTCGAGGGTCAGGCGCCGGTGCACCTCGGCAAGGATCTCCTCGGGCGAGCGGCCCGCGGCCCGGATGAGGAAGATCCGCCCGAATCGTCGCTCGTAGGCGGCGTTCCCGACCGCGATCGCCGCCGCCGTCTCGGCGTCGGCGCCGCGCATCCCGGCCTGCTCGCGACGGGAGGCGTCGGCGGCCGGGTCCTCCCCGATCGCTCGCTCCCCGATCCGCGGATGCGCCGCCATCGCGGTCTCCAACTCGATGCCGCTCCAGGCGGCGGCGAGCTCGGCGGCGTGACCGGCCAGCTCCGCCGCCGTCGCGTACGGCCGACTCGCCACGATCCGGTCCACCCACTCCGGCACAGCCGCCCAGGATGCGACGAGCGCGCGGGCGTCGGCGTCGGCGAGCGCGTTGAACGCGGCCACATCCATGGCGTCACCCTATCCGCGCCGAAGCGGGTTACCTCCCCGTAATGCGGCGCCCCTACGGTGTGACGATGGGCGGCACCGGGACCATCAGCGCGCGCCGCGCGTACGTCGAGGGGAGATTCGCGCCGGCCGCGGTGCGCTTCGAGGACGGGGTGATCACGGCGGTCGGGCCGTTCGACCGGGATGCGGACACCGTGCTGCCCGAGGATGCGATGCTGCTGCCCGGGCTGGTGGACTCGCATGTGCATCTGAACGACCCGGGCCGCGCCGACTGGGAGGGATTCGCGACCGGCACTGCCGCCGCGGCCGCCGGCGGGGTGACGACGATCGTCGACATGCCGCTGAACAGCGTCCCGGTCACGACCAGCCCGGAGGCCCTGGCCGCCAAGCGGATGGCGGCGCGGGGCAAACTCGCGGTCGACGTCGCCTACTGGGGCGGAGCGGTGCCCGGCAATCTCGGCGCGCTGACCAGGCTGGCCAGGGCGGGGGTCGTGGGCTTCAAGGCGTTCCTGGCCCCCTCGGGCATCGACGAGTTCCCGCCCCTGGACGCCGATGGGCTGGCGGCGGCGATGACCGAGCTCGCACTCTCCGGAGCGGGAGCGCTCGTGGTCCATGCGGAGGATCCGGCCCGGCTGCATCCGGACGGTCCGCTCGGCATCCGGTACCGGGATTTCCTGGCCGCCCGGCCCGAGGACAGCGAAACCGCCGCGGTGGCGACCGTCATCGACGCGGCCCGCCGCACCGGCGCTCGCGCTCACATCGTGCACCTGTCGGCAGCGGCCGCGCTGCCGCTGGTGCGAGCCGCCAAGGCCGATGGGGTGCGGCTCACGGCGGAGACCTGCCCGCACTACCTCACCCTGGATGCGGCCGAGGTGCCGGATGCCGCCCCGGTCTACAAGTGCTGCCCGCCCATCCGGGACCGGGCCAACCAGGATGCGCTGTGGGAGGGCGTTCTGGACGGCACCATCGATGCGATCGTCAGCGACCATTCGCCCGCTCCGGCAGCGATGAAGCGGCGCGGGGACGGGGACTGGGGACTCGCGTGGGGAGGGGTGGCCGGGCTGCAGACGGGTCTCGCGGTGGTCGCCACCGCCGCGCGCGAGCGGGGTGTGCCGCTGGCCGCCCTGCTGCCGCTCATGACGGAGGGACCCGCCCGGATCGCGGGGCTGGATCGGCTGGGCGCGGTGCGCCCGGGCTCCCCGGCCCACCTGGTCGACTTCCGGCCCGACCAGACCGTCCGGCTCGCGAAGGCCGACCTCGCCTACCGCCATCCAGTGTCCCCGTGGCTCGGGCGCGAACTGACCGGTGTGGTGGCCGCGACCTACCTGCGCGGCACGATGGTCTACCGTCGCGGTGACGGGGTTCTCACCCGCGCCGGCCGCGAAGTGCTGCCCGCCCCCGCCGGTGCCCGATGACCGTGGAGGTTCCGATGACGTTCGACGTGCTCCAGTCCGGGTCCGGACCGATCCCTGGCGATCATTACCTGCCTGCCGCACCCGACACCGTGCTGTGGGGACGGCTGCCGTGCCGTAGTGACGCGCCGGTGCTGACCATCGACTCCGGTGACACGGTCACGATCGACACCGTCAGCCACGAGGGCATCCTCGACGACCAGGGCAAGGACCCGCTGGCGTACTTCACCGGTCACGGGGTGCCCGCCGACCAGGTGCTCGCCGACGCGATCACCATCGCCGCCGCCGTCACGCGCGATCCCCGGGTCGATGGTCCACACGTGATCACCGGTCCGGTGTTCGTCCGGGACGCGCGGCCGGGCGACCTGCTGAAGATCACGGTGGTCTCGCTCCTACCGCGCGTGCCCTATGGCGTCATCTCGAACCGGCACGGCAAGGGGGCGCTGGCGGGCGAACTGCCGCGTGGCGGACGTGCGGTCAGCGTGTTCGCGCCGGTCGCCGACCAGGACGGATCGCCGGTCGGGCTGCTTCCCGTCGTCGACGGCGGTGACCGCATCGTCCGGTTCCCCCTGGCCCCGTTCCTCGGCACGATGGGCGTCGCCCCCGATTCCGATGAACGACCCCATTCGGTGCCGCCGGCAGCATATGGGGGCAACATCGACATCAACCTGCTTACCGCAGGCGCCGAACTCTACCTTCCGGTGCAGGTGCCGGGGGCGCTCGCGTACGTCGGCGACCCGCACTTCGCCCAGGGCGACGGTGAGGTCGCGCTGACCGCGATGGAGGCGTCGCTGCGCGCGACGCTGCGCTTCGACGTCGTCCCGCGCGCGATCGCGCTCGCCGAGTTCGGCGAGGTCGTCGGCCCGCTGGTGCGCACCACCGACTACCTCGTGCCGACGGGTCTGGACCCGGACCTGGACGAGGCGATGCGCCGCTGCGTGCGCGCGGCGCTCACGCTGCTGCAGGCCCGGTACGGGATGGCCGAGCACCTCGCCTACGCCTACCTGTCCGCCGCCACGGACTTCGACATCTCCCAGGTGGTCGACATCGTCTGCGGCGTGCACGCCCGGATCCGGGAGGCCGATTTCACCGCCGTGAGACCTCGATGACCGCGCCTGTGAGAGCCGAGTTCACCGCGTTCGACCGTTCCGTGTGGCGGTCGGTCGGCGACCCGCTGCAGCAGGGCGCGTGGGAGGGGCCACTCGCGGGCCTGACCGTGGCGGTGAAGGACGTCTTCGCGATCAGGGGATACCGGATCGGCGCCGGGAACCCGGAGTACCTCCGCGCGGCGCGCGCGGAGTCGGCCACCGCGCCGGCTGTCGCGGACCTGCTGCGGGCCGGCGCGTCGGTGCGGGGGATCGCACGCACCGACGAGTTCGCGTACTCCCTCGCCGGCGACAATCCCCATTAC
>CAVOZX010000015.1:0-34157 GCA_963701365.1 uncultured Actinomycetota bacterium | reverse complement strand
GGAGCAAGCCAGAATTTAGATCGCCTGAGAATGTTGGGGCAGGCGCGGCCGATGCTGCAAATAATGAGCCGCCAGCCAAAGACGGTACAGGAAGTTGATTCAATCGCAAAACAGCCGATACCTCAGGACACGACGAAATAATCATCCGACGGGCGGATTTTCGCGTAAGCATTTAAGACTCTGACAAAGCCGTCGGTGAAACAGAACTGGCGGCTCCGCAGTATAAACTCCGAGGAGCAATCAAGAGCTTATCGTGTTTAGTTCAATAGTCACAAAAATCTTCGGGTCAAAGTACGATCGCGACATTAAGTCGATACGTCCGCTTGTCGCCCGCATCGACGAAATCTTCCCGACGCTCCAAGACTGGCCCGACGAAAAGTTCGCCGAGCGAACAGCCTACTTCAAGAAGGAACGCCGCGGCTCTCGGTGCGCTGCAGGGCGGCCTTGGCCACGCACTCGCTGACCAGCAGCATGCTGCGCATATCGATGGCCAGGTGCCACCCCGGGTTGTACTTGCGACCGCCCTCGACGAGCACGTTGGCGGCGCGCCTTCCGCTCGCGATGCTTGGCCAGCGCCTCGTCGAGATCACGCCTCCTTGCGGATGATGCCGACCAGGTCGTTCATCGACTGCTGCAGTTCGGCTGCAACGTGTAGGGGTTCTCGGCGGCGGCTTTCGGCGTGAACGGCGTCCGTGACGAACTGGGGCACAGGCACCCCCCGCCGTGAGTTCCTCCACTCCGACGATATGGCCGACGCGTGCCTGCACCTGCTCGAGCACTACGACGGTCCCGAGCAGGTGAACGTCGGCACGGGCACCGACACGACCATCCGCGAGATCGCCGACACCATCGCCGACGTGGTCGGGTACGAGGGTCGGACGGATTGGGACACGACTAAGCCCGACGGCACCCCGCAGAAGCTCCTCGACGTGTCAAAGCTCGCCGAGTCCGGCTGGACGTCGCGGGTCTCCCTGCGCGAGGGACTGGAGCGCACCGTCGCGTGGTACCGCGACCACATCGACAGCATCCGCGAATGACCGCCAGCATGAAGCTCTCGGTCATCGGATGCGGGTACCTGGGCGCGGTGCACGCTGCGGCGATGGCGTCCCTCGGGCATGAGGTCGTGGGAATCGACGTCGACGCGCGGAAGGTCGAGGCGCTGTCTCGGGGCGAGGCACCGTTCTTCGAGCCCGGACTGCAGGAGATCCTGGCTGAGGGCATCGCGTCCGACATCCTGCGCTTCACGACCGACATGAGCGAGGCGGCGGGGGCGGCCGTGCACTTCGTCAGCGTCGGCACCCCGCAGCAGCGGGACGGGTATGCGGCGGACCTGTCGTACGTCTACGCGGCGGTCGATTCGCTGCTGCCGTTCCTGCGGCCGGGTGACGTCGTGGCGGGGAAGTCCACCGTGCCGGTGGAGACGGCGGCGGTGCTGGCGGAGCGGATCGCGCCGACCGGGGCGACGCTGGTGTGGAATCCGGAGTTCCTGCGCGAAGGCTATGCGGTGCAGGACACGATCGACCCGGACCGGATTGTGGTGGGGGTGCCCGATAGTGACGAGGGGGCGCGGGCGGCGGAGGTGATGCGGCAGGTGTACCACCCGTCGGTCGCGAAAGGCACGCCGTTCCTCGTCACCGACTATGCCACCGCCGAGCTCGTGAAGGTCGCGGCGAACGCGTTCCTGGCCACGAAGATCAGCTTCATCAACGCCATGGCCGAGATCGCCGAAGCCACCGGCGCCGACGTCACCCAGCTCGCCGACGCGATCGGGCACGACCCGCGCATCGGCCGGCGCTTCCTCGGGGCCGGCATCGGGTTCGGGGGTGGATGCCTGCCGAAAGACATCCGCGCGTTCGCCGCCCGCGCCGAAGAACTCGGGCGGGGCGAATCCGTCGGGTTCCTCCGCGAAGTCGACGCCATCAACCTCCGCCGGCGGCAACGGGCCGTCGACCTCGTCGTGGACGCGCTCGGCGGCACGGTGTACGACCGCAGCATCACCGTGCTGGGCGCAGCGTTCAAGCCCCACAGCGACGACATCCGCGACTCCCCGGCGCTGGATGTCGCCGTGCGCCTGCGGGGCCTCGGCGCGCACGTCACCGTCACCGACCCCGCCGCGATCGAGAACGCCCGCCGCATCCACCCCCAGCTCCACTACATCGTCGACCGCGACCAGGCGCTCGCGGGAGCCGACGCGGTCGTGCTCGTCACCGAATGGGACGAGTACCGGCGGAACCTCGCCCCCGACCACGCCGCATCCCTCACCCGCGGCCGCGTCATCGTCGACGGGCGCAACGCCCTCGACGCCGCCGCGTGGCGGGGCGCGGGCTGGGACTACTACGGCATGGGGCGGCCCTAGCCACCGCGGTCACCGCTCGACGTCGCCGCGCCAGGAGCCGGTCGGCACCCCGCGGCCCTCGATGAACTCCTTGAAGTTCGCCAGATCCGACTCGATGGCCCGGTCGTCCACACCCACCAGGGCGCCGGCGTTCTCGAGCAGCCCCTTCGGCTCCCAATCCAGCTGAACCGTCACCCGGGTGGTGGCGTCGTCGAGCTTGTGGAACGTGACGACGCCGGCGTGATTCTCGTCGCCGCCGATGCTGTTCCACGCCACCCGCTCATCAGGATGCTGCTCGGTGATCTCCGCGTCGAACTCGCGCGTCGCGCCCCCGATCGTCACCGTCCAATGCGTGTGCGTGTCATCGATCTGACGGATGGAGTCGACGAAGCTCAAGAAGCTCGGGAACGATTCGAACTGCGTCCACTGGTTGTAGGCGGTCGTGACGGGCACCGCCACGTCCACGCTCTCCATGATGCGTGCCATGTCTCTCCCCTTTCGGATCGCGGATGCGGCGGCGCCGCACCCGCATCCCACTCCACCCCTCCCACCCGCCCGACGCCAGGCGGTTGCGAGCGTCCGCACCATCCGCTAGAGCGGCGCTCAGATCACCTCGACGACGCAGGCGAGCCCGGGGACGCCCGTGAGTCGCCGATCACGTGTGAGCAGCGGAGCGTCGACACGCTCGGCGAGCGCGAGGTACGCCGCGTCGTAGGCGCTCGCGTTCGGTCCGAGCTGCCACGCGCGTTCCGCGACCGCAGCGAACGGCCACAGTCGCGCCGGCGTCCGCATAACACCCGCGAACGCGACGTCCGCGGCCGCCGACGCCAGTAGCCCGGCGTTCCGCCTGCGGCGCAGCACGTTGGTCGACTCGACAAGCAGATGGTCGGGAGCGTGCAGGCTCTCACCGCGCAGCCGATCGGCGATCGCATCCGACGCCTCGGCGTCCAGCCACAGCGCCACAAGGACGGAGGCGTCGATGACTACGGTCACCGCCGGTCGGCTCCGATCTCCGCGAGGAGGTCGTCGGCGCTGAGCGGCGGGTTGCGCCGCGCCGCCCGGCGGGCGTCCGCGAGCCAGTCGTCCATGCTGGGCTCGGTCGCCAGCCGCTGCAACTCGGCAGCCAGATACTCCTGCATCGACCGCCCGGAGCGCGCCGCACGTTCGGCCAGCGCCGCCCGCGTGCTGTCGGGGACGTGGCGGATCGTGATCGACACCGGCATGCATGCATAATACCTGCACCCGGAGGAGGCGGGGACGCGGTGGCGTCACAGGCATGTCACACGCGGCCGCTAGACTGCGGCACGCACGGCCGGGTCCGTGACGAGAACTGGGGGGCGTCATGAGCACGGCGGGACCGACATCGATCCGGCGGCGCCGGCGCGTGGGCTCGGTGGCCGCGGCCGCGGTGATCGGGGCACTGGCCGCGGGAGCGGTCGCGGCCCCGGCATCGGCCGCCCCCGCCCCGGCACCCGTGGTGCCGGTGACCATCATCTTCTCCGACGACGGAGGCTACCTGCCGGTCGTCGACGTGAAGATCAACGGCAGCGACACGATGCGGATGATGCTCGACACCGGCACCAACTTCATGGTCACCTTCCCCGACGCGATCCAGAACCCCACCACCCCGATCGACAACACCGACATCCCGCAGGGCATCAGCTACGACGGCAGCGCCGCAGCAGGCAGCATCGCCCTCGGAACCGTCACCCTCGGCGGCGTCACCACACCCGCGCCCGTCGCGTTCCTCGACGCCACCAGCTGCACGCCGCAGTGCCTCGGCTACCGCGACGACCTCGACGGCGTGATCGGCATCGGGCAGCGCCTGGCCGACGCCCACAACCAGGGCAACCCCGCCTACGACCTGTTCTCGCCCCTCGAGCAGCTCGGCGAGGGCCTGAACGGCGGGTTCTCGATCGACTTCACCGACCCGGACTCGGGCAACAGCACCCTCACCCTCGGAACCCCCAGCGCCGTCCCGGGAGACATCACCCTGCAGCGCCAGCAGGATGCCGGCAAGGTGTACCCGGGCGGGCATCCGGTGTTCCTCGAACCGGAGATCTGCTGGACCGTCGCCATCGGCGGCGAGCTCGCGAGCGCCTGCGAAGACACCGTGCTCGACACGGGGCAGAGCACCGGCGTCGTGCACGGAGACCAATTCGAACGCGTCGTCGACCCCGCCACCGCCCCGCCCGACCCCGGGTCCGGCATCCAGCTGAAGGGCTGGGTGAAGACCGGCGCCGCCGTGACCTGGGGCGCCTCCCCCACCGCTCCCACATTCGGCGGGATCATCGAGCCCGGCACCCTGCCGTACACGTACGGACTGTTCACCGACGGCGGCGGCAAGGGCGACTTCAACGCGGGCAACGGGTTCTACCTGCGTCACAAGGTCGGCTTCGACAACATCACCGGCGCCGTGCACATCACCCCGCCCGCGGGCGCCCCCGACGCGCCCGCCGCCGTCCACGGCGGCATCGACGGCACCTCCGTGCGGGTGGACTGGGATGCCGCGGCGATCGCGTACGCGGCCGGCGGGGGCGGGCCCGGAGGCATGGCCGGGATGCGGCTGGTCGCCGCCGCCGGCGGCGCGCCCACCGCCTACGTCGTCACGGTGACCCACCGCGACACCGGCGCGCGCGTCGCCGCCCAGACGATGCCCGCCTCCGCCCGCAGCGCCACGTTCGCCGGGCTCGCTCCCGGGCGGTACAGCGTGCAGGTCGCCGCCGCGAACACCATCGCCATCGGACGCGCCCTCGCCGTGGACGTGGACCTGCCCGACCCGGCGCACCCGCGCCTGGCCGACTCCGGCGCCGCCGCCTGGTGGCCCGCCGGCGTCATCGGCGCCGCCGCGCTCCTCGGCGGCGCCGCGCTCGCCCTGCGCACCCGCGGCCGCCGCATCCGCTCCACGTCCCGCCCCCGGTGACTCTCCCCAGCACAGAGTTCGGCACCCGCTTCTGCCTCCCACCAGGTTCTGCGCGCAGACCTCCGGAGACAATACGTAGCGTTGTGAGCCACCACGCCGCACACTAGGAGGGTGACCGTGACCGAGCCGCAGGTCTGGGCAGCGCTGGGAATCCTCGCCGCCTCTCTGGCGTCGATGATCGGCCTGACGGTCACGCTGGTGACGCGGACGGTAACCGCGCAGATTCACGCGGTAGGCGTGCGCATCAGCGGGCTCGAATCGACGCTGAACGCGCGATTCGACGCCGTGAACGGCAAGATCGATACGCTCGATCGCGATGTTCAGGCGCTGAGCATCACGGTCTTCGGGAAGGACTGAGCCGGGCATGCGGAGGGTATCGGCGACGGAGGCCGTCGCGGAGATGCGGCCCGCGATCAGCCACATGGGACGCGATCTAGCAGCGGCCCTGCGCGGATCCTGCCCGCCGAACGACGACTTCGCCCCCTCCATCGCCGACGCGGTCGCCCTCTTGACCGAGAACACCGATCCGTGGCCCGCCGGCTGATCCTCGACACCGGCCTGCCCGGCGTCATCGCGACCACGCCATGACCCGCGATCCACGCCCGCTGCTGCCGCGGTGGCTGCGGCGGAGCGCGGTCGCCGTCGGCATCCTCGCCGTCGCCGTCGCGCTCGCAGGGCTCCCCTTGTACGTGTTCCCGCCCGCGGCCGAGCCGGCCCCGGCCGACCTGGTCTACGTCATCGGGCCGCCGGTCCCGGCCCGCACCGACCTGCAGACGCGGCTGCTCGACGAGGGCGTGGCGCCGCGGGGACTCATCTCCGTCTCCCCGCCGGACGGCTCGGATCCGGCATCCTCCATCCCCGCCTGCCGCGATCCGCGGATCGCGTGCCTGAGCCCGGAGCCGTTCACCACCGCCGGGGAGGCGCTGCTCCTCGGCCGGTACGCCGCCGACCACGGGGTGGAGCGGACGATCGTGATCACCTTCACACCGCACGTCGCCCGCACCCGCTACATCTTCGACACCTGCTACCCGGGCGAGGTCACCGTCGTCGCCGTCGACCCGCACCTCACGCCGTGGGAATGGATGTACCAGTACGCGTACCAGACCGGCGCGTTCGCGAAAGCCGTCCTCGCGCCCTGCTCCTGAGCCCGGATCGCCGGCGGCAGCCGCTAGGATGGGCGCACGCATAGGGGAGTACTCCCGACGCGACGGACCCGTCAATACGGACCGCTTCCGCGGTCCCGGCCCGTCGGTCCCGGCCCTGCCGGGGTGGAGGAGACCTGGGCGCCGACCCTTGTCGGCCGCACCCGGGAGCACCCATGGACGTCACGCCCCTCGTCTGGATCATCACGGTCGCCGTCACGATCGCGTTCTTCGTGTACGAGTTCTTCGCGCACGTGCGCACCCCCCACGAGCCGAGCCTCGGGGAGGCGGGGCGCTGGTCCGCCTTCTACATCGGGCTGGCGCTGCTGTTCGGGGTCGGCGTGGGCCTGGTCTCCGGCTGGCGGTACGGCGGGGAGTACTTCGCCGGCTACCTCACCGAGAAGGCGCTGTCGGTCGACAACCTGTTCGTGTTCCTCATGATCATGACGGCGTTCGCCGTGCCCCGCGCGTACCAGCAGAAGGTGCTCATGATCGGCATCGTGATCGCCCTCGTGATGCGCGGGGTGTTCATCGCCGCCGGCGCCGCCCTGATCGAGAACTTCTCGTGGGTGTTCTACCTGTTCGGCGCGCTGCTGCTCGTGCTCGCCTACCGGCAGGTCGCTCCGAACCATGACGCCGACCCCACCCAGAACGTGTTCGTCCGCCTCACCCGGCGGCTGTTCCCCGTCGCCGACGACTACCACGGCGACCGGCTCACCGTCGTGCTGCAGGGTCGCCGCCACCTCACCCCGATGGCGCTGACCATCGTCGCGATCGGGTTCATCGACCTGCTGTTCGCCCTGGACTCCATCCCCGCCATCTACGGGCTCACTGAGGAGGCCTACCTGGTGTTCACGGCGAACGCGTTCGCGCTGATGGGGCTGCGTCAGCTCTACTTCCTCATCGGCGGCCTGCTGGAACGACTGGTCTACCTCGCGCAGGGTCTCGCCGTGATCCTCGCCTTCATCGGCGTGAAGCTCGTCCTCCACGCCCTGCACGTCAACGAGCTGCCGTTCATCAACGGCGGGCAGCCCGTCGACTGGGCGCCCGAGATCCCGATCTGGTTCTCGCTGCTGTTCATCGCCGCGACCATCGCCGTCGCCGCGATCGCGAGCCTCATCCGCACCCGGCGCGTGGCCGCACGAGTCAGGTGAGCAGGTCCGCCAGCCGGGCCACGAAGTCCCGCGGCGAGAACGGCTTCGTGATGAACTCATCCGCCCCCGCGGCGAGCGCCTGCTGCCGATCCGAGTCCTTCGCGCGCGCCGTCAGCATCAGGATGCGGCCGGTGAACACGGGATCGGAGCGCAGCGCCTCGCACACCTCGATGCCGCTGCGACCCGGCAGCATCCAGTCCAGGATCACCAGGTCGACGCCGCCGGCCTGCGCCAGGGCGAGCCCCTCCTCGCCATCGGGAGCGACCCGCACCGAGTGACCGGCCGCATCCAGACGCATCCGCAGCAGCGCGGCGACGTCGGCGTCGTCCTCCACGACCAGGATGGCGGCCATCTCGTTCCTTCCCCCGGGTATGACGCTACCGCGATACGAGGCCGCACCCGCATCGGGCGCGGCGCAGCGCCGGTCCTTCCGATACGGTGCCGTCATGGTCGATTCGCCGTACGGCGAGCTGTCGCAGATCGGCGAGGACGCGCGGTGGCAGTGGACACCGCGCTGGTGGGCGTGGCCCCTCGCCGCGGTCGTCATCTTCGCGGCCGCCGCCGCGGGGGTGCTCGCCTCGCCGCCCGGAAGCTCCGTGGCGGTGTGGTGGCCGGCGGCCGGGCTGTCGGTGCTGTTCGCGCTCCTCAACCCCGGCCGGCGGCGCTGGGCCGTCGTCGCCCTCGTGCTCGTCGTGACGGGTGCCGCGAACGTCGCTGCCGGCCGGCCGCTGCCGCTGAGCATCGTCTTCGCGATCGGCAATGCGGCCGAGGTCGCGATCATCGTCTCGCTCCTGATGCGCGGCCCTGCCCGCTTCCGGCTGCGGAGCTCAGGGCGCGCGCTGCGCTTCATCCTGGCAGCCGTCGCCGGGGCTCTCACGCTGGGGGTGATCGCGGCGACGGGCTCGGCGGTCCTCGCCGGCGGCGACTTCGCGAGCGTGTTCCTGCAGGCCGCCACCTCGCACGCCGCCGCCGTGCTGCTGGTGGCGCCGTTCGCAGCCCTCCCCGCACCCACCCCGACCAGGGCGTCGACCCCCGAGATCATCCTGCAGGCGGTGCTGCTGGCGGCATCCGTGTTCATCGTGTTCGCCCCCGCCGCCTACCTCGTGCTGTCGTTCGTTCCGTTCGCGCTGGTGGTGTGGGCCGCGGTGCGCTTCCCGCCTCCGGTGGTGCTGACCGAGACGCTGCTGACCGGCATCGCGATCCTCGTGCTCGGGCGCGCCGGGGGGCCGCTCGCAAGCACCCCGCTGCTGCCCTCCGAACGCGGGTTCGTGGTGGCGCTGTTCGTGGTCGGCCTGGCCGTGGTGGGTCTGCTGCTCGTGGCGGCCCGCACGGAGGTGCGCGCCGCCACCCGAACAGCCACCAACCTCAGCCGGCTGCTGGAGGGCGGGTTCCTCGACACCCAGGTGGGGCTCCTGATCGCCGAGCAACGGGACGGGCCGGTGCGGATCCTGTGGGCCAACCGGGCCGCGCTCCGCATGCTCGCCGACGAGATCGGGAACGACGGGATCTGGCGCGGCGACGTCGCGGACCAGGCACTCACGGCCGTGATCGACGGCTCCCCCACCCCGTACCGGCTGAGCGCGACGGGCACCGTCATCAGCGTCATCGCGAACCGGGTCCCCGACGACCGGGACCGGTTCGTCGCGCAGTTCGTCGACATCACCGGCGCCCTGCGCGCCACCGAGACTCAGCTCGCCGCGGAGCAGGAGCGCGCCGCGGCGCTGTCGGCCCGGCTCGACCTGGAGCGCCAGCGCGAGGACTTCCTCGCCACCACCAGCCACGAGCTGCGCACCCCGATCACCAGCATCGTCGGATACGTCGAGCTGCTCAGCGAATCGCCGTACCTCACCGAGACCGAACGGGGATGGGTGGAGGTGATCCAGCGCAACGCGAGCCGTCTCGCGTACCTCGTCGAGGACGTCCTGACCCTGTCCGGACTCGCCGCCGGACCGGCCGCCCCCGCGCCGACATCGATCCGGGTCGCCGACCTGGTCGGCGAAGCCCTCACCGAGCATCGTCCCTCCGCCGCATCCAGAGACGTGCATCTCGCCGACGAGATCCCCGCCGAACACACCGTGTGGGCGGCTCCCCGGGACGTCGGGCGCATCCTCACGAATCTGGTGTCCAACGCCCTGAAGTTCACCCCCGCCGGCGGCACCATCACGGTGCGCAGCATCACCGAGGACGGCCGCACCGCGATCGAGGTGCTGGACACCGGGCCCGGGATGCCGCCGGACGTGCTGGAACACGCGTTCGACCGGTTCTACCGCGGCCCCGACGCGGAAGCCCGCAACACACCCGGCGCGGGCCTGGGACTGGCGATCGTCGCGGAACTGGCCGAACGCAACGGCGGCACCGTCACGCTCGCGAACCGGCACGGCGGCGGCCTACGGGCCACCGTGGCCCTGCCGGCCACGGCACCCCAGCCGGCGGCTCCCGGGCCGGCTACAGGATCGCGTTCAGATAACTGATCACCGACGCGTACACCAGCGCCGCAACCCCCAGCGCCAGCAACGCAACCCCCACGTAGACCAGCACCCGCGAGCGCCCCGGATTGGGGTCGCGGATCTCCCCTCGAGCCATGGTCGGCATGGTATCGGAATCGGGCGCTCGTCAGCGCACCACCGCGGTGGTCGTCGGCAAGTGCGCCACGACCTCCTCGCTGACCGAGCCGAGCAGGAACCGGGCGAGCCCACCCCGGCCGTGCGAGCCGACCACCACCAGCACGGCGGTGGATGCCGCCTCCACCACGACCGCCGCCGGGTCGCCCTCGCCCACGCGGCCGTCCACGTGCAGCGCCGGGTGGGCGGCGGCGATCCGCTCGACCACCCCGTCCACCACGCTCCGGGAGATGCCCTCCAGGTCGGACAGGTACACGTCGGGGTACACCCCGAAGTCGCCCGGGATCGCCACCGGCATCCATGCGGAGACGACCGTCAGCGGCTCGCCCAGGCGCTCGGCCTCGGATGCCGCGAACTCGATCGCCGCATCCGACACGTCCGAGCCGTCCACGCCCACGACCACTCCGTGCCGGGGTGTGCTGTCGGTGACGCTCGGGACCACCACCACCGGGCAGTGCGCGCCCGCCGCGATGCGGGAACCGTGCTGTCCGCGGCGGTTGTGCGCATGCGGCTCCCCGCCGATCACGAGCAGGCCGGCATCCTTCGACGCGTCCACGAGAACCGAGGTCGGGTCGCCCGTCTCCACCCGCACCCGCACCGCGAGACCCGTGGCGGACAGCTCCGCCGCCACCTGCTCCAGCCGGGCCGTGACTCCCGCGACGGCGTCGCTCAGCACGCCCTCCTCGCCGGCCGCCCCGACGGCACCGCCGATGATCGAGATCAGCTGCACCGGTGCGCTCTCGTCCCGCGCGCGATCGGCCGCCCAGGCGATCGCCCGCCGTGAGGCCTGCGCGTCGGTCACCCCGACGATGATCAGCTCGCTCATCCGCATCCCCTCCCGTCTCCTGCCGCCAGGCTATCGCTCCCGCCGGTAGAGTCCGAAGGTGACCCCCAGCCCGGATCGCTCCCGCCGTCGCGCGCGGCTGCCCCGATGGGCGCTCGTCACACTCGTGGCGGTCGCTGCTGTGCTCGTTGTAGCCGTGGCGGTCGGCGCGGTATGGGCCGTGACCACGGGTCTGCAGCTCGCGTCAGCCCGCCCGCCCGCTGTAGGAACGACGATCGTCGCGCCGGAGGAGTCCAAAGCCGCCCGCGCGGCGGCCTCGGGACGGCTGACCGCGGATCAGCAGGCGGCCGCGGAATTCCTCGCCGCCCAGCCGACCGCGTACTGGCTCACACCCGAGCTCGACCCCATCGGCGACGTCGGCGCGCGGGTTCTGAATCTCGCCCAGGAAGCGCGCGAACAGGATGCCGCGCTGAGCGTCGTGATCTACGGGCTGCCCGAGAGGGACTGCGCCGACGGTCATTCGGCGGGCGGTCTCGACGATGTCGGCTACGACGCCTGGACCGCGGAGATCGGAGGCGCACTGGGCAGCATCAAGGACGCGCAGAAGATCGTGGTGCTCGAGCCCGACAGCCTCGCGACCGCATCCGAGTGCGGCAACGTGGACGAGCGCGTGAGCGAGCTCCAGCAGGCCGTGGACCGGATCGCGGGCATCGACACGTGGATCTACCTCGACGGCGGGCACTCGAACTGGCTGCCCCCCGAGGAGATGGCGGGACTGATCGCGGACGTGGGTCGTGCGGACCGTGTGCGCGGATTCGCCACCAATGTGTCCAACTACAACGCCACGACCGACGAGTTCGCGTATGCCCATGCCGTGTCCGCCGCGCTCGGGGGCGGCCACGCCGTCGTGGACACCTCGCGCAACGGCGCCGGCGCCTATCAGGACGAGTGGTGCAACCCGCCCGGGCGGCTCGTGGGAGACCCGGGTGGCACCTACGGCGATGACGTCGTCGACACCAACCTGTGGATCAAGCCCCCGGGCGAAAGCGACGGCACCTGCAACGGCGGCCCCCCCGCCGGGGACTGGTGGCCGGATGCGGCGGTGACCCTCACCCGCGACGCCATCGACTAGGCGCCTGCCGGTGGTGACGGGCCGCGTGCTCCCGGTGTGGAACAATGGCCACGCGCGGCCGTGCCGGAGGGGGGCACGGCCACAGGCGCAGATCCGAGGCTTGGAGCGGGATGAGCGACGCCAGCAACGGCCAGAAGACCGCGGTCATCGTCGAGGATGATCCGGACGTCCGGCACCTGCTCGCCGAAGTGCTGGAGGCAGCCGGGTTCTCGACCGTCTCCGTCGGAAACGGCATCGACGGCGTCCAGGCCGTGCTCGCCTACCAGCCGTTGGTGACGACCCTCGACGTCAACATGCCGGGCATCGACGGATTCGAAGCGGCCCGGCGCATCCGCAAGCAGAGCGACACGTTCATCATCATGCTCACGGGCCTCGCCGAGGAGGCCGACGTCGTGCTGGGCCTGGGTGCCGGCGCGGACGAGTACATCGTGAAGCCCTTCCGACCGCGGGAGTTCCGGGCCAGACTGGAGGCCCTGCTGCGCCGGCCCCGGCCGATCCCGTCGGATGCGGCGACGATGCACCGCCAGGAGCGGGTGGGGCCGTCCTTCCCCGCCGGCCGCGCGCCCGCCGCACCGCCGGCCGCACCCATCCCGGTCCCGCCGGATTACGAGGATCCCATCGTCCTCACCGCCGGCCGTTCGCCGGGCCCGAGCGCGTCTCCTCAGCAGCCGGCCACCCCAGCCTCATGGCCCGTCGACACCGGCCCGGCCCGCGACGGCTCCGCCCCGGGGACCGCCATCGTGCCCTCCACCCCCGCGAGCGCGCCTGCAGTGCCGGGTGGGGGGTACTGGGTGCGCCACCGGGACATGCAGCTGAACCCGGAGACCCGCACCGTGCTCATCTCCGGAAACCCGGTGGACCTCACCCGCACCGAGTTCGACCTGCTCGCCACCCTGATGGAGTCCAAACGGCGCGTGCGCAGCAAGGCCGACCTCACCCTGGTGCTTCGCGGCGAATCGTACGTGACCTCGTACTACGTCGGCGAGGCCGACAAGCGCGCCGTCGAGGCGCATATGACCAACCTGAGGCGCAAGCTCGGCGACAACCCCTCCAGCCCGCGGTACGTCGAGACCGTGCGCGGGGTGGGATACCGGCTGACGCAGGAGCTGGTCGCACCCTGAACGCGTCGCATCAGACCTTGTAGCCCTGGTGCCGGCGGATCAGCTTGAAGAACATCAGCAGTGTCTGGATGACCGTCACCACCCCGACGATCGGCCACCCCACCCACAGGATGGACGACTGCACGACGGGGCCGAGCATGGTCCACACGACGGTCATGGTCAGCAGCACCGCCACGAGGACGACGAACGGCATCCAGTAGCCGCCGGACCTGACCCCCTTCTCGGCCTGCGCCTGCATCGCCCAGTTGTCCACCTTCTTGCGGGACAGGAAGCGCGTCCACGACCGCACGAAGTGACCCAACCGGATCCACATGAACAGCTCGGCCGGGAAGAACAGCACCGCGAACAGCACGTCCCGCCGGTCCACATGCTTCATCGTCATCGCGATCCGCAGGTTCAGCAGCATCGCGATGACCGGCGGGATCAGCCACAGCGGCGAGAACACGAACGCGTCGATCGACAGGGAGCCCGCCAGCAGGATGAAGAACGCGACCCGCACGAAGAGGTTCGTCAGCATCCCTCCGTTCTCCAACCACCGCAGCCTCAGGTTCGGGTGCAACGGCTGCCCCTTCGTGTCGCCGCGCTGCCCCGGCCACATCAGCTCGATCGCGCCGTAGGTCCATTTCACCTGCTGGGCGTCGTACCCCTTCAACGTCGTCATGGCGCCGACATTGGCGCGCGCGTACGGGCTGATCTTGGTCAGGTAGCCGGCGCTCTTGATCTGCAGCGACAGCAGGGAGTCCTCCACCTCGCTGTCCTTGACCCACGGCGTGGACTGGTGGTTCGCGTTCATCACCTCGCGCAGGGCGTTCGTGTTGAAGATGGAGAACTGGCCGCCCAGCACCGCCATATTGCGTCCCCGCAGCAGGTTCTGCAGGTTGAACGCCGCGAACTGGGTTCGCTGGCCTGCGATCAGGAACTTCGCGATCACGCCCTTGATCGGCCGGTCGTCGATGGAGAAGATCGCCGAGATCCCGCCGATGCGGGAGTCGCTGACGGCCTCGGTCTCCAAGAACTCCACGGCGCGCTCGTCGGCGATCGTGTCGCCGTCGACGCCCAGCAGGTAGTCGCATCCCTCGACGAGAGCGAACCCGTAGTTGAGGGCCCCCACCTTCTTGTCGGGGTTCTTCCCGATGTCGTGCACGAACACCTCGGTGAACTGCTCCCCCAGCGGCGTGGTGACCTCGTGCGGACCGGCGTAGGCGGAGGCGACCTTGACGGTGGCGTCGGTGGAGTTGTTCACGACGACGTGGATCACGTCCGGCACCCGCGTCTGTCGCAGCAGCCCCTCGATCACTCCCGCGATCGTCTCCTCCTCGTTGTAGGCGGGGATGACGCATCCGATCGTCGAGCGGTGCACGGTGGACTGCTCGAGCACGGACATGAACTCCGCGTCCAGGGTGGATGAGTCGGCGGGGTCGCGGTACGACTCCGTCGGGCGGGTGACATAGGAATCAGTCACGGGAACCAACCTGTCTCACTGGATGGGGCGTCGCGCTCGTCCGCGCGACGTGTCCACTCTCATGCACCGACCGCAACACCAGCGCAAGGTGCCTGCAAGGCCGGCGCAAGATTTCCGCAAGATTCCCGCGATGCGCCGGACCCGACCGTCACGAGGGGTAGATCGCGATGGGGAGGTACTGGTAGACCGTCTGCTGCTGGAACGACGCGTCGTCGTTCGCCGACCCTTCCACGTAGACGCTCATCGCGAACTGGAGGGTGAGCCCGTGCGTGTCGGCGGGAAGCTGACGGATGCTCTGCTCCGGAACGAGCAGCCCGCCCTGGAAGCTGTTCAGCAGCAGACCCCGGTCGGAGCGCAGCGTATCGGGGGGCACCAGCGCGCGCGGGTCGGCGCTGAACTGATAAGGGGCCTGCACCTGGCCGGAGGACTGCGCCGTCTGCGAGGTGATCGAGATGGACGAGATGTAGACGCGACGCTTCTGCGCCAGGACCGCCTTCTCATCGACGCGGTGGTCGTAGACGTTCACCGCGAACCCGAACTTCTTCTCGTTGTCGGGGGTCCACTCCATCGTGCGTTTGGGGTCCACCGCCCACACGTCCAGCCGCACCTCGAGGTCGTCGGCGACGTCGCCGGACAACGACACGGACCCGTCATACGTGAACGCGGACTCGAACGGCATGGACGGGCTCGGAGACGCGGTCGGCGTCACCACCACCTCGCCGCCACTGGTCGCCGCCTGCACGCTGTTGAACGTGTCGACGATCTGCGAGCAGCCGGTGAGGGCGAGGGCAGCAGCCGCCGACATCGCGACAGCGGCGATGACCCGCGTGCGGCGGGCCGACGGACGAGGGGACACGGTCACTCCTGGGTGGCGGTCGCGGAGGCGCTGCATCGGGCAATGCCGCGGGCTCGGGCGGCCCACGGCAGCGTCATCATAGCCGACTGGCGGCCGCGCGCCCTGGGTGGCAGCCGACAAGCCTCCCCCGGCGTGACCCTGCGTCAGGAACTCGCGGCCGCGGAGGCGATCGCGACTGTCAGGATGTCGCTCGCGGTCTGCTTGGCGTACTCCGACGAGGTCGGCGTGGTCTGCACCAGGAAGTCGTAGGTGAACTGGATGGTGACGACGGTCGTCTCCGGCGGCACCTCCCCCACGGTGAACGTCTGGGAGTAGCTGTACGGCGAGAGCACCAGGTACCCCGGTGCGACCGTCGCCTGATCGCTCTGACTCGCCAGTGCCGCGAACGTGGTGGTCGCGTTGCCCGGGACCGCCACCATGGTCGCCCTCTGCAGGAACACCTTCTGTCCGTCGTCGGGGGTCACCGTGGTGGACATGGACAGACTCACCGGCTTGAGCGCGGCCGCAGTCCACCGATCCATGGACAGCGACGACCAGTAGTCGATCGTCGCCGTCACCGCACCGGCCGTGAGCTCGCGTTGCGTGGAGCCGCTGGACAGGTCGTTCGGAACGGGCGCGGGAACGGCCGATCCGGTCGGGGACGGCGCGGGCGGGGTGCCCTGCCCATCCCACGGAGCGGGACCGCATCCGGTGGTCGTCGCGAGCGTCAGCGCCAGCGCGCCCGCGGCGATGACGGCTCGGGCGCCGTGTCGTGCCATGCAGGCCCCCCTTTCACGCCCAGCCTACAAGTCGCCCTCGTATCGCACGGGTGGATGAGGCCGAGGACCCGTCTCACCTAGGGTGGCGGGGTGACCACCTCCCCGCTGCCGCCGGCCGCGCGCTTCGCCGGCCGGGTGGCCGGGTGGGTCCTCGCCGCCGCGCTCGCGGTGGCCGTGGCCGCCGCCGCGTGGCTCGCGGTGCGGGGGATGCTCGCCGTCGGCCAGCTGCGGGAGGCGGAAGCGACCGCGCGCGCGGTGACGACCCAGCTCGACGACCCCACGGCCGCCGCCGCCGCGCTCGACCAGGTCGCCGCGCGCACCGGCACCGCGCGGGAGCTCACCGGGGACCCGGTGTGGCGGGCGGCCGAGACCCTGCCGTGGGCCGGCGACCAGCTGCGGGCCGTGCGGGTGGCGATCAGCGCCGCCGACGACCTCGCCGCCACCGCCCTGCAGCCGCTGGTCGCATCCGGGAGCCTGGATCCTGCGGCGCTCCGCCCCGTCGACGGCCGGTTCGACGTCGCCGCGCTGCAGGCTCTCGCCACCCCCGCCGCGGCCGGCGCCGACGCCGCCGCCGCGGCCGCGGCATCCCTGGACACCATCGACGACGACGCCCTGCTCGCGCCCGTCGCGGAACAGGTCGGCGCGCTGCGCCAGGTGCTCGGCGAGGCCGCCGGCGCGACCGACGCGCTGCGGCGCGCCACGGCCGTGCTGCCCGCCGCGCTCGGGGCCGGCGGACCCCGCGACTACCTCGTCGTCTTCCAGAACAACGCGGAATGGCGCTCGCTCGGCGGCATCGTGGGCGCGCTCGCCGTGGTGCACACCGACGGCGGGGCGATCAGCCTGACAGCGCAGGGATCCTCCTCCGACTTCACCTCCTACCCCGACTCGGTGCTGCCCCTCAGCGACGAGCAGCGCGCGATCTTCGACACGAAGCCCGGCCGGTGGATCCAGAACGTCACCCAGCTTCCCGCGTTCCCGCAGGCCGCGCCCCTGGCCCGCGAGCTGTGGGCGCGGGAGAGCGGCGGCCGGCCCGTGGACGGGGTGGTGTCGGTCGACCCGGTCGCGCTGTCGTACCTGCTGCGCGCGACCGGCCCCGTGCCGCTGCCGTCCGGCGACACGCTCACCGCCGACACCGCCGTGCCGCTCCTCCTCAACGAGGTGTATCAGCGCTACGAGAACCCCGCCGACCAGGACGCGTTCTTCCAGCAGGCGGCCGCCGCCGTGTTCGCCGCGCTCGCGTCGGGGTCGGCCGACCCGGCGGCGCTGATCGAGGCGCTCGCGCAGGCGGGCGCCGAGCACCGGCTGCTGGTGTGGAGCGCCGACCCGGGCGAGCAGGCCGTGCTCGACGGCACCACCCTGCAGGGCGCGCTGCCGGTCACGGATGCCGCGACGACCGGGTTCGGGGTGTACGTCAACGACGGCACCGGTTCGAAGATGGACTACTACGCCGCGTTCGGCGCCGCCGCCGGCTGGTGCCCCGCGCCCGGGACCGCGGCGGAGGCAGCGCTGACCGTGACGATCGCCGCCCGCGCCCCGGCGGACGCGGCATCCCTCCCCGCCTACATCACCGGGGGCGGGGCGTTCGGCGTGCCCCCGGGGACCACCCGCACCGTCGCGTACCTGTACCTGCCCGCCGGCGCCGAACTGGTCTCGTCGCAGGAGCTCGGCCCCGCGAGCGCGCCGGGGTTCGCAACGGGCACCGACCAGGGCCGGACGGTGCTGATCTGGACCACCGACCTCGCCCCCGGCGAGCAGGCCACCGCCGCCGTGCGGGTGCGCACCCCCGCCACCGCGGCGCTCACCGTGCGCGCCACGCCCGTGATCCCGAGCAGCACGTTCCCGGTCGAGCCGGGCTGCTGACGGACCCGCGTCACCCGGCCAGGGGCTGGGCGGCCTGCTGAGCCGACGCCTGCGGGAACGCGGTCACCAGGATCGGCAGGTGGTCGCTCAGGCCCTGCGGCAGGGTGCGGACCGTGTCGATCTCGAACCCCACGGACGTGGCGAAGTCGTAGTGGCCGCGGAACAGCCGGTACCGGGTGTAGGTGCGCGAGTCGCTCAGGGTCAGCTCGTACCCCTGCTCGCGCACGTTCTGGCCCAGCCGTTCCTTGAACACCGGGTAGTTGTAGTCCCCCACCATCAGCGCCGGCAGTCCCGGGCCCAGCTGCTGCAGCTCCGCCAGCGCCGTGCGGATCTGCTCCCGGCGAAGAGAGTTCAGCGCCGTCAGCGGCGCCGCGTGGAACGATGCCACCACGACCGCGCGGCCGGAGTCGATGTCGTGCAGGCGCACCCCCAGCATCCGCTCCTCCGCCGGGCGCAGCACCATGTCGTGCAGCGACTTCTTCAGCGCGATCGCCCGCACCGCCGTGACGCGGAAACTGCTCTCCCGGTAGTACACCGCCAGGCCCAGCCGGTTGCGCTGCGTCGCCTCCGCCAGTCGCAGTCCCGACACCTCCGCCGGCAGCGCGCTCGTGTCGGCCTCCTGCAGGCACAGCACGTCCGCCGCGTGATGCTCGGCCAGCTCGGCGATCTCGCCGGCCGCGCGATGCTTGCGCAGGTTGTAGGAGATGACCCTCATGTCACGTCCACGATATCCCGCTCGGATGAGCACACGATGGACGGATGCCGAACGGCCGCCGTCCGTGCCGTCAGGCGTTCCGGTCGTGGTGAATCCTCCCCATGTCGCTGCACGCTCGGTGCCCGTAGTCTGCGTGCGGAGGCCAGATGCTGGGGTTCGGGGGCGGTGCGCGGCGACGGGCGGGCAGCGGGCGACGGGGAGTGTCCGCGGTCGGTGCGGCGGCGATCGTCGCCGCGGTCCTGATTCCGGGAGCCGGAACAGCGGTCGCCGCGGAAGAGCCCGCGCCCGTCGTGTTCATCCTGGACGCATCCGGGTCGATGGTCCGCGAGATCTCGCCGGGGGTCTCCCGGATGGACGTCGCGAAGCAGGCGACGATCGCGACCCTGGAGTCGCTGCCCGCCGGTGCTCAGGTGGGGATGCTGGTGTTCGGGACCGGTACCGGCAATGCGGATGCGGAACGCGCGGCGGGCTGCACCGACATCACCACCCTGGCGGGCCTCGGAACCGTCGATTCCGATGCGCTCTCGGCGAAGGTGCGCGCCGTGAAGGAGTCCGGATTCACTCCACTGGGGCCGGCTCTTCGTGAGGCGGCCGAAATGCTATCGTCCGGTGGCGCCGGCCAGATCGTTCTCGTCTCCGATGGCGTCGACACGTGCTCACCGCCGTCCTCCTGCCAGGTCGCCGCCGAACTCCACCGAGCGAACCCGCAGCTGGCGATCCACACCGTCGCGTTCGGCGTCGACGACGATGAGGCGGCGCAGCAGCAGCTCACCTGCATCGGCAGCGTCGGCGGCGGGACCGCTGTGCTCGCCACAGATCCGGAGCAGCTGACCGCACGCCTGCGGGCCGCCGGGGACGTGGAGTCGGCCACACGACTCGGCCTGCGTGGTTTCGAGGGCGTCGAACTCGGGATGAACCTCGACGAGGTGCGCGCGCGGGTGGATGGAGCGGACGTCGGATCCCCGCAGACGCGGGACGGCGTCGTCGTGGTCCTGGTGGACTGCGGATGGGGAACGGTGGAGTTGCGCGACAACCGCGTCGTCGCGATCACGCCGAAGGACGCATCCACGCCCACGACAGAAGGCATCACGCCCGGAGACACGCTGGATGCGGCGACCGCTCTCTACGGTCCAGCGGTCGATGATGACACGACAGCCGACGGGCCGTCGGCGATATACCAGGCCGCTGCGGGCAGCCCCGTCGGATACCGGATGGTCTACGACCCCGCGACGCGCACGATCCGGTACATCGTGGTGTGCCGATGCGTCCCGTGGAGCGCCCTGTCCGGCGGTGTCGCCGACTGGGAGGTGACGTCCGACGGCGTCGGGCCGCTCCGGCTGGGGATGTCGACGTCCGAAGCGATCGCGGTGGCTCCGCAGCTCGTGCAAGGACGTCCCCCCAATCGGTACGAGATCCCCGGAACCGGAGACGATCCCGCACTGACGGCGGTGTTCGTGGACGCCGTGCTCGTGCAGATCGCGATCGGCGGGGCTTCGATGGACACTCCAGCGGACGGGTCGCGTCTTCCTCATGCTCGCGGCATTCGGCTCGGCGAATCGGCGAGCACTGTCCAGAACGCGTTCCCGGGGGGCACCTATCAGTCGTATGTTCTCGATGGCGCGACGGAGTACATCGTTTCCGATCGGGAGGGCAGGACTCTCGCCTTCGCTGTCTTCGGATCCAGCACGTTCAGCGAGGCCGGCATGGCAGAGTGGTTCTCAACCTCGGCACTCGGCGCGGTGACGGTCGAGGATGCCGCCTTCACACGGTCGGATGCCGGGAGCGGACGCCTCTACGGGGGATGATCACCGGTAGCCGATGCGGTCGGTCAGCTGGGAGCGCGCCTGCGCCGCCCGATCCGTCAATGACCTCAGCCATGAGGACGCCTGGGCATCATCGAGTGGAGCGGACGCGGTCGCCCAGACGACGACGTTGCCCTCCAGCACGTACACCTCTACCGTCTCCATGCCGTTGGTTCCAGACTCCAGCGAGTGCACTGCGATTCCGGCCGGTGTCTGCGCAACCGCCCTGAGCGTCCTCGTGGCATACGCCTGGTCGCCGGATCGGATATCGAATCGCGCGCATGCTGTCGTTGTGCCAGCGGAATCGCGGTAGTAGTCGGCGGCCAAGGCCGGCGTGGGGAACTGCAGCACCCGGACGGACACGCCGGTGCCTTTGGCTGCCCGCGCGCCGATGACGGCGTAGCTGTCGGTGAGCACCCATGCGACGCACTCCGAGGGAACGGTGTTGATTCCCTCGCCCTCGCCGATCCCGCCGACCTCGGCGCTCCGCTTGATGACTCCGGCGCCGGGGAAGAACGCGCGCATCTCGTCGTCATCGGGGAGCAGCCACCCCAGTTCGTCACCGATGTAGACCGGTTCACCGGACAGTCGTCGAGGGCCCTGCGTGGCCGGTTCGGCACCCGCTTGCGCGGACGACGCAGACGCATCCCCGCCTTCGCCCGGGGTCAGAGCCGATAGGCCCCACACCGCGCCGCCCGCGAGCAGTAGTGCGCCGGCCGCCGCCGCGCCGATCACCCTCGCGCGCGGGCGACGGCGTCGCACAGTGCCCGCGGTATTCGCTGATCCGGGATCCACGGCGGCTTCTGCATCGGAGTCTCGGTACGACGCGGGCGCCGCGGAAGCCGACGCCGCGGACTCCGTGGCCGCGGACTGCGTGGCCGCGAGAGTGAACTCGTCGAGCCACGCCCGCAACTCCGGGTAGCAATTCGGATGCCGCGCCACCGCATCCGCGAACTCCGGATGCTTCTGCGCGATCGCGGCGAGGGTCGCGGCATCCGTCGACGGATCGTGCAGTCGCGCCCAGGCCGCCTCACGCGATCCCATGTCGGCCATCGCACCACCCTCCCCGGTCGCGCCCCGATCGGGTCGGCGCATCGACCCTCATTCGCGCGGGTGTCACGTGCGCCGCAGCCGCACGACGAAGTCGCCGAACGCGAGCTCCGTCGATGCGCCCACGGAGTGGGGCACGCCCGGACTGAGCGCAACGCGCGCACCTGCGGCATTCGTCACCGTCGTTCCGTTCGTGGAGTGCAGGTCGGTCACCGTGAGCGCGCCCGCGACGGAGTCGATGCGTGCGTGCGTCTTCGACATGGACTTTCGCGAATCGTCCACGGGCACGCGTACCGCGCCGGCCGTTCCCGACTCCGAGATCGGATCGCGGCCGAAGAACAGCGGCCCCTCGACTGGTAGGCGGCGGCCGTCGGGCAGTTCGACGACCCAACCTCCCACCGGTGCCGGGTTCGAGATCCGCGTCTCGTCCAGTGGCGACGGCGACACGTACTCCGCTGCAGCAGGGGCCGGTGCGGACGCCCAGGTCGGCACAGGCGCGGGCGGCGGCATCCAGTCCGCCGAGACCGACACCGCGGGCGCGGGCGGTGATGGAGGTGGGGGTGGAGGTGGAGCGGAGGGGAGGGCGGGCGGCGGGGGCGTAGACGACACGAGAGGCGGCGGAGGTATAGGAGGGAGGGTCGCTTGCGCCGGCACAGGATCGCCGGGTGCAGGTGCGACGGCGGCGGGTGGCGGGGGCGCGCCGTACGGCCACGCCCCGGGAAGAGCGCCATACCGCCCCTGATCAAACCTGGCACCGTACGGGTTGGACGCCTGCGCCAGCATGATCAGCAGGATGAGTCCGCCGACCAGAGGAACCAGGCTGATGAAGTACATCCACCCAGACTGGTTCGCATCGTGGAGTCGGCGTACGACCACGGCCAGCGCCGGAATCAGACTCGCCAGGCCGTAGAGAATCGCTATCCACATGAGCGCCTGGGCGATGGCGAAGGCGATGTTCAACCATCCCGACCCTGAGTACGGGTTGCTCGTGAAGAGCCACCCCCCGATCACAAGAAGGAGGTAGCCCAGGGTCACAAGGCCCGCGAACACGCCGATGGTGGCGAGGTAGGACTTCCAGTACTCGGAGCGGCTCGCCCGGCCACTGAAGGTGAATCCCTTCTTCCAGAACCGGCGGAATGCGGCGCCGAAGGGCGCGCCCACCCAGGGCTGGTCGAGCGGCGGCTCAGCGCTGCGTTGAGTGGTCACTCCATGTCCTCTCTGAACCGGATCATGCCTGGCCGGCCGCCCACGCGTGCAACTCCGGGTAGCACCGCGGGTGCTGCGCGATCTGCGCCGCGAACTCCGGATAGCTCGCCGCGATCTGCGCGAGCCTCTCTGGCGTCGTGTCCAGTTCGAACAGCGCGGCCCACTCGTCGGCACGCGGGTCACCGCCCACTCCGCTGGCGGGTTCCTCGGAGGTCGGACGGTTCACGGAAACCGCGGAGATGCCCTGCTGCGGAGCCGAGTAGTGGTCGCCGCGTGCCGCGGCGTCGAGATGCTTCTGCGCATCCAGGGCGGACCTGACAATCGCTCCGGCCGCCACCAGTGGCACCAGGGGCGCAACCACCACCAGGCTCGGGTAGCTGAAGCTCTGCAGACTCCCCAGGATCAGCGCCAGCAGGATGACTCCCCCGCCGATCAGACCGGCGGTGAGGCGCATCTTCGGCTCGATCGCGCCAAGGGGAATCGCGGCGATCGCCACCGTCAGGATGCCGGTGACCAGAATCAGCGTGTCGTAGATGCTCCACATGTCATACCCCCAGATGCGCCCGCACCGTGTATTCACCGAAGGCCACGAACCACCCGTCCCCGACCGGCATCGCGACCCCGGGCGGACAGGAGGTCGCCTCACCCACGTTGTTGGTCACCGTGGTGCCGTTCGTCGAGTGGAGGTCGGTGACCCACAGCATCCCATCGCGCACCGCGAGCAGCGCGTGGGTCTTCGACACCGACTTGTTCGGATCGGTGACGGCCACGGGGGTGGCACTGGGGTCCGATGCGGGAGACTGCGGACCACGGCCGATCGCTATCGGAGCGTCCGCAATGCCGACGTCTCGACCTTCCGGCAGCGTCAACACCCACGACCGGGCTCGATCTGACGCCTGAGCGATGCGTGTCGACTCGAGATCAGCATCCTGCTCGAACATGTGTGCCGCGAACGGATTGACGTCTGCGGCGGTTGACGCGTCTGAAGCGGGCGCGGGTACAGCGTTCATCCCCGGCACCCTCGTGACGAGACCGGACGCCGGAGCCGGGATCGGGCCCGCGTGATCCACCACGGGCGCAGCGGCGGGCAGTGGGGACGAAGGGGTGGCCGGGGATCGTCCGACCGGAGGTGGGGGAGGCGGAGGTGGCACCTGTCGTCCCGGCACGATCGCCGCGGTCATAGGCGGTGGTGGTGGTGGTATCGCCCCGGCGGGCGACGACGGCGTCGGCACGGAAGGACGATCCTCGGCGGTGGGTGCCGCCGGCGCGGCGGATCGCGCTGCCACCGCCTGGGTTCCTTCGCGCATCGTCACCCGCGCGACCGGATCGGCGGCGGTGATCTGTTGAGCGAGGTTGCGCACGAACTGCATGTAGGTGTGGTGCGCCACCATGGTCTTCGTCCCGGCAGGGATGAATCCGGCGACCGTGGTCTGGTTCGTGACGTACCAGTCGATCGACGTCGACGCGTAGACGCGGCCGCCGCGCTCTGCGAATGTCAGGGTGAACACCAGCAGCTTGTTGAACGAGATCAGGAAGTCGTTGATGCGGAACTCGATCGACCGGTCGCTGGACTTCACCGACACGATCCGCTGCTTCCCCTTCAGCAGATCGCCTGTGCTCTCCAGCGCCGCCCGCTGCGCCATGTTCGCGATGGTCTCTATCGGCAACGACGTCTCCGCGTCGATCCCGTTCCACGCGAACCTGTGAGGTTTCGCCATCACCGGCCCCACTCACGGCTCGTCAGGGTCGACATCACGCAGCAGGGAAACTGCTGAGCGCACGCGCAATCGATGCCAGCCCACCTTCCGCTGCGGCGGAGAGAGAGTGAAGATCCTCGGCTCGAACCGCGGCGATGTCGGCGACTCCGTCGCGGATGCGGACTGCTGCGCATGCTTCCGTCATGTCGAATCTCGTTATGGACAGCTCGGTGGGCCCATCGAGCGACGCAAGGGGGGCGATGATCCGCTCCAGGAGATCCGCGTCGCCGAATACGTACTCGACGACAGGGCCATGAATGCCGACGGCGAGGGACCCTTCCGAGCCGAATAGCAGGAGAACAGGCGGGATTTCGGGGTTGTCAGATTGCACGCTGATCCACCCTGTTGTCGTGCGCGAGAATTCCACGATCAGCCCTGACGCGAGGAGTTGCGCTGGAGCTTCAGGATCGTCGGATCTCTCGAGAACACTGACGAGTTCCGCATATTCTGAATCGAAATCACCCACCTTGAAGCCGAAATTTCGAATCGCGGCGGATCCTTGGCTGCCTGCACCGAGGAGTAACAGGGTCGTCAACGGCAATAGCAGCCCACGGGTCTCACTCTCACTCATCACAACCGCCCCCTAGTACAGTTTCACGCCCATGTTGTACAACCACTCGGCGGGGCGGGCGAGGAGCGCATTGGCGCCGTCCACGAGCCACGGCGCGTGCATCCTGACATGGTCGTTCCCGACCTGAACGTAACCCTGCCAGCCGGAGTACCGGTCCGCGATCTGCTGTGGCGAATACCCCTGACCCGCCAGCCAGGCGAACTGCTCGTCCATCGCTTCCTGATCCAACGGGTAAAAGAAGCTCGTCATCGCCTTCATTGGCGTCCACAACACGGATGCCCCAGGAACATAAGACAGTCCCTGATCTGCGCCTATGAGCATCGCCCCGGACCAGTCGTGATCCCGAAGCTCGTTGGCGAAATCCGCCACCGCTCCACCAATGCCAATTCCCTTGAATGCTGTTGAAATCCAATGCCCTCCCGGCATAACATCCCAGAGATCGAGATCTGTCCCCGTCTTCCAATCGACCACCTTAGACGCGAGATCCACGGAAGAGGAGAGCCAATCGGCGCCGCCCCGCACCACGTCCTCGACAAGAAACTCAACGATCTCGGCAGTCGAGAATTCAGGGAATCTCAACCGAAGGTCGGCAAGCAAGGACTGAGGTGTGCTATCTCCGCGCAGCAGCGACTGGATCCAGGCCTGCGCGCCCGATGCGCCGCCGTCGGCAGCGCTTGCGCGGTCCTGATCGTCAGCATTGCGGCGCAATGCTGACGCCGCTTCACGCAGACTCACTGCGGCCCCGTGGACGCGGCGGCTGTGCGAGGAGTCCCACTCGTGGCGGAACCGGACGGCGACCGGCCCGACCCAGGCGCTGATCTGAATGGCGCTGCCGACCGTCATCCGGTCCGCGTCGAGCCGCGACGCGTGCTGCTCGAACTGCGCGGCCAACTGTCGCAGTTGGGCGACGTCCGCCCCGTACATTCCCGTCATGTCTTCTCCCCCGCGGTCGGCGGGGGAGCGGGCCACGCCCACTCCCCCGCGTAGGTCATGATTGCGACGTCTGCTCCTGCGCGGTGGCGTTCTGCGACGCCTTCTGTCCGGCGTCGCGCAGCGCCTGGGCCACCTGCTTCAGCGCCGAGGTGTGCTGACCGCTCCAGTCGTTGCGGAACTGGGTCGCATCCGGCCCCTCCCACTGCGTGCTGCTGAGCGCGGAGCTGAGAGTCGACAGGATGCTGTCGATGTCGCTCGCCTTCTGGTTGAGTTGCGTGCTCAACTGGCGCACCTGCTGGATGTCAAGACCCCATACGGCCATTTCCTACCTCGCTTCTTTCTGTGTGCGGCCCGGCTCCCGGGCCTTCGATTCGCCCCCGCTGGCGCGATGAGGCAAAACTATGGGTGGCGTGTCGAGTGCGTCGATGGGCAGCAATACCCATGACCCTCACCCGTCCGTGATCGCGACCTGCAGCTTCGCGGCGCGCCCGTTGACGATGAGGAATCCGCGGCCGGGCGGGAAGTCCGCGCGGCGGATCCGTCCGAGCGGGGTTCCCATGAGCATCTCGCCGTCCATCTCCCCGGGCACCAGCAGCAGCCCGCGTCGCCCAGCCTTCATAGGCCCTGCGAGCGTGTACGCCTGCTGCCACGTCGAGGTCTCCCCCTCGCCGACGACGATGTGGTCCTCGCGAGCGAGGACCTTGATCATCCGCTCCAGCTCAGGCTCGGCGAGAGTGGCGGTGAACTCGGGCAGCGACTCGATCACCACGGCGAACCGGTGATCCGCGCCTCCGCCTTCCGCTGCGGCGGAGATGCGGTCTGCGAGCCCTGCGGCTTCCTCCGGATCGGTCGCGGTCTCGTGCCAGCCGGCCGAGGCCAACGCCGACCGGCGCGGGCTGATGAGGACGCGCCGGATCGACGGATCCGTGCGTTCGATGGCCGCCGCGATCGTGGCGAGCGCCGTCGTGCGTCCGCTCGCGGGGGGCCCCGCGACCATGAGCGTGCCGCTGGCGGGTAGCACGGCGGGACCGAGCGACAAGTCCTCCACTCCGATGACCGGGGCACCCGGCGTCCCGACGGGAAGGTCGGCGAGCCGAATCCGGTCGGGCAGGCGGCGCACCGGCGCAGGGCGCGCCTGCCGGGCGCGGCCGAGTGACGCGCCGAGGCGCTTCATCTCCCGTGCCTGCACGGCGACGTTGCCGCTGTCGCCCAGCACCGCGATCTGCACCTCGTCCTCGTCGAGGATGCCGCGCCCGGGCGGGGACGCCGAGCTGAGCACGTCCCGCGGCACCCCGAGCATGAGGTATTCCTCCTCGCTCGCCATCCGCAGCACGACTCGGCGCTGCACCGTCGATGCGATCGAGTTCGGCACCGAGTTGGGGCGATCTCCCGCCACGACGATGTGCACCCCGACACCCCGTCCGTCGGCAGCGATCTGCGCGAAAGCAGTGAACCAGGGCGACAGGTTCGCGGGGCCGAACTCGTACTGCTCCTTGAACGCTCCGATGCCGTCGACGAGCAGGATGATGCGCGGCTCCGTCGGTGCGTCCGCGAGGCGTCGGTACTCCCCGATCGTGCCCGCGTTCACTGCGGCGTACCGCACGGCGCGCTCATCGACGGTGTCGCGCAGCATCCGGATCGTGCGCACCACCCGTTCCTCGTCGTCGCCCGAGACGATCGCTCCCACATGCGGCAGGTCCGCGAGCATGCTCAGCCCGCGTGAGCCGAAGTCCAGCCCGTACACGTGCGTAGGTCCGCCGTTGCGCGCGGTGGCCGCCGCGGCGACGGCGATGGTGCGCAGCACGGTGCTCTTGCCGGAGCCGCCCGTGCCGTAGATCGCGAGGTTGCCGTCGCGGTCGGGCTCGTAGAACACCGTCGGCTGGGACTGACTCGCCGGGTGGTCGAGCACTCCGAGAGGCAGTTTCTCGTCGGTGCGCGGGTTCGGGAGTCGTTCGAAGTTGTACACCGACGCGAGTTCGGCGAGCCACGGCTTGCGCGGCGCGGGGACGCCTGCCCCGGATGCGGCGGCGCTGACCGTGGCGACGATCCGAGCGATGTCCGTGGGGCCGGGCTCGCCCTGCTCGACGGCCTCCATCCGAGGCGCTTCCCATGACGCAAGGCCGCCGAAGTCGAGTTCCTGGATGTCGATACGCGGCTTCGGGGGTTCGCCCGTGGTGCGCCCGCCGACGTATCCGGTCTGGAACGTCGTGATCCGGCCGGGGCCGCGCTTCACAGCACCGCGACCGGGGATCGACGGGTCGAAGGATGCCGCCAGCTTGTCGCCGAGGATGTCGACCGAGTCGTCGGTGTCGGCCATCCGCAGCGCGACGCGCAGATTCGTGTTGGCGCGCAGGTTGTCCTTGATCACACCCGCCGGGCGCTGCGTGGCGAGTACCAGGTGCAGACCGAGGGAACGCCCACGCTGGGCGACGTCGACGACGCCGTCCACGAACTCGGGCACCTCCTGCACCAATGCCGCGAACTCGTCCACCACGAGCACGAGGCTCGGCGGGCAATCGGGGTCGCCGGTCTTCTCCAGCGTCACGAGATCCTTCGCCTTCTTCGCCTGCAGCACGTGCTCCCGGTAGCGCAGTTCGGCGCGCAGCGATGTCAGCGCGCGCCTCACCAGGTGAGGCGATAGGTCGGTGACCAGGCCCACCGTGTGGGGCAGGTTCACGCAATCGGCGAACGCGGCGCCACCCTTGTAGTCGACGAACAGGAACGTCAACCGGTCCGGACTGTGCGCGGCCGCCATGCCGAGCACCCAGGATTGGAGAAACTCGGATTTGCCCGCCCCTGTCGTGCCGCCGACGAGAGCGTGCGGCCCGTCCACGCGCAGGTCCAGCGCGAACGGCTCCGATCCGGCGTGGCCGACGATCGCGCGAAGGTTCCCCTCCTTCTTGCGCCGCACCGGCGGCGAGCCGTCCCGTGGCACCAGGGAACCGTTCTGGCGCCACCGTTCGATCACCGCATCCGGGCGGTCGAGGATCTCCATTCCCGCGAGCATCGGGTACGCGACCGACCGGGGCAGATCCGAATCGTCCGCCTCGGGAACACCGACATCGACGACCGGGGCCAAGATTCGCGCAAGGTGCTGGGCGGTGCCTGCGTCGAGCAACTCCAGCTCGACGGGCGAGGTCCGCTCGCCCACGCGCACCTGTCCGGCGACACCGGCGCTGGTGGCCGGGTCGACGACGACGAAGCTGCGGCACGCCGCCGGCAGCTGCTCCGGGCGCGGGGCCACCCAGAAGACGTGCACTCCCGCATCCGGTCCACGCTCGGCGATGCGAGTCAATCGGGCCCGGTCGGCGGGCGCGTCGTTCTCGATCACGAGGACCAGGGCGGGCACGATCGGCTCGGCACGCTCGCGGGGCTTGCTCGGGTCGATGGGGCCGCGCAGGGTCGCCGGACCGTCGAGACGGCCGTCGATCAGCCCCTCGACGCGCGCGAGCAGGGCGGATGCTGCGGCGCGGCTGTCGGCGAGCGACGGACCCGGGATCGGGCTGTGCGGAGAGCCCGCGTGCGGCAGCCACTTCAGCCAATCCCAGTCCGCCCTCGCATCGGGACCGACGATCGCGGCGATCGCGACATCCGAGGGCGAGTGGCGCGCCACGATCTGAAAGACGCCCGCACGGGCGACGTCGCGGGTGCGGGCGTCCGGTCCGGCGAAACCGAGCGACCCGGACAGCATCAGGTCCACGCCGACCGGCACTCCGTCGATGGTGGCGAACTCCTGCTGCAAGCCGAGCAGTTGCTCCCACGACTCCGGCAGCGTGTCCTGCGATTGCGGAAGGACCACCCGGTTGCGGGCCGGCATCCGGCCGATGCCCGCGTTGACGGTGAGAAATCGCGGTGATTCGGCGCGTTCGGTCCACAGCAGTGGCCCGAGGCGGCGCACGTCGGCCTGCAGTTGCACGCTCGACGGCAGTTCGGTCAGACGCACCCGCCGCTCCTCGTCCCGCGCCGCCTCGAGCCTCTCCTGAGTGCGCAGCATCCCCTCGTCGAAGACGCGCTGCTGCTTCTTGAGCTGGCTGCGGCTCGCGAGGCGCTGATCGACGTACGCGCCGACCAGCAGCAGAGGACTCATCGCCATCATGATCACGCCGAGGATCTGCTGCGTCACCGCCCACAGCACGGCCCCCATGATCAGTGGCGCCGCCAGGGCGATGAACGGGAACCGCTGCGGCTGCGGCAGCCTCGGAGGGGTGGGCGCCGGGAACTCCGTGCCCGGATAGGACGGAACCACCCGCGGCGACCGCACGTGATCGATCTGCGGGGCGGCGGCATCCTGCTGCACCTGCTGAGTGCGCACCACGCACACGGAGGTGTCGCCGAGCACGATGGTGTCGCTCGCCGTCACCGACGCGCGGGCGACGAGCTCCCCGCCCACGATCACCCCATTGGCGGAGTTCAGGTCGAGGATCTCGACCTGATCGCCGACGTTGACTCGCGCATGCTGCTTGGAGACCATCGGGTCGCCCAGACGCACGTCGGCCTCCCGGTCGCGCCCGATCAGGCTCGCACCTGCGGGCAGTGCGAACTCGCGACCCGCGTCGGGGCCTGCCAGCACCCGGAGCATCGCCACCGTGGAGCCCCGTCCCCCCGCGGCGCCGGAGAACCGGTCGCCGTCGGATACCACGTCGACCGTCGACCCGGAGAGTATCCCGGACTCGGCGAGCGTCGCGTCTCCGTGCGCGGTGCGCGCCGAGGCCGCGTCGCCGGCCGGGCCGGACAGTCGCAGCGTCACGGGTGTGTCCACGGCATCTGGCTGCGCTTGCGGGTCGGCCGCGGCGAGCGTGCGCGCGACGTCGCCGATCGTGGCAGTGCCGTCCGCCGTGACAGTCAGATCGACGAGACCGGCAGGGCGGCGCAGCGTGAGTTTCAGTTTCATGCGTCCGGATCCCGGTCGAGCAGCGGGAGGTCGGTGCGGGTGACCAGGCGCGCCGCGATCGCGTATTCGACCAGGCGGATGCGGCGGTTGGTGGCGTAGGAGCGGACCCCGCCTCGCAGACCCTGCACGCCCATCCGGTCGAGCTTGTCGCAGACGTTGTCGAGCTTCCGATTGAACCGCGTGATCGTCCACCCGAGCCGGGCGGCTGCCTTCGCGCTGGTGGGGATCTCGCCCATCCCGCTGCCCTCACGGGCCAGCAGCGGCTCCGCCAGGGCAAGAATCACCTGGCGCTGGGACAGCGTGAAGGTGACGTCGCCGATCGTGGTGGTGCCCTCCACGCTGGCCGGGTGCGTCTCGCTGAACATCGGCTCGGCGACGCGCAGGGACACCTCGTACGTGGTCGGGCCCGCGGTGAACACGACCGTGGTACTACCGAACACCAGGGGCAGGCGCCCACCCGGAGCAAGCCACGACTGGAGGCGGCCGGCACCGTCGGTGACCGTCACGGCGAGCCGGGAGCCGATGTTGCGCAGCAGCCAGATGCCCTCGTATTCCTCGACCTCCAGCAGCCGACGGTGCAGGAACGGGTTCTCATCCAGCGACAAGTCGGCGTCGCGCCCGATCGTGAAGGACGTGCCGGGCTCGACCGAGAACCACTCGCCGCAGTATTCGATCGCGACCGGCCCCGCGCCGACTTCTGGCGGGTGCATCTCGGGTTCGAGGTTCGTCATGGCGCACACCCCTCCACGCTCTGTGCGGCTGCGGTGCCGTCGGCGCGCCGCAGCACCACCTCGATGCACGCCCGGCCGGAAGCATCCAGCGCGAGAATGGCGGTCTCGGCATCCGTCTCCTGGAACGGGAACTCCTCCCCCGGGACCACCGGGCGCCACAGGTACACGTCCCCGTCGGCCGGGTCGGGATTGGTCCACGTGAACACCACCCCGGCGGCCGTCGACGATCCGGTCAGCTCGTCGACCTGCGGCGCGACGGAATCCAGCACGGCGTCCTGCGGGGCGGCCGCGGGAGGCGCCTCCTCGGCGACCTCCCCCACCCCGGTGGGGTTCAGCAGCACCGCCGTCGTCACTCCGACGGCGACAACCGCCAGGACAGCGGCCGTCACCCACACGCCGATGCGCCGCCGACCCGTCGGTTCCTCTGACGCGACACCGACCACGGCCGCCTCGCTCGCTGCCGTCGACGAGCGGACCATCGTGTGCTCCAGCGGCGGCGCAGTCGGTGCCGGCCCGATGGGAGCCGGTCGCGGACTGCCCACGGGCGGGAGCGTACTGCCGGATGCCGGGCGCGCCACGGTGCGGTCCAGAGCGGTCCCGGTCGCTCTCGACGTCGACGTGTCGGGAATCACGAAGTCCGGGACGGACGGCAGGGTGCCCCGCGACGCGGTCACGGTCGGGGAAGCCGGGGCCGACGCCACCGGCGACGCCGGTGCTTGCGCATCGATGTTGGTGACGCCGCGGAAGCGGGTCTTCTCCTCGGAGTCGTCGGGCCCGTCGTCGGCGATCTCCGAGGAGAAGACCCGCTTCCGCGGCGTCACCAACATCGATGCGCAAGCACCGGCGTCGCCGGTGGCGTCGGCCCCGGCTTCCCGACCGTGACCGCGTCGCGGGGCACCCTGCCGTCCGTCCCGGACTTCGTGATTCCCGACACGTCGACGTCGAGAGCGACCGGGACCAGCTCTGGACCGCACCGTGGCGCGCCCGGCATCCGGCAGTACGCTCCCGCCCGTGGGCAGTCCGCGACCGGCTCCCATCGGGCCGGCGACTGCGCCGCCGCTGGAGCCGCGATGGTCCGCTCGTCGACCGCAGCGAGCGAGGCGGCCGTGGTCGGTGTCGGCGTGCAGAAGGACATCGGCGTGGTGGTGACGGCCGCTGTCCTGGCGGTTGTGTCGGAGTGACGACGGCCGGTGCTGCTGAACCCCACGGGGTGGGGGAGGTCGCCGAGGAGGCGCCTCCCGCGGCCGCCGCAGGACGCCGTGCTGGATTCCGTCGCGCCACAGGTCGACGAGGTTGGCCGCCGTCGTCGACGGCCGCCGGGGTGGTGTTCACGTGGACCAATCCCGACCCGGCCGACGAGGGGACGTGTACCTGTGGCGCCCGGGGAGGAGTTCCCGTTCCAGGAGACGGATGCCGGACCCGCCATTCTCGCGCTGCAATACTCCGGCGGGCGTGCATCGAGGTGGTGCTGCGGCGCGCCGACACACGCAGCCGCACAGAGCGTGGAGGGGTGTGCGCCATGACGAACCTCGAAGCCCGATGCACCCACAGAAGTCGGCGCGGGGCCGGTCGCGATCGAATACTGCGGCGAGTGGTTCTCGGTCGAGCCCGGCGGCCTGTTCCACGATGCGGCACGACGCCGACTTGTCGCTGGATGAGAACCCGTTCCTGCACCGTCGGCTGCTGGAGGTCGAGGAATACGAGGGCATGTCGCTGTCTGCGCAACATCCGCTCGCTCCCCGTGACGGTCACCGACAGTCTGCACCACCCTCCAGTCGTGGCTTGCTCCGGGTGGGCGCCTGCCCCTGGTGCTCGGTGGAGTACCACGGTGGTCCTGTTCACCGCGGCCCCGACCACGTACGAGGTGTCCCTGCGCCGAGCCGATGTTCAGCAAGCGCGCCCGGCCAGCGTGGAGGGCACCACCACGATCGGCGACGTCACCTTCACGCTGTCCCAGCGCCAGGTAGTTCTTGCCCTGGCGGAGCCGCTGCTGGCCGGTGAGGGCGGCGGGATGGGCGAGATCCCCACCACGATGCCGGCTGGGTGAACGCATCACGCGGTTCAATCGGAAGCTCGACAACGTCTGCGACAAGCTCGACCGGATGGGCGTGCAGGTTCGAGGCGGGGTCCGCTCCTACGCCACCAACCGCCGCATCCGCCTGGTCGAATACGCGATCGCGGCGCGCCTGGTCGCCCGCACCAACCTGCCGCTGCTCGACCGGGATCCGGACGCATGAAACTGAAACTCACACTGCGCCGCCCTGCGAGTTCTGGTCGATGCTGGGCTCTGTCACGGCATCCGGACAGGCACTGCCACATTCAGCAACATGACGAGCGTGCACAAGCAATCGTC
>CAVOZX010000014.1:0-10091 GCA_963701365.1 uncultured Actinomycetota bacterium | reverse complement strand
AAGCCGAGAAAATGCGCCATGACGAAGAAAGCTGGGTGCGCAACCTGCGCCGTCCGGCAGGCGCGCCGCATGTCGTGAGCCTGCCCGGCAAGGGGCAGGCGGTGCTGGGTGGCATCGCCGATCTCGATGTGGCGGTCACCTATCGCCGCGCGGGCGACGATTATCTCCTCATCGAATATGGGCCGATGGTGCTCGACTTTGCGCTGCGCTTCCGTGCGCATGCGATGATGGAGGCGCTGAAGAGGCGGCGTGTCGCTGGTATCATCGAAATGACGCCGGGCATCCGCTCGCTGCAAATCCATTTCGACGCGTTCGAGGCGCTGCTGATCGACGAGGGCGAACGCGCCGCGACGCTGGAGGCGACGGCGCGCGCCGCGGAGGTCTCCAAGGGGGGCCTGCTGTACCACTTCGCGTCGAAGGAGGCCCTCGAGGAGGGCCTGATCGCCCGGCTGCAGGGCCTGGTGGACGCCGACATCCACGAGATGGCCACCGCCCCCGACGGGCCGGTGTCGTACTTCCTGCGCACCTCGGTGATGAACGATTCGCCGCTGGACCGCGCGATCATCGCCGTGGCCCGGCTCGCGCAGGGCGGCAGCCCCCCCGCCGCCGCCGCCCTGCGCTCCACCCGCGCCCTGTGGGCCGAATCGCTACGGCCGCACACCGTGGATCAGACCGCACTGGACCTGGTGATGCTCGTCAGTGACGGCCTGTACTACAACAACTCGCTGGAGGGCGCCGGCGTGGCCGGTCCCGTGCCCACGGGTCAGGCGATGGCGGACCTCATCGCCCGGGTGGTCGCCGCCGCCGGGGTCTGATGCCGCCTCAGGCGTCGGCGATCGCGATCTGGCGGAACACCGTCGCCTCGATCGCGGACCCGATCTCCGCGAGGAGATCGTCGGGCACGGGCGAGTCGACGGTCAGCACCGACAGCGCCTGCCCGCCGGCGCTGCGGCGGGCGATCTGCATGCCGGCGATATTGATGCCGGCCTCCCCGAAACGCTGGCCGTAGACGGCGACGATGCCGGGCCGGTCCGTGTAGAGCATCACGATGTGGTGCTTCTCGATGGGAAGCTCCAGGGCGTAGCCGTTGATCCCCACGAGCTTCTCGGTCTGCCGCGTCCCGGTGAGAGTCCCCGACACCGACAGCTGCGAGCCGTCCGCGAGCGCCCCGGCGATGGTGATGACATTGCGGTACTCGTCGCTGACTCCGTCGACGATGAGGCGCACCTCCACCCCGCGCTGCTCGGCGATCAGCGGGGCGTTCACATAGGAGACGGTCTCGCTCACGATGGCGGTGAACACACCCTTCAGGGCGGCGAGCTTGAGCACGCTGACGTCGTAGTTCTGCAGCTCGCCGTGCACCTCCACGTCGATGCTCGTGATCGCCGACGGGGCGAGAGCGGCGAAGATCTGGCCGAGCTTCTCCACGAGCGGGATGCCGGGACGCACGTACGGGTCGATCACGCCGCCGGCGACGTTCACCGCGTCAGGCACCAGCTCACCCGACAGCGCGAGGCGCACCGAGCGTGCGACGGACACGCCCGCCTTCTCCTGCGCCTCGTCGGTGGAAGCGCCGAGGTGAGGCGTGGCCACCACCGCCGGAAGCGCCACCAGCTGCGCGGCTGCGCTTCCCGGAGCCGGGGGCTCGGAAGTGAACACGTCCAGCCCCGCGCCGGCGATCGTACCCGCCGCGACGGCGTCGTGCAGGTCCTGCTCGTCGATCAGCCCGCCGCGCGCCACGTTGACGATGACGGCGGTGGGCTTCATCCGCCGCAGCTGGTCCGCCCCGATCATTCCGGTGGTCTCGGGGGTCTTCGGCATGTGGATGGTGATGACGTCGCTGCGCTCGAGCAGTTCGTCCAGAGTGACGAGCTCCACCCCCAGCTGCTGGGCGCGGGCGCTGGTGACGTACGGGTCGAACGCGATGGTGCGCATGTCGAAGGCCTGCATGCGGGCGGCGATGAGCGCGCCGATCCGGCCCAGACCGATGATGCCGAGGGTCTTGTCGTACAGCTCGATGCCGGTGAAGGCGCTCCGCTTCCACTCCCCCGCCGCCAGCGACGCCCGCGCCGCCGGGATGCGGCGGGCGAGGCTCAGGATGTGCCCGATCGTCAGTTCCGCGGCCGACACGATGTTGGACGTGGGGGCGTTGACGACCATGACGCCGGCGGCGGTGGCCGCCTTCAGGTCCACGTTGTCGAGGCCCACCCCGGCCCGGGCGATCACCTTCAGGCGGGGCGCGGCGGCGATCGCCTCGGCATCCATCCTGGTCGCGGAGCGGATCAGCACCGCGTCGGCATCCGCCAGCGCAGCAAGAAGCGCCGCCCGGTCGGTGCCGTCGGAGCTGCGGATCTCGAAGTCCGGTCCGAGCGCGTCGACGGTGGCGGGTGAGAGCTGTTCGGCGAGCAGGACGACGGGCTTGGTCACGGCGGATCCTCGGGATGTGCGGATGCCGCGGCGGGGCACGGCGGGGGCGGGAAGCGGCCCGCGGTTCGGTGCGTTCGGGCCGCCGCTCAGCCTACCGGCTGGCGGGGATCCGCCCCGCTCAGCCGCCGAGAAGCGCCGCGCCGTACGCGTACGCGTAGCCGAGCACGTTGAGCCAGAACACTGCGACGAGCGCCAAGCCCACCAGCAGGATGAGTGCGAACCAGCCGGCGCGCCGGCGCCAACCCACGGCGAACGCGCCGGCGAACACCGCCAACGGGAACAGCACGGCCGCCAGCAGCACGAACCATCCCAGGCCGTTCACGCCCAGCGGCCCGGTCGCCTGGGCGATCAGAAGCGTCACCGCGCTCCAGGCGGCGTACGCGTAGAACAGCCCGAACCCGCCCGCGATCGCGACGACCGCGGGCACCGGCAGTGCGGTGGAGCGCGCGGCAGCGGCCCTGCTCATGCCCCGCTCGCCCCCACCATGATGAACGGCCACGGCAGCAGCAGCAGCACGCCGACCGCCAGCAGCAGCCATCGCAGCCACGGCCGGGATCGGCGGGTTCCGAGCATCACCGCCGCGAACCAGAGCATGGGCGCGGCGACGGCCAGCCAGACGGCGACGAGGTTGCCGCCGCTCCATCCGGGCACGTCGCCGCCGCCGGGTGCGACCAGGAGCGGTGCGACCGCGGCCAGCCGCAGCCCGCCGATGATCCACCCGATGGCCAGGAGCACGTAGATGCCGGCGACCACGCCGGCGGCCACCAGGGCGATGTTGCCGGGCGCCGTCGTCGGCGGCGCGTCCGGCTCGGGCGGCGCCGTGTCCGCCGGCTCATCGGCGACCCGGTCGGCTCCGCGACCCACGGCCCGGTACCCGGATGGCAGCGTGGACGGGGCGCCTGCGGACCGCTGCCGGGACTGCAGGGTCGGGTCGTCATCGCCCCAGTCCAGGGCGTCGTCGTCGCCGCCGCTCATCGCGCTCGGGGTCCGGCCGTCGACGTCAGCGCGCCGCCGAGCCCTCGGTGTAGTCGGCGTCCTGCTGGCTCCAGGAGAACAGCGCCCGCAGTTCCTTCCCGACCGCCTCGATCGGGTGCTGCGCCTCCTTCTGCCGGAGCGCGAGGAACTCGGGGGCTCCGGCATCCTGGTCGGCGATGAAGCGCTGCGCGAACGCCCCGGACTGGATATCGCCGAGGACGTCCTTCATGTGCTGCTTGACCTGCGGGTCGATCACACGGGGGCCGGACACGTAGTCGCCGTACTCGGCGGTGTCGGAGACGCTCCAGCGCTGCTTGGCGATGCCGCCCTCCCACATCAGGTCCACGATGAGCTTCAGTTCGTGGAGCACCTCGAAGTAGGCGATCTGCGGCTGGTAGCCCGCCTCGGTGAGAGTCTCGAAGCCGTATTGCACCAGGTGGGAGACCCCGCCGCACAGCACCGACTGCTCGCCGAACAGGTCGGTCTCGGTCTCCTCGGCGAACGTGGTCTTGATCACGCCTGCTCGGGTGCCGCCAATCGCCTTCGCGTACGCCTTGGCGACTTCCCACGCCTGCCCGGACGGGTCGGCCTCCACCGCGATGATGTCGGGGATGCCGCGGCCCGCGACGAACTCGCGGCGCACCGTGTGGCCGGGGGCCTTCGGCGCGATGAGGATCACGTCGACGCCGGCGGGCGGGGTGATGTACCCGAACCGGATGTTGAAGCCATGGGCGAACGCGAGCGTCTTGCCCGGGGTCAGGTGCGGCTCGATCTCCTCGCGGTACAGGGAGCGCTGGGTCTGGTCGGGCGCGAGGATCATGATGAGATCCGCCCACGCAGCGGCATCCGCGGTGGACTTCACCTCGAATCCGTCCTCCTGCGCCTTCGGGATCGACTTCGACCCCTCGCGCAGCGCCACCACGACCTCCACTCCGGAGTCCCGCAGGTTCTGCGCGTGCGCGTGGCCCTGCGAGCCGTAGCCGACGACGGCGACCTTCTTGCCCTGGATCAGCGACAGGTCGGCGTCGTCGTCGTAGTACATCTCGGCCATGGTGTGTTCTCCTCGCACGTGTGTCGTCTAGGAATCTCGTGCCGCCTCGACCCTAGCCGGGCGGCGGAGGCTCGTCAGCCCCGCAGCACTCGTTCGGTCATGGACTTGCCGCCGCGCCCCATCGCCAGCAGGCCCGACTGCGCGAGCTCCTTGACGCCGAACGGCTCCAGGGCGCGCAGCAGAGCGTCGACCTTCCCCTTGTCGCCGGTGACCTCGACCACCACCGCGTCGGGTGCGTAGTCCACGATCTGGGCGCGGAACAGGCTCACCACCTCGAGCACGTGGGAGCGGGTCTGGTTGTCGGCGCGCACCTTGATGAGCATGTGCTCGCGCTGCACCGACGACGCCGGCTCCAGTTCCACGATCTTCAGAACGTTGATGAGCTTGTTCAGCTGCTTGGTGACCTGCTCCAGCGGCAGGTCTTCCACGTCCACGACCACGGTGATGCGGGAGAGGCCCGGGATCTCGGTGACGCCGACGGCGAGGGATTCGATGTTGAAGCCTCGGCGGGCGAACAGGCCCGCGACGCGCGTCAACAGGCCCGGTTTGTTCTCCACCAGGAGGCTGAGCACATGACTGGTCATCTCACGCCTCCTCGTCGAACGCGGGGGCGTTCTCGCGCGCGTACTGCACGTAGCTGTTGCTGACGCCCTGCGGCACCATAGGCCAGACCATCGCGTCGGCGGAGACGACGAAGTCGATCACCACCGGGCGGTCGTTGGTCTCCAGCGCCGTGCGGATCGCGGCATCCACGTCCTCCTCGCGCTCCACCCGCAGGGCAAGGCAGCCGTACGCTTCGGCGAGCTTGACGAAGTCGGGCACCCGGGCGGTGCCGTGACCGGTCTCGAGGTCGGTGTGCGAATAGCGGCCGTCGTAGAACAGCGTCTGCCACTGGCGCACCATGCCCAGCGACGAGTTGTTGATGATGGCCACCTTGATCGGGATGCGGTTGATGGTGCAGGTCGCAAGCTCCTGATTGGTCATCTGGAAGCAGCCGTCCCCGTCGATCGCCCACACCACCCGCTCGGGCTGCGACACCTTCGCCCCCATCGCCGCGGGCACGGCGTAGCCCATCGTGCCCGCCCCGCCGGAGTTCAGCCATGCGTGGGGGCGTTCGTAGCGGATGAACTGCGACGCCCACATCTGGTGCTGGCCGACCCCGGCGGCGTACACGCCTTCGGGTCCGGTGAGCTCTCCGATCCGCTCGATGATGTACTGCGGGGCCAGCAGCCCGTCGGTCGTGGGCGCGTACCCGATCGGGAACTGCGCGCGCAGGCCGTCGAGATAGGCCCACCAGTCGGTCAGGGCCGGTGCGGTGCCGTCGGCGGCGTCCCGGTAGGCGGCCACCAGGTCGATCAGCACCTCGCGCACATCACCGACGATCGGCACGTCGGCGGTGCGGATCTTGGAGATCTCCGCCGGGTCGATGTCGACGTGGATCACCTTCGCCTCCGGGGCGAACAGGGACGCCTTGCCGGTGACCCGGTCGTCGAACCGGGCGCCGAGGGCGAGGATCAGGTCCGCCTCCTGCATGCCGAGCACGGCGGGGACGGTGCCGTGCATGCCCGGCATCCCCAGATGCTGCGGGTGCGAGTCGGGGAATGCCCCCCGCGCCATCAGCGTGGTGACGACGGGGGCGCCGGTGGCTTCGGCGAGCTCCCGCACCTGGTCGGACGCCTCGGAGCGCACCACGCCGCCGCCGACATACAGCACCGGCTTTCTGGCCGAGGCCAGGAGGTGGGCGGCCGCCTGGATCTGCTTCCCGTGGGCCTTGGTGACCGGCCGGTAGCCGGGAAGGTCCACCTTCGGGGGCCACACGAACGGCACCTCGTCCTGCTGCGCGTCCTTCGTGATGTCCACCAGCACGGGACCGGGCCTGCCGGTGCCGGCGATGTGGAACGCGGCCGCGATCGCCTCGGGGATGTCCTCGGCCCGCTTGACGAGGAAGGAGTGCTTGGTGATCGGCATGGTGATGCCGACGATGTCCGCCTCCTGGAAGGCGTCGGTCCCCATCAGGGTGGAGAACACCTGGCCGGTGATGCACACGATCGGCACGGAGTCCATGTACGCGTCCGCGATCGCGGTCACCAGATTCGTCGCCCCGGGACCGGACGTCGCGATCGCCACCCCCGTGCGGCCGGATGCCGCGGCGTACCCCTGCGCGGCGTGTCCGGCGCCCTGCTCGTGGCGCACGAGGATGTGGCGGATCTCGGAGGAGTCCATGAGCGGGTCGTAGACCGGCAGGATCGCGCCGCCGGGCAGGCCGAACACGTCGGTGACGCCGAGAAGCTCGAGGGAGCGGACGACCGCCTGCGCGCCGGAGAGCACCGGCGCGGACGTGCTGCGGGCGGGTGGGCGGGGCATGGCCGGAGCGATGTCGGAGGACATGGCGGAACGATCCTCGGGGTGGGAGCGGACGGGAAGGGGGAGGCCGGCTATCCGGTGACCGCGCCCTCCGCGGCGGAGTGCACGAGCTTGGAGTACTTGGCCAGGACGCCGCGGGTGTAGCGCGGGGGAAGCGGTTCCCAGCCGATCCGGCGCGCGGCCAGCTCGGCGTCGTCCACGAGCAGATCCAGCGACCGGGCCGCGATATCGACCCGTATCAGATCACCATCGCGCACGAATGCGATGGGACCGGCGTCCACCGCCTCGGGTGCTATGTGGCCGATGCACAGGCCGGTTGTGCCGCCCGAGAATCGTCCGTCTGTCAACAGTAGTACATCGGCACCGAGCCCGGCGCCCTTGATCGCCGCGGTGATGGCGAGCATCTCCCGCATCCCGGGGCCGCCCTTCGGGCCCTCGTACCGGATGACGACCACGTCGCCGGCGTGGATGGCTCCCGCCTCCAGCGCGTCCATCGCGGCGCGTTCGCGCTCGAACACGCGCGCGGGTCCTTCGAACACGGCCGCGTCGAACCCGGCGGTCTTCACGACCGCCCCGTCGGGGGCGAACGAGCCGTGCAGGATGGTGAGCCCGCCGGTGACGTGGATCGGGTCGTCGAAACGGTGGATGACGGTGCCGTCGACGGGGTCCGGGTGGAGGTCGCGCAGGTTCTCGGCCAGGGTGCGGCCGGTGACGGTCAGGGCGTCTCCGTGGAGCAGGCCCTCGTCGAGCATCGCCTTCATGACCACGGGGATGCCGCCCTGGCGGTCCACGTCGTTCATGACGAACCGGCCGAACGGCTTCATGTCGGCCACGTGCGGCACCTTGTCTCCGATGCGGTTGAAGTCGTGCAGCGACAGCTCCACCTCGGCCTCGCGCGCGATCGCCAGCAGGTGCAGCACGACGTTGGTGGAACCGCCCAGCGCCATCGCCAGAGCGATCGCGTTCTCGAAGGCCTCCTTCGTGAGGATGTCGCGGGCGGTGACGCCCTGGCGCAGCAGGTTCACGACGGCCTCGCCGGAACGGTGCGCAAACATGTCGCGTCGGCGGTCCGCCGACGGGGGCGCCGCCGAACCCGGGAGGCTCAGGCCGAGCGCTTCGGCGACGGAGGCCATCGTGTTCGCGGTGTACATGCCGCCGCACGCCCCCTCGCCGGGCGCGAAGGAGCATTCGATCCGCTTCAGATCCGCCTCGCTCATGCGGCCCGCCATGCACGCGCCGACTCCTTCGAAGGAGTCGATGATGGTGATCTCCTTCTCGGTGCCGTCGCTGAGCTTCACCCAGCCGGGAGCGATCGATCCGGCGTACAGGAACACGCTGGAGAGGTTCAGCCGGGCCGCGGCCATCAGCATCCCGGGGATGGACTTGTCGCATCCGGCCAGGAGCACGGTGCCGTCCAGACGCTCGGCCATCACCACCGTCTCGACGGAGTCGGCGATGACCTCGCGGCTGACCAGGGAGAAGTGCATGCCTTCGTGGCCCATCGAGATGCCGTCGGAGACGGAGATGGTGCCGAACTGCAGCGGGTAGCCGCCCCCGGCGTGCACGCCCTCCTTCGCGCCCTGAGCGAGCCTGTCCAGGCTCAGGTTGCAGGGGGTGATCTCGTTCCAGCTGGAGGCGATGCCGATCTGGGGCTTGTCCCAGTCGTCGTCGCCCATCCCGACGCCGCGCAGCATTCCCCGGGAGGTGGTGGCCTCGATGCCGTCGGTGACGACGCGGCTGCGGGGTTTGATGTCGACGGGCTGGCCGGGTTCGTTCACCGTTGCAGTCTATTCCCGGGCCCTGCCGACCGTTCGGCGCGGCGGCGGGCGAGGCCGGCGAGCATCCGTGCCACGGCCGGCGGGTCGGGGACGGTGACCGATGCGGCGGTCGGTCCGTCCCCCACCCGGACTCCCAGGTCCTCGGCGCCCAGGCTCGCCAGGGCATCCTCGTCGGTGACGTCGTCGCCCACATACAGCACCGCGCTCGCGCCGGTCCGGCGGCGCAGGTCCGCGAGGGCGGTGTCCTTGCCCTCGGGACGGGCGGCGAATTCGAGGATGTCGTGCCCGGTGCGCCGCCGCCACCCGGGGGCGCGGTCGGCCATGAGGGAGTCGATCCGCGCGCGGGCCGCGGCGGCAGGCCCGGCATCGGCGGTCCGGGTGTGCAGCGCGAATCCCATCCGCTTCGGCTCGACCCACGGTCCGGTCAGGTCCGCGATCGCCGCGCGTGCGGCATCCGTCGCGGCCGCCACCGCCGGGCCGGGTCCTGGGTCGGGGGGGGCGGTCTCCCCGGGATGCCACGACTCGGCGCCGTGCGAGGCCGCCAGATGCACGGCGGACGCATCGTCGTGCTCGGCGATCACCCGCAGGTCGCGCAGGCTCCGCCCCGACACGATCGCGACGTCGGTGTCGGGCAGCGCCGCGAGCGCCTGAATCGCCGCGCGCGCCTCGGGGGGGACCCGCGCGGCCATCGGGTCGTCCCGCAGCGGCGCCAGCGTGCCGTCGAGGTCGAGGGCCACCAGGAGGCGGGGCGTGCCCGCGATCCGATCCAGCGCGTCGCCGAGCGTGCCGGCGGCGCTCATCCGGCCCGTCCGGCGGCGGCCTCGGCGAGGGCGGCCAGGAACTCGCGGGACCAGTCCTCGACATCGTGCTCGAGCACGCGCTTGCGCAGCGACCGCATTCGCCGCTGCTGCTCGGCAGGCGGCATCCGGATCGCCGTCATGATGGCATCCTTCAGTCCCCCGATGTCGTGCGGGTTGACCAGCAGCGCCGAGCCGAGTTCGTCGGCGGCTCCGGCGAACTCGCTGAGCACCAGTACACCGCGGTCGTCGATGCGGCTGGCGACGTACTCTTTGGCGACCAGGTTCATGCCGTCGCGGAGGGCGGTGACCAGCAGCACGTCCGCCGCCAGATACAGCGCCACCATCTCCTCCCGCGGGAACGCCTGATGCAGGTAGCGGATCGCGGCGTAACCCATCGTGTCGAAGTCGCCGTTGATCCGCCCCACGGTGAGCTCGATCTCGTCCCGCAGCTGCACGTACGCATCGACCCGTTCCCGGCTGGGGCTGGCGACCTGTACGAGCGTGACCTCCTCGACGCCGAGCCGGCCGTCCTGGAGCAGTTCGCCATACGCCTTCAGGCGGTGCCGGATGCCCTTCGTGTAGTCCAGGCGGTCCACTCCGAGCAGGATGCGGGGAGGGTTGCCGAGCTCCTCTCGGATGGTGCGGGCGCGTTCCTGGATGTCGGGCCGGCGGGCCAACTCGATGTATGCGTCGGCG
>CAVOZX010000013.1:0-35522 GCA_963701365.1 uncultured Actinomycetota bacterium | reverse complement strand
GTGCCGCCGTCTTCATCGTCGCGGACGATGTACAGTTCGGGATCGTCTCGGACGTGGACGACACGGTCATGGTCACCGCTCTTCCGCGACCGCTGCTGGCGGCATGGAACTCGTTCGTCGTCAACGAGCACGCGCGGCAGCCGGTGCCGGGGATGGGCGTGCTGCTGGAGAAGCTGGCGCGGCAGCATCCCGGTGCCCCGATGGTGTACCTGTCCACCGGCGCGTGGAACGTCGGCCCCACTCTCGACCGGTTCCTGCGCCGCCACCTGTTCCCCCCCGGTGCGATGCTCCTGACCGACTGGGGGCCCACCCATGAGCGGTGGTTCCGCAGCGGCCAGGAGCACAAGCGCGCGAACCTTGCGCGTCTGGCGGAAGAGTTCCCCCATGTGCGGTGGCTGCTCATCGGCGATGACGGGCAGCACGACGACGCCATCTATACCGCGTTCGCGGGTGCTCACCCGGACAACGTCGCCGCCGTCGCCATCCGGCGGCTGACCCCGGCCGAGGCGGTGCTGGCAGGCGGGCGCACCACGGTGGATGATCACTCCGCCGCGGGCGTCCCGTGGGTCGCCGGGGATGACGGCGCCGCTCTGATGAAGCGGCTGACCGCGGTGGGGCTGATACGCGCGGGCGCGTAGGGTCGGCACCATGTGCGGCCGATTCGTCGTGGCTCGATCCGCAGACGAACTCGTGACCCTCCTGCGAGTGGACGTGGTCGCGGACCGACTACCGGCGCCGTCCTTCAATGTGGCGCCGACGGACTCCGCCGCGATCGTGCTCGACGCGCGTCGGACCGCGCCGCCGACGCGACGCCTGGAACCGGCCCGATGGGGCCTCGTCCCGTCCTGGGCGAAGGACCCGTCGGCGGGCGCGCGAGCGTTCAACGCGCGGGCCGAGGACCTCCAACGCCGGCCCATGTTCCGAGGTGCGCTGCGGGAGCGGCGCGCGATCGTGCCGGTCACCGGGTACTACGAGTGGAAGCAGGAGAGCGGCCGGAAGCGGCCGCACTTCATCCACCCGAGCGACGGCTCGCCGCTGTATCTGGCGGGGCTGTATGAGTGGTGGCGCGACCCTGCGCGCACCGACGAGGACCCGGAGCGGTGGCTCCTGTCGTTCACGATCCTTACCCGGGACTCCGTCGGCGCCCTCGGCTCGGTGCACGACCGGATGCCGGTCACCGTGTCGTCGGACGCCGCATCCGAATGGCTCTCCGGTCCGGACGATCAGGCGGCGGAATTGGTGCGGCTGGTCCTCGCCGACTCCGCATCCCTCGCGCCGTCGCTGGAGATCTACCCGGTCTCCCCCGCCGTCGGGAACGTCCGCAACGACTCCCCCGCCCTCATCGAACCCGCCGAGCACGCCCCCGATTCGTGACGCACACGGTGGACTCCATCGAACGCTACGGGAACAGGCGACAGCGGGTCGAGAGCCTTGTTCCCTCGTGGAGTCAGGGCTCCAACCAACACGCCGCGCCTTCGGGCGAGCCGAGCGATCCCCTCATCCAGGCCTCGGCAGAGCCAAGGAGACGACCTCGAACACGAATCACGGATGAGGAAGTGGACGCTATGCGGACAGCCCGTGCGAACGGCGTCAGTGTGGCAGAGCTCGCGCGGCAGTACGAAATCCACCGCGGGACAGTTTGGGCCAAGTTACGTTGACCTTCGTTTCAACTCCACGCGAAGATCCTCTCCGCCTGTATGAGCCGTCGTGGAGGCTCAGCCGACGGAGATCGACACAATCTTCATGCTGACGAGTTCGCGGAACAGCTCAATACCCTTGTCCTCCAGCTTGTCGGGCTCAAACTCGATGTACCCCACACTGCTGAAGTTAGAGGGCAACTCGATGCCGCGCTCCTTGAAGATGACGATACGGTCACCGTAGAGCACCGATGCCGCACCCAACTCGTGAGAGACGTTTTCGCTAGCCTTCCAGATGCTGTTGCCATCCTTGTCGAAGTACTCTCTGTCAGCCGTGAACACGAGGATCGCAGCGCCGCAGTCGCGCATCACGTCAGCGACCTTCTGAGGAATCGGACGCCCTTGATTAGCCTCAGCGACAGCCTGCTTGTGAGGGATACTGTACTCGTTCAGGATCTTGACAAGCTGTTCCATCGGCCCACGCTTGCCGCCGTGACCAATGAAGATCGCGTTTTTTGGCCGTACTGGATCTGGTATCGACGCTTGGCGCGGCGCCACCGCCGCAGAATCCTCCGATTCCTCGGACGCGGCTCCTGCTGGCGCGAGCAGATCTTCCTCTGGGGTCGCGGGCTCTACCGCCGGTGTCCCGCTCGTATCGATGTACTTCTTGTCCTTGATCGTCTTGATCAGCCCGGCATACTCCGCGTTGGCAATGAGTAGACCGTAGACGTCGGCAGCGCGGTCACGCGGCACATCGAAGCCGACCAGCACGTTCTCAGCAATGTTCTGAGGCGGCAGAGCCGAACCGTCGTACTTCGCGTAAAACCTTGTGGCGACAGTTGGGATCTGTGCCGCCTCCTTGAGCGCGGTGATGTCCTCTCCGACTTCTGTGGGTGTTTCCAACCTGCGTCCGAGCGCGGTGAGCCCGATCGTCGTCGCGTTCGGCCCGCCATCAGTCAGGCCGTAGCCGAGCGCCGCACCGCATAGGGTGCGGAACTGTCCTGAGGTAGGAGAGACGTTGAGGGCGGAGGCCACGTCGAGCGGCCTGGTTGGGTCGGATGCGTAGTTCTCCGCGATTGCACTCGCTACGCTCCGGGCCTTCTCAAGTGGGAGCGCCGGTATGTCTCCCTGCGATACACGGGAGCGCTTACTAGCTGGGGCGGAGTCCGCATCGGCTGACATGAATGCGATCATACAGGCCATACTGGACATACGTCACATACATACAGCTCCGGCGTGTCGGCTGCACGCATGGTTGCTCAACTGGCGATGCACCACTCCTTTGCGACACCAGGATCGTCGAACCTGCTAAGTCGCCGCTCCCGGCGCATCCCTTGCTTCAGTTGACGTCAGCCGTAAGGGCCGAGGAAGCGTTCGCCGTTGTAGTGGATCATGTGCGTCGGATGGTCGGCGCACCAGACCTCCGACTCCCAGGCGATCTTGTCGACGTGCTTGCGGAACTCGCCTCGGTCGGCGAAACAGGATACGTAGACGAGTCCTGCCGTGGAGCGCGCGAACAAATCTGTAAGTTCCGCCTGGCGCTTGGAGTCAACAGGGTCCGTGGGAGCTTGCGGCCTCCAGAAGCACGAGCCAGTTGCGATCTGGCAGGTAGATGACGAGGTCGGGCATCTTTCCGTGCTGGTCAACCTCGACGTTGAGTGACGACAACGTCGTCGCGTTCGAAAAGCGCCCACTTGTCGCCCGCGTCACCGATGTACAGCACTTGCCCGCCAGGGGTGAAGCGGGGGCAGAAGTCCTCGACCATCGCTTTGAGCAAGACGTTCTGTCCACCGGGGGTCAGTGTGAAGGTTGAACCATCTGGAAGTGTGAGCGGGATGCGGTCCATCTCGCGCGCGGCCGCGTAGCGAGCCTTGAGACCTGGGAGGTTGGCGAGGTATTGATCGGTTGCTACCTGCCACTCGTCGGTACCGTAGGCACGCAGTACGTCTAGCGCTTCGGCTGTGACCTGGTAGTTCCACTTGGGCGAGTTGACTGGGCGTTGTGGCTTGTCGGGGTTCTGCACGACGAGTTGTGCTTCTACGAACTGATGGAGCGTGAACCGCCGGACAGTCTCACGAGTGTTCGGTGCATAGTCCTTGCCGTACTCGTCGCGGATGAAGTCCATGATGGCTCGTGTACCGAGCATCGGGTTGGCTACCTCTGCCCACAACTCCGAGGGCGTGAGCTGCAGGAGAGCCAGGAGTACAAGCGCGGAACGTTCGTTGCTGCGCTCAGCGTCCATGCCAAGCGTCTCAAGGACAATCCGGGCGTCTTCGACTCGCTCGTGGGCGGCGTCGCTCAGCTCGCTCATGCGGCGATCAACTCCATCACGAGGGAGTCAACTTCGACCTGTGACACGACGGAGTTGCGGCCCAGATCGCGCAAGGTCGCTACTGACGGGAACCGCAGGGTGCGTAGGTCAGTGGCGTTCACCTGAGTGTGGCCAGAGAAGGTGCGGAAGAACCTGTCGATCACTGACGAGTTGAGCCACACGGCGATGCCTTTTGCGAGGTCTTTGTCCAGACCGTGTCCGCCGATGTGGAACACATTGAGGTGGTTCTCGAACGCCACCTCACCAGGGTTCTCCACAGGCGACCAGACGGAGGCCACGATCCGCCGGCGCTCTTCCTTTGCGCTGAACCGTTTGACGACGGCATACCAACCCTCTGGCAAGAGCATCCGGCGGTCCTTGTCGGCGGCTGGCTGGAACCATTGCGGCTTGCGGATCGCCCTCGGCCAGAGCACACCGCCGTCTCGGAGGTTCCCGGGGTAGATCAGCGGTACCGCATCCGGCTGCTCGACACCGCTGAGTGCATGGCGGGAACGGAAGTCCACCACCCGGCCAGTCGAGACCTGAACACCCAGATCGGTGAGGGAGCACGGTTGGGAGAGGATCAACTCGGCGACGGCGGTGTCTGCGGCATCCGTTGTCAGCCGGATGAAACGGTTGGGGTCATGCGGGAAGACAACATCGTCATAGGGAACGATGCGAGATGAGAAGTCGTCGGTTTGGTCCCGGCTGACAGAAAGCTCGACGACACCGGGAGCGGCACCGCGAGTTCCGGCGAAGATCACGTTCTCCTGAAGCACGCCAGTATCGGCGAACACTGTGGAACGGGAGTCGAAGACATGCACGCGGTCGAGAGCAATCGAGTCGAGCAAATGAGCGCGGAACGCGCCAAAGTATGGTCCGTTGAAGAACGAGCGGGGAGTGATCGCCACAACCTCACCACCAGGCCGGAGCGCCGCGACCGACAGAGCAAGGAAAGCTGCGTACAGGTTCGGAGCATCGACCCCAGCAGCGCGCATGGCATTCCGATGGGTGCTTGATACCGGCAGCTTGCCGTACGGAGGATTCTCGATCACAAGGTCGAACTGCCCCTCCACATTGAGCGAGGCATCCAATCCCGTGGAGTTGAGTATGAAGTCAGCCTCAACGGCCTCCGTACGCACCCGGTTATCCCCAGCCAGCTCACACGCTGCGAGCGTCGCCCGAAGCCGCGGCATCACCGCTGGATCGCGCTCAACCGCAACGATCTCGATCGACAAGTCAGGCTGCTCGGTTAACACCCTGCTGACCAAAGCCGCAGTGAGCATTCCTGAGCCAGCTCCAGGATCGAGCACGCGAAGGGTGCCGTTGGCAGGAAGACGAGGAATGGAAGCGATCAGGTGAGCCGCAATAGCGGGTGTGAAGAACTGCCCCAGATCACTCTGCGTGCGTGCGTCAAGCCCCCCGAGGGCGGCGACGCGCTCGCCCTCGGCGATGCCTAAGAGGTCCGTCGCCAACACACTCCAATCGTATCGGGGACCACCGACGGGCCACCGGGGAACACGCACACGGCTACTGGTCGGCCGCTCCAGGCGACGGGTATGAGCGAGTCATACGTTGCATGTTCCGCTGATCCCGGTTCATCGAGGCCGCCTCCGTAGCCTGAGCTGGCGATTGGTCGGTCTCGGCTCGTCGCGCGAGGGCTTCGTGGAGGACTTCGACGTTGTTGTAGAGGTCCCAGAATCTTGCCTGCCCGGTACTGAACGCGCTCTGGGCGCGGTCTCGCACTTGGCGAATGTTCAACCAAGCGCTCTTCGAGAAGATTCTGGTCATCGTCGACGACACCGCAGAGAGCGGCATCACCATCCAGACACAACTCCGAGCCCCCTTCGACACGCTCCTCGGGAGCGAGATCAGTCAACGTCGGCGGCGCTCGAAGAGTGGAAACCAAGGCGTCGAAACTGACCACTCTTCGAGCGTCGCCGACAAACTCGAAACCGCCTGGCAGATCACGCCCAATAGAAAGGAGCCCGCTGATTCCAGCGGGCTCTCCCATGTTGCGAAACGAAACCCCGGCCGAAGCCGAGTTGCACTTACTCAGGTCAGTAGTTTGAGTAAGACACTTTTGGTGGACCTGAGGGGACTCGAACCCCTGACCCCCTGCATGCCATGCAGGTGCGCTACCAGCTGCGCCACAGGCCCGCGCCCGCGGAGCGGGCAACCCTGACAGACTACTACACCCAATGCGGCGGGCCGGGGCTCGCCTGCCCGGGGCTGGCGTCAGTCCCCCGCTACCGTCCTCGCCGGCAGATCGAGCGGGACCACCGGGCAGTCCTTCCACAGGCGCTCGAGGCCGTAGAACGCACGCTCGTCCTCGTGGAACACATGCACCACCAGGTCGCCGAAGTCCAGCAGTACCCATCGGGACTGCTCCCGCCCCTCGCGTCGGAGGCGCTTCACTCCGGCCTCGCGCAGCCGGTCCTCGATCTCGTCGGCGATCGCCGCGACGTTGCGTTCGTTGCGTCCGGTGACCAGCAGGAACACGTCCGCCAGGGGCAGTGGGCCGGACACGTCGATCGCGACGAGGTCCTCGCCGCCCTTCGCGTCCGCAGCCTGCGCCGCCACCTGCAGGGCACGGCGCACCGGTTCGGCGAGCGTCACGAGAAGGCGCCTGTGATCACGGCGACGGTGAGCACGCCCACAAGGGCGACCGCGAGCGCTCCGGCGGTGATCGCGAGCACGAGCATCAGACGTCCTCCGCGCTCCGGGGCCGGCGGGCGGATGATCTCGTCCGCGTTCTTGACCGTGCTGACGGCGGCGCTGGCGGCGATCGGGGTGGGTGAGGATGCCGGCGGGAGCTCGCCGTCCACGAGGACGGCGTCCGCTTCCTTCCCGTCCGTGGTCCCGGGCGCGTGCCCGCGGGAGCCGAGCCCCTCCGGAAGATCGAACGTCCCGGTGACGAGAAGTTCCCCGGTCGCCGCGATCGGTCCCACCAGCGGGACGCCGCTCGGAGCCTGCGACAGGATGAGCGCGTTCGCGGTCGCGGCACTGCCGCTGGTGGACGCGTCGCGCGTCAGCACCTGGTCGAACGACGGTGGCAACTCCACCGCCACCGGCTCCTCGTGCAGCAGTGCCGATCCCAGGCGGTCCGAGACGGTCACCGCCGCACCGTCGTCCTCGTCTGCCTCCCGAGCCGCCGTCGAGAGAGCCCGTTCCGCGGTCACGACCGGAAGGTCTTCCGCCACCGGAAGGTGCGCCACGACCGGAGCCGGGCTCATGGGCGGCCCATCCAACGGGATGACCGGGATGGATGCGGTGCGGATGCGTTCCTGCTCCCTCGCCTGGCGGCGCGTCAGCGGCGCGGCCTCGAGGTCGACGCTCGCGTCGGCGACCGGGGGCGGTGCGATGGGCGCGGGTGCGGCCGCTCGCGGCAGCGGCGATACGGACGGCTCCGGTTCGGACCCGGACGGGGATTCGGGTTCGGCGGTCAGCACCGGCGTCGCGCCGGTGTTTCGCAGCTCCCGCACCTGTCGCCGCGTCAGCGGCGGCGTGCTCGGCTGCTCAGGGTCGGTCATGCCATGCTCCGGTAGAGGTGGTGTTTCGCAATGTACTGGACTACGCCGTCGGGTACGAGGTACCACACCGGCTGGCCCCGGCGAACCCGTTCCCGGCAATCCGTGGACGAGATCGCCAGTGCCGGGATCTCCAGCAGGCTCACGTGCGCGCTCGGCAGTCCGGCGGCGGACAGGGTGTGCCCGGGGCGGGATACCGCGACGAAGTGGGCGAGTTCCCACAACTCATCATGGTCCCTCCAACTGAGAATCTGCGCGACGGCATCCGCGCCGGTGATGAAGAACAGGTCCGCACCCGGGCGCTGCCGCTGCAGGTCACGCAGTGTGTCGATCGTGTAGGTCGGTCCGGAACGGTCGACGTCGACGCGGCTGACGGTGAATCCCGGATTGGATGCCGTCGCGATCACGGTCATCAGGTAGCGGTGCTCCCCGGGGGTGACCTCGGATTTCTGCCACGGTTGCCCGGTCGGGACGAACACCACCTCGTCCAGGTCGAAGGATGCCGCGACTTCGCTGGCTGCGACCAGGTGGCCGTTGTGAATGGGGTCGAATGTGCCGCCCATCACCCCGACCCGCGAGGCGCGATGCGCAGCCATTCGTCACGCCGGTCAGTGACCGTGCCCGTGCTGCTGCAGTTCGGCGGCGTGCGACTCGGCGTACGCCTCGGCCTTACGGGAATGCCGGTTCGCGACGTTCCGGTACGACACCGCGACGAGCGCGAGCAAGCCGAAGACCGTCAGGGCGATGAAGAAGAACGGCAGCGTCTCCAGCGCCACGTTGCCGTGGGTCTCCGCTTCGGCGGCGGCAGTGAGGGCCAGGGCAGCAACCATCGGAAGACTCCGTTCGTGGCGTCGGGTGTACGCGCCACCATCTTAGCGACTCAGTCGCGCACCTGCCCCTCGCCGCGCACCAGCCACTTGGTGGTGGTCAGTTCGTCGACGCCCATCGGCCCGCGAGCATGCAGCTTCTGAGTGGAGATCCCGACCTCCGCTCCGAATCCGAACTGCTCGCCGTCGGTGAACCGGGTGGAGGCGTTCGCCATCACCACGGCGGAATCCACTTCGGCGAGAAATCGCTCGGCGGACGCGGCGTCATCGGTGACGATCGCCTCGGTGTGATGTGTGGAGTACCGGTCGATGTGATCGAGAGCAGCATCCAGGTCGTCCACGACACGCATCGCCACGTCCAGGCTCAGGTACTCCGCCCCCCAGTCCGATTCCTCGGCGGGCACCACACCGGGCACCAGTCGCTGCACAGCGTCGTCGCCGTGCACGGTCACGCCGTGGCTCTGCAGCGCCGCGATCACCTCCGGCACGAGCCGGGCGGCTGCGGCCCGATGAACCAGCACCGTCTCCACGGCGTTGCAGACGCTGGGGCGCTGCGTCTTCGCGTTCACGACGATGTCGCGGGCCCGGTCCACGGGAGCGGATTCGTCCAGCACGATGTGCACCACCCCGGATCCGGTCTCGATCACCGGGACGGTCGATTCCGCGACGACGGTCTGGATCAGTCCCGCACTCCCCCGCGGAATGAGCACATCCACCAGACCGCGGGCGTGCATCAACGCGGTCGCGCCGTCCCGACCGTACTCGTCCAGAGTCTGGATCACGTCCGGATCCAGCCCGGAGTCCGCCAGCGCCCGCCGCATGGTCGCCACCAGGGCGGCGTTGCTGCGCTCGGCGGCGGTGCCGCCCCGCAGCACCACCGCGTTCCCGGCCCGCAGCGCGAGCGCGGCGATGTCGGCGGTCACGTTCGGGCGGGCCTCGTAGATCGCACCGACCACTCCGAACGGCACGGACACCTTCGTCACGGTCAGGCCGTTGGGGAGGGTCCGTGCGTCCAGCACTCGGCCGACGGGGTCCGGCAGGGCCGCGACGGAGCGCACCCCGGCGGCCAGGGCGGCGATGCGTCGCTCGTCCAGCCGCAACCGGTCCTGCAGTGCCGGCGACAGGCCGCTCGCCCGGCCGTGCTCCATGTCCTCACCGTTCGCGACCATGATCGCGTCGGAATCCTGCTCGATCGCGGTCGCGATCCGCAGCAGGGCGGCGGATCGGTCCGCATCCCCGACGCGGGTCAGAGAGCGGCGCGCGCGGGCGGCTGCGGCGATCCGATCGCGGGCGGTCAGGCCGGTGACGGTCACCGTCACAGTGTATCCACCGGTCGGCGGATCGGACCGGTGGCGGCGCCCGGTGCCGCGGGTGCGGGATTCGGGTCGAACCACGTTCCCACCGGCTCCCCGGCGAGCGCGGCGCCCAGGCGCACGGCCGCGGTGACCACCACGCCGATCCCGGCCGTCGCGGCCATCCGGGCGGCGGCGACCTTGGTGGCCGCCCCGCCGGTGCCGACACTGTTGACGACGACCGAACCGAACCGGAACCCGGCCAGGTCCTCGCCATAGCGCACCCGTTCGATGGGCCGGGCCCCGGGCTCGTCGGGAGGCAGGGTGAACAGGCTGTCCACGTCGCTCAGAAGCACGAGCGCGTCGGCGGTCATGAGCCGCGCGACCAGCGCCGCGAGGCGATCGTTGTCGCCGAACCGGATCTCGTGGGTGGCGACCGTGTCGTTCTCGTTCACGATCGGGAGTATCCGCAGCGACAGGAGCCGCTCCATCGCCCGGCGCGCGTTCGACCGGTGCGCGGCGTTCTCGAGGTCTCCGGCGGTCAGCAGCACCTGACCGGCGACGATGCGGAAGGGACGCAGCGCCTGCTGGTAGCGGTAGACGAGAACATTCTGCCCCACGGCCGCGGCGGCCTGCTGCGTGGCCAGATCCTGCGGGCGCTCGTCCAGGTCGAGGAACGGCATGCCGGTCGCGATCGCGCCCGACGAGACGAGGATGATCTCCGCACCCCGCGCGTGCGCGGCGGCGAGATCCGCCACCAGCGGCACGATCGCGTCGGCGCGCTCGCCGCTGATCGACGAGGACCCCACCTTCACCACGATCCGCCGCGCGGAGGACAGGCCGGTGCGGGCGTCCACCAGGCGGCTCACGCGGTGCCGTCCTGCTCGCGGGCGGCGGCGCGCTGATCCATGAGCTCGTGGTACTGGTCGCGCCGCTCCGCGGTGGTCCGACGCGAGGTCTGGTCCAGTCGTGGGTCCGTGCCCCGCGGCCCCACCGCCAGCTCCGCCACCGACGACAGGGACGGATGCCAGTCGAACACCACGCCGTCGCCCTCGCCGATCACGACGGTGGCGCCCGCCGAGGCGCCCACTCGGGTGAGTTCCTCCTCCACCCCCAGCCGTTCCAGCCGATCCGCGAGGTACCCGACCGCCTCGTCGTTCTGGAAATCGGTCTGCTGCACCCACCGCACCGGCTTGTCGCCCAGGATGCGGAACACCGGCTCGTCGGCGGACCCCTCCACCCGGATCGCGAAGTCGGCGTCCGCGCCGCGCGGCCGGATCACCGTGCGCGGCGGCGCGGGCGCGGCGAGCAGCTGCGCGCGATGCTCGGCGACCAGTTCGGCCAGAGCGAAGCTCAGCTCGCGCAGACCGGCACGGCTGACCGCGGACACCTCGAAGACTCGATACCCCCGCTCCTCCAGATCGGGCCGCACGAGCGCCGCGAGCTCGGCGGCCTCGGGCACGTCGATCTTGTTCAGCACGACCACCTGCGGCCTCTCGAGCAGCGGGATCTGCCCCTCCGGCACGGGATACGCCGCCAGCTCCGCCCGGATGACGTCCAGGTCGCTCACGGGATCGCGACCGGGCTCGAGGGTGGCGCAGTCGAGCACGTGCACGAGCACCGAGCAGCGCTCCACGTGGCGCAGGAACTCCAGACCCAGACCGCGTCCGGTGCTCGCCCCCTCGATCAGCCCCGGCACATCGGCCACCGTGTAGCGGACGTCACCGGCCTCCACGACGCCGAGGTTGGGATGCAGGGTCGTGAACGGGTACTCCGCGATCCGGGGACGCGCCGCCGACATCGCCGCGATCAGGCTCGACTTGCCGGCGGAGGGGTAGCCGACGAGAGCCACGTCGGCGACGGTCTTCAGTTCCAGCACCACGTCGCCCTCCCACCCGGGAGTCCCCAGCAGCGCGAAGCCGGGAGCCTTGCGGCGGGGGCCCGCGAGCGCCGCGTTGCCCAGTCCGCCGCGCCCGCCCGCCGCGACGACGACCCGGGCGCCGGGCTCCACGAGATCGGCGATCACCGACCCTGCGGCGTCCTTCACCACGGTGCCCACCGGCACCGTCAGCTCCACCGATTCACCGTCGGCGCCTGAGCGGTTGTCCCCCATCCCGAATCCACCGCTGGGCGCCGCACGGTGCGGGGCGTGGTGGTAGCTGAGGAGCGTCGTCACCTGCGGGTCGGCGACCAGGACGATGTCGCCGCCGTCGCCGCCGTTGCCGCCGTCGGGGCCGGCCAAGGGCTTGAACTTCTCCCGCCGCACCGACACGCAGCCGTTCCCGCCCTTGCCCGCGCGCAGGTGGAGCGTCACTCGGTCGACGAAGGTGACCATCTCAGCTTCCCAGGAACACCGGCGGGGACGGGCCGTGGCCCGCCCCCGCCGGTCACGACAGCGACCCGGCCGGGCTCACTGCGTTTCGACGATGTTGACGACCCTCCGGCCGCCCTTGCTGCCGAACTGCACCGCGCCGGACGACAGCGCGAACAGCGTGTCGTCACCACCGCGGCCCACGTTGGCTCCGGGGTGGAAGTGGGTGCCGCGCTGGCGGACGAGGATCTCGCCGGCGTTGACGACTTGACCGCCGAAGCGCTTCACGCCCAGGCGCTGCGCGTTGGAGTCGCGTCCGTTGCGCGACGAACTGGCGCCCTTCTTGTGTGCCATCTGACCGTGCCTCTCTCAGCGGATCCCGGTGACCTTCAGACGTGTCAGGTCCTGGCGGTGGCCCTGACGCTTCTTGTAGCCGGTCTTGTTCTTGAACTTCTGGATCACGATCTTCGGACCGCGCTCCTCACCGATCACCTCTGCCGTGACGGTGACGCCCGCGAGGGTCTCCGCGTCACTGGTGACGGCGTCGCCGTCCACGTGCAGCAGCGCCGGCAGACGCACCTCGTCGCCCACGGCGGCGTCCAGGCGGTTCATCACGACGATGGATCCGACCTCCACGCGCTCCTGACGGCCTCCCGTGCGCACCACTGCGTATACCACTTCACACCTGATCTCGTTGAGGAGCGCACGGCTCCGGGCCATTCGGGCGACGACGCTTCACAGCGGTAGAGGCGTCGGCGTGGGGATCGCGTCCGCGGCCGGAGTCCCCAGCCGTCAGGCGCGCGATGCACCAACCAGCAATGCTACCGGACCAGGAGTCGGCGGGCAAAGCGGCGGAACCGGCGCGCCTATCATGGGGCGGTGGCGATCCTCATCGACGATCCGGTGTGGCCCGCGCACGACCTGCTGTGGGCACACCTGATCAGCGACACGGACCTGACGGAACTGCACGAATTCGCCTCGGCGAACGGCATTCCTGCTCGGGCGTTCGACCGGGACCATTACGACGTCCCGGAGACCATGCACGGGGACCTCGTCGCCGCCGGCGCCCGGCATGTCAGCGCGCACGTTCTCGTGCGCGCTCTGCTCGCGTCGGGCCTGCGCGTCACAGCTCGCCAGCGCCGTCACCCCTGACCTCGATCAGTCCGGCTCGGGCGGCTGCACCACCGGCGTTCCGGTGAGCGCGGCGGTAGTGACCCGTCGCCGGGATCGTCCCTGACCCGGAGCCTTCGGTTCGGGCAGCGCGTCCAGCACGGAGTCCAGCAGCAGCTCCGCCTCCGACTTCGCCGCCGCCGTCTCGCTCCGGCGTCGCCGTTTGGGCGTGCGCTCCGCGCTCTCCTGTTCCGGCGCAGCGGCATCCGGGTCGGGTGCCTCCTCGGCGGCGGGAGCATCATCCGCCCCCTGGTGGATGGTGGATGCCGCGATCTGCGCGAGCGCAGACTTCACGCCGTCGGTGATCACGTGCGCCGTCGCGGCGCCGCCCGCGGCCGGAACGGCGCGAGGACGGCGCCCGCCGGAGCCGCCCGCGGCTCCACGGTGCTTGGTGACCGGATCGTGGCGCACGATGATCCCCCGCCCGGCGCACACCTCGCAGGGCTCGCTGAAGGTCTCCAGCAGCCCCAGACCGAGCTTCTTGCGGGTCATCTGCACCAGTCCGAGCGAGGTGACCTCGGCGACCTGGTGCTTGGTGCGGTCGCGGCTGAGGCACTCCACGAGACGGCGCAGCACCAGGTCCCGGTTCGACTCGAGCACCATGTCGATGAAGTCGACGACGATGATCCCGCCGATGTCGCGCAGCCGCAGCTGCCGGACGATCTCCTCGGCCGCCTCGAGGTTGTTCTTCGTGACCGTCTCTTCCAGGTTGCCGCCGGATCCGACGAACTTGCCCGTGTTGACGTCGATGACCGTCATCGCCTCGGTGCGGTCGATGACGAGGGAACCGCCGGACGGGAGCCACACCTTGCGCTCGAGCGCCTTCTCGACCTGCTCCGAGATGCGGAACTCGTCGAACGGATCACCGTCCCCGGTGTACGGCCGCACCCGCTCCAGCAGGTCCGGAGCCACGGCCGTCAGGTATCCCTCGATGGTGTTGCGGGCCTCGTCGCCCTGGATGATCATCGCCGAGAAGTCCTCGTTGAACACGTCCCGCACGATCTTCAGCAGCAGGTCCGGCTCCGAGTACAGCAGCGCCGGGGCTGGGACCTGAGCCGCCTGGGCGCTGATGTGCTCCCACTGAGCGGTCAGGCGCTGCACGTCGAGGGTGAGCTGCTCCTCGGTCGCGCCTTCGGCCGCGGTGCGCACGATCACACCGGAGGACTCCGGCACCGCCTCCTTGAGGATCCGCTTCAGGCGCGCGCGTTCGGTGTCGGGCAGCTTCCGGGAGATCCCGTTCATCGCGCCGCCGGGCACGTACACGAGGTAGCGGCCGGGCAGGGAGATCTGGCTGGTCAACCGTGCGCCCTTGTGCCCGACGGGGTCCTTCGTGACCTGCACGAGGACGGTGTCGCCGCTCTTGAGCGCCAGTTCGATGCGGCGGGGCTGATTGCCCGTCTCCACAGCATCCCAGTCCACCTCGCCCGAGTAGAGCACGGCGTTCCGACCGCGGCCGATGTCGACGAACGCGGCCTCCATGCTCGGGAGCACGTTCTGCACCCGCCCGAGGTACACATTGCCGATGAGGGAGGCGTCCTGGGCGCGGGCCACATAGTGCTCGACGAGGATGTCGTCCTCGAGCACCCCGATCTGGATCCGGCCGTACTGGGAGCGCACCACCATGGTGCGGTCGACCGCTTCGCGCCGGGCGAGGAACTCGGTCTCCGTGACCACCTGTCGGCGTCGCCCGGCCTCCCGCCCGTCCCGGCGGCGCTGCTTCTTGGCCTCCAGTCGCGTGGAGCCCTTGATGCGCTGCGGCTCGGTGATCACCTCCACCGGCGCGGGCGCCGATACGCCCTGGTCGCCGAAGACATCTTGCGGTCGTTCCCCGCCCCGGCGCCGGCGCCTGCGGGGCGCGGCAGCGTCCTCCTCGACCGGCTCGGCGGGAAGCGGCGGGACGTCCGGCGCATGAAAGTGGAGTTCGGTGGTCACGGCCGACACGAACGTCTCGGGCAGCAGTCCGAGGTCCACCGCCGTCAGCGGACGCGACTCGTTCGCCTCCGGTTCGGGCAGTGGACCGAGGTCCGTTTCCGACGAGGGACTCGTCTCGTTCGTCTCCGGCTCGACGGCATCCTCCGGGTCCGTGGGCGCGGACAAATCCGCAGCCGTCTGGTTCTCCTCTGCCATTGCGGCGCACTCCCCGCCGGGTGACACCGCGTGTCTCTCGGCGCATTCTCGTGCGGCCCGGCCGTGCCGGGCCGCTGGCTTGTTCGTCATGCAGTCGGCGTCGGCCGGAACTGCGCGGGCGGTCATCGCCCGAAGTCTGCGTTCGATGCCGTCGCGACGCGGTCACGCGGCATCCGGGCCATTATCGCACCTGCCGGGCTCGGCATCCGGGCCGGGTTCGGCGGCGCGCCGCATCGGGGTGCCATAATCCGACTCATGCCCGACGAATCCCCACCCCGTCCCATGCTGTTCGCGGGGTGGCTGATCGTCGCCGGGGCGATCGGCTGGTGGGCGGCCTTCTCCCTGACGATGGAACGATTCCACCTGCTGCTGAACCCCGGCACGGCAGCGTCCTGCGACTTCAGCGTGCTCGTGCAGTGCACCGCGAACCTTCAGTCCTGGCAGGGCAGCGTGTTCGGATTCCCCAATCCGGTCATCGGCCTGACCGGGTGGGTGGCGCCCATCGTGGTGGGCGTGGCGATCCTCGCCGGCGCCCGTTTCGCGCGATGGTTCTGGTGGACGTTCTGGGCGGGGATGCTGTTCGCCTTCGGATTCGTCTGCTGGCTGATCGCACAGAGCATCTTCGTGCTCGGGACCCTCTGCCCGTGGTGCATGGTGACCTGGGCGGTGACCATTCCGACCTTCTACGCGGTGACGCTGCACCTGCTCCGACTGCCCGTCGTGGACGCCCCTCGGGCGGCGCGGTTCGGCGGCGCGGCGATGGGATGGGTGCCGGTGATGGCGGTGGTCAGCTACGCCGTGGTCGCAGTGATCGCCCAACTGCGGCTGGACGTGCTCGGCAGCGTCGGCTGACCGCGGTCAGCCGAACCAGATGCGCAGCTCGCGGGCGGCGGACTCGACGCCGTCGCTGCCGTGCACGAGGTTCTGCTGCACGTCGGTCCCCCAGTCGCGGCCGTAGTCGCCCCGGATCGTCCCGGGAGCGGCGAGCGTGGGGTCCGTGGCCCCCGCGAGCGAGCGGAAACCCTCGATCACGCGATCCCCGGCGAGGCGGATCGCGACGACGGGTCCCGACATCATGAACTCCAGCAGTGGCTCGTAGAAGGGCTTTCCCGCGTGCTCGGCGTAGTGGCGCTCGAGCCGGCCCCGGTCGGGGTCGACCAGCCGGATGTCGACCAGCGCGTAGCCCTTCGCCTCGATGCGCGCCAGGATCGCCCCCGTCAGCCCGCGGCCCACCCCGTCGGGCTTGATCAGAACCAGCGTCTCCTCAATGGGCATGGTCATCCTCTCTCGGCTCCGCCGACGCGGCGGCGACGCGGTCCAGCGCCCCGCCCTTGATCGTCGCATAGCCGTACATCCCGCCGAAGACGATGGCGACCAGCACGATGGCCGGCACCAGCACACCCGCCAGGGCCAGCACCCCCTGCAGCGCCCAGCCGACGACCCGGCCCCAGCGCCACCGCAGCGTCGCCGACACGGCGATCATCAGGACCGCGAGCACGCCGCCGCCGGCGATCCCCCACCACGACGGCACCGCGTCGGGCAGAGCGCCCAGGCCGAACATGACCAGCCCGGCCAGGAACACCACGATGGACTCCGATGCGAGCACCACCTGACCCAGCGACTCAGCGGCACCGCGCTGCCGGCGCACGCGCCCGGTTCCGCTCATTCCTGCCCTCCGGTCTTCCACTCCTGCTCCCGGGCGAGGGTGATCGCCTCGCCGGCGAGCACGACGGACCCCGCGATGACGACCGCGCGGCGCGGCGCGGCCTCGGCCCACGCGCGCGCCGCGGCCGCGGCATCCATCAGGTCCGGGTGCACGCTGACCGGCATCCCGCGTCTCTCGGCGAGATCCGCCAGATCGTCGGGGTCCCGGGCCCGGTCGGAGGCGGGCGCCGTCGCGAAGATCCGCCCCGGCAGAGCGTGGAGGGCGTCGAGGATGGCTGCGGCGTCCTTGTCCGCGAGGACGCCGAGCACGACCGCCCACCCGTCGAAGTCGAACGAGTCCTGCAGCGCGGCGACGAGAGCGCGCATCCCGTGCGGATTGTGGGCCGCGTCGACCAGGACCGTCGGTGCGGTGCCAATCAGCTGCAGCCGACCCGGAGACGTCACCTGGGCCAGCCCCTCCGCCACGACGTCGGCGGCGAGCGTCTCTCCGGGGGCGGCGAGAAGCGCCTCGACCGCGGCGACGGCCAGCGCGGCGTTGCGACCCTGGTGCGCGCCGTACAGCGGCAGATAGAGGTCGCGGTAGGACCCGTCGCGGCCCCGGATGTCCAGCACCTGGCCGCCGACCGCGAGGCGACGCGCACCCATGCCGAACGCCCCGCCTTCGTATCCGATCGTCGCCCCGGCGGCCGCGGTCGCCGCGTGGAGGACGTCGCCCACCTCCGCCTCCTGCGCGGCGGAGACGACGACCGCGCCGGGCTTGATGATCCCGGCCTTCACTCCGGCGATCGCGGTCGGCGTGTCGCCCAGCCGGTCGGCGTGATCCATGCCGACCGGGCCGATCACAGCCACGTCGCCGTCGGCGGTGTTCGTGGCGTCCCAGCTGCCTCCCATGCCGACCTCGACCACGGCGACATCCACGGGCGCATCCGCGAACGCGACGAACGCCAGAACGGTCAGCAATTCGAAGAACGTGAGCGGAGCCTCACCCGCATCCTGCAACTGCGCGTCGACCAGGGCGGCGACCGGGGCGATCTCCTCCCAGGCGTCCGCGATCGCGGCGTCGGAGATCGGCTCCCCGTCGACGACGATCCGCTCGGTGAACCGTTCGAGGTGGGGGCTCGTGAACAGGCCCGTGCGCAGGCCGTGTGCCCGCACCAGGCTCTCGATCATGCGACTGGTCGACGTCTTGCCATTGGTGCCGGTCACGTGCACCACGCGGTAGGTGCGCTGGGGGTCGTCGAGCAGCTCGAGCACACGACGGGTGCGTTCCAGCCGTGGCTCCACCCACGCCTCGCCCTGCCGCTGCAGCAGTGCGGCGTACACCGCGTCGGCGCGGTCGCGGCCGCTCACCGCCCCGTCACCTGCGTGACGCCGACGCGGAACGCGCCGCGGTTCGCGAGCACCCCGGCGTCGAACCCTGCCGTGTACGCGGGGTCCGCCGCCGCGTCGAAGGTGCTGCCGACGAGGATCGCCCCATCGACCGTGACGCTCAGCGCGAGGGTCTCCCCCGCCACGTCGGCCGCGGCGAACCCGTCTCGGAGCGCGCTCGCGTCCGACGGATCGTCGAACCGGAGGGTGAGCGCGATCCGGTCGCTGACCTCCAGGCCGGCGGCCTTGCGCGTGTCCTGCACGGCGCGAATCACGTCGCGCGCGAGTCCCTCCGCCTCCAGCTCGGGGGTCGTGCTCGTCGTCAGCAGGGCGAACCCGCCGCTCGGCAGGACCGCGAGCGCGTCACCGGTCCCGGCCGCGGGCTCCAGGATCCGTTCGTACTCGCCGGGCAGGAGCGTGAGGTCGCCGACGACGACCGCATCCCCCTCCTGATACCAGCGTCCCTCCCGCGCCGCGGCGATCGCCTGCTGCACCGCCGCCCCCAGCCGCGGACCGGCCGCGCGCGCGTTCACGGCGAGCCGGTAGCCGATGCCGTACCGTTCGGCGGCATCCGGTGCCAGTTCCACCAGAGCGACGTCCTTCACGTTCAGCTCCTCGCGCAGGATGTCGCGGAACGGCTCCAGTTCGCCGACGGCGGGCGCGACCACCGTCAGGCGCGGCAGCGGCAGCCGCACGCGCCGCCCTTCGCGCTTGCGGAGCGCGTTGCCGACCGAGGATGCCTCCCGCACGCGCTCCATCGTGCGGAGCAGGTCCGCCTCGTCCGGGTAGTCGCGCGGTTCCGGCCAATCGGTCAGGTGCACGCTCCGGCCTCCGGTCAGTCCCTGCCAGATCCGTTCGGCCACCAGCGGGATCATCGGCGCGGCGACCCGGGTCAGGGTCTCCAGCACCGTGAACAACGTGTCGAACGCCTCGGTGCTGCGCGGATCGTCGTCGACGCCGCGCCAGAACCGGTCGCGGGACCGGCGGATGTACCAGTTGGTCAGGACCTCGGCGAAGTCCCGCAGGCGCCCGGCAGCGGTGGTGGAGTCCAGCGCCTCCAGGTCGGAGGCGACATCGCGGACGAGAGCGCCGGTGAGGGCCAGGATGTACCGGTCCAGCACGTCGGTCGAGTCGGTCCGCCGACGCGCGTCGTACCCGCCGGCCGCGGCCGCGTTCGCGTAGGTGGCGAAGAAGTACCACGCGTTCCAGACCGGCAGCAGGAACTCCCGCACCCCGGCGCGGATGCCCTCCTCGGTGACCACGAGGTTGCCGCCGCGGAGCACGGAACTCGACATCAGGAACCAACGCATCGCGTCGGATCCGTCCCGCTCGAACACCTCCCCCACGTCCGGGTAGTTCCGGAGGGACTTGGACATCTTCTGACCGTCCGAACCCAGCACGATGCCGTGGCAGGAGACGCCCGTGAACGCGGGCCGGTCGAACAGCGCGCCCGACAGCACGTGCATGACGTAGAACCAGCCCCGCGTCTGGCCGATGTACTCCACGACGAAGTCGGCCGGGGAGTGCTCGTCGAACCAGTCCCGGTTCTCGAACGGATAGTGCACCTGGGCGTACGGCATCGACCCGGAGTCGAACCAGACGTCGAACACGTCCTCGATCCGGCGCATCGTCGACCGTCCGGTGGGATCGTCCGGGTTGGGCCGGGTGAGCTCGTCGATCGCGGGGCGGTGCAGGTCGACCCGTCCGTCGGCATCCCGCGGCAGCCGGCCGAAATCCCGCTCCAGATCCGCCAGGGATCCGTACACGTCGACGCGCGGATGGGCCGGATCGTCGCTCTTCCACACCGGGATCGGTGAACCCCAGTACCGGTTGCGGCTGATGGACCAGTCGCGCGCGCCCTCCAGCCATGCGCCGAACTGTCCGTGCTTGACGTTCTCGGGCGCCCACGTGATCAGCTCGTTGAGCTCGATCAGGCGATCCTTCAGCGCCGTCACTCGCACGAACCAGCTGGAGACGGCCTTGTAGATCAGAGGATTGCGGCAGCGCCAGCAGTGCGGGTAGGAGTGCTCGTAGCTGCGCAGCCGCAGCAGCCGCCCCCGCGCGCGCAGCAGCCGCACGAGCGGCGTGTTCGCGTCCATCCACAGCATGCCCGCGACATCCGTCACCTCGGGAAGGAATCGGCCCCCCTCGTCCAGGCTGACGATCGTGGGGATGCCGGCGGCGTCGGCGACGCGCTTGTCGTCCTCGCCGTAGGCGGGCGCCTGGTGCACGATGCCGGTGCCCTCCGCGGTGCTGACGTAGTCGTCGACGAGGATGCGCCACGCCGCCCCGGTGTTCCACACGGCATCCGCGTAGTAGTCGAACAGCCGGTCGTAGCCGACGTCGGCGAGGTCCGCGCCCAGGACGGTGCGCTCCACCGCGGCGGCGGCGGCCTCCGCGGACGGGTAGCCGAGATCGTCGGCGTGCGCGGCCACGAGATCCGCCGCGAGCAGGTACCGATGCGCGGCCGCGGCACCGGCATCGGCCGTGTCGGGCACGTCCGCCGCGCCCGCCGGGCCCGCGGGGATGACCGCGTACTCGATCGCCGGTCCCACCGCGAGCGCGAGGTTCGTCGGCAGCGTCCACGGCGTGGTCGTCCACGCCAACGCCCGCACGGCGGTCAGGCCCATCGCCTCCGCTTTCGGGCCCACCAGCGGGAAGGAGACGGTGACGGACGGGTCCTGCCGCATCCGGTACACATCGTCGTCCATCCGCAGCTCGTGGCTGGACAAGGGGGTCTCGTCGCGCCAGCAGTACGGCAGGACCCGGTATCCCTCGTACGCCAGGCCCTTCTCGTACAGGGACGCGAACGCCCACAGCACGGATTCCATGTAGGACGCATCCAGCGTCTTATAGCCGCGGTCGAAGTCGACCCAGCGGGCCTGGCGGGTGACGTAGTCGCGCCACTGGTCGGTGTACGCCAGCACGGATTCACGGGCCTTCGCGTTGAACACGCCGATGCCCATCCGTTCGATGTCGGCCTTCTCGGTGATGCCCAGCTGCTTCATCGCCTCCAGCTCGGCGGGCAGTCCGTGCGTATCCCACCCGAACACGCGGTCGACCTTCCGACCCCGCATGGTCTGGAAGCGCGGGAACAGGTCCTTTGCGTACCCGGTCAGCAGGTGTCCGTAATGCGGCAGGCCGTTGGCGAACGGCGGGCCGTCATAGAACACCCACTCAGGCGCTCCGTCGCGACGTGCGATGGATGCGCGGAACGTGTCGTCGCGATGCCAGAAGTCCAGCACATCCTGCTCGATCAGCGGGAAGCGGGGACTGGGGACGACGTCGGCTGCCGGACCGAAGCCGGAACGGGGGTAGGTCATCGCACTCTCACAGGGTCGGGTCGTCGTCGCCGGGACGATCCGAGGACCGCGGTACCACCCCGCTTGCCGGCCATGGGCCGACCCCTGTCACGGCGGCTGTGACGGGCCTGACCCGCTCGGTTCTACTGGGCTGTGCCGTCACGCTCGCCGTTCTTCCGAGGGCTCCCCGGTGATGGCCGGATCGATGCCGATGGATGTCATCCTACCGCCCCCGCGGCGCCGGTCACCGCGCGGCGGCGGCGCTGCTGCGCCGGTAGAATCGGGGCCGTCCCGACACTCAGGCACGCTCACACGGTGCCGCACATACCGCAGCAGGAGTCCGCCATGCCACCGATCCCCGAGAAGCCGGCGCTGGAGGGACTGGAAGCAGCGTGGGACGCGCGGTGGACCTCGAACGGAACGTACCGGTTCGATCGCGATCGGGCGCGCGCCGCGGGCCGGAGGGGCGTCTTCTCGGTGGACACCCCGCCTCCGACCGCGTCAGGCAGCCTGCACATCGGGCACGTGTTCAGCTACACGCACACCGACGTGACCGTCCGATTCCAGCGGATGCGCGGCAAGACCGTCTTCTATCCGATCGGGTGGGACGACAACGGACTTCCCACCGAGCGCCGGGTGCAGAACTACTACGGAGTGCGCTGCGACCCGTCCCTCCCCTACGATCCCGACCTCACGCCGTCGCACGAGGGCGGCGGCGCGGTGCGCGCAGCCGACCAGACGCCGATCAGTCGGCGCAACTTCATCGAACTGTGCGAACGGCTCACCGTGGAGGACGAGCAGCACTTCGAACGGCTCTGGCGCACCCTGGGCCTGAGCGTCGACTGGTCCCAGACCTACCGCACCATCTCGGAGGAGACGATCCGGGTCAGTCAGTCCGCGTTCCTGCGGAACCTCGAACGCGGCGAGGCGTACCAGGCGCTCGCCCCCACCCTGTGGGACGTGGACTTCCGGTCGGCCATCGCGCAGGCGGAGCTGGAGGATCGCGATCAGACCGCCGCCTATCACCGGCTGGCATTCCATCGCGCCGACGGGTCAGGAGATGTGGAGATCGAGACCACCCGCCCGGAGCTGCTGCCCGCCTGCGTCGCGCTGGTGGCCCACCCGGAGGACGACCGCTACCGCCACCTGTTCGGCACCACGGCCCTCACCCCGCTGTTCGGGGTGGAGGTGCCGGTGCTGCCACATCCGCTCGCGCAGCCCGACAAGGGTTCGGGTATCGCGATGATCTGCACGTTCGGCGACGTGACCGACATCGTGTGGTGGCGGGAACTCGATCTGCCGGTGCGCCCGGTGATCGGCGCCGACGGCCGCATCCTCACCGATCCTCCGCACGCCGTCGCGACGGACGCGGCGCGAGCGGCGTACGCGGAACTGGCGGGTCGGACGGTGTTCGGCGCACGGAACCGCATCGTGGAACTATTGCGCGACAGCGGCGACCTGCGGGCGGTGTCGGCGCCGTTCACGCATCCGGTGAAGTTCTTCGAAAAGGGCGACCGGCCGCTGGAGATCGTGTCCACGCGGCAGTGGTACCTGCGCAACGGCGCCCGCGACGCCGTCCTGCGCGAGCGCCTGATCGGCCTGGGCCGGTCGGTGCAGTGGCATCCGGACTTCATGCGGGTGCGGTACGAGAACTGGACCAACGGCCTCACGGGCGACTGGCTGGTGTCGCGGCAACGGTTCTTCGGCGTGCCCATCCCGGTCTGGTACGCGCTCGACGAGAACGGCGACCGCGACTACGACCGGGTCCTCGTCCCGGCACCCGACTCGCTGCCCGTGGATCCCACCATCGACGTGCCGCCCGGGTACGCGACCGAGCAGCGTGGCGTGCCCGGCGGTTTCGACGCCGAGCGGGACGTGCTCGACACGTGGGCGACCTCATCGCTCACCCCGCAACTGGCGGGCGGGTGGTCGCGCGACGACGAGTTGTGGGGTCTGGTCAGCCCGTTCGACCTGCGCCCCCAGGGGCAGGACATCATCCGCACGTGGCTGTTCTCCACGATGCTGCGCAGCGCTCTCGAGGACGGGCGGGCGCCGTGGACGCATGCGGCGATCTCCGGGTTCATCGTCGACCCCGACCGCAAGAAGATGTCCAAGTCCAAAGGCAACGTGGTCACGCCCGCCGCGATCCTGGACCAGCACGGATCGGATGCCGTGCGCTACTGGGCGGCATCCAGCCGGCTCGGCACGGACGCCGCGTTCGATCCGCAGAACCCGACCCAGATCAAGATCGGCCGCCGACTGGCGATCAAGCTGCTGAACGCGGCGAAGTTCGTGCTCTCCTTCCCCGTCCCGGCAGACGCGCGGATCACCCATGCCTTGGATGCCTCCATGCTCGCCACCCTGGACGGCGTGGTCCGGGAGGCCACCGCGGCGTTCGAAGGGTATGACCACGCGCGGGCCGTGGAGGGCGTGGAGGCGTTCTTCTGGACCTTCTGCGACGACTACCTCGAACTGGTGAAGGAGCGCGCCTACGACCAGGCCGACGTGGGGCAGCCGTCGGCGGCGCTGGCCCTGCGCACCGCGCTCGGCGTGCTCCTGCGCCTGTTCGCGCCGGTGCTGGTGTTCGCCGCGGAAGAGGTCTGGTCCTGGTACGAGGAGGGTTCGGTGCACACCGCGCCCTGGCCGGAGCCGCTGGGCATCGACGGCGACCCGGCCATTCTCACGGCGGCCAGCGCCGCCCTGGTCGGCATCCGCCGCGCCAAGACGGAGGCGAAGGCGTCCCAGAAGACACCGGTGGCGCGTCTGGTGCTGGGAGCTCCCGACGCGGAGGCGGCCGCGCTCGCGCAGGCCGAGGGCGACATCGCAGCGGCCGGACGGGTGAGCGAGCTGGTGATCGCGCCCGCCGCCGCCGCGACCGTGCTGGAAATCCGGTTCGCGTCGGGGGAGGACTGATATGCGACTGGGAACCCGATGGAGCGCTCGGACCACACCCCCGCCGGCTGTGCCGGATGCCCTGCGCCCGGGGATCGCGGCGGTCGAGGAGACGCTACCGGTCGATCCGCTGGGTCAGCCTGCGCCGGCCTGGACCCTGACGTGGCTGGAGGGCCGGCCGCGTGCGGAGCTGGACACGGGTGTGCTCGTGTCGCTGGACGCCGACGGCTCGGTGGTCGTGGAGAACGATCCGACGGACGGCTTCGGCTGACCGTCACCGTCCGGCCGTGGCCGGATTCAGGCAGTGGTGCGGCCGTCAGGCGGTCTTGCGCTTCTGGCGGAGCACCAGGGTCGGGGATGCACCCTCCTCGACGGAGGCGCGGGTCACGACGACCTTCGTGACATCTTCGCTCGAGGGGATCTCGAACATGATCGGGCCGAGCACGTCCTCAAGGATGGCGCGGAGCCCTCGTGCACCGGTCTTCCGGGCGACGGCGAGGTCGGCAATCGCGCCCAGCGCGTCGGGTTCGAAGTCCAATTCCACGCCGTCCAGCTCGAACATGCGCTGATACTGCTTCACCAGCGCGTTCTTCGGTTCCGTGAGGATCTCCATCAAGGCCTCGCGGTCAAGCGGCGAGACCGCCGCGACCACGGGCAGGCGTCCGATGAACTCGGGGATGAGGCCGAACTTGTGGAGGTCTTCGGGCTGTACCTCCCTGAACAGGTCGCCGCTGTCGTCCTTGGTGTGCAGCGGCGCGCCGAAGCCCACGCCGTGCTTGCCGATGCGGGCGGAGATGATCTCCTCCAGCCCGGCGAACGCGCCCGCGACGATGAACAGCACGTTCGTGGTGTCGATCTGGATGAATTCCTGATGCGGATGCTTGCGGCCCCCCTGCGGCGGCACGGACGCGACGGTGCCCTCGAGGATCTTCAGCAGCGCCTGCTGCACGCCTTCACCCGAGACGTCGCGGGTGATGGACGGATTCTCGGCCTTGCGGGCGATCTTGTCGACCTCGTCGATGTAGATGATCCCGGTCGCGGCCCGCGCCGTGTCGAAGTCGGCTGCCTGCAGGAGCTTCAGGAGGATGTTCTCCACGTCCTCCCCCACGTATCCGGCCTCCGTCAGCGCGGTGGCGTCGGCGACGGCGAACGGCACGTTCAGCCGCTTCGCGAGCGTCTGCGCCAGGTAGGTCTTGCCGCATCCGGTGGGCCCGAGCAGCAGGATGTTGCTCTTGGCGATCTCAACCTCGTCGGCGCGCTGCTCGGCGCGGGTGAGGGTGCTCTGTGCCCGCACCCGCTTGTAGTGGTTGTAGACGGCGACGGACAGCGCGCGTTTGGCCGCCTCCTGACCGACCACGTACTCCTCGAGGAAGGCGAAGATCTCCCGCGGCTTGGGCAGGTCGAACTCGGCGATATCGCCGCCGCCCTGCTCGGCCATGCGCTCTTCGATGATCTCGTTGCACAACTCGACGCATTCGTCGCAGATGTACACGCCGGGGCCGGCGATCAACTGCTGCACCTGTTTCTGGCTCTTGCCGCAGAACGAGCACTTGAACAGGTCGGCGCTCTCACCGATTCGAGCCATGTCGGTGCACTCCCCTTCGTCGGCCGGCCTCCGGTTCGAGCCTAACCGGTGGGCCGGACAACGGGGGGTATTGCCTGCGCGCCCGGCGCGGTCAGGAGGTCAACGCCGCGGGGACGCGCTTGCGGGTGCTGAGCACCTGATCGACCAGGCCGTAGGCGACCGCCTCCTCGGCGGAGAGGATCTTGTCGCGATCGATATCGCGGTTGACCTCTTCGATGGTGCGGTGCGAGTGGCGCGCGAGGGCCTCCTCCAGCCAGGTGCGCATCCGCAGGATCTCGTTCGCCTGGATCTCGATGTCGGATGCCTGTCCGTGGCCGGATTCGCCCATCGCGGGCTGGTGGATGAGGATGCGCGCGTTGGGGAGCGCCAGGCGCTTGCCGGGCGCGCCCGCGGCCAGGAGCACGGCGGCGGCGGACGCGGCCTGCCCGAGCGCGACGGTCTGGATCTGCGGGGAGACGTACTGCATGGTGTCGTAGATCGCGGTCATGGCCGTGAACGATCCACCGGGCGAGTTGATGTACATCACGATGTCGCGGTCGGGGTCCTGCGACTCCAGCACGAGCAGCTGGGCCATCACGTCGTCGGCGGACGCGTCGTCGACCTGCACGCCGAGGAAGATCACGCGGTCCTCGAACAGCTTGTTGTAGGGGTCCTGGCGCTTGTAGCCGTAGGCGGTGCGTTCCTCGAACTGCGGCAGGACGTAACGGCTCTCCGGCATCCGCTGGGGGAACGGGGCACCGGCGATGGGAGTGTTCATGCGGGTCTCCTTGCGCTGACTAGTTGTCGGTTCCGCCGCCACCGACCACCTCGGTGGCCGATTCGCGGATGTGGTCGACGAAGCCGTACGCGAGCGCCTCCTCGGCGGTGAACCAGCGGTCGCGGTCGCCGTCGGCGTTGATCTGCTCCACCGACTTGCCGGTCTGGGCGGCGGTGATCTCCGCCAGCCGGCGCTTCATGTCGAGGATCAGCTGGGCCTGCGTCTGGATGTCGCTCGCGGTCCCGCCGAACCCGCCGTGCGGCTGGTGCAGCAGCACGCGGGCGTTGGGGGTGATGTACCGCTTGCCCTTGGTGCCGGCTGTCAGCAGCAGCTGGCCCATGGATGCGGCCATGCCGATCCCGACGGTGACGATGTCGTTGGGGACGAACTGCATGGTGTCGTAGATCGCCATGCCTGCGGTGATGGAGCCGCCCGGGGAGTTGACGTAGAGGTAGATGTCCTTCTTGGAGTCCTCGGCGGCGAGCAGCAGAATCTTCGCGCAGATCTCGTTCGCGTTGTCGTCGCGGACCTCCGACCCGAGCCAGATGATCCGATCCGAGAGCAGTCTGTCGAAGACGCTGGTGGCGCCTGGGGATTCGGGCATGGTCGCTCCTGTTCCGGGTGGTGATCGCCTCCGAATCTACCGGGGGCCCCGGACCGTCCCGTCCGTGTTCGCCGTGGGCAGAGCCGCCTCAGCGCTCCTCGGTCGCAGCCTCGTCCTCGGCCGCGTCGGCGATCTCCTCGGCCTCCTCGACGACCTCCTCTTCGGCCGCCGGCAGGTCTTCGATCGCGGCGAAACCGGACATGTCCACGGGGTTCCCGTTGGTGTCCACCACGTTGACGCGGCCGAGCGCGACCGAGACCGCCTTGTTCCGCGTCACCTCCGCCACCATCGAGGCGAGCTGATTCCCCTGCTGCAGCGCGTCGACGAACTGCTGCGGCGTCATGCCGTACTGCGCCGCGGACTGCACGAGGTACTGGGTGAGTTCGTCCTCCGACACCTGCACCGCGGTCTTCTCGGCGATCGCGTCGAGGATGAGCTGGGTGCGGAACTGCCGCTCGCTGGCCTCGGTCACCTCGGCGCGATGTTCGTCGTCCTCGAGCCGGCCCTCGCTCTCCAGGTGCGTGTGCACCTCGTCCTCGACCAGGCCCGGGGGCACCGGGATGTCGGCCTGCTCCACCAGCTGCGCGACGAGCTTGTCGCGGGCGGCGGCGCCCTGGGTGAACGTGGCCTGCTGGGCCACGCGATCCCGGAGGGCGGCGCGCAACTCGTCGAGCGTGTCGAACTCGCTGGCGATCTGCGCGAAGTCGTCGTCCGCCTCGGGCAGTTCGCGCTCCTTCACCGCCGTGACGGTGACGGACACCTCGGCCTCCTCGCCCGCCCGGTCGCCGCCGACCAGGGTGGAGCGGAACGTTGTCTGCTCCCCCGCCGTCAGGGAATCGACGGCTTCGTCGATCCCCTCCAGCAGCTCGCCGGATCCGACCTCGTACGACACGCCTTCCGCGCGGTCGACCTCGACCCCGTCGATGGTCGCGACGAGGTCCAGTTCCACGAAATCACCGGCTGTCGCGGGGCGGTCCACGGTGACGAGGGTGCCGAACCGGGCGCGCAGTTCGTCCAGCTCGGCGTCCACCGCGGCCTCGTCGATCTCGACCGCGTCGACGGTGATCGTCGTGCCCTCGTACGCGGGCAGCGTGAAGTCGGGTCGCACCTCGACCTCGACGTCCACCTCCAGGTCGCCCGAGTAGTCCTTCGCCTCGGGAAGCGCGACGACGTCGGCGGACGGGCGGCCCACAGCGCGCACCTCGTGCGCGAGCACGGCCTCCCGGTAGAAGCGGTCCAGACCCTCGTTGACCGCGTGGTCGAGCACGGCGGCGCGGCCCACGCGCTGATCGATGATCGGCGCGGGCACCTTTCCCTTGCGGAATCCGGGCACCTGGATGTCCTGCCCGATGTGCTGGTAGGCGTGCTGAATGCTGGGCTTCAGCTCCTCCGGGGTGACCGTGATGTGGAGCTTGACGCGGGTAGGCGTGAGCTGCTCGACGGTGCTGGTGACCATGCCTGTGTTCTCCTCTGCTGTCCGCGATGCGGCGCGGCCGAAAGTCTGGGGTGGGCATCGGCGTCGGGGCGACAGGATTTGAACCTGCGGCCTCCCGCTCCCAAAGCGGGCGCTCTACCACGCTGAGCTACGCCCCGGGGCGGACCTGGTCGCGCGCGCCGACGACGACCCCGAGAAGTCTATCCGACGGCCACGCATGACCGTGGCGGTGCCGTGGGGCGCTGCCTGTAGACTTTCCGGGTCGCGGCCACAGCCGCCGCGGGGGCGTAGCTCAATGGCAGAGTCCCAGTCTTCCAAACTGGTCGTGCGGGTTCGATTCCCGTCGCCCCCTCCACGCCGCCGACGGCGGAGCGTCGCCGTCCTCCGCGTCACTCGCGGGTGATGCGCTCCGCGGTGCGGTGCTGCACGGAGTGGTCCAGGTACGCCTGAGCGTTCAGGAGCAGACGCTGCCGCTCCTCGTCGGCGAGCGCACGCCGCACCCGCCCCGGCACCCCCGCGACCAGCGACCCGTCGGGGATCTCCGCGTTCTCCAGCACGACCGCGCCGCCGGCGATGAGGCACGCGGCGCCGATCCGGGCGCCGTTGAGAATCGTCGCGCCCATGCCGATGAGCGTCCCGTCGCCGACGGTGCAGCCGTGCACGACGGCGTTGTGCCCGACCGACACGTCTTCGCCAAGGGTGACGGGCGAGCCGGCATCCACGTGCACGCTGACGTTGTCCTGCAGGTTGCTGCGCGCCCCGATCGTGATCGAGGCGGAGTCCGCGCGGAGCACCGCGTTGTACCAGACGCTGGCCCGGTCGCCGAGGGTCACCGCGCCGACGACGCGGGCGCCGGCGGCGACGAAGGCGGAGTCGGCGATCACGGGCACGGCACCCTCGAGCCGCAGGACGGACGCATCCTCATCGATGGGCATGGCGGGAGCCTAGCTGCGGGCGGCGAGCGCCGCATCCACCGCCCGCCCCAGCCACGGTCCCAGGGTGTCGGCGAACGTGACGGTGAGGTGATCCTGGTCGCGGTAGACGTTCGCGCCGCCCACGACCGGCTGGCACCGGTCCGGACCGCAGTACACGTCGGTGAAGTCCAGCAGCGTCACACCGGGAAGGTCGGCGGCGGCATCGCGCAGCGGGTCGTCCGCCACCAGCACGTCGGCCCGCACCGCGCTGCACTCGCTCGCCGGCCGGGTGCGCAGGCACGTGTTCGGGTCGGCGGACCACACCGGGTTGTCGACCATGGTGACGATCGGCACGCCGGCGGCGAGCATCGGCTCCCAGGCTGCGCGATAGCCGGCGACCGCGGCCTGGTGGGCGTCCGCGTGCCCCTCTGATGTGTACGGGGTGGTGGCGAGGGCCGCGGTGAGCACCGCGTCGGGCGGGTCCGCGGTCAGGCGCGCCGCGACGGAGTCCCGCCACTGCGTGCAGGATGCCATGAACGCGGCATCCGCGATCACCGGCTGCGTGTTCCAGGGGCACGCGCCCTTCACGAGCACCTCCAGCCGCCAGCCGCGCTCGTCGGCCAGGCGCTGCACGGTTGGGAGCATCTGGAACGCGTGACTGTCCCCGATGAGCGCCACCACCGGAGCATCCGGGTCGGTCGACCCGAACGTGCACGCGACCGGCGTGGACTGGTTCAGCTGCACGAAGCACTGCTCGTCGGCGGGCTTGTCCGCCCCCGCGAACCCGGGCGCGGGCAGGATCGTCGCCGGGGAGGCCTGGTCGGCGCAGGCCGGGTCGAGGACGGATGCCGCGCCGAAGCACGGCGGCGGATTCTCCCGCACCTGCGCGATCTCGGCCGCCCCGGCCCGGTAGGCGGGCGCGTTCGCGGCCCACCCGGCCAGCGCCACACCCGCCACCACCACCATCGCGACCAGCGACGACCACAGCGTGACGCGCGGCCGGCGCGAGGTCAGCACCGGCCACCGGCGCACCGGATCCTCCACGAACCGCTTCGTCAACCACGCCAGCACGAAGCACAGCACCAGCAGCGCCACCCGGTGGGCGAAGGTCAGCCCCCAGAACGGCACGAACGGGGCGATCACGATCAGCGGCCAGTGCCAGAGGTACAGCGAGTAGGAGATGTCGCCGGTGAACCGGGCCGGACGGATCGCGAGGATCCGCGTGGGGTACCACCAGCGGTCCGTGTTCGCGGCGGCGATCACCGCGGCGGATCCGAGCACCGGCACGAGCGCGGCGGATCCGGGGAACGGGGTGGACCCGTCGAAGCGGAAGGCGGCGTAGGCGAGCGCGGCGACCCCGCCCCACCCGAGCACGAAGCTCACGCCCGCCTGGCGCACCCGGGCCCGCGGTACCAGGGCGATCAGGGCGCCGATGCCGAACTCCCACATCCGCCCGAACGTGCTGAAGTACGCCGGCGCCGGATCGGTGGCGGTGGAGTAGATGGACAGCGCGAGCGATGCGGCGCTGACCACCGCCACCACCGCGACCGTCGCGGCCCGTCGCCGTCCCCCGGCCCACCGTGCCGCGATCAGGCCCGCCAGGAGCAGCAGCAGCGGCCACAGCCCGTAGAACTGCTCCTCCAGCGACAGCGACCAGTAGTGCTGCACCATCGAGGGGTCGCCCGTGAGGCCGAGGTAGTCGGCCGATGTGATCGCCAGGTACCAGTTCTCCACGTAGAACGTGGACGCGATGATCTCGGACACATCGCGCTGCAGGGCCGAGATCGGCGTCAGGTACGGGATCGCGACGACCACCGCGCAGAACAGCAGCACCAGCAGGGATGCCGGCAGCAGCCGCCGCGCGCGCCGCGCCCAGAACGCCCCGAGCGCGACCCGCCCGGTCGCGTCCAGCTCGCGCATCAGATGCCCGGTGATGAGGAACCCGGAGATGACGAAGAACACGTCCACCCCGACGTAGCCGCCCGGAAGCCGAGCCGGCCAGAAGTGGTAGATCACCACCAGCAGCACCGCGATCGCCCGCAGGCCCTGCACGTGCGGGATGAACCGGTCGGATGCGGCGTGCTCCGGGGATCCGCGCCGCGTCGGCGCGGACAGCGGGGTCTCGGCCGATGCCACCCCTCGACGGTAGTCGGTGCCGACTCCGCCCGGCGACCGAGCCGTGTCCGCCGACACCGTCAGGACACGTGGGTCACCCGGCCGGCCAGGAGCGTCGCCAGCACCGGCATCCGCGCGAGCCGCTCCGCGTCGCAGGCCGCGGGGTCCGCGCCGATCAGCGCCAGATCGGCGGGCGCCCCGACGGAGACCGTGCTCGGGTTCCGAGTGCCGCCCGCCCCCGCCGCGGCGAGCGCGGTCACGGCATCCACCGTCTGCTCCGGATGCCACGCGGGCTCGCCGGCCCGGCGCCGGTGCACCGCGGCGGCGATGCCCGCCCAGGGGTCGGCATCCGCGACGGGTGCGTCGGATCCGAACCGCAGCCCGGCACCCGCGGCGGCGAGCGCTCGCAGGGGGTAGATCATGGCGGTCTGGAGAGCCCATTCCCGGTCCGCGAGCTCCCGGTCGTCCAGCGCGTGCGCCGGCTGCACGCTCGCGTCGATGCCGCTGCGGCCGAACCGGGCGAGGTCCGCGTGCGCGACAAGCTGCACGTGCTCGATCGTGCCCTGCGCACCCGTGGCCGCGAACGCGTCCAAAGCGTGCGAGACGGCGACATCACCGATGGCGTGCACCGCGCACTCCAGGCCCGCCGCCGCGGCGGCCGCGAGCACGGCGCGCAGCTCCGCCGGCGGCACCGTCAGCTCGCCCCGACCGCCATGGGGATACGGCTGCGAGCACGCGGCCGTCCGGGTGCCGAGCGAACCGTCGGTGATCACCTTCACCGGCCCGACCGTCGCCGAACCGTCGGGAGTCACAGGAGCGCCGCTGCGCAATCCGTCGCCGATCGCACGGTCCAGGTCGGCGGGGTGGACGCCGCACCGCACGCGCACCGGATCCGCCCCGCGGTCGGCCCGGCGCCGCCAGCGCTCCGGGTTCCACGCCATCTCCAGGTCCACGATCCCGACCACGCCCCGGGCCGCCGCCGCCCGGAGCCACCGATCCAGGAGTTCGTCGATGTCGCGGTGCGCGCGCGCGGCCAGCCGCCGGCTCACCTCGAACGCGAGCTCCTCCCGCAGCACGCCGTCGACGGCATCGAGCCGCTCGCGCTCGAGCGCGGCGGAATTCAGCCAGACGCTGTGGGCATCGGCGCTGATCAGGTACGCGGGCCGCGGGCCGGTGGCCGCATCCAGCGTCGCCCGTGACGGACGGTCCGGCCACAGCGCGTCCCGGAACCCGACGCCCACGCGGGTGCCGTCGGAGTCCGGCTCGGCGCGCGCGATCACGTCGGCCGCGTCGGCGGCGGTCGCGGCATCGGACAGGTCGGTCCGGGATGCGGCGAGCGCGGCCTGCGCGCTGTGCACGTGGTGATCCCACAGGCCCGGCACCAGCCACGCGCCGTCGGCGGCCAGCACCTCGCCCCGGGGCCGGAGCGCACCGGCGGGGGCGATGTCGGCGATCCGCCCGTCGCGCAGCATCACGTCCCACGGTCCGGGCCCCGGCAGCAGTTCGGCCCCGGGCCCGGCGACCCGTGCCCCGGCGATCGTGCCGACGACGTCGCCGCGGCCGGTCACGGCATCCGCCGCGCGTCCCGCGCCCGGCGCATCTCCGCCGCGAGGGCGGGCTGCGCGAACGGACCGTCCGCCTCGAGCCGGTCGATGATGCGGTCCACGTCGGCCGCGGGCCGGTTCTGGCTGAGCTTCCGTTTCGCGACCACGCGGATCGGCGTGAGCCGGAAACCGACGGTCCCGGCCGCGAGCCGGTGCACGTACTCCGGGTCGTTCGGCGGGGACCACATCGTCCGCGGCTCGGGCAGGAGGGATTCGAAGCGGGCCACCAGCCGCTCGAGAGTGCGGAGGTTCTCGTCGTCCGGCATCCCTTCCGCCACCCCGGACAGGTGGATCGCGACGAAGTTCCACGTCGGGACGGCGGGCGCCGGCTCGTACCAGGACGGGGAGATGTAGCCGTGGGGCCCCTGGATGATGACCGTCAGCTCCGACCGCCCCAAGTCCAGCAGCATGTCGTCGGGACGGCCGACGTGGCCGACGACGGTGAGGTCGTCGCGGTCATCGGCCAGGAGCACCGGGTAGTGCGAGGCGACCACGCCGTCGGAGGTTGCCGCCACCAGCGTCGCCCACGGGTTCGCCTCGATCACGCGGCGCAGCTCCGCCGCATCCGTCATCGCGAAGCTCGGGTTCTGCCGCATGTCGTCCTCCTACACTCGCCCCACGGCTACGCCTGGCACTCGGGGCACCAGTACAGCGTGCGTCCCCCGATCTGCTCGGCCGCCACCGGGGTGCCGCACACCCGGCACGGCAGTCCCGCCCGGCGGTACACCCAGTGACGATCCTCCCGCTGCGCCATCGCCCGCCGCCACTGCTCCGGCGAGAGATCGTCCATGGTCATCATCTGCCCGGTCGCGACCCCGGCCTCGAGCAGTCCGCACCAGTCGGTCCACAGGCGCCGCAGCTGCGCCTGTCCCACGTCGCGGGCGCTGCGGTGCGGATTCAGCCGCGCCCGGAACAGCAACTCGCAGCGGTACACGTTCCCGATGCCGCCGATCACGGACTGGTCCATGAGCACCAGCGCGATGGGGGTGCGGGATCGGCCGGCGGCGGCGACGAAGCGGCGCTCGCCCTCGTCGCGGTCGCCGACGAGGGGATCCGGCCCGAGCCGGGCGAGGGTGGCGGTCATCTGCTCCGGCGTCTGGAGTTCGCACGCGGTCGGGCCGCGCAGGTCCGCGCAGGTGCTCTCAGTGAGCAGCCGCAGTCGCACCTGCCCCACCGGCGCCGGCGGCCACTCCGCGGGCTCCGCCTCGCCGGTGGTCTCCTCCCCCATCCGCACGTGCCCGCGGGCCCGGCGGGGCGCCCCGATCGAGGTGAGCGAATCCTCCCCCGCGGCGTCGATGACCGTGCCGCGCTGATGGGTCTGACCCATCCTGCCGCCGGATGCCGCGATCGTGGCATCCACGAGGATTTCTCCGGAGAAGTCCCACGCGCCGTACATCCCCAGGTGCACGCGCAGCCACAGGTCGATGTCGAAGCCGAGGAACATCTGCTTCCCCGACGCGACCACCTCGGTGACGGTGTGGCCGTCGATGATCGCAGCACCCTCGGCGAAGCGGCCCTGAGGGCTGGACGCGCGAACGGCGCGGCCGACGAAGTTGCGGTCGAACTGCCGGGCGATGCGGTGAACGGAGTGACCCTCGGGCATCAGGTCCGGTCGGCTTCGAACGCGGCGATCTGGGCGATGCGGCGGACGTGGCGCTCCTCGCCCGAGAACGGGGTCTGGATGAACCGGTCGATGAACACGACCGCCTCCTCGAATGTGTGCTGCCGGGCGCCGACGGCGATGACGTTGGCATCGTTGTGCTGACGCGCGAGCTCCGCGGTCGGCAGGTTCCACACCAGGGCGGCTCGGATGCCGCGCACCTTGTTCGCCGCGATCTGCTCCCCGTTGCCCGAACCCCCGAACACCACCCCGAGCGCGTCCACGCCGGCGGCCTGGTCCCGTGCGACCGCCTGCGCCGCCCGGATGCAGAAGCCGGGGTAGTCGTCGTCGGGGTCGTACTCGCGTGGCCCGTGATCGACCACCTCGTACCCCTGCTCGGCGAGATGCTGCTGCAGGCGGGTGGAGAAGTCCAGGCCGGCGTGGTCCGTGCCGAGGTGGATGCGCATACCGCAATC
>CAVOZX010000012.1:0-12248 GCA_963701365.1 uncultured Actinomycetota bacterium | reverse complement strand
GCGACACCTCGCCCGCCCATCTGCGCGGCCGCCTAGCGTCGAGCGCATGACCGAGCCCTTCGTCGTCCAGCCCCGTGCGGGCAACGGCGACGGCGCGGCGCCCGCCGTTGCGCGGCTTCGCGGCGCGCGTGCCGAGGACGGCTCTCCTGGCTGCCCACCATCCACCCACAGAGAGGAAACCCATGTCCGATTCCACGCCGACCCGCCCTGAGGCGCCTCGGCTTCCCAGGCTCACGCGTCGCCGCGCCGCCCGCCTCATGGCCGACGACACCGGATCGGCGACCGCCGAATACGCCATCGCGACGATGGCGGCCGTCGCGTTCGCCGGTCTGCTGGTGGTCATCATGCGCTCCGACGAGGTGCGCGGCATCCTCGAAGACCTGGTCCGCCGCGCGCTGACGGTCGCCTGATGCGCCGGAAGGGCGATCGGGGCTCGGTGACGGCGGAGTTCGCGGTCGCCCTTCCCGCGGTCGTGCTGGTGCTGGCGCTCGGGGTGTCGGCGCTGTCGGCCGCCGGTCGGCAGGTGCGCCTGCAGGATGCGGCGGCAGATGCGGCGCGTCTGGTCGGCCGGGGCGAGGATCCCGCACGGGCCGGATCCACCGTCTCCGCCGCGGTGGCGGGCGCCGCCGCGCAGGTCGAGTTCCGCGGCGAACTGGTGTGCGTGCACGCGTCCGCGCCTGCCGCGACCCTGCCGTGGCCTCAGCGCCTCGCCGCATCCTCCTGCGCGCTGGCCGGCGGGCGCTGATGGCCGGCACGGCCGCGACCGCGGGGATGCTCGCGGTCGCGATGACGCTGACGGCGGGCCTGGGCACCGTCGCATCCGCCGCGGTGTTCGGCCAGCGCCTCGCGGGCGCCGCGGATGCCGCCGCGCTCGCCGCGGCGGACACCGTCTCCGGGGCCCTCCCCGGCGCCGAGCCGTGCGACCGGGCCGCCGCGGTGGCCGCCGCCGACGGGGCCCGACTGGCTCGCTGCGACCTGGACCGGCTCGTCGCCACGATCCGCGTGGACGGCGCGTTCCTGTCCGTTCCCGCGTCCGCGTGGTCCCGCGCCGGGCCGCCGCCGGAGGCCCCGCATCCGTGACGCTCTCCGTCAGCCCGCCCCGGGAACCACTGTGTATGGTGTGCAACGACGAAAGGACCAGGGGTGGCACAGGGCGAGAAGACGAAGACCCGACACGGCACCACGCTCGTGATCGTCGAGTCGCCGACGAAGATGACCTCCATCCAGGGATACCTGGGTGACGACTACACCGTGATGAGCTCCGTCGGTCACATCCGCGACCTGGCGAGCAAGAAGGACATCCCGCCGGAGAAGAAGGCGGCGTACGGCACGTACTCCATCGACGTGGAGCACGGGTTCGACCCGTACTACGTCGTCAACGAGCGGAAGGCCAAGACGGTCGCGGAACTCAAACGCGCCGTGAAGACCGCCGACGAGGTGCTGCTGGCCACCGATGAGGACCGGGAAGGCGAGGCGATCGCCTGGCACCTGCTGCAGGTGCTCCAGCCGAAGGTCCCTGTCCGGCGGATGGTCTTCCACGAGATCACGCCCGAGGCGATCCGCCAGGCCGTGACGAACACCCGCGACCTGGACCTGGCCCTGGTGGACGCGCAGGAGACGCGGCGCGTGCTCGACCGCCTGTACGGGTGGGACGTGTCGCCCGTGCTGTGGCGCAAGGTCGGCACCGGCAAGGAGGGCGCGGCCCTCAGTGCCGGCCGGGTGCAGTCCGCCGCCACGCGGATGGTGGTCGAACGCGAACGCGAGCGGATCGCGTTCGTCGCCGCCGGCTACTGGGACGTGGAAGCGGATGCCGCCGCCGCGGACTCCGCGTCGACGTTCCGCATCCGCCTGCACCGGGTGGACGGCGCGCCGCTGGCGCGCGGATCGGACTTCGACGACCGCGGCGGGCTCAAGCGCGCCGTGGTCGTGCTCGACGAACAGCGCGCCCGCACCCTCGCCGACGCGGTCGCGGCGGCCGGGGCCGGAACGGTCACCGCCGTCGACGCGAAGCCCGGCACCCGCAGCCCCAAGCCCCCGTTCACCACCTCCACCATGCAGCAGGAGGCGGGACGGAAACTCGGGATGAGCGCCAAGCAGGCGATGGGCGTCGCCCAGCGCCTGTACGAGAAGGGATACATCACCTATATGCGCACCGACTCGACCGCGCTGTCGGGTCAGGCGGTGCACGCGGCGCGCGAGCAGGCGGTCACGCTGTACGGGGATGCGGCGGTGCCGCCGAACCCGCGCAGCTACCGCAACACGTCGAAGAACGCGCAGGAGGCGCACGAGGCCATCCGCCCGTCGGGCGACCGCTTCCGGCGCCCGTCCGAGGTCTCCGGAGAACTGGACCGCGACGAGCAGCGGCTGTACGAACTGGTCTGGCGGCGCGCGATCGCGAGCCAGATGTCCGACGCCCGGTACGAGACCACCACGGTCACCGTGGAGGTTGCCGCGGCGGGAGGCCGGCTGGAGTTCACCGCCTCCGGGACCGTGTACACGTTCAAGGGATTCCTCGAAGCCTACGAGGAGGGCCGGGACGAGAAGCGGTCCGACGCCGACCGCGCCGAGGATCAGGCGCTGCCCGTGCTCGCCGTCGGCGACTCCGTCACCACGACCGACGTCGAGCCCAAGGGCCACACCACCACACCGAGACCGCGGTACACGGAGGCGAGCCTCGTGAAGGCCCTGGAGGAGAAGGGCATCGGGCGTCCGTCCACGTTCGCGAGCATCATCGACGTGATCATCGACCGCGGCTACGTGCGCAAGCGCGGGCAGGCGCTGGTGCCCACGTGGCTCGCGTTCAGCGTCGTGCGCCTCCTCGAGCAGCACTTCGCGGACCTCGTCGACTACGACTTCACCGCGGAGCTGGAGGACGATCTCGACGCCATCGCACGCGGCGAGCAGCGACGCGAGACCTGGTTGCACGACTTCTACTTCGGCTCCGACGACCACGTCGGGCTCCGGCAGATCGTGGACAACCTCGGAGACATCGACGCGCGGGAGATCAACTCCACGCCCGTCAGCGACGTGGCCACCCTCCGGTTCGGGAAGTATGGACCGTATCTGGAGGTCGCCGATCCCACCGATCCGGAGGCGAAACCCCGCATCGTGAACGTGCCGGAGGATCTGGCCCCCGACGAGCTCACAGCCGCGAAGGCGCAGGAGCTGATCGACGCTCCCGTCGCGGGGGATCGGGTCCTCGGCGAGAACCCCGACAACGGCACGCTCGTGGTGGTGAAGGACGGACGCTTCGGGCCCTACGTGCAGGAGGTCGAGCCCGACGAGGAGGCCGACGCGGATGCGGCGCCGACGCGGTCGGCCTCGGCCAAGCCCCGCACGGCATCCCTGTTCCGTTCCATGTCGCCCGACGCCATCGACCTGGAGACCGCACTGCGGCTGCTCGCGCTGCCGCGCGTTGTGGGGACGGACCCCGCCGACGGCCAGGTCATCACCGCGCAGAACGGTCGCTACGGCCCCTACCTGAAGAAGGGGACCGACTCCCGGTCCCTCGACGACGAGCAGCAGATCTTCGACATCACGCTCGAACAGGCGCTCGAGAAGTATGCCCAGCCGAAGTACGGCGCCCGCCGAGCCTCGGCCGCGCTCAAGGAGTTCGACGCGGACCCGGTCAGCGGGAAGCCGATCCGGCTCCGCGACGGACGGTTCGGACCCTACGTCACCGACGGCGAGACCAACGCCACGATCCCGCGCGGCGAGAGTGTGGACGACGTCGACTTCGAACGGGCCGTGCAGCTGCTGGCGGACAAGCGTGCCAAGGGCCCGGCCCCCAGCCGCAGCGGCGCCCGCCGCGCGTCGGGAGCGCGGAAGACCCCCGCCCGGAGATGACCGGGCTCTGGGTGACGTTCGAGGGCGTCGACGGGTCGGGGAAGTCCACGCAGGCGGAGGCGCTGGCGCAGTGGGTCGCCGAGCGCGGACGGGTGGTGACCCGGACGAGGGAACCGGGAGGGACGGAGGTCGGCGGACTCATCCGCGGGATCGTGCTGCACCATCGCGGTGACGTGGTGCCCCGAGCGGAGGCGTTGCTGTACGCGGCCGACCGTGCGCAGCACGTGGCCACAGTCGTCCGTCCCGCTCTCGATCGTGGTGAGGTGGTGGTGCAGGACCGCTACCTGGACTCGTCCGTGGCCTACCAGGGCGCCGGCCGGGTGCTGGACCCGGATCAGGTGCGCTCGCTGTCACTGTGGGCTGCGGACGGCGCCCTGCCGGATCTGACCGTACTGCTGGACCTCGACCCGGAGGCCGCCCGGACCCGCCTGGACGCCGACGACAAGCCGTACGACCGGCTGGAGGCGCAGGCTCCCGACTTCCACGGCCGAGTGCGGGAGTCCTACCGCGCGCTCGCCCGCGCCGAACCCGGCCGTTTCCTCGTCGTGGATGCCGCGGCCCCGGTGGAGCGGATCGCCACGGCCGTCCGGGAGCGCATCCTGCCCCTGCTGTGATCCGGGGAGGCGTCGGGGGCGCCCGTTACGCTGGGGCGATGACCAGCGCGACTGCGGAAGCGCCGCAGGAGGCGCGTGCCGCGCCATGGCACGACGTGCTCGGGCAGCCCGACGCGGTGCGGATGCTGCAGCGCGCGGCGTCCGATCCGACGGCCCTGACGCACGCGTGGCTCATCACCGGCCCGCCCGGGTCGGGGCGGTCCAATCTCGCCTACGCGTTCGCGGCGGCGCTGATCGCCGACCCCGGCGACACGGCGACGATGGCACAGGTGGTGGCCCGCTCGCACCCCGACGTCACCGCCCTGCGCACCGAGCAGGTCGTGATCCGCATCGATGAGGCCCGGCAGCTCGTCGAGCGCGCGTCGTTCGCGCCGTCCGTCGGGCGGCACCGGGTCATCGTGGTCGAGGACGCCGATCGCATGAGCGAGCGCACCTCCAACGTGCTGCTGAAGGCGCTGGAGGAACCGCCGGAACGGACGATCTGGGTGCTGTGCGCTCCGAGCGACGCGGACCTGCTGCCGACGATCCGCTCCCGCGTGCGGGTCGTGCGCCTGCGGGAGCCCCGGCTCGAGGATGTCGCGGCGCTCGTCGCCCGCCGCAGCGGCGTCGACCTTGCCGTGGCGGAGCAGGCGGCCCGCCACGCGCAGCGCCACATCGGCATGGCGCGGCGCCTGGCGGTGGATGAGGCCGCCCGCGAGCGCCGGGACCGCACACTGCGCGAAGCGCTGCTCGTGCGTGGCGTCAGCGACGCCGTGGAGGTGGCGTCCCGGATCGTGCAGGCGGCGGCCGACGACGCGGCGGCGCTGACGGCCGAGCGCGACCGCGGCGAGCGCGAGGCGCTCCTGCGCACCGTAGGACTCGCCGACGGGGCTGCGATCCCGCCCGCCGTCCGGGCGCAGTTGACCTCGCTGGCCGAGGAGCAGAAACGGCGTGCGACGCGGAGCCTGCGCGACGGCATCGATCGCGTGCTCACCGACCTGCAGTCCCTTTTCCGGGATGTGCTCATGGTGCAATTCGGCCGGAACGCGGACCTGGTCAACCGGGAGCTCGGCGACCTGCTGCGCGAGCGCGCAGCGGAGTGGTCGCGGTCGCACACCCTGGCGGTGCTCGACGACCTGTCCCGCACACGACGCAACCTGGAACGCAACGTCGCGCCGGCGCTCGCGCTCGAGGCGCTGCTGATCACGATCACCACCGGGAGGACGGCATGACCCGACACCGCGTGAGCACCCTGCTCGCCCTGATCGCCGGCCTGGGCGTGGCCGGCCTCACGCTGACCGGATGTCTCGTCTCCGTCCGGGCGGACCCCTCGGCGCCACCCGAGCGCACGGTCGACAGCACGGGCGTCTCCCCGGAACTGCGGCCGTTCTACGAGCAGGATCTGCAGTGGCGGGACTGCGGATCCGGCTTCGACTGCACGACGGTGACCGCCCCGCTGGACTGGGAGGTGCCCGCTGCCGGGACCGTCGACCTGGCGGTCATCCGGCACCGGGCCGACGGGCCGGTGCAGGGGTCCCTCCTGACCAATCCTGGCGGCCCGGGAGCGAGCGGGGTCGCCCTGATCCGCGACTCGCTCGACTTCGCCGTCGGCACGGCGCTGCAGGAGGAGTACGACATCATCGGCTTCGACCCGCGCGGGGTGGGGGATTCCACCGCGGTGCGGTGTTACGACGCGGCCGCCATGGACGAGTACCTGTTCGGCATCCCCTCCGCTCCGCGCCATTCGCCGCAGTGGGAGGAGCAGCTCACCGCGCGCAACGCCGGGCTCGCGCGCGCGTGCGAGGCCGCCAGCGGCGGCATCCTGCCCTACATCACCACCGTGCAGGCGGCGCGGGACATGGATCTGCTGCGAGCCGTGCTCGGCGACGAGACGCTGAACTACCTGGGGTACTCGTACGGCACGTTCCTCGGCGCGACCTACGCCGAGCTGTATCCCGACCGGGTGGGGCGGATGGTCCTCGACGGCGCGATCGACCCGTCCACGTCCGGACTGGAGGTCGGGACGGCCCAGGGGGTCGGCTTCGAGTCGGCGCTGCGCTCCTACATGGCCTCGTGCCTGGCCGACGGCGCGGACTGCCCGTTCGCAGGCAGCGTCGACGAGGGGATGGCGGACCTGGGCGATCTCCTCGCGCGGGTCGACGCGTCGCCGCTGCCGAACGGCGACGGGCGGATGCTGGGCGCCGATGCGCTGCTGACCGCGATCATCGCGGCGCTGTACTCGCAGGACAGCTGGCCGTACCTCACGACCGCGCTCGCACAGGTGCGGCAGGGCGAGGCGACCGCCGCGTTCGATCTGGCGGACTTCTACTACAACCGCGCCGACGGCCGGTACCTGGACAACTCGACCGAGGCGTTCACCGCCTACAACTGCATGGACTACCCGCACGACGAATCGCCCGACGAACAGGCCGCCGCCGATGCGCGTCTGGCGGCCGAGGCGCCGACGGTGGCTCCGTACTGGAGCACCGTGGACGTCTGCGACACGTGGCAGTATCCGGCGACCGGCGTGCGCGGCCCGATCGCGGCGGCCGGAGCAGCCCCCATCCTCGTGATCGGGACGACGAACGACCCGGCCACCCCGTACGCCTGGTCCGTCGCGCTGGCCGATCAGCTCTCGAGCGGCATCCTGGTCACCCGGGTGGGGGAGGGTCACACGGGATACAACAAGGGCGATCGCTGCGTGGACGGGGCGGTCGAGGCCTACTTCCGCAGCGGGGAGACCCCCGCCGGGGACCTGCGCTGCGGCTGAGCCGGCAGGCGCGAAGGCGTCCGGTATGCTGGGTCACCGTCGCCGCCGCGGTCCCCGGGGCGCCGACCCCGGGATCGCGATCCCGAGCCGCCACCTTAGCTCAGTCGGCAGAGCGATTCACTCGTAATGAATAGGTCGAGGGTTCGATTCCCTCAGGTGGCTCCGACGCGCGAACCGCTCCGCCTCGCGCCCGCCGTCCGGGATAATCGGGACGTGCGGCCGCCCTGCCGCGGCCCGGACGGTGCCGCATGAGACCGGGAGAGCCCGCGTGGCTGCATCCGCTCGATGCGCTGCTGGAGGCGTTCGCGATCGTGGGCTTCGCCGCCGCCGCCGCGCTCGCGCTCCTCGCACTCGTGCTGCGCATCGTCGACGGCGCCTGGGAGCGCACCCTCGCGGTCGTCGAGGCCGCGCCCGACGGCGAGCGGCTGCGCTGGATCGGACGGGATGGTCGCGCACACTCCGCGGTCGTGACCGCCCAGGAGCAGCGCATGCTCGCCGGCGCCGATTCCGCCGAGATCTACACGAGCACCCTCGATCCCGGTCGGATTCGCATGCGGCGCACCAGTGCCGGCGTGCGTTTCACGCTCCGGTTCGCCGCTGCCATGACCATTCTCGCGCTCGTGTGCACGACAGCATCCGTCGTGCTGCTGTTCGCCCGCGGATGAGAAGCGGCGGGGATGGCCATCCGTTGTATTGCTAGATAAGCTAGCGATGTGACGTCTCGAGTACCCCCCGCATGGCTTCGGATCGGTCTGCCCGCCCTGCTCGTCATCGCCTGGATCGCGGCCGCGGCCATCGGAGGACCCTACTTCGGTCGCGTCGACGAGGTCTCCACCAACGATCAGTCCGCCTACCTGCCCTCGAGCGCCGAAGCGACCCAGGTGGCCGACCGGCTCGCCGAGTTCCGTGGCGACGACACCGTCCCCGCTGTCGTCGTCGTGACCGGGGACGGGCCGCTCACTCCCGCCCAGCTCGGGCAGGCTCAGCAGCTCGCCGCCGAGTTCGGCACCGTTCCTGGGGTCCTCGGCGACGTGTCGCCCGCGATCCCGTCCGAGGACGGTCAGGCCGTGCAGATCATCGTTCCGATCGACAGCGCCGGCGACATCGGCGGGACCGTCGAGTCGCTGCGCGCCACCATCGGCGAGGTGCTGCCGGAGCCGCTCCAGGCGTGGGTGACAGGCCCGGCGGGGTTCAGCGCGGATCTGGTGGCAGGCTTCCTCGGCATCGACGGCATCCTGCTGCTGACGGCGCTCGTCGCGGTGTTCGTCATCCTCGTCATCGTCTATCGTTCGCCGCTGCTTCCGGTACTAGTCCTGCTGGCGTCGACCTTCGCCTTGAGCCTGGCGATCCTCGTGGTCTGGTGGCTCGCACGCCTGGGCGTGGTGGTGCTGAACGGGCAGGTGCAGGGGATCCTCTTCATCCTGGTCATCGGCGCCGCGACCGACTACGCGCTGCTGTACGTGGCGCGCTTCCGCGAGGCGATCGGGGCGGGTCTCTCGCGTTGGGAGGCGACCGTGCAGGCGTGGCGGGGCGCGTTCGCGCCGATCCTCGCCTCGGCGGGAACCGTCGTCGCGGGCCTGTTGTGCCTGCTCCTGTCGGATCTGGCCACCAATCGCGCGCTCGGCCCGATCGCCTCGATCGGGATCGCCTGCGCGTTCCTGGCCGCACTCACTTTCCTGCCGGCCCTGCTCGCGCTGTTCGGGCGAGCCGCGTTCTGGCCGTTCATCCCGCGCCACGGCGCAACGGCCCTGCCCGACGAACTCCGGGAACCGGCTCCGGGACCGTGGCCCCGCGTGGCGCGGCTGATCGCTCGTCGCGCGCGGCCGGTGTGGATCGCCTCCACCGTCGTGCTGCTGATCGCCGGGGCGGGCCTGCTGCAGCTGAAGGCCGACGGCGTGCAGTCCAGCGATCTCGTGCTCGGATACTCCGAGGCCAGGGACGGACAGCAGGTGCTCGGCGATCACTTCCCCGCCGGCAGCGGAAGCCCGCTGTACGTCATCGTTCCCGCCGACAGCGCTGCGGAAGCGGCCGCGCTGGTGCGCGAGGAGGATGGCGTGCAAGCGGTCTCGGATCCCGTCGTCGCCGGCTCGGACGCCCTGCTGGTGGCGACCTTGACGGATGCGCCCGACTCCGCCGCCGCGGAATCGACCGTGCGCGCGGTGCGGGCCGGCCTTCACGCCGACGTGCCCGGCGCGCTGGTCGGGGGGGTCACCGCGACCGCGCTCGACACGAACGACACCTCCATCCGCGACCGTGCGGTCATCATCCCGATCGTGCTGGTCGTGATCCTGCTGATCCTGATGGTGCTGCTGCGCGCGGTGCTGGCACCGCTCCTGCTCGTGGCCAGCGTCGTCGTCTCGTTCGCGGCGGCGATGGGGGTGAGCGCCGTCGTCTTCAACCACGTGTTCGACTTCCCCGGTGCCGACCCCGCCGTTCCCTTGTACGGGTTCGTGTTCCTCGTCGCGCTGGGGATCGATTACAACATCTTCCTCATGACGCGCGTGCGGGAGGAGTCGGCGCGGCAGGGTACGCGCCCCGGAATCCTGCGGGGACTCGTCGCCACCGGCGGGGTGATCACCTCCGCCGGGCTCGTGCTGGCAGCAACCTTCGCGGCACTGGGTGTCATCCCGATCCTGTTCCTCGCGCAACTGGCCTTCATCGTCGCGTTCGGGGTGCTGCTGGATACGTTCCTCGTGCGATCCCTGCTCGTGCCGGCGCTGGCCTACGACATCGGTCGGACGATCTGGTGGCCGTCGCGACTGTCCCGCGAGCGGACTGCGGCCGATAGCCTCGAACCATGAGCAGGGCTCTGCTGGTGGTCGATGTCCAGAACGACTTCACCGAGGGCGGGGCGCTCGCTGTCGCCGGCGGCGACGCGGTCGCGCGGTACGTCTCCCGGTACCTGCGCGATCATGCCGACGACTACGCGATGATCCTCGCCTCCCGGGACTGGCACGATGCGTCCGGCGACAACGGGGGGCACTTCTCCGTCGACCCGGACTACCGGGACACGTGGCCGCCGCACTGCCTGGCCGGGACCGCGGGAGCCGACTACGACGACGGCTTCGACACCAGGAGCGTCACCCACCACATCCGCAAGGGCCAGGGCCGGCCCGCGTACTCGCTGTTCGACGGCGTGTCCGACGACGACAGCACGGCGGAGCGCCTGCTGCGCGATCACGGGGTCGACGAGGTCGACCTCGCGGGCATCGCCACGGACCATTGCGTGCGGGCATCGGCCCTGGACGCACTGCGCGTGGGATTCGGGGCGCGGGTACTCACCGACCTGGTGGCCGGCGTCGACGACGACGCCAGCGCCCGCGCGCTCGCCGAGATCGTCGCGGCCGGCGGCATCCTCACCCCCTCGAGTCACCTTTCGGGTCACTGAGCGCGAGGCGGGTCCACCACGTCAGCAGGCTCGCGCCCACCACACCGAACGCGACCCACATCAGCACTCCGCCGTATGCACCGGTGACGAACAGACCCGCCGTCAGAGCGATCACCGCCAGCAGGACGGTGGCAACGACGGTGACGACCGTCGCCGCCACCGCGGCCACCGGGCGCCTCACGAACACCGCGGCACCGGCCGGGGCGGTCGCACGCCCGTCCGCGGCGGCCGGCAAGACCCAGCCCGCCGCCGCGACTACCAGCGGCACAGCCACCGGCGCCAGGATCCCGGTCGCCGCTCCGACGACGACCGCTCCGGCGCTCCACCACAGCAGCGTCTGCGGAGGCCGCGCGATCTGCGCACCTGCCAGCACCCGCACCGCCCACGACACCGCCGCGACCTGACCGACCAGGATCGCCGCCGAGACCACCGCAAGGGGAATCGCCGCGGCCGTCGTGACGGTATCCGCCGGGGGTGCGGCGGTCGCCCCCTGCGCGAGCGCGCCGCCGAAGATCGCGAGGGCCAGCACCAGCCGTGCCCCGCTGCGCGCCGTGGTCGTCACGGTTCCAGCGCCTTCTCGAGCACCGCCGCGACGCTGCCCTCGTAGAGGACGGCGTCGGCGACCCAGACCGTGACGCGGTCCGGATCGCCCGCGGGGGAGTCGACCCGGATGCCGTCCCCGGTCATGGTATCCCCCGTGCATATGACGGCCCGACGCGCGTCCTCCGTGCACGTCGGTGCGCGGCCCACCGGCACGCCGGCGGCGACCAGCACGTCGATCGCCGCGTACCGGATCTCCGCCGCGCGACCGCCGCCCACCGGAGCGATCGCAGCCACCTGGGAGCATCCGGCGAGCGCGAGGGTCACCAGTCCCGCCGCCGCGAGTGCGCCCCCCCGGCGGCTCACGACGCCAACCGCAGTTCGTGCGCCAGAATGCGGCCGCGTTCGGTGATGCGCTGGGCCTCGAGCGCGGCATCCGTGATGGTCTCCAGCGGGAAGGGAGCGGGCAGGAGGAGCTCCGTGTTGCGGTCGAGAGGGGAGCCGCGACGCATGACGGGATCCTCCGCCCAGTCGTTCGCGGCCAGTTCCCGCGCCCGGGAGGCGAGATCCGCTGTGGATCCTGAGGCGCCCGGGACGGCTGGCGAGGCGTGATCGAGCACGGTCGTGAACAGCGATAACGTGCCGTCGCGGTTGTCGACGATCTCCACCACCTGCTGCTGGTGCGGGAAGTCGATGCACGACGCGGTGGTGATCTCCCAGAAGCCGCCGTCGCCGCGGGTGTGGGCGAGGATCTGATTCAGGTGCGTATGCCCGTTGAGCCATGCGATCGCGACGGGGAACTGCAGGAGCAGGTCGATGACCGCGTCGGCGTGACGCAGCGTCTCCTCCTGCCCGGGCCGGTGGGCGTCGTTCTCGAGGGTGAGGCTGTTGTGATGACTGAGGGCGACAACGAGCATGCTCTCGGCCTGCGCCCGTTCGAGTTCGCTGCGCAGCCAACGGAACTGCGTCTCCGGTATCGCGCCGTCGGGGCCGGCGACCGAGTTGCAGGTGTCCAGCCCGAGCGCCCGCACGTTCGGGCTCAGTTGGGCCGACCACCAGGTCTGTCCGGTGGCGAGATTGCGCGGCGTGAAGCCGTGACCGACGGGACCTG
>CAVOZX010000011.1:0-45218 GCA_963701365.1 uncultured Actinomycetota bacterium | reverse complement strand
CGGCGGCACCGGTGCCAGCGCCGTACCCCTGGCGCGCCAGGGAGCGCGGGTGATCGCCGCGGACTTCTCGGAGGGGATGATCCAGGAGGGTCGTCGGCGCCATGCGGGAGCCCTCGGTCTGTCGTTCGTGGCCGCGGACGCGACGGCGCTGCCCTTCGACGACGAGTCCTTCGACGTCGTGACGATCTCGTTCGGTCTGCGGAACGTATCGGACCCGCACCTCGCGCTGCGTGAGATGCGAAGGGTCACCCGGCCGGGTGGTCTGTTGATGGTGTGCGAGTTCTCCCACCCGACGAACCCCGCGCTGGCACGGCTCTACCGGCTCTACAGCGTCGCCGTCATGCCCGCGATGGCGCGCGCGGTCAGTTCGGACCCCGAGGCCTACCGCTACCTGAACGAGACGATCCAGGAGTGGCCCGATCAGCGCACGCTCGCCGCGTGGATCGCGGACGCGGGATGGTCGGCGGTCGCGCATCGGGACCTGACCGGCGGCATCGTGGCGCTTCACCGCGCCCGCCGACCACTCGAGTGAGGCGGAGACCGTCCCGAGTTCGCGGCACAGCGTCACGCACGGGCGGTCCCGCAGCGCCACGGGTAGGCTGGAGGGGTGAGCCGCAGCCCGTCCGCCACGCGCGCGCGCCTGGCGCGTCGGCTGGGGCTGACCGAGCGGGTCTTCGCGGGGCCCGCCTCGCGCCGTCTGCAGCACCTTGTCGAGGACGGTCTGGTGCAGGTGGAGCAGCAGATGGCGCGCGAACTCCGCATGGCGGATGCGCTCGCCGACGCCACCACCCGCTACCTGTACGAAGCGGGCGGGAAGCGGATCCGGCCGATGCTGACGCTGCTGACCGCTCAGCTGGGAGAGGGCGCCACCGCCGCCGTCATCGACGGCGCCGCCGCGCTCGAACTGACGCACCTGGGCTCTTTGTACCACGACGACGTCATGGACCGCGCCGACGTGCGTCGCGGCGTGCCCGCCGCGCACGCGGTGTGGGGCAACAGCATCGCCATCCTCACCGGCGATCTGCTCTTCTCCCGCGCCAGCACGATCATGGCGCGGCACGGATCGGCGGCCATGCGACTGCAGGCCGACACGTTCGAGCGACTCGTGCTGGGCCAGATGCACGAGACGGTCGGGCCGGGTCCGGACGAGGACCCCGTCGGCTTCTACCTGCAGGTGCTCGCCGACAAGACCGGATCCCTCATCGCTGCCGCCGCGCAGACCGGGGTGCTCTTCGGGAACGCGCCGTCCGAGTACCGCGAACCGTTGCGGGAGTATGGCGAGAAGGTGGGCGTCGCGTTCCAGCTCATGGATGACGTCATCGATCTGTCCGCCGACGCCGATCAGACCGGAAAGCGGCCCGGCGCCGACCTGCGCGCCGGGGTCCCGACGATGCCCTATCTGCTGCTCGGGCAGGAGAGGGATGCGGCGTCGGAGTCCCTGCACGCCCGGATCGACGAGGGTGTCGCGCGGATCGCCGACGGCGGCGCCGTCGACCTGCTCGACGTCCCCTTGACAGAACTGCGCGGCCACGAGGCGACCGCCAGCACGCTGCGCCGCGCCCGCGACTGGGCCGACGAGGCGATCCGGGCGCTGGACCCGCTGCCGCCGGGAGCGGTCCGCGAAGGACTGACCCGGTTCGCCCAAGCCGTGTCCGACCGCAGCAGCTGACCCGTGCCGGGCGCTGCGCCCTCGCCCCGGCATCGCCCCAGGAAAGGACACCCATGACCACGCTGCGGCTTGCCATCGTCGGTGCGGGCCCCGCCGGGATCTACGCCGCCGATATCCTGCTGAAGATGGAGCGATCCTTCGACGTCTCGATCGACCTGTTCGAGCAGCTGCCCGCCCCGTATGGTCTCGTCCGGTACGGGGTCGCCCCCGATCATCCCCGGATCAAGGGGATCATCACCGCGCTGCGCGACGTGCTCGACCGCGGCGACATCCGCATCTTCGGCAACGTCCGGTACGGCACGGACATCACCATGGACGACCTGAAGCGGCACTATCACGCTGTGATCTTCGCGACCGGGGCGGTGCGCGACGCGGATTTGGAGATCCCCGGCATCCACGCGGCCGGGTCGTTCGGGGCCGCGGACTTCGTAAGCTGGTACGACGGGCACCCGGATGTGCCGCGGACGTGGGAATTGGACGCGGCCTCGGTGGGGGTCATCGGCAACGGCAACGTGGCGCTGGACGTGGCCCGGATGCTGGCCAAGCATGCCGTCGACCTCCTGCCCACCGAGGTGCCTGACTCCGTGTACCGCGTGCTCGAGTCCTCGTCGGTCACGGACGTCCACGTCTTCGGCCGGCGCGGCCCCGCCCAGGTCAAGTTCACCCCGCTGGAGCTGCGAGAGCTGGGGGAACTCCGCGACGTGGACGTGGTCGTGTACGACGAGGACTTCGACTACGACGATGCGGCGAAGGCCGCGATCGCCGCGAACAAGCAGGTGATGGTCGTCGACCGGATCCTGCAGTCCTGGCGCCAGCGGCCGAGTGCCGACAACGTCGGCGGCACGGCATCCCGCCGCCTGCACCTGCATTTCTGGGCCAGGCCCGTCGAGGTGGCCACGGACGCCTCCGGCCGAGTCGCCGGGCTCGTGTACGAGCGCACCCGTCCCGACGGCGAGGGCGGTGCGGAGGGCACCGGGGAACGGCGCGAAGTGGCGATCGGTCAGCTGTATCGCGCCGTGGGCTATTTCGGCTCGCCTCTACCCGACGTGCCGTTCGACGAGCGGCACGGCATCATCCCGAACCACGAGGGTCAGGTGTGGGACGCCGATTCGAACGAGCTCGTTCCCGGCGTGTACGCGACCGGTTGGATCAAGCGCGGGCCGGTGGGCCTGATCGGCCACACGAAGTCCGACGCCATGGAAACCGTCCGCCACCTGGTGAACGATCAGGGGTCGTGGTGGAGCCCGGAGGAAACGGACGAGGCATCCGTGCCGGCTCTGCTCGCCGCCCGCGGCGTCCCGTGGACCGATCTGGAGGGCTGGCACCGCCTGGACGCCCACGAGATCGCTCTGGGGGCGCCGCATGACCGCGCACGCATCAAAGTGGTCCCGCGTGAGGAGATGGTGGCCATCTCCCGCGCCTGAGCGCCCGAGGCGACCAGGCGGGCCGGACGAGCCGCTGCCGCTCGGAGTGGAGCGGCCCGTCCGCGCTCGTCAGAGCGGGCGGATGTTCGCCGCCTGCATGCCCTTGGGCCCCCGCTCCGCGTCGAACTCGACCTTCTGGTCTTCGCGGAGATCCTTGAAGCCGCTGCCCGCGATCGCGCTGAAGTGAGCGAACAGGTCGGCGGAGCCGTCATCGGGAGCGATGAAGCCGTAGCCCTTCTCGGAGTTGAACCATTTCACGGTGCCAGTGGCCATCGTGTCTTTCCTCTTCTTCGGGTCGCCGGAGCGACCGGTGGTGCCGCGCCGGCGAATGCGGTGCGGACGATGTGTGACCCGCGACGGGGTCGCGACAAGCCAGTCGATGGATGCTGCGGCGGACGCGTCCCCTGCAACGGCCTCGCGGGCGAGTTCTGGGGTCGGATGGACGCCGAGGTCTTGGCCGCGGGACCCGTGCGCACGGACACCGCGCGGGGTGGCGTCGATGAAGCCGGCATACTCGTGGGAGATCGTCGCGACGAACAGTCCATCATCGGCTTGTCGCCAGGCGATCGCCTGGGTGGGGGAGTGCATGATCACGTTCTTCGTTCTCGGCGCGAGGCGGGGATCGCCTTCGCGGGAGGCGCGGCGTGCAGAAGCCGCGCACAGGTACAGCATAAAAGGGTTTCGGCTCGACCTGGTCACTGTCGGAGCCGAGGGGCGGACGCTCAGTTCCGCACCGCTGGATAGTTGAGCGTACCATCTCGGGGATCCGTTGACGTGGCTGGTCGGCACGGGAACATCGGGAACCGGGGTTTCGCGTCAGCGGTAGTTGACGAATTGCAGGTCGACGTCGAGGTGGGCGGCCTTCAGAATGCGGATGACCTCCTGCAGCTCGTCGCGCGACTTCGACGTCACGCGCAGCTCGTCTCCCTGGATCTGCGACTTCACCGACTTCGGCGCCTCGGCACGGATGATCGCGCCGATCTTCTTGGCGTTCTCTTGAGAGATCCCCTCCGTGAGCGTGGAGACCAGACGGAACTCCTTGCCCGAGGCCATGGGCTCGCCCGAGTCCAGGCTCTTCAACGAGATGCCCCGCTTGATCAGCTTGGACTGGAACACGTCCAGCACGGCGCGGGCGCGTTCGGCGCTGGTGGCGGTGATCAGCACGGACTCGCCGCTCCATGCGATCGACGCGCCGGTCCCCTTGAAGTCGTAACGCTGCTCGATCTCCTTGCGCGCCTGATTGAGCGCGTTGTCGGCTTCCTGACGGTCGACCTTGCTGACGATGTCGAAGGAGCTGTCCGCCATGGCCCCGAGTGTAGCCGGGCACCCCGCGCCCGCGCGGGGTGCCGTCGACGGCGATGCCCTTCCTACACTGGGGCGCATGCGCGCCCTGAGCGAGGACGACCTGCGGGCATGTCTCGCGAACGTCGATGACGAGGAGAGACGCCTGGTGGCGCTGCCGCCCGACTTCCCAGTGCTGGATGTCGATCATCTCGACTTCCTCGCGTGGCGGGATCCCCGCGTCCGAGGTCGCGGCTACCTGGTCGCCGAACTCGACGGCCGCCTCGCCGGGGTGATGCTGCGCGCGGCGGACGCGTCCGGGCGGAGCCGGTCCGCGTTGTGCGACGTCTGCCACACGATGCAGCCGGCCGACCAGGTGACCCTGTTCAGCGCGCGCCGCCCCGACGGCACCGGATCCAGCGTCGGCGGCTACCTGTGCAGCGATCTGTCGTGTCACGAGAACGTCCGGCTGGCGGCACCCCTGGCGCCCGGCGAGATCCGCTTCGACGTCAACCGGCGGATCGACGGGGCGCGCGATCGCGCGTGCGCCTTCGTCGCCCGCGTCCTGGATCGGGTCGGGACGGCGCCGTGACCACCGCCGGTCGGATCGCCGTCGTCGGGGACGCGCTCATCGACGAGCTGCGCGACGCCCGGGGCGTGCGCGAGTTCGTCGGCGGATCCGCGCTGAACGTGGCGCTGGGACTGGCGCGCCTCGGGCTGCCGGCCGTGCTCCTGGCCATGGTCGGCGACGACGAGGAGGGGGACCGCATCCGCTCCTCGCTGGAGGCCTTCGGCGTGGACCTGGTGGCCTCGCCCGCACCCCGGGGAACCGCTCGCGCCATCAGCATCCGCTCGGCCAGCGGCGAGCCGCAGTACCGGTTCGACGAGGCGGCCCGGACGCGCCGGATCCGATTCTCGGATGCCGCCCGCGAGCACCTGGCAGGCGCCGCGGCCCGGGTGGTGAGCGGGTTCCCGTTCGACGACGACGCGCAGACCGACGATCTCGCGGACGCGCTCGCGGCCGGTTCGGGCATGATCGCGGTCGACCCGAACCCGCGGGCGGGGATGCTGCAGGAACGGGACCGGTTCCGGCGCGGATTCGAAAGGCTCGCCGCATCCGCGGACCTGGTCAAGATCGGGGAGGACGACGCCGCGCTGCTCTATGGGGAGAGCGTCGATGCGGCCACGGCCCGCCTGCGCGACGCGGGCGCGCGGGCGGTGCTCGCCACGCGGGGCGCCGCCGGCGCGAGCGTCAGCGTGGACGGGATGACGCTTTCGGCGCCCACGTCGGCCGTGCCCGGCCCCGTCGTGGACACCATGGGCGCGGGTGACGCCGTGCTCGCCTCAGCGGTCGCATCTCTGCTCGCCGAGCATCCGGTCGATCCGGAGCAGTGGCGGAGCCTCCTGATGACGGCGATGGACGTGGCGGCGGCCACCTGCCGATTCGAGGGGGCGCTCCTGCGGCTCCCCTCGGCGCTGCGGGGTCTGGACGTCGACCGGGTCGGCAGCTGATTTCAGCGCACCGCACCGCGCGAGTAGCATGAGGGATCGCGCTTCCGGTCGACTGCACAAGCCGGACGGGCGCGCTCGGCAGGTTACCCAAGCGGCCAAAGGGATCTGACTGTAAATCAGCCGGCATAGCCTTCGGGGGTTCGAATCCCTCACCTGCCACGTTTGGTATGAGTTCCCTCCACAGCCCTGACGGAATGACGGATCCCATGCCAGGATGGCTCGAGGCGATGACATCCCGGTCGGGGAGGACCTCATGAGCGCACCCGAACAGCCCGCGACAACGGCAGCACCGCCCGCCCACCACAGCGACGTGAACACCTCGCCGCTCCTGCGGGGCGCGATCTGGGTGGCGATCGGCGCACTGATCGCGGCCGCCCTGGTGAGCGTGGTATGGGTGCTCGTCGGGTCGCAGAACGGAATCATCGGACGGGCGTTCCTCACCATCCTCCTGCTCGCCGCATTCGCGGGCGTGGCGATCATGGACACGAACCTCGCGGCGCGGCGGCCACCCTGGTTCGTGCTCGTCAGCATGACCAGTTGGGTGCTCGTCCTCCTCGTCGGGGCCTTCCTCATCTGGATGCCCGAGCGCCGGGGTGACCCAGAGAGCCTGGGCCGGTTCCTGTCGTTCCTGCTGGTGGTGCTGGTACTGCAACTGGCGGTGCTCCACGTGCGGCTGTTCACGAAATCGATCGCCAAGGCGACCATACTGTTCACCCGCATCGTCGGGTGGATCACCCTGGGCCTCGTGGCGGTGCTCGCGTTCATGCTGGTGCTGCCGCTCACGTTCCATGAGTGGCTCACGTTCCATGAGATCTACTGGCGGCTGGTTGTCGCCACGACGATCCTCGCCGCGGTGGGAACCGCGCTGGTCCCGCTCATCAACGCCCTGTTCGGGCCCCGCACCCCTCGCCCCCCCGCGCTCCTGCCCTGGCCGACCTACGCCGACGGGATCACGCCGCTTCCCGCACTCGCGGACGGGCAGCCCGACTGGAACGCCTACTACACGGGTCACCCCACGGTCGCGCCTGCCGGCCCTTCGCAGGTGACCGCGCCCGAGCCGCAGTCCCCGGCGCCCGCCGGGTACGAGGGGTACCCGCCGGCTCCGCCGCTGCCGCACCAGTGAGCACTCCTGCCCCTCAGGACCTCCGCCAGCTCGCCGTCGAGGTCGCGCGGGAGGCAGGGATGCTGGCGGCGGTGCGTCGTCGCGACGGAGTCCGGATCGCCGCCACCAAGTCGGCGCTGGCCGACATCGTCACCGAGGCCGATCGCGACGTCGAAGATCTGATCCGCGACCGGATCGCGGCCGCTCGCCCGGAGGACGGCTTCCTCGGCGAAGAGACCGGAGAGCGCACCGGCACGACCGGCATCACGTGGGTCGTCGATCCCATCGACGGCACCGTGAACTACGCCTACGGCATCCCCGCCTACGCCGTCAGCATCGCGGCGGTCACCGGTCCCCCCGACCCCGGGTCATGGGTTGTGCTGGCGGGTGCCGTGTTCAACCCCGCGGCGGGGGAGATGTTCCACGCCGCGCGGGGGGAGGGCGCCTGGTGTGACGACGTCCGCCTCCGGGTGAACGCGGACGTGTCGGATGCCGGCGCTCTGATCGCCACGGGGTTCGGGTACGACCCCGAGACCCACGCGGGCGACCTCGCCCGGCTCGCACAGGTGATGCCGCTGGCGCGCGACATCCGACGCATGGGGGCGGCATCACTGGACCTGGCCGGGGTCGCGGCGGGCCGACTGGACGGCTACTACGAGCGCGGGCTTCATCCGTGGGACATCGCCGCGGGCGTGGTCCTGGTGGAGGAGGCCGGCGGCATGGTCGGGGGTCTGGACGGAGCGCCCGCCGGCGCGGCGATGACGATCGCCGCCGGCCCCGCGCTGTTCGCCGACCTCGCCGCCGCGGTCGCGCGCCCGCTGCGCTGAATGGCGCTCCCAGCATCCAGCCACTAGGGTTTATCCGTTCGTTATCTCCGCCCCTCGGGGCGGGATCCTTCCGATTACAAGCGCGTGACCGATTCGTGACCGTCGCCCCCGCGACACGACCCCGAGACGACTGACGTAGTGACCGACGAGAGCCCTGTGACCGCCGCGCCCACCCGGCGCTCGCTGCGCAACCAGGGCTCACCGGCACCGGCGGCACCCGTCGGAGGTGCGTCGACCGGGGGACCGGATGCCGGCATCCCCTTGACCCGCGCGGAACTGCGCCGCCGAGCCGCCGCAGCCGCCGCGCCGGGCGTCGCACAGACCAGGCCCGCCGCGCCGGACACCCCGGCCGTGTTCACGCCAGCCGTGTTCACCTCGGCCGTGATCGACCCCGCCGTCGCCGACAGTGGGATGATCCGCGACGAGTTCGAGGCCGCGGCGGAACTGTTCGCGTTCACCGGTGAGACCCCGGTCCAGGTCGCCGCAGCGGCGCGCGATGTCGAGGACGAGGGGCCCGTGGATGCCGGGCCCGAGCCGCGATCACGTCCGGGTGCGTCGTTCTTCCGCCGGGCCATGGCGGCGTCCGCGTCGCTCGGCGCGATGGCCGTCGTGGGCCTCATCGCCGTCGGAATGACCACGCCCGCCGAGGCGGTCGCGGGAGCCGCACCCACCGCCCCCGGATCGGCTCTGGCGTTCGGCGCCGCGACCGGCTCGCAGGTCTCCGCCGATGAGATCCAGGCGTACGTGGCGCCCGCCGATGCGCAGAGCGCCGCCTTCGACCGCAGCGACTACCGCACGGCATCCACCGCGGAGCTGGCCGCGGAGTCGGGCATCTCTCACTTCTCCCGGTTCTTCACGAACAATCCGAACTCGCCCGTCCAGTGGCCGTTCGCGGTCGGCGTTTCGATCAGCTACGGCTATGGCATGCGCGACGGCGCGATGCACGAGGGTCTGGACTTCACACCGGGCGAGGGCGCGCAGATCCAGGCGGTCGCCGACGGCACCGTCCGCACGGCCACCGAGAGCGGCGGCGGATACGGCGTGATGATCATCATCGACCACGTCATCGACGGGGAGCGCGTCTCCACCCGCTACGGACACATGCAGTACGGATCACTCACGGTGAAGGCCGGCGACACCGTGAAGGTCGGGCAGATCATCGGCCTGGTCGGCGACACCGGGCACTCGTTCGGCGCTCACCTGCACTTCGAGGTGCTCGACGGCGGCACCGCGGCGATCGATCCGCTGCCCTGGCTGCGCCAGCACGCGGGCGGTTGAGGGACCGTCACACGCCCCGAGCCCAGCGCCCCGCTCTGGTACTCTGTTGTGGTTGCCCGGGCAGGACCGGGATCGCCCCGATAGCTCAGTGGCAGAGCACTTCCATGGTAAGGAAGGGGTCGTCAGTTCAATCCTGACTCGGGGCTCGCAGCATCCGTGCGCCCGCGGATGCCTCGCGGCAGGGTAGCTCAGTTGGTGAGAGCGCACGACTCATAATCGTGAGGTCGCGGGTTCAAGCCCCGCTCCTGCTACTTCAGTGGTTTCGCGGGTCCACGGGATGATGGGCGGCATGACAGCGAGCCCCGCCGCGACCCGGTCGACGACCACGCGCGAGCACCTGCTCGACCTGGTGTTCCTGGTCGGGGTGCTCCTGAAGGGTCTGGACGGGCTGCTGGAGGTGCTGGTCGCGGTGCCGCTGCTCGTGGTGCCGCATCCGGACTGGGTGCGGCTTGCCCACGCGTTCACCGTTCCCGGCGTGCGTCACGACCCGATCGACCTGATCGCGGGCATCGCGGTCCACGACGCGGCGCGGCTCGGCCGGGAGGAGCTGACCGCGATCGGGGTGTACCTGCTCGTCCACGGCGCGGTCAAGCTCGCGATCGTGGTCGCGCTGGTGGTCGGGGCGACGCGGGTGTATCCCTGGGCGATCGGCGCCCTGGGGCTGCTCACCGTCTACCAGCTGGTCGACCTGGCGGTCCACCCCTCCTTCGGCGTGGCGGCGCTCACCGTCCTGGACGCGGTGATCATCGCGCTGACGTGGCGGGAATGGCGTCGGCGTCGCACGCTGAAGATGGCGATGCGCGACACGGTGGACTGGATGCGGCGGCGCGCCTAGCGCATCGCCTTCGACCCGGCCAGCAGCGTCTCCACCTCGTCCAGCAGCAGCGTGGCGGACTCCTCGATCAGGGGCGTCGGAACGAACGTGCCCTCGTCGTCGATCAGCGAGCGCACCATCGGGATCATCACGACGTCGTTGGTCACCAGCATCCGCAGCGCCGCCCCCACCTGCTTGAGCATCTGAGCAGCCCGCAGACCTGCCGAGACGCCGCCGTAGCTGACCACGCCGAGGGGCTTGCGCGCCCATTCGTGGAACAGGTAGTCGATCGCGTTCTTGGTCGCCGCGCCGAGCGCGTAGTTGTACTCGGGGATCACGAACACGAATGCGTCGCCGCGCTCGATGGTGGTGCTCCACGCCTTCGTGTGCTCCTGCGTGTACTGCCGGGCCGCCGGGTGGTTCGGCTCGTCCAGCAGCGGAAGATTCACTTCCGCCAGATCGATCACCTCCACCTCGAAGCGGCCGTCGGCGCGCGCGACGCCCTCGAACCAGCGTGCGACGGGCAGTCCGACCCGGCCAGGGCGGGTGCTTCCGATGATGATCTGCAGGACAGGCGTGGTCATGCGACCAGTCTGCCGTCTCCGCGGCGGTCCCGGTCCGCTGCGGAGGGTGCGCGGTGCGGCTCGCGACTAGGCTTCCACAGTGACCGACGCACCGATGCCCGCGCCTACCGCGCGCACCCCAGCATTCCTGCTCACGTGCATCGGGATCGGGCTGCTGGCAGGCCTGCTGTCGGGACTGTTCGGGGTGGGTGGCGGCACCGTGATCGTGCCGCTTTTGGTGATGATGCTCCGCTTCGACCAGCGGCTGGCGGCGGGCACGTCGCTGGCGGCCATCGTGCCGACCGCATCCGTCGGCGTCATCGCCTACGCCCTGTCCGGATCGGTGGCGTGGATCCCCGCCGTGCTGCTGGCCGCCGGGGCCGTCGTCGGCGCCCAGATCGGCACCTGGCTGCTGCCGCGCGTGTCGCAGACCGCGCTGCGCTGGGGGTTCGTCGCGTTCGCGCTGGTGGTCATCGTCAGCCTGTTCATCGTGATCCCCGACCGAGAGGCCCAGCTCGACCTCACCGTGTGGTCGGGGGCCGCACTGGTGGTGCTGGGCGTTGCCACCGGCACAATGTCGGGTCTCATCGGCGTCGGCGGCGGCGTGATCGTGGTGCCGCTCCTGATGCTCCTGTTCGGCGCGAGCGATCTGGTCGCCAAGGGAACATCGCTGCTCATGATGATCCCCACCGCGATCTCCGGCACGGTCGGCAACCTCCGTCGTCGCAACGTCGATCTGACGGCGGCGGCGTGCATCGGTCTCGCAGCGTGCACCACGACGGCGCTGGGCGCGTGGCTGGCGACGCTCGTCACCCCGTTCGCGGCGAACCTGCTGTTCGCGGCCTTCATGGCCTGGGTGGCCTTCGAGATGGGCCGCAAGGCGATCGCCGGGCTACGGAAGGGGTGAACCGCGGACGCGCCCGGGCTGCGGTCGCCTCTCGGCGCCGCCGCCGCGGGTGCTCGATAGGATGACCGGGTGCCCGTCAACCCCGACCTCATCGCGCGCGCCTTCCCGCCGACGGAGCCGTATCTGGTCGGACGGGAGAAGATCTGCGAGTTCGCGCGCGCCGTCTTCGCCACCGACCCGCAGCACACCGATCCGGCGGCCGCCCGGCGGCTCGGCTACCCTGACGTGGTTGCTCCTCCCACGTTCGCGATGGTGATCCAGGACCGCACGCTCGACCAGCTCCTGTCCGAGCCCGGCACCGGCATCGTGCTGGAGCGGGTGCTGCACGCGGAGCAGCGCTTCCGCTACAGCCGCCCGATCGTCGCTGGCGACGAGCTGGTCGCGACCCTGCGGGTGACCGGCGTGCGCGCCGTCGGCACGGGCGCCATGGTCACCACGGAAGCGGAGATGACGGATGCCGCCGGCGAGCACGTGGTGACCGCGTCGTCCGTGCTGCTGGTGGGAGGCGACGCATGACGGGAACGCTGGAAGTGGGTCAGATCGTCGCCGAGCGCGACGTGCATCTGACCCGCGAGTCCCTCGTGCGCTACGCAGGGGCCTCCGGAGACTTCAACCCCATCCACTACCGCGACGACGTTGCCGCCCGGGTCGGCCTGCCGGGGGTGCTCGCCCACGGGATGCTGACGATGGGGCTGGCGGTGGAGACGATCGTGCCGTGGCTCGGCGACGTCGGCCGCATCCTCGAATACGGGGTCCGGTTCACACGCCCGGTGGTCGTGGACGCCGCCGACGGCGCCGACGTCCACGTGCGGGCCGCCGTCGGCGCGATCGACGAGGAGACCGCGCGGATCGACCTGACCGTCACCCATGGCCAGACCAGCGTGCTCGGCAAGGCGCAGGTGCGCGTGCGTCGCGCCTAGCGGGACCCCCGGTGCCCGAGATCGAGCCGATCCCCCTCGCGCAGCTGACGACGCTGCGCACCGGCGCTGCGCCCGCCCGCATGATCGACGCCGCCACGCGCGACGAACTGGTCGGAGCGCTGCGAAACGTGTGGTCCGCCGGTGAGGACTGGCTCGTGCTGGGGGGCGGATCGAACCTGTTCGCCGGCGACGAACCGTTCGAGGGCACCGTGATCCGCGTGCTCACCCGCGGCATCGAGCACGTCGGGGGAGGACCCGCCGGCGGCATCCGGCTGCGGGTGGCGGCCGGTCACGGCTGGGACGACCTGGTCGCGCACGCGGTGGGTGCGGGGCTCTCGGGCATCGAGGGCATGTCCGGCATCCCCGGGACCGTAGGAGCTGCGCCGGTGCAGAACGTGGGCGCGTACGGTCAGGAGATCGCGCAGACCCTGGTCGAGGTGGACCTGATCGATGAGAGCAGCGGTCAGATCGAGACGGTGCCGGCATCCGATCTCGGGCTCGGGTTCCGCACCTCGGTTCTGAAGCACCATTACGGGTCCGCCCCCGAGCGACGGGCGGTGATCCTCGCCGTGACGCTCGACCTCGCGCACGTCGGCACGGGAGAGGTGCCGGTGGCCGGCCAGCAGCTGCGGCAGGCGCTGCGCCTTCCGGCAGCCGCGCCGGTCACCCTCGCGTGGATCCGCGAGCGGGTGCTGCAGATCCGCCGGGAGAAGGGGATGCTGCTGGATGCCGCCGATCCCGACACCGTCTCGGCCGGGTCGTTCTTCCAGAACCCGATCGTGTCGGCATCCTTCGCCCGCGCCCTGCCCGATGACTGCCCCCGATGGCCGATGGAACCCGGCATCGAGCGGGTGACCGTCGTGCCGCTGGACAGGTTCGACGGCGCGGTGCCGGCGCCGGTGGCGCACGAGAGCCCGGTGAAGCTGAGCGCGGCGTGGCTGATCGAGAACGCCGGGATCCGCCGCGGCTTCCGTCTGCCGCGCTCCCGCGCGGCCCTGTCCACCAAACACGCCCTCGCCGTCACCAACCGGGGGCGGGGCACCGCGGCGGAGGTGGCCGAGCTCGCCCGCTACATCCAGCAGCGGGTGCAGCAGGAGTATGGCCTCATCCTCCAGCCCGAACCGGTGCTGGTCGGCGTCGACCTGTAGTCCGCACCGGTCAGGAGAACAGCCTGCGCAGCCGTTCCAGACCCTCCGCCAGCGCGTCGTCGCCCAGTGCGTACGACATCCGGAGGAACCCGCTGCGCCCGAACGCCTCGCCGGGCACCACCGCCACCTGCGCCTCGTCGAGGATCAGATCGGCCAGTTCCAGCGTGGTGGCGGGCACGCGGCCGCGCCACGGTCGGCCGAGCAGGCCCGACACGTCGGGGTACGCGTAGAACGCGCCGCGCGGCGTCGGCACCGTCACGCCGGGGATCGCGGCCAGGCCCGCCACGATCGTCCGCCGCCGGCGGTCGAACGCCTGCCGCATCCGCTCGGCCTCGTCCTGCGGGCCGGTGAGGGCCGCCAGCGCCGCGCGCTGCGCGACGTTGTTGACGTTGCTGGTGAGGTGCGACTGCAGGTTCGCGGCGAGCACGACCACGTCCGCGGGCGCGACCATCCAGCCTACGCGCCATCCGGTCATCGCGTACGTCTTCGCGACCCCGTTGACGAGGATCGTCTGATCGGCCAGCTCCGGCACCGCGGCCACGATCGAGAGCGCCTGGGCGCCGTCGTACACCAGGTTCTGGTAGATCTCGTCGCTGATCACCCGGATGCCGTTGTCCAGCGCCCATCGGCCTATCGCGCGCGTGCGCTCGGGATCGACGACGGCGCCGGTCGGGTTCGACGGCGAGACGAACACGAGCGCGGTGGTCCGGTCGGTGCGCGCCGCCTCCAGCTGCTCCACGGAGACGGTGTAGTCCTGGTCCGCCCCCGCGAACACGGGCACGGGAACCCCGTCCGCCAGGCGGATGGCCTCCGGGTAGGTGGTCCAGTACGGGGCGGGCAGGAGCACCTCGTCGCCGGGGTTCAGGATCGCCTGGAACGCCTGGTACACGGCCTGCTTGCCGCCGTTGGTGACGACCACCCGGCTCGGCGGCACGTCCAGGCCGCTGTCGCGCAGGGACTTGGCCGCAATCGCCTCCCGCAGGGCGGGCAACCCGGCGGCGGGGGTGTACCGGTGATTGGCCGGATCGCGCACGGCCGCAGCGGCGGCATCCACGATGTGCGCGGCGGTGGGGAAGTCCGGTTCGCCGGCGGCGTAGGAGATCACCGGGTGGCCCGCCGCCTGCAGTGCCTTCGCCTTCGCGTCCACCTTCAGCGTCGCGGACTCGGCGATGGCGGACAGCTTGCGCGACAGGGGAGCGGGTGCGGTCACGGTACGAGCGTAGCCGGGCGCACCCGGACGCCACCGGTGTGGAACGATGTGCAGGTGGACGGCGGGCTGGAGCTCTGGGCGCCCGACGGCATCGGCGAGGTCCGGCCGGGCGACGACCTGGCGCGTCTGATCGGCGACGCGGCGGCCGCCGACCCGCGGGGATGCCGCGACGGCGACATTCTCGTGGTGACCAGCAAGATCGTCTCCAAGGCCGAGGGGCGGATGGTCGCGGCATCCGACCGCGAGGCGGCCATCACCGCGGAGACCGTCCGAGTGGTCGCCACCCGAGGATCCACCCGCATCGTGGAGAACCGGGTGGGGATCGTCGCGGCCGCCGCCGGAGTGGACGCCTCCAACACTCCCGAGGGCACCGTGCTGCTCCTGCCCGAAGACCCAGATGCGTCGGCGCGGCGCCTGTGCGCGGCGCTCCGGGAGCGGTTCGGTGCGCGGATCGGAGTGATCGTCAGCGACACGCTCGGCAGGCCCTGGCGGATCGGTCAGACCGACGCGGCGATCGGTGCCGCCGGTATGCGGGTGGCCGACGATCTGCGCGGGGCAGTGGACGCGCACGGCCGCCCCTTGACGGTGACCGTCGCCGCTGTCGCGGACGAGGTCGCCGCCGCCGCCGACCTCGTCAAGGGCAAGGCCCGCGGCCGCCCCGTCGCCGTCGTGCGGGGCCTGTCGCGCTACGTCACCCCTGCCGTCGACACCCCGGGCGCCCGCACCCTGCAGCGCCCCGCCGCCGAGGACCTCTTCCCCCTCGGCTCCGCCGAGGCCTACGCCGCCGGCTACGCCGCAGCATCCTCCTGACCCGCGAACCCACCCCGTACCCGCGAACCCACCCCGTTCAGGATATGGGCTCGCGAATACGACATGGGTTCGCGGGTCAGCGGGATGTGGGTCAGCAGGTCACGCGTCGACGAGGTAGCGCGAATAGGCGACGATGGTGAGGAAGGTGGGGAACTCCTCGCGGAGGGCGACGTCGCGGAAGACCTCGGCGGCGTCGTCGAAGCGGTCGCCGTCCCAGCGGGTGACTTCCTCGAGCACCTCGGTGATCAGGCGCTCGATGTACTCCCGGGTGATCGGCGTGCCGTCCTCGGTGCTGCGGTCCTGGTGTATCCACTGCCACACCTGGCTCCGGCTGATCTCGGCGGTCGCGGCATCCTCCATGAGGTTGTCCAACGCCACCGCCCCGATGCCCCGCAGCCACGCCTCGATGTAGCGGATCGCGACCGAGACGTTGTCGTGCACACCCTGCGCGGTGATCGGCCGGCCGATGTGCACCTCGAGCAGCTGCGCCGCGGTGACCTCCACATCGTCGCGCAGGCGGTCCACCTGGTTCGGCTTGTCGCCGAGCACGGCGTCGAACTCGGCCATAGCGGTGGGGATCAGGTCCGGATGCGCGACCCACGTGCCGTCGAAGCCGTCCCCGGCCTCGCGCTTCTTGTCGGCGGCGACCTTCTCCACCGCGCGCTGGGTCACCTCGGGGTCGCGCCGGTTCGGGATGAAGGCGCTCATCCCGCCGATCGCGAAGGCGCCGCGCTTGTGGCACGTCTTCACGAGCAGTTCGGTGTAGGCGCGCATGAACGGCACCGTCATCGTCACCTCGCTGCGGTCGGGCAGCACGAACCGGGCGCCGCGCCCGCGGTAGTTCTTGATGATCGAGAAGATGTAGTCCCAGCGGCCGGCGTTCAGGCCCGCGCAGTGGTCGCGCATCTCGTAGAGGATCTCCTCCATCTCGAACGCGGCCGGCAGGGTCTCGATCAGCACGGTCGCGCGGATGGTGCCGTGCGGGATGCCGACATACTCCTCACTGAACGTGAAGATGTCGTCCCACAGCTTCGCCTCCTCGCTGGACTCGAGCTTCGGGATGTAGAAGTACGGGCCGCGTCCGTTCGCGATCAGCTGCTTCGCGTTGTGGAAGAAGTACAGGCCGTAGTCCACGAGAGAACCGGATGCGGCCATGCCGCGGCCGGTGCGGTCCACGAACCGGATGTGCTTCTCCACCAGGTGCCAGCCCCGCGGGCGCATGACGATCGTCGGGGTGCGCTCCGCGGTGACCGCGTACTCCTTGCCCTCCGGCGAGGTGAAATGCAACTGCCCGTGGATCGCGTCGTAGAGCGACAGTTGGCCCTCGATGACGTTCTTCCAGGTGGGGCTCGTGGCGTCCTCCTGGTCGGCCAGCCACACCCGTGCGCCGGAGTTCAGCGCGTTGATGGTCATCTTCGGGTCGGTGGGTCCGGTGATCTCCACCCGCCGGTCCTCGAGGCCCGGGCCCGCGCCGGCGACGGTCCAGGACGGGTCCTCGCGGATCGCGGCGGTGTCGTCGCGGAACTTCGGGTCGCGGCCGTTTCCGATCTCGTACCGGCGGCGCATCCGGTCGGCGAGCCGATCGTGACGTCGCCCGGAGAACCGGTGGTGCAGTTCGGTCAGAAAGGCGATCGCGTCCGGGGTGAGGATCTCCTCGTAGCGGTCCCCGAGCCGGCCGAGGACCTCGATCGCGGGCCCGTGGGCGTGCAGCGCGGTGGTACCTGAAGCGGGGGTCTCGGGCGCGGTGCCCGAAGCGGTGGATGTCATGGCCCGGTCTTCCTCGTGGAGGGGGTGGACGGTGGAGGGGGATGGACACGGTGACCCGGCGCGGGGCGCCGGGTCACCGTGGGATGGCGCAGCGGTCGATCAGTGGAACTGGGCGGTCTCGGTGGAACCTGCCAGGGCCACGGTCGCCGATTCCGGGTTCAGGGTGGTGGAGACCCGGTCGAAGTAGCCCGTGCCCGCCTCGCGCTGGTGGCGGGTGGCGGTGTAGCCGCGGGATTCGGCGGCGAATTCGGCCTCCTGCAGCTCCACGTACGCGCTCATGGCGCGCTGCGCATAGCCGTCCGCGAGGTCGAACATCGAGTAGTTGACGGCGTGGAACCCGGCGAGGGTGATGAACTGGAACTTGTAGCCCATCTCGGCCAGGTCTGCCTGGAAGGTGGCGATCTGCTTGTCGTCCAGGCGGCTCTTCCAGTTGAAGCTCGGCGAGCAGTTGTAGGCGAGCATCTTGCCGGGGAACTCGGCGTGGATCGCGTCGGCGAACTCGCGGGCGAAGCTCCACATCCGGGTCGCCGGTCTCCACCCACAGCAGATCGGCGTAGGGCGCGAACGCCAGGCCACGGGTGATGACCGGGTCGATGCCGGTGCGCACGCGGTAGAAGCCCTCTGAGGTGCGCTCTCCGGTCAGGAACTGCTGGTCCCGCTCGTCGATGTCGCTGGTGATCAGGTCGGCGGCGAGCGAGTCGGTGCGTCCGATGATCACCGTGGGGACTCCCGCGACGTCGGCGGCCAGGCGGGCCGCGTTCAGCGTGCGGATGTGCTGCTGGGTGGGGACGAGGACCTTGCCGCCGAGGTGGCCGCACTTCTTCTCGCTGGCCAGCTGGTCCTCCCAGTGGATGCCGGCGGCGCCGGCCTGGATGAGGGACTGGGCCAGTTCGAACGCGTTCAGCGGGCCGCCGAAGCCGGCCTCCGCGTCGGCGACGATCGGTGCGAGCCAGTCGCGGGTGACGTTGCCCTCGGTGAACTCGATCTGGTCCTGGCGCAGCAGCGCGTTGTTGATCCGGCGCACGATCGCGGGCACGGAGTTGGCCGGGTACAAGCTCTGGTCGGGGTAGGTCTGGCCGGCGAGGTTGCCGTCGGCGGCGACCTGCCACCCGGACAGGTAGATGGCCTTCAGACCCGCCCGCACCTGCTGGACCGCCTGGCCGCCGGTGTACGCGCCGAGCGCGCGGATGTAGTCCTCGGTGTGGAGGAGGTTCCACAGGTTCTCCGCGCCACGACGCGCGAGCGTGTTCTCCTCGCGCACGGAGCCGCGCAGCGCGATCACGTCCTCGGCCCGATAGGTGCGCTGGACGCCGTCCCACCGGGGGTCGGTGTCCCAGGTCTCCTGGAGTTCGGCGGCGGTCTGAGTCTGGTCGCCCGCGCGCAGCGGGGGATTGCCGGGGGTGGACTGGGTCGTCATGTCGGTTCTCCTGTGAATCTGGGCGCGCCGCGCCCGATGGCTTCTGCATCTACTATCCGCGAACTTCGGGGCTGCTGACGACCATTCTCAGGCAGAAGTTTGCCTGAATTTCACTCTCTGTGACAGAATTCCCCTGTGACTCTCGCCGTGTCCCGCCCCGCCGCACCCGCGTCCGACCTCGACGCGGATGCTTTCACCATCGGCCGACGCATCCGCCAGCTGCGACTGCAGCGCCGCATGACCCTCGAGGAGCTCGCGGCGGCCGTGGACCGCGCGCCCAGCCAGCTCTCCATGATCGAGAACGGCAAGCGGGAGCCGCGCCTGACGCTGCTGCGCGCTATCGCGGCGGCGCTCGGATCGTCGGTGGACGCGCTCCTGGAGGCGGAGCCGCTGGACGAGCGGGCCGGGATGGAGATCGCGCTGGAGCGAGCGATGCGGGGCCAGACGTTCGGGGCGCTGGGCATTGCCCCGTTCCGAGTGAGCCGCTCCCTGTCCGACGATGCGCTGCGCGCGCTCCTGGCGCTGCACGGAGAGATCGAGCGGCTGCGCGACGAGCGGGCGGCCACCCCGGAGGAGGCGCGCCGCGCCAATGTGGAGCTGCGCCATCTGATGCGCGGGCAGGACAACTACTTCCCGGAACTGGAGGCGCAGGCCCGCGACCTCCTCGCCGCCGTCGGGCATCCGGGCGGCCCGCTCACGCAGCGCACCGCCAGCGACATCGCGGCACACCTGGGATTCACGCTCCACTACGTGCCCGACCTGCCGCAGACTACCCGGAGCGTTGCGGATCTGAAGAACGGCCGGCTGTACCTGTCCACCCGTGTCGCCCAGCACGGCGACCCGCGCACGGCCGTGCTCCAGGCGCTGTCGGCGCGCATCCTCGGCCACCGCGAGCCGACGAGCTACGCGGACTTCCTGCGCCAGCGGGTGGAGACGAACTACCTGACGGGTGCGCTGCTCATGCCGGAGTCGCACATGGTGCCCGCACTGCAGGATGCCAAGGCCGCCCGATCCATCTCGATGGAGGACCTCCGGGACGCCTATTCGGTGTCGTACGAGACCGCCGCCCACCGGTTCACCAACCTGGCCACCGTCCACCTCGGCATCCGGGTGCACTTCCTGAAGGTGCACGAGTCGGGGCTGATTACGAAGGCATACGAGAACGACGACGTCAATTTCCCCACCGATCGTCTCGGTGCGATCGAGGGGCAGATGTGCTGCCGGCGCTGGACGAGCCGGGTGGTGTTCGACGTGGACGACAGGTTCAACCCGTACTACCAGTACACGGACACGGGCAACGGCACGTACTGGTGCACCGCGCGCGTGGAGAACTCCAGCGAGGGCCAGCACTCGGTGAGCGTGGGGGTCCGCTTCGAGGACACGAAGTGGTTCCTGGGCCGGGACACTCCGAACCGGGGCGTCTCCAAGCACTCGGTGGAGGTGTGCTGCCGTCGGGCTCCCGCGGATCTGGAGGCGCAGTGGCGGGAGAACGCCTGGCCGAACGTCCGCACTCCTCGGACTCTGCTGGCCACGCTGCCGACCGGTGCGTTCCCGGGGGTGGACACCACCGAGGTCTACGAGTTCCTCAGCGCGCACGAACCGCGCTGAGGCGCGATGATGGACAGCATGAGTGAGAACGTGTGGCCGGTGACAGCGCTCGACGACGACCAGTGTTGGCAGCGGCTGGGGACTCAGCAACTGGGGCGGCTCGTGACCCGGGTCGGCGACGTGCTGGACATCTTCCCCGTGAACTACGTGGTCGACGGCGCCACGATCGTCTTCCGCACTGCGGAGGGCAGCAAGCTGTTCGAGATCACGGTCAACGACGAGGTGTTGTTCGAGGTGGACGACTACACCGGTGTCAACGCGTGGAGTGTGGTCGTCCGGGGGCACGCCCGCAAGCTCGCCACCAGCGCGGAGGTGGAGGCGGCCGACCGTCTGCCGCTCACGCCGTGGATCCCCACCCTGAAGTACAACTATGTGCGGGTCGAGCCGACCGCGTTGTCCGGGCGCGCGTTCGATCGCGGCCCCGAACCCGATCGCTACGGGGTGCAGACCACGCCTACGGACTGATGCCGTCGGCATTCGCCGCGGCGGGGGCCATGACGTACACTGGGTAGCGCAGTTGTCGTCTGCATTCTTCAGCCGCGCCCGGGTTCGGGCGGACCCCCATGAGTTCGGACGTGGCCGGAGTGCGGGCGCCGGAGCCGCGGGGCTCTTAGGGCGGTAGCTCAATTGGCAGAGCAGCGGTCTCCAAAACCGCAGGTTGCAGGTTCGATTCCTGTCCGCCCTGCGCGTCAGCACACGCTGACCGTTCACGCGATACAGGTGGGTTCATGGTTCAGGAGGCGAAGGGCGAGGTCGTCGCGGCCGGCGGCGGCGCGCGCGCGAAGAAGCCGAACGTCTTCCAGCGCGTCGTGACGTTCCTGCGCCAGGTCGTCGCGGAACTGCGGAAGGTCATCACCCCGACCCGCAGCGAACTGCTGAAATATACCGGCGTCGTCCTCGGCTTCGTGCTGGTGGTGATGGCCATCGTGTACGGGCTGGACGTCCTGTTCGTGTGGCTGACGACGATCGTCTTCGGCACGCCCGGCGCCTGAGGCGCGGCGACGCCGACCGGAATCCCCGATGAGAGAGAACGCACGTGACTGAGAGATATGTCGACGACGCCGACTGGGCCCCCGCAGCCGAGCAGTCCGCCGAGGACGACGAGGCGCAGGAGGGCGAGGTCCTGGCCGAGCAGGAACGCGCGGCGGAGCCCGCCGAGCACACCGCGCTCCACATCGACGACGATGCCGCGGCATCCGACGCGGAGGACGTCGACGTCGTCGACCCGGAGGCGGACGCCGTCGTCGACGACGCCCTGGACATCGACAACGCCGCGGAGGCCGAGGCCGCCTTCGAGGCGCTGACCGACTCCGAGGATCGGGAGCCGGAGGAAGTGGATCCCTATGAGGAGTTCCGCGCGCAGCTACGCGCGCTTCCCGGCAAGTGGTACGTCGTGCACTCCTACGCGGGCTTCGAGCGCAAGGTGAAGGCCAACATCGAGCAGCGCAAGTCCAGCCTCGAGGTCGAGGACGAGATCTACCAGATCGAGGTCCCGATGGAGGACGTGGTGGAGATCAAGAACGGCCAGCGCAAGATGGTGACCCGGGTGCGCATCCCCGGCTACGTGCTGGTGCGGATGGACCTCAATGAGGACACCTGGTCGGTCGTGCGGCACACGCCCGGCGTGACCGGATTCGTCGGGAACGCCCACAACCCCACACCGCTGCGCTTCGAGGAGGCGTTCGCGATGCTGAAGTCCCTGGTCGAGGTGAAGGAGACCGTGCCCGCCCGCGGCGGCGCAGTCAAGGGCGGGCCGACGACGGCGCGCTCGATCCCGGCGGAGGTCGACTACGAGGTGGGCGAGACCATCACCATCAAGGAGGGCTCGTTCGCGGGCCTGCCCGGCACCATCAGCGAGATCAAGCCGGAGAGCGGCAAGCTCACGGTGCTGGTCTCTCTCTTCGAGCGCGAGACGCCGGTCGAACTGTCGTTCGACCAGGTCACCAAGCTCTGACCTACAGACACCGCCGCCATCCGGGCGCGCGGGAGAGCCGGATGCCTCGGCATCCGATTCGACGGAAGGACACCACCATGGCACCGAAGAAGAAGGTGACCGGCCTGATCAAGCTCCAGATCAATGCCGGCGCCGCCAACCCGGCACCGCCGATCGGGCCCGCGCTCGGTCAGCACGGCGTCAACATCATGGAGTTCTGCAAGGCCTACAACGCAGCGACCGAGTCGCAGCGCGGCAATGTGATCCCCGTGGAGATCACGGTGTACGAGGACCGCAGCTTCACGTTCGTCCTCAAGACGCCGCCGGCCGCTGAACTGATCAAGAAGGCCGCGGGGGTGGGCAAGGGATCCCCGACCCCGCACACCTCGAAGGTCGGCCGACTCAGTCGCGAGCAGGTGCGCCAGATCGCCGAGCAGAAGCAGCCCGATCTGAACGCGAACGACCTGGACGCTGCGGCCAAGATCATCGCCGGCACAGCCCGCTCCATGGGCATCACGGTCGAGGAGTGAGGGGAGCACAGCCATGACCACCAGATCCAAGACCTACCGCGCCGCCGAGGCGAAGATCGACCGCGACCGCGTGTACACCTCCCGTGAGGCCGTCGCGCTCGCCAAGGCGACCGGGTCGACCCGGTTCGACTCGACCGTCGAGGTCGCACTGAAGCTCTCCGTCGATCCCCGCAAGGCGGATCAGATGGTGCGCGGCACCGTCATGCTGCCGCACGGCACCGGCAAGACGGCCCGCGTGATCGTGTTCGCGACCGGACCAGCCGCCGAGGCGGCGGCTGCGGCAGGAGCCGACGAGGTCGGCGGTGCCGAGCTCATCGAGCGGGTCGCCGGCGGCTGGACGGACTTCGACGCCGCCGTGGCCACGCCCGAACTCATGGGCCAGGTCGGCCGGCTCGGGAAGGTGCTCGGTCCCCGCGGACTGATGCCGAACCCGAAGACCGGGACGGTCACGCCCAACCCGGCCAAGGCCGTCGAGGAGATCAAGGGCGGCAAGATCGAGTTCCGCGTGGACAAGCACGCCAACGTCCACTTTGTGGTGGGCAAGGCGTCGTTCTCCGAGGAGCAGCTGGAGGAGAACCTGCGCGTCGCGGTGGATGAGATCGTCCGGCTGAAGCCGTCGAGCTCCAAGGGCCGCTACATCCAGAAGGGCGCCCTGTCGACCACGTTCGGGCCGGGCATCCCGCTGGATGTCGCCGCGTTCTGACGCGACGGACGACGAGGGGCCCCGCCGTACGGCGGGGCCCCTCGTCGTCAGTCGTCGCTGACTCGCAGCACGATCTTCCCGCGCGTATGCCCCGTCTCGATCTCGCGGTGGGCTTGCGCGGCGTCGGCCAGCGGATGCACGCGATCGACGAACACCTGCACCGACCCGGATTCCAGCAGCCGTCCGATCGTCGCGAGCGCTCCGCCATCGGGCACCACGCGGTAGGAGGTCGCGCGAACGCCGGCCAGCGCCGCGGCATCCGCATAGCCGGGCCAGGCGCCCGTCGGCACCGCGATGTAGAGCCCGCCGGGCCTCAACACCGTCAGCGACCGCGCGCCGGTGTCGTCGTGATTGTTGCCCGCCAGGTCGACGACCACGTCGACATCGCTGACGACGTCTTCGAACCGCGTCGCGGTGCGGTCGATCACCACCGCGGCTCCGAGATCGCGCAGCCAGCCGGTGTTCCGGGCCGAACCGGTGACGGTGACGTGAGCCCCGAAGTACCGCGCGAACTGCACGGCGAAGTGCCCCACCCCGCCGCTCGCGGCGTGGATCAGCACCCGCTGGCCCTCGTGGGCGTGCGCGGTCTCGACCACGAGTCCCCATGCCGTCAGCGCGGCCAGCGGCACGCCGGCCGCCTCCGCGTGCGACAGGGACGGGGGCTTCGGAGCCAGAGACAGCGTGGGCACCACCGCGTACTCGGCGTAGCTCCCGCCGGTTCGCGGGAACGAGGTCATCCCGAACACGGCGGTGCCGGCGGGAAAGGGATGCGTCTCGTAGGGAGCCCGCGCCACCACGCCGCTGAAGTCGTACCCCGGGACGGCGGGGAACGCGGTCAGTGCGGGTCCGACGCCGGCCCCGCGGCGGGTCTTCGCGTCGATCGGGTTGACGCCGGCCGCCACCACCCGAACCAGCACCTCGCTGAGCACCGGCTCCGGTACGGGCACGGTCGCGGGGTGCAGGACAGAGGGGTCTCCGAACCGGTCGAAGATGGCGGCCCGCATGGTCGCGGGGATCGCCACGGTGGCGTCGACGCCCTCGGCCGGAGATGACGACCGGGGCGGGCGCACTCTCATCGATCGCTCCTTCCGCGTGGGCGGGACGGCCGACGGCGGCGCCGCCGGGGACGGCTCCAGTCAATCCCCACTATGTCTCGACCGTGTTACGCGTCCGCGTCCGCCGGGGAACGCCCTGCTGTCACAGCGCGGGTGTCTCCCCCGCAGCCAGCGCGTGCAGCAGGTGGGTCAGCCGCTCCACCGACGACAGCGGCCAGTCCGCGATGATCTCGGCCATCCGGGTCAGGTAGGGTACCCGCGCCACCTCGAGGCGCTCGCGCCCGAGGGGAGTCACCGCAATGAGGCGGATGCGGCCGTCGGTGGCATCCGCCCGGCGGACGACCAGACCGAGGTCCTCCAGTTCGGTCGCCGTCCGGGAGATCAGGCCCTTGTCCGAGCCCAGTCGTTCGGCCAGGGCGGAGACGGTCACCGGACCCGTGCGGTCGATGACGGTCAGGAGTTTGAACGTGCCCGGCAGCATCCCGGGACTGGCCGCCTCGGCGGCCTGCGCGTAGGCGTTGCGCAGCGTCGCCATCAGCTCGGCGAACGCGGCCTCCAGGTCCCGCACCACCGCATGGCGGCGCTGGTCGATCTCCTCCGCGGCGGGGGACGTCATGGGCGCCGGCTCCGACGGGCACGCCGACCGTTCCCGTCCGCGTGGGAGGCGACCGGGACGCTGCCGGTCGCGGTGAGGGTCTCCATCGCTTCCGGCACGGAGACCGTCGCGAGGTCCGCTTCGCTGGCCTGCAGCCTCTCAGCGGTCGTCATGCGCGTCAGCGGCGTGTTCGGCAGGAAGAGGATGGCGATGAGACTGAGCACGGCGAACGGCACCGCGATCAGGAACGAGTGCGAGATCCCGTTGGCGTACATGTCCTCGAAGATCACCCGGAGTGCGTCGGGCATCTCGGCGACGCGCGGAATCGCCCCGGACTGCAGCTTCGCAGCCCACTCCGCCCCGACCGGCCCGAGCGAGGCGAGCGTCGCCATGATGTCGCCCTGGCGGCCGTCGATCAAGTCGGCCACGCGGGTCGCCAGCGCGGCGCCCATCACCGACACCCCGGCGGTGCCGCCCAGGCTCCGGAAGAAGGTGACGCCGGAGCTGGCCGCGCCGATCTGCCGGGGGTCGGCGGTGTTCTGCACCACGAGCACGAGGTTCTGCATCGTCATGCCCACACCCGCGCCCAGCAGGAACATGTAGACGGAGACGAAGACGAACGGGGTGTCGTACGCGATCGTCGACAGCAGGTAGGTTCCGGCGATCATCATGACGGAGCCGAGGACGACGTAGGGCTTCCAGTGTCCGTAGCGGGTGATCAGGGCTCCGATCAGGACGGAGGCCAGCAGCATCCCCCCGATCATCGGCAGGGTCATCAGACCCGCCTCCGTCGGCGTGGCGCCGCGGGCGAGCTGCATGTACTGGCTGAGGAACACCGTCGCGCCGAACATCGCGATGCCCGTGGCGATCGATGCCAGTACCGACAGGGTGAACGTTCGGTCGCGGAACAGTGTCAGCGGCACCAGCGGATCGGGGGAGCGCAGTTCGACGATGACGAACGCGATCACCCCGAGCACGCCGCCCCCGACCATCAGGAGGGTCTCCATGCTCCACCAGTCGAAACTCGACCCCGCCAGGGTGACCCAGATGAGCAGCGACGAGACCGCGGCGGCCAGCAGCACGATGCCCAGGTAGTCGATGGAGACCTTGCGGCGTTCGCGATCGCCGAGGCGGAGGGTGCGCTGCACGATGATGAGGGCGGCGACCGCGACCGGCAGCGCGACGTAGAAGTTCCAGCGCCATCCCCAGGCGTCCGTGATCACGCCGCCGAGGAGCGGGCCGCCGATCGTCGCCAGCGCCATGACCCCGCCGAACAGGCCCATGTACCGGCCCCGCTCGCGCGGGCTGATGATGTCGGCCATCAGCACCTGGCTGAGGGCGGCCAGGCCTCCCGCGCCGATCCCCTGGAGCGCGCGGAACGCGATGAGCATCTCGATGTTCGGGGACAGGCCCGCGGCAGCGGTGGCCACCACGAACAGGACGAGGGAGAGCTGGAACAGCATCTTCCGGTTGAACAGGTCGGCGAGCTTGCCCCAGATGGGGGTGGCGATCGCGGTGGTCAGCAGGGTGGATGTGACGACCCAGGTGAACGCGGTCTGATCGCCGTCGAGATCATTGACGATGATCGGGAGCGAGGTCGAGACCACCGTGGCGGCCAGCATCGACACGAACATGCCCAGGAGCAGTCCGGACAGGGCTTCGAGCACCTCGCGCTGGGACATCCGGGTGCCGGCAGCGGGAGCGGCGGTGGTGGGGGATGCGGACATGACGATCCTTCGGGACAGGAGGCCGCGGCGACATCGGCGCACCGTTGACGAAGCTCAACGGTTGAGATGGGTCAACAATATGCACATTGTTGACCCGCGTCAAACAGGTGGCTCAGTCGGCTCAAACAGGTGGCTCAGTCGGCAAGAGCCAATGCGCGCCGCCCGGAGTGCGGGCCGGTCTCCGCCGGCGGCCGGTCGGCCGCCCACCGACGATGCAGCTCGTCGATCACCGCATCGGCGAGGCCGATCAGGCTCCGGATCTGCTCCGCGTCGCGGTCGACCCACGCGCAGCGAGGTTCGTCTGCGGTGGGAACGAACCCGTCGTGCTGCTCCCACACCACGAGCGTCCGCTCGGCGCCCAGCACGTACTGCTGCCACCACACCTGCCGCAGGTAGGACCGCGGGATGCTGCGCCAGGTCTTGTTCGTCGTCTTGATCTCGCACAGCACGATCCGGCCGGACGGGTCCTCGGCGAGCCCGTCCGGAGTGGCGAGATGCCGCGTCTCCCGGGCCGCGTGGAAGCACGCCGTGGACGGCTCGATGCCGTGCGTGGCCGCGACCCAGCGGGCGATCTGCGGCTCCCGTCGCCGTCCGTGCACGGTGTAGGCGTTGCCCGAGAAGTCGGAGCCGATGAGCTTGTCGCGCGCCACCCGCGCGACCACCGCGGCGCTGCTCAGGCCCGCGACATCCGTGGCGGTGATCCCCCGGGACCGAGCCCGTGTCCACGCCACCCGGTCGCGCGCGTCGGCGACGATGCGGCGGGACAGGTCGGGCGACACCCTCCGAGCGTAGGACTCCGCGCCGACGATCCCATCCCGCCAGGGCGTGTTGCGTCCTGTGACCTGTAATGGGCTTGCGCGCATTGCGGGCGCGGGATAACGTCTTCACACCTCAATGTTGAGGCACGTTCTGAAACCTCACCGTCGAGGAAGGCGCAGAAATGGCTGACGGGCCGTTGAGCGATCTCCGGGTCATCGAAATCGCGGACATGGTATCCGGTCCCCATGCAGGAAAGCTGTTGGCCGCTATGGGGGCGGACGTTATCAAGATTGAGCCACCCGGCACGGGGGATCCATCTCGACGTCAGCCGCCCTTCCCGGGTGATGTACCGCACCTGGAGATGAGCGGGTTGTTTTTCTACCACAACATGGGTAAGCGGAGTGTGACCCTGGATGTTGGCACCAGCACGGGTGCGCGTCTATTTCGAGAGTTGGTCGGAACGGCCGACATTCTCATCGAGAACCACGAACCGGGTTGGATGGCTGCGCACGGAATCGGCTACGAGGAGTTGCGCGCCGACAATCCGGGACTTGTTTTCGTGTCGGTCACGCCATTCGGTCAGACCGGGCCCTACAGCTCATATCTTGCAACCGATTTGGTGACCTTTGCTGCGAGTGGTGTCGGCTACTACACCTTTACGATGTCCGACCCCGGCGAACCGCCATCTCACGCGCCCGGTCGGGTTGCGGAAGTCATGGCCGGGCAGTCCGCGGCGGAATGCGCGATTGTGGCGATCTTCGATCGCGATGTGACCGGTCATGGTCAGTGGGTGGACGTCAGTGGCATGGAGACACTCGCGAACAACCTCAAGATGGAGGCAGGCCCGTACGTCTTCGCCGGTCAGGGCCCAGGGCGGATGCTCGCGGATGTCGCGATCCCCATGCAACCGGAACCCGCGGAGGACGCGTATGTGTATGTCTTGATCGTGAACGATGCGCACTGGGCGGGCGTAAAGGCGGCGATGGGCTACCCCGAGTGGGCGGAGGGTCCACTGTTCGAAACCATTCACGATCGGATGGCGAACATGGACTACTTGCAGATGATGCTCAAGGAGTGGTATCTGGAACACCCTGCCGAGGAAATTGTGAGGCTCCTCCAGGAACAGGGTGTGACCGCCGGACCCGTGTATGACATCCCCGCGGCGATGAACCACCCAACCGCCGTCGAACGCGCGGTCTTCGTCGAGGTCGAACACCCGGTGGCCGGCCGGATAACGGTACCTGGCGCGCCGGCGAGAATGACGGGCACACCCTTTCGCACCGAGCGCCCCCCCTTGCTTGGCGAGCACACGCAGCAGGTGCTCAATGAGTTGGGTTACACCGTCGCAGATCTCGCTCATCTGTCGGCTCAGGGCGTGATCTGACAGATGCTAACGCTATTCCACAGGAGGACCAATGACACAGCGCTTACCGCTTGAGGGCGTCCGGGTAGCGGATTTCGGATGGATCATTAACGCGCCCCAGACCACTCTGTGGCTCGCAGCGCTCGGTGCCGAGGTGATCAGGGTGGAGAGCCGCGTGTACCCGGACACAATGCGGGTACTTCCATCGGGCGGTCCAGCCGACGGAATCACTGGTCTTGAACGCAATGCAACCTACAACTGGCTGAACTATTCGAAGAAGTCGATATCGCTCAACCTCGGGACGCAGGAAGGGGTCGAACTCGCGCACCGGCTCATCGCCAAGAGCGACATCGTCGTCGAGGCGTTCAAGGGTCCTGACATCGAGAAGTTCCGTTTGACGTGGGATGAGGTGCGTCGGACCAATCCTGCCGCGGTCCTGCTCTCAGTCTCATTGCTCGGACGCACCGGACCTACCAAGGACTGGGTCGGGTGGGGTCCGATGGCGCTCGGAACGATCGGTTTTAGCCACGCGTCCGGACATCCCGCGGGACGACCCAACAGGCAGGTGGGGGGCACGTGGCCGGACTACAGCGTCGCGAACGTTCTGGGATTCTTGACTCTGTCTGCATTGCGCCAGGCCAGGAAGACGGGAGAGGGCCAGTGGATCGACGCAGGCATGTCGGACGCCGTCGCGGGGACGATTCCCGAGTGGTACATCGAATACGCCATGAATGGCCGGGATCTCGGTCGGGTGGGCAACGAGCATCCTTCTATGGCCCCACACGGAACCTATCCGTGTAAGGGGGACGATTGCTGGATCGCCATAGCGGTGCAGGACGATTCTCAGTGGACCGGTCTGCGAGAGGTTCTCGGCCTTCCCGACTGGGCGACCGACGAGCGCTTCGCCGACCAGTACGCGCGGTGGGCGCATCGGGACGACCTGGATCGCCTGGTTGCGCAGACCACTCAGACGATGGACAGAGATAAGCTTTTCCATAACCTGCAAGCAGCGGGAGTTCCCGCCGCACCAGTTCTCGCACTGTCGGAATGGGTGAAGGACCCGCACTTGGCCGCTCGTGGTTATTTCTGGGAGATGGAACATCCGGAAATCGGCCGCCGGACTATGCCGGGCATTCCCGCTACGTTCTCCGAAGTCGAAGCCTTCCGTTATGAAGCGCCTCCAATGCTTGGGCAGCACACGCGGGAGGTCTTGCGCGAGGTGCTCGGCGTGACCGAGCCCGAACTAGACCGAATGGAGCGCGAGCGGATTCTGTATTGACAGGGACTCCACGTCACGGAGCCGTGAAGCTCGTCCAGCAGCCGCAGCTCGGTGTCGGTCTCGTAGCGGTAGCGGAACGCGTGGCGGCGGACCCAGTCGCGGTTGCGTTGGTCCACCCCGGGCGCCTGCGCCAGGCCGTCAAGCAGTCGCCCCTTCTCGACCCTTCCCGCTCTCGCGTACTCGCGGGCGTACTTCTTCGTGATCTCACGGCGCGCGGCCATCGCCAACCTTCTGCTCACACAGTCAGGGAACCGCCCGCCGCTACGCGGACCATTCTCAGCCGAGGCAAGCGTCTCGTCTGAGGCAAGCGCTGCTGATCCCGGACGTCCTTCATGAGTCATGTCGGCGAGTTGTCGGGGGTCCGCGGATGGCGTACGCTGGCCGTGCCGAAGACCGCCGGTCGTCGTGGTGCGCCAGCGCGCCGCGATCGAAGCACTGATCCGTTCAGGGGCCCGCGCAGGTGCCGTATCCCCCACAGGGTGAAGCTCTCTGCGCGCGCAGAGAGCTTTTTTTCTGCGCCCTGACGGACCGGCGGCGGGCACCGGCGGCGCATCGCCACCGCGATGCGTGACGCAGAGAAGGAGTGACCATGGCGCAGAAGGAAGCGGCGGTCGCCGAGCTGACGAAGAGTTTCGAAGGCTCGACCGCCGTGCTGCTGACCGAATACCGCGGTCTGACCGTCGCCGAGCTGAAGCAGTTGCGCGCCAGCATCCGCGACGACGCGGACTACGCCGTGGTGAAGAACACGCTGACCCGGATCGCCGCGAACAACGCGGGGATCTCGGCGCTGGACGACGACCTGAAGGGTCCGTCGGCCATCGCGTTCGTGCACGGCGACCCGGTCGCCGTCGCGAAGGGTCTGCGGGACTTCGCCAAGGCGCATCCGCAACTCGTGGTCAAGGGGGGCTTCTTCGACGGCGCCCCCTTGAGCGCGGCGGACGTGACCAAGCTCGCCGACCTCGAGAGTCGCGAGGTGCTGCTCGCGAAGCTTGCCGGCGCGATGAAGGCATCGCTGTTCCAGGCCGCATACCTGTTCAACGCTCCGTTGGCACAGGCCGTGCGCACCGTGGACGCGTTGCGCGAGAAGCAGGAGTCCGCGGCCTGAACGGCGCGCGGCCGGACATACCCCACCCAAGGAGAATCATCATGGCAAAGCTCAGCACCGACGAGCTGCTCGACGCGTTCAAGGAGCTCACGCTCATCGAGCTGTCGGAGTTCGTCAAGAAGTTCGAGGAGACCTTCGAGGTCACCGCCGCGGCTCCCGTGGCCGTCGCCGCCGCTCCCGCGGCCGGCGGCGCCGAGGGCGGCGAGGAGGTCGTCGAGGAGAAGGACTCCTTCGACGTCATCCTCGAGACCGTGGGCGACAAGAAGATCCAGGTCATCAAGGTCGTGCGCGAGCTGACCTCGCTCGGCCTCGGCGAGGCCAAGGCCGTCGTCGACGGCGCGCCCAAGGCCGTGCTGGAGGGCGCGAACAAGGAGACGGCAGACAAGGCGAAGGCCGCGCTCGAAGAGGCCGGTGCCAGCGTCACCCTGAAGTAGACGCTCCACTGCGCAGCAGGACCCCGGATGCCGCCGCATCCGGGGTCCTGCTGCGTTGTCGGGAGGGTGGATGAGAGAAGTCTCACCTGATCGTCACCTGCCGGTAAGACGGGCGCCGGTCCTGGGCGCATAGCCTCCTTCCGTCCCCTCAGGAAACTCGCAGGAGAGCCATGCCCCGCTCGCAGCATCCCGCCCGCCTCGCCGTCGCCGCCCTCGCCGCGGTCCTGCTGTGCGCCTCGCCCGCTGCGCCCGCGTTCGCGACGGACGAGCCGGCGCCGGCCCCCACCTCTGCACCCGCGCCCGAGTCTCTCGCGGCTGACGCCGCTGTCGAGCCGTCCCCCTCGCCGGCGGCGACTCCTGAGCCGACGCCGACGCCGACGCCGACCCCGGATGCCGCGGCGACTCCGGATCCATCCGATCGGCGGGCGGACTCGACGCCGGCCCTCGCTCCAGCTGCGGCGGCGGCGACGACCACCCCCATCGCGGCCGTGCAGGGAACGGGGGACGCGAGCCCGCTGGTAGGGCAGACAGTGACCGTGCGGGGCGTCGTCACCGCCGCGTACCCCTCGGGCGGCTTCAACGGCTTCTACCTGCAGACCCCCGGCACGGGCGGCGCCATCGACCTCGCGATGCACACCGCGTCCGATGCGATCTTCGTCTACGCCGGCGCCACCGCGACCGCCGGGGTCGCCGTGGGCGCTCACCTCGAGGTGAGCGGACAGGTCAGCGAGTACTACGGGTTGACGGAGATCACGCCCGGCACCGGCGGCATCCTCGCGGTGACCGACCCCGCGACGCCTCCGACGCCGGTGACCGCCGCGGTGCCGTCGTCCGCGATGGATCGCGAGGCGCTCGAAGGGATGCTGCTGGATCCGGCAGGTCCCTACACAGTCACCAACACCTACTCCACGAATCAGTACGCGGAGATCGGCCTCGCCATCGGCGCCGGGCCGCTGATCACCCCGACCGAGGTGGCCCGCTCGGGTACGCCCGCCTACACCGAGGCTGTGGCGACGAACGCGGCCCGCGCCGTCACGCTGGACGACGGCGCGTCCATCAACTTCCTCGGCGGCAGCACCAACAAGGCGATCCCGCTGCCGTACCTCACCGACACCACCGTCACCGTGGGTGCCGCCGTCGACTTCGTCGCGCCGGTGGTGCTGGACTACCGAAACAGTCAGTGGAAGCTGCAGCCCACGAGCCAGGTTCGCGCGGGCGACCCGCTGCCGGCGACCTTCTCCTCGGTCCGCACGGACGCTCCCGAGAACGTCGGCGGCGACATCCAGCTCGCGAGCTTCAACGTGCTCAACTACTTCACCACCACGGGGCAGGACGCCGAGGGCGCCGGAGCGACGTGCACCTACTACGCGGACCGCGCCGGCGACCCCGTCACCGTGAACACGTGCACCGACCCCGCCGTACGCGGCGCGGCCGAGCCCGAGGACCTCGAACGGCAGCAGGCGAAGATCATCGCGGCCATCAACGCTCTCGGCGCCGAAGTGGTCTCGCTGGAGGAGATCGAGAACTCCACCGTCGCGGGCGAGGGTCGGGATGCCGCGGTCGCCGCCCTCGTGGCGGCACTGAACGCCGCACTCGGAGCGGAGGAGTGGTCGTACGTCCCCTCGCCGGCGACGGTCCCTGCCGGCGAGGACGTGATCCGCACGGCCTTCATCTACCGCACCGCGGCGGTCTCCCCGGTCGGCGAATCCGTCATCCTCGACGACTCCGCCTTCGTGAACGCACGGCCGCCGCTGGCGCAGACGTTCCGTCCCACGGGGGGCGACGACGCCGACTCCTTCATCGCGATCGTGAACCACTTCAAGTCCAAGAGCGCGGGGTCGGCCACGGGCGCCGAGGCGGATCAGGGCGACGGGCAGGGGGCCTGGAACGCTTCCCGCATCGCGCAGGCCGACGCTCTCGTGAAGTTCGCCGCAGCGCGGCGGGCGGCGGCCGGCACCGACCGGGTCTTCCTCCTCGGCGACTTCAACGCGTACTCGCAGGAGGACCCGATGCAGGTCCTCTACGACGCCGGCTACCAGGACCTCGGCGCGGACACGGGCGAGTACTCGTACTCGTTCTCGGGCGCGAGCGGATCGCTGGATCACATCCTGGCCTCGCCCGCCGCGGCGACACGGGTCACCGGGGTCGACATCTGGAACATCAATGCCGGGGAGTCGGTCGCGCTGGAGTACAGCCGCCACAACTACAACGTCACCGACTTCTACCGGGCCGATCCGTATCGCTCGAGCGACCACGACCCGATCGTGGTGGGCATCGATGTCGACCCGACCGTCGCGGTGAACCTGCTGAACATCAACGACTTCCACGGCCGGATCGACGCGAACACGGTGAAGTTCGCCGGCACCATCGAGCGGCTGCGCGCCGAATACGGCGAGGAGAACACGCTGTTCCTGTCCGCCGGCGACAATATCGGCGCCTCGGTGTTCGCCTCCGCCTACGCCGACGACCAGCCCACCCTGGACGTCCTGGACGCCCTGGATCTCGCGGCGTCCGCGGCCGGCAACCACGAGTTCGACAGGGGCCTCGAGGACCTGACCGGGCGGGTCGCGGATGCCGCGGACTTCCCGTATCTGGGTGCGAACGTGTACGCCAAGGGGACGACCGATCCGGTTCTGGACGAGTACGCGATCGTGGAGGTCGACGGCGTCAGCGTCGCGATCATCGGCACGGTCACGAAGGAGACCGCCAGCCTGGTCTCGCCCGGCGGGATCGCGACCGTGGAGTTCGGGGACCCGGTGGCGGCGGTGAACCGCGTGGTCGCAGAGCTGCCGGCGGACGTCGATCTGATCGTCGCGGAGTACCACGACGGAGCCGTCGACAGCGCGTCGCCCACGCATGACCTGAACGACGAGTTGGCGCTCGGGGGACAGTTCGCCGCGATCGTCGAGGACACCTCTCCCGAGGTGGACGTGATCCTCACCGGTCACACGCACAAGTCGTACGCGTGGGATGCGCCGGTGCCCGGTACCGATCGCACTCGACCGGTGGTGCAGACGGGCAACTACGGCGAGAAGATCGGTCAGGTGGTGCTCGAACTGGATTCGGACACCGGGGAGATCGAGGCCTACCAGGCCGCGAACATCGCCCGCACCACGGCGGCGGACGCGGAGCTGATCGCCGAGTACCCGCGGGTGGCGGAGGTGTCCCGGATCACACAGGACGCGCTGGCCGCCGCCGCGGTGGTCGGGGCGCAGCCGGTGGGATCGGTCACGGCGGACATCACGACCGCGTTCAGCGGCGGGTCCTACGGGTCCGGCGGGTACGCGGGGGGCTCCCGCGACAACCGCGCTGCTCAGTCGACCCTCGGCAACCTGGTCGCCGACGCGCTGGTCGACACCCTCGCCGACCCGGCTCGGGGCGGTGCCGAGATCGGCGTCGTGAACCCGGGCGGGCTGCGTGCCGACCTGCTCTACTCGCCCGACGGCGTGGTGACCTACGCCGAGGCGAACGCCGTCCTGCCGTTCGTCAACAACCTGTGGACCACCACCCTGACGGGGGAGCAGTTCGTCGAGGCCCTGGAGCAGCAGTGGCAGCCGGACGGGTCGTCGCGTCCCTACCTGCAGCTCGGGCTGTCCGAGAACGTCGCGTACACGTACGACTCGTCCCAGCCGCGAGGCTCGCGCATCACGGGCGTGCGGATCGACGGCGTGCCGATCGACCCGGCCGGCCAGTACCGGATCGGCTCGTTCAACTTCCTGCTGCAAGGCGGCGACAACTTCACCGCGTTCCGTTCCGGCACCGACACCCGCGACTCCGGACTCATCGACCGGGATGCGTGGATCGCGTATCTGCAGCAGCATCCGCGCCTCGCTCCCGACTTCGCGAGCCGCAGCGCTCAGGTGACCGGCGTGCCCTCGTCGGCGATGGTGCCGGGACAGGACCTCGCGCTGACCGTGTCGGGCATCGACCTGACGTCCCTGGGCGCGCCCGCGACCACGACGCTCCTGGCCAGTGTGGCGGGGAGCACCGCGGTGTTCGACCTTGTCCCGGTCGCCGCCGGCGCCGCGCAGGTGTCGCTGCGCGTTCCCGGGGACGTGGTCGGGCTGGTGGACGTGGTACTGCAGGCGCCGCAGACGGGCACCGAGATCCGCATCCCCGTCACCGTCGCCGACCCCGCCACCCTGCCGGAGCCCCCCGCCCAGTCGCCCGAGCCCGCGGGCGAGGACGAGTTGACGCCGGAGGTGCGCGACGCCGTCACCCTGGTCGGCGGGGATCCGGTCGCCGGAGCGACCGTGACCATCCAGGTCGGGCGGGGGTATGCCGGACAGTGGGTGAGCGTGTGGCTGCACTCGACGCCCATCGACCTGGGATGGCATCGCGTCGCCGCCGACGGCACCGTCACGGTCATACTGCCCGCCGGCGCCACCGGGACCCACCGGCTGGTCGTCCTGGACGTCACCGGTGCGGTGATCGGATGGACAGCCCTGACCATCGCCGCGCCCACCGCGGCGGCGGCCGGACGGAGCGGCGGCGCGCTGGCCGCCACGGGGCAGGACGGCACCGCCGCCGCCTGGGTCGGCGTGCTGGCACTCGGGCTGGTGGCGGCCGGCGCCGGGATGCGGATAGCGCGCCGACGCGCCTGATCGTCGCGCGCTTGACCCGGCGAACCCGCTGGGGCACCCTGAGTCCCAGCATGAGGATGTGGCGCCGGGCCGTGAGCCGGGCGGAGAGGAGTGCCCGATGGCGACGACGACGGACACGGCGGAGATGTTCCGGGCGCTGGTCACCAGCCGGCACAGCACCCGCGGGTTCCTGCCCGAACCCGTACCCGACGAGGTGATCGACGAGCTGCTGCAGACCGCGCAGCTCTCCCCGAGCTGGTGCAACGTGCAGCCCTGGCGCACCTACCTGCTCGGCGGGGAAGCGGTCGCGGACCTGTCGAGCCGGATGATGGAGGTCAAGGCCGTCCCGGAGCAGTTCGACGTCCCCCAGCCCGAGCGGTACACGGGTGTGCACCAGGATCGGCGACGCGGGTCGGGGTACGCCCTGTACGGTGCGCTCGGGATCTCGCGTGAGGACCGGCAGCGCCGGCTCGAGCAGGCATGGGAGAACTACCGGTTCTTCGGGGCGCCGCACCTGGCGATCATCACCTCCACCACCCTGCTCGGCTCCTACGCATACGTCGACACGGGCGCCTACATCGCCCATCTGGTGCTGGCGGCCCGCTCGCTCGGGCTCGGCTCGATAGCCCTGGCGGCGATCGGCGGGCGCTCCGATGTGGTCCGCCCGGCGCTGGAGCTTCCCGACGACGAAGTCGTGATCGCCGGGGTCGCATTCGGTTGGGAGGATGCCGACCACCCGGCCAACGCCTTCCGAACCACCCGCGCGGACCTCGACGAGATCATCGTCCGCCGCGACCGGTTGACCCGCTGACATGGTGGATGTCGGAGCCGGGCGGAGCCGGTCCCGCCTCACCGGCGCCGGCAGGATGTTCTGCGCGGCGGTCGGTTTGAAGGAACGAGACCGTCTCGCCTCGTGGCTGTCCGATGCGCGAGCAGCGCTGGACGCCCTCGAGGCGCTCGAGATCCCGGTCATCGCGCCATCAACGGCACGTGCGTCGGCGGGGGCTGGAACCGGCGCTCGCGGCGGACATCCGGGTCGCCGCGCAGGGTGCTCGCCTGCGTGCACGCCGCTTACGCCGTGCGGACGGGGAAGCAGGCGATCGACCGGGGTCGGTCGCTGCCCGGCACCGCGGTGACCGACGCCGAGTACGCGGTCATCGACGGGATGGCGACGGAGGACGGGCGTGCGCAGGCCGCACGGGCCGCTATGGAGCGGAGCCCGATCTACAGCAGGCTGCTCGGCTGATCCGGGCGCGTCATCGATCGTCGTCGCGGGGGAAGAACCCGCTGTCGGCGAGGATGGCGGATGCGGCGGGGTCGGCCGGCGCGGTGGAGTTGCGCACCACGAGGCGGGGTTTCAGCCGCACCTCTTCGGGCGGCAGGGTGGGATCCTCGATGCGGTCCATCAGCATCGCCACGGCCTGCGCGCCCTGGTCGCGTGGCGACTGGTGCAGCGTGGTGAGGGAGAACATCTCGGCGTACTCGTGATCGTCGATGCCGATCACGCTCAGCCGCGACGGCACCTGGATGCCCAGCCGCCGGGCGGCCACGATCGCCCCGATGGCGACCTCGTCGCACGCGGCGACGATGCCGGTCGGCCGGTCGCCCGGCTCGCTGAGCAGGTCGACCGCGGCCGCGTACCCTGCCGGAAGGGTCAGTTCGCACCGGGCGTGGCGGGCGCGCTCCCCCAGTCCCGCGGCGCGCATCGCCTCGAGGTAGCCGAGGACCCGGGCGGACTCGACATGGGGCCAGTGCGTGTGCCCGCCGGCGCCCAGGAAGACGATCGAGCGGTGCCCGAGGCCGATCAGATGCGTGGTCGCGCGCCGGCCGGCGTCGGTGTCGTCGAGGGTGACGGCCGCCGTCGCGGTGCCGTCACCGATGACGGTGACCAGAGGCTTGCCGAGGGTCAGCATCCGCTCCCGCTCGCCGGAGTCGGGGTCCAGTCCCACCGCGATTAGCCCGTCGAAGCGGGTGCGCGCGAGGAACTCCGCCAGGATCCGGTGGCGCGCCGGCGTCCCGGGCCGGGCGGTGTAGAGCACGAGGTCCAGTCCGCGCTCCAGGAGCGCGGACTGGATGCCCTCCAGGACGCCCGCGAAGAACCAGCGGTCGACATACGGCATGACCACGGCGACGGCGCGCGTCCTGCCGGTGGCCAGCCCCTGCGCCGTCGTGGAGGGCACGTAGCCGAGCGCGGTCGCGGCCTCCGCCACCCGCCGGCGCGTGGCGGGTGCCACGTAGCCGGCGCCGCTGAGGGCGCGACTGGCCGTCGCCTTCGACACCCCGGCGCTGCGCGCGACGTCCGCCAGTCCGCCCATGTCCGCCTCGCCTCCCGTCGTTCGACGGCCATCAGCGCCCAGTGTAGAGCAGAGACGAGCGAGAATGTGGAACCGGTTCCTTAGCACTTTTCCTCGGGAATCCCAAGGCCTGTTGTGGATGCCGGGGACTTCGATTACGTTATCCCGGAATCGGTTCCTGAGCGGAAGCGATGCGCGAGGCATGAGTCACCTGCGCACTCAAGGAGGAGGAATCACATGGTGAGATCACAGCGGCGCCGGGTCGTCGCCCCCATCGCGCTGGCCGGCGTCGCCGCCCTCGCGCTCGCGGGCTGCGCCGGCAGCGGGAGCGGAAGCGCCACCGGCGACAACACGGTGACGGTGTACGGCACCATCGCCGACACCGAGGCCGAACTGCTCGAGCAGTCCTGGGCGGACTGGGCGACGGAGAACGGCATCACGGTCAAGTACGAGTCGAGCAAGGAGTTCGAGTCCCAGATCGGGATTCGCGCACAGGGCGGCAACCCGCCCGACGTGGCGATCTTCCCGCAGCCCGGTCTGCTGGCCGACCTCGCCACGCGCGGCTACCTGAAGCCCGCTCCCGCCGAGGTCCAGTCCAACGTGTCCGAGTACTGGTCCGAGGACTGGGCCGGGTACGGCACGGTCGACGGCACCCTGTACGGCGCACCGCTGATGGCCAGCGTCAAGGGATTCGTCTGGTTCCAGCCGGCGAAATTCGCCGAATGGGGCGTGGAAGTCCCCCAGACGTGGGACGAGCTGCTGCAGGTCACCCAGACCATCCAGCAGAAGACCGGGGCTGCGCCCTGGTGCGCCGGCTTCGGTTCGGGCGACGCCACCGGATGGCCGGGCACGGACTGGATCGAGGACCTCGTGCTGCGCCAGTCCGGTCCGGAGGTCTACGACCAGTGGGTGTCGGGGGAGATCGACTTCACCGACCCGAGGATCGCGGACGCGTTCGACGCCGTCGGTGACATCCTGCTGGACCCGGCGTACGTGAACGCCGGATTCGGCGACGTGCAGTCCATCAACTCGACCGCGTTCGGCGACGTGGCCGCCCCGGTCGCGGACGGAACCTGCGCGCTGACGCACCAGGCCTCGTTCTTCGACGGGTTCATCAGCGACGCCGGCGGGACCGTGGCCGAGGACGGAGACGTCTGGGCGTTCGTCACCCCCGGCATGGAGGCGGGCAGCACCGCGGTCACCGGTGGCGGCGAGATCGTCGGCGCATTCAGTGACAAGCCGGCGGTGCAGAAGTTCCTCGCCTACCTGTCGAGCCCCGAGTGGGCCAACACGCGCGTGAAGCTCGGAGGGGTCATCTCGGCCAACAAGGGACTCGACCCGGCGAACGCGTCCAGCGGCATCCTGACGCAGGCCATCGAGATCCTGCAGGATCCCGACACCACGTTCCGGTTCGACGGTTCGGATCTGATGCCCAGCGCCGTGGGGGCCGGATCCTTCTGGAAGGGCATGGTCTCGTGGATCGGCGGCACACCCACCGACGAGGTGCTCGCCCAGATCCAGTCCGCCTGGCCGTCCAGCTGAGGCCGACACCCTCGCGGGGGGGCCGCGCCGCGAGCGCGGCCCCCCCGCACCATCCTGCTAGATTCCCGGCATCGAGTCCGGTGCCGCACTCGGAGGGAGCGCCATGACCGCCTTCTTCACCTGGGTAGGAACTCTCCACCCGCTGCTGCAGGCGGTCGTCGTGGTCGTGGCGTTCCTCGCCGTCATCGCCCTGATCCTGTTCCTCGTCGACGTCGCTCCCCGCCAGGGCCGCGGCTACACGTGGGCGCGACTGGCGATGTGCGTGCTGATCCCGGCCGCGGTGTTCCTGCTGTTCAACTCGGTCTGGTGGGCGGCGGCGGCCGCCGCCGTCGTCGGCGCGGTGATGTTCGTCATCGACTTCCGCTCCCGCTCGGGCACCGGCTACTTCATCCAGCTGGTCGCGTTCCTGACGCCGGCGCTGCTGCTGCTCCTGGTGGGGCTGATCCTGCCGTCCATCCAGACGTTCATCGGATCGTTCATGAACGCCGCCGGCAACCAGTTCGTCGGGCTGGACAACTTCGTGTGGATCTTCACGCAGCCCGACGGGCTGCGCACGGTCGTGAACACCATCGTCTGGGTGCTGATCGCCCCCACGTTCTCCACCGCGATCGGACTGGCCTACGCCGTATTCATCGACCAGACCCGTGGCGAGAAGGTCTATAAGGTGCTGGTGTTCATGCCGATGGCGATCTCCTTCGTCGGCGCCTCCATCATCTGGCGCTTCGTCTACGAGTACCGCGCCTCCGAGTATCCGCAGATCGGCCTCCTGAACCAGATCATCGTGTGGTTCGGCGGCACCCCCCAGCAGTGGCTTCTGATGGAACCGTGGAACACCCTGTTCCTCATCGTCGTCCTGATCTGGGTGCAGACCGGATTCGCGATGGTGGTGCTGTCCGCGGCCATCAAGGGCGTGCCCGTAGAGCAGATCGAGGCCGCACAGCTGGACGGCACCAACGCGTGGCAGCGGTTCTGGAACGTCACGGTCCCCTCCATCCAGCCCGCCATCATCGTGGTGCTCACCACGATCTCCATCGCATCGCTGAAGGTCTTCGACATCGTCCGCACCATGACGGCCGGCGCCTACGGCACCTCGGTGATCGCGAACGAGATGTACACGCAGTTCACGAAGTTCGAGGCCGGCCGGAGCGCGGCGTTCGCGGTGGTGCTGTTCCTCCTGGTGCTGCCGATCGTGATCTACAACGCGCGACAGATCGCCCGACAGCGGGAGGTGCGATGAGCGAGGTGATGCCGATCGACCTCCCGGTCGACGAGGACACCGAGAAGCAGTTCGCCCGCGGGGAGCGGGGGATGCGCGGCGCCGCCCGGCGCACCCGCACCCGGCTCTCCAAGCCGGGGGCATCGATCGCCGCCATCGTCATCGCGGTGCTGTGGACCGTGCCGACGCTGGGACTGTTCATCTCCTCGTTCCGGCCCGAGCAGCAGATCAAGACGACGGGCTGGTGGACGTTCTTCGCCGACCCTCAGGTGACGCTGGACAACTACGTGCAGGTCCTGGGAGCCGGCAACTCCCAGGTGACGATGGCCAGCGCGTTCATCAACTCGATCGCGATCACCATCCCCGCCACCGTGATCCCGCTGGCGATCGCGTGCCTGGCCGCGTACGCGTTCGCGTGGATCGACTTCAAGGGCCGCGACACGCTGTTCATCTTCATCTTCGCGCTGCAGATCGTGCCGATCCAGATGGCCCTGATCCCGCTGCTGCGCTCGTTCTCGCAGGGGATCAACCTGTGGGGGCTGCAGATCACCGGACCGCTGGCGATCTCGGGCGGGTACGCGCAGGTCTGGATCGCGCACTCGATGTTCGCTCTGCCTCTGGCCATCTACCTGCTCCATAATTTCATGTCGGAGATTCCGGCCGACATCATCGAGGCGGCGCGCGTGGACGGGGCCTCCCGGGGCCAGATCTTCTTCCGCGTGGTGCTGCCGCTGACCCTCCCGGCGGTGGCGTCGTTCGCGATCTTCCAATTCCTGTGGGTGTGGAACGACCTGCTGGTGGCGCTGATCTTCGCCGACGGCCCGGTGGCGCCGATCACGAAGCTGCTGGCGGAGATCACCGGCAGCCGCGGCAACGACTGGCAGCTGCTGACCGCGGGCGCGTTCGTTGCGATCATCGTGCCGCTGATCGTGTTCTTCGCCCTGCAGCGCTACTTCGTGCGAGGCCTGCTGGCCGGGTCGACGAAGGGCTGAGGGCGACCGACGACCGTAGCATCGGAGGATGCGGAACGCTGCGGTGATCACGGTCTCCGACCGGGCGGCCGCCGGCGCCCGCACCGACACGGCGGGCCCGGTCGCCGTCGCGGCGCTGCGGGAGGCGGGGTTCGCGTGCCCGCCCGCCCGCGTGGTGCCCGACGGCGCGGAGCAGGTCGCCGCGGCGATCCGCGCCGCGGTCGCGGACGGCGCCCGGCTCGTGGTCACCACCGGAGGAACCGGGATCGGGCCGCGCGACCGCACCCCGGAGGGCACGCGGCTGGTGGTGGAGCGGGAGGTCCCGGGCCTGGCGGAGCGGATCCGCGCAATCGGCGCCGCCCGCGTGCCCGCCGCGGTCCTCTCCCGGGGCGTGTCGGGCGTGACCGGCGCCGCCCTGGTCGTGAACCTGCCGGGATCGGCCGCTGCGGTGACGGACGGGATCGCCGTGATCCTGCAGATCGCCCCTCATGCGCTGGATCAGCTCGACGGCGGCGACCACCGATGACGTGCGTGCACGCGGCGATCACCACCGAGCCGCTGAACGAAGGCGTGCTTCGCGCCGTCGTCGCCGGCCCGGAGCACGGTGCGATCGTGACGTTCGCCGGGGTGGTACGCGCGCACGACCCGGACGCGGCATCTGAGGTGGTGGCGCTCGAGTACAGCGCCCACCCCGACGCGGAACGGATGCTGCACGAGCTCGCGGGGTCCGCCGCACCCGGCCCGGACGTGCGGGTGGCCGTCCGTCACCGGGTGGGGCGTCTGCGCGTGGGAGAGGACGCCGTGCTGGTGGTGGTCGCGGCGGCGCACCGCGACGCGGCGTTCACCGCGTGCCGGGAGGTCATCGAGCGGGTCAAGCACGAGCTGCCCGTGTGGAAGCGGCAGATCGAGGCGGACGGGACGGCCCGCTGGAAGGGACTCGACTAGCCCGGATCAGCCGCCCGCGTACGGCGGCAGCACATCCACGCGAGTGCCGGCGCTCAGGAGGGCGTCGTCGTCGGTGCGCGAGCCGTCCACGAGCAGCGCGCACCGGTCCAGGATGCCGCCGAGCGCCGGGTGGTCGTCGGCGAGGCCGCGCCGGAGCAACCCGACGGTCGACTCGGAACGGATCTCCTCGTCGCGCCCGGCGAGCTCGGCGGCCGCGGCGAAGTACCGCAGCAGCGCCATCAGGCGTCCTCGCCCGGACGCAGCCAGGTCCCGGATCGGCCGCCGTCCTTCCGCACGATGCGGACCCGCTCGATGGTCGCGGCCCGGTCCATGCCCTTGACCATGTCCACCACGGCGAGGGCGGCGACCGCTACCGCCGTGAGGGCCTCCATCTCCACTCCGGTGCGGTCGGCCGCGGCCGTGCGCGCCTCGATCTCGACGCCGGCATCCGTGACGGTCACGTCCACCGCGGCGGCGTGCACGCCGATCACGTGCGCGAGGGGCAGCAGGTCGGGGGTGCGCTTGGCGGCCTGGATGCCGGCGATCCTCGCGACGGCGAGCACGTCGCCCTTGGGCACCGTCCCCTCCCGCAGCGCCGCCACGACCTCGGCCGAGCATCGCACCCGTCCGCGCGCGACGGCGCGGCGGACGGCGGGCTCCTTGGCGGTGACGTCCACCATGCGCGCGCGGCCCTCGCCGTCCAGGTGCGCGAAGCTCATCGCACCAGCATGACATCCACCGCATCCCCCGGGGCGACCCGGTCCCGCTCCGCCGGGACGACGGCGAAGCCGTCGGCGCGGGCGAGGGTGGCGATCAGGTGCGACCCGGAACCGCCGGGACCGGCGGGGCGCACCGTCCACCGGGCGGGATCGGACCGGTCCACGACGGCGGGCAGATACTGGCGTCGCCCCGCCGGCGCCTCCCACCCTTCGGCGGCGGGCAGGCGCAGCACCGGCCGGTGGAGCCCCGAATCCCCCCGCATCCGCCGCAGCGCCGGGCGCACGAACACCTCGAACGACACCGCGGCACTGACGGGGTTCCCCGGCAGGGCGAACAGCGGCCGGCCGCCGGGCAGCACGAGGAAGCCCTGCGGCCTGCCCGGCTGCATCGCGACCCGCACGAACCCGTCGCCGGTGCCGCCGAGCACGTTCCTGACCACCTCGAACGCGCCCGCGCTGATGCCGCCGGAGGTGATGATCACGTCGGCGTCGGCCGCGGCAGCGTCCGTCAGCGCCGAACGGAACGCGGATTCCCGATCATCGGACCGGGTGACGAGCACCACCTCCGCGCCCGCCTGGCGGGCGAGCGCCGCCAGCAGCGGTCCGTTCGAGTCGGGGATGCGCCCGCGGCGGACGCGCGCGCCGGCGGCATCCAGTTCCGCCCCGGTGGAGATCACCGCCACCCGCGGCGGGGCGGCCACCGTCACCTCCGTCGCACCGCTCGCGGCGAGCGCGGCCACCTCGAGCGGTCCGAGGTCGCGCCCGGCGGCGATCACCTCCGCGCCGGCGTCGACGTCCGCGCCGCGCCGGCGGATGAACGCCGCCGGCGCGGGAGCCCGCAGCACCGTGACCGCGACCCGCCCGTCCAGCCCTTCGGCGGTGTCCTCGACCGGCACGATCGCGTCGGCATCGGAGGGGACGGGCGCTCCCGTCATGATCCGGGCCGCCTCCCCGGAGGCGAGCGGCGGGTCCAGCGCGCTACCGGCGGGGAGGTCCGCGACCACCCGCAGGGCGACCGGTGTCGCGGGCGCGGCCGCAGCGACGTCGGCGCGCCGGACGGCGTAGCCGTCCATCGCCGAGTTATCGAACCCCGGGACGGCCAGGCGCGCGAGGACGGGTGCCCGCAGCGTCATGCCGGCGGCGTCCTCGATGCGGACGATGCGGTCGGGCGTCCGGCCGACGCCTGCGAGCACGACCGCCAGATGCTC
>CAVOZX010000010.1:0-60358 GCA_963701365.1 uncultured Actinomycetota bacterium | reverse complement strand
CCGAGCACGCGTGGTCCGACCCGGCCGCGGGCGCGTGGCCGCCCGGCTTCCCCGCGTCGGATCGGTACGCCTACGACCAGGCGACGGTGGTCGCCTGGCTGAAGGTGTTCCTGCGCCGGTTCTTCGGGTTCGCGCAGTTCAAGCGCTCCGCGATCCCGAACGGCCCGAAGGTCACCGCCGCCGGGGCCCTGTCCCCCCGCGGCGAGTGGCGCGCACCGAGCGACGGGAACGCCCGCGCATGGCTCGCGGAGCTCGACGCGGCGCTGCCGCAGTACCGCTGATCCGTCCGGCCGGGGACTGTACCCTGGCGCGGCGGAGGCGGACAATGGCGTACGACGTTCGGTAAGCGCGGGCGCGGGGAGGCGGTCGGGTGGACGGCTTCGCGGCGACGGACTTCGGACTCGCGCGGGAGGTGGTTCAGCGCGGGATCGCCGCCCTGTATCTGATCGCGTTCGGCTCGACACTCGGCCAGTTCCGTGCTCTGCTGGGCGAGCACGGTCTGCTCCCGGCGCCGGACCTGCTGCGCCGCGCGGCATCCTCCCCCCGGGCACGACCGATGCTGCGGCCGACTCTCTTCCGCGTCTGGCGGTACAGCGATCGCCGGCTCGTCGCCGTGTGCGCGGCGGGCATGACTCTGGCGGCGGCTCTCATCGCGGGTCTGCCGCAGTCGGGTCCGCCGTGGGTGCCGATGGCGTGCTTCCTGGCGATGTGGCTGCTCTACATGTCGGTGGTCAGCATCGGGCAGACGTTCTACGGGTTCGGCTGGGAGATGCTGCTGCTGGAGGCGGGGTTCCTCGCGGCATTCCTCGGCTCGCGGGACCAGCCGGCCCCGACGGTGGTGATCGTGCTGCTGTGGTGGCTGCTATTCCGGCTGGAGTTCGGCGCCGGGATGATCAAGATCCGGGGCGGCAGGGAATGGCGGGACCTGACCGCGCTCATGTATCACCACGAGACGCAGCCGCTGCCGGGCCCCCTCAGCCGGCTCGCGCACCTGCTCCCCGCATGGTTCCACCGCCTCGAGGTGATCGGCAACCACGTGTCGCAGCTGGTGGTGCCGTGGTTCCTGTTCGCTCCCCTGCTGGGACTGTGGATCCCCGGTCCGGTTCCGGCGCTGATCGGGGCGGCGGCGGCCGCGATCGTCGTCGCCACTCAGCTGTGGCTGGTCGTGACGGGCAATTTCGCGTGGCTCAACGCCGCGACGATCGTGCTCGCGTTCGCGGCCGTCGGCCTGCCGGGCGTGGGATCCGCCCCCGCGCCCGCCCGCAGCGATCCGCCATGGCTGATCGAGGGCCTGCCGCTGCCGTGGCTGGTGGCGACGACCGCGGTGGGCGTGATGTACGCGGTGATCAGCGTTCCCGCCGCCCGAAACCTGTTCTCCCGCCGGCAGCTGATGAACGCGGCGTTCAATCGATGGAATCTCGCCAACGCATACGGCGCGTTCGGCACGGTGACGAAGGAGCGCATCGAGTACATCGTGGAAGGCACCTTCGACGCCGATCCGGCCGCCGCCACCTGGCGGGAGTACGGCTTCACGGGGAAGCCGGGCGATCCGCGCCGGCTGCCCCCGCAGGTGGCGCCCTACCACCTGCGACTGGACTGGCTGATGTGGTTCCTGCCGCTGGGCGCAGCGCACGATGACTGGTTCCTGGTGTTCCTGATGCGCCTGCTGGAGGCGGACCGGCCGACCCTGCGGCTGCTCGCCGTGGACCCGTTCGACGGGGTGCCCCCGCGGTGGGTGCGAGTGACGGCGTACCGCTACCGGTTCGCCACGAGCCAGGAGCGGCGCGCCCAGGGCGTGCGATGGATCCGCGACCGCCCGCGGACGATCGTGCGCCCCACCGGGTTGCGGATCGGGGACGGCTGAGCCGGCGCGTCAGGAGAGCGCGGCGACCGTTCCGGCGCGCCTGCGGGCGAGCAGGTCGAGCACCGCGACGGCGAGCGCCACGGCCAGGCAGCCGGCCACCGCCAGCATCCCCCGGCCGTAGGCGTCGTGGAACACCGCCGATCCGGTGACGCCCGCGTCCCGCTCTCCGTAGATCGTGGAGTAGAACAGCGCCAGCGAGATCGCGATCCCCATGGCGGTGCCGATCCGCTGACCGAGCTGTCCGACCGAGCCTGCCACGCCGCCCTGGGAGACGGGGACCTCGGCCAGGGTGAGCGCCTGGTTCGGCGAGACCACGAAGCCGCCGCCGATCCCGCCGGCGACCATGCACGCCGCCATCAGGAGCGGTGCCGCGCCGTCCGGGGCGAACCAGGCGGTGGCGACCAGCCCCGCGGCGCACAGCAGCACGAGCACGACGCCCCACAGCACGAGGGGACGGCCCATCCGCGTGACCAGGCGTCCGCCGAGCCACGACGAGCCCGCGCTGGTCAGCGCGAAACCGATCGTCACCATCCCCGCGAAGAGCGGGGCGAGCCCGAGACCCAGCTGCAGGAAGAGAGTGGTCAGCAGGAACATCGGGGGCGTCGCCATGAAGTACACCGCCTGGAGCGCCGTGCCGTTGCGGTAGGAGGGGATGCGGAACAGCCCGAACGGGATCAGCGGCGCTCTGCCGCGGCCGGCGTAGCCCAGTTCCCACAGCACGAACGCGATGCCGGAGGCCGCCGCGGCGAGGAGCACCCACCAGCGGGCCGGGTCGTCGTCGGGCGACCCGGTGGTGAACAGGAACGGCCACATCAGGGTGATCACCAGGACCCCGAACAGCGCGATTCCGACCGGATCGATGTCCAGTCTGCGGGGCGAACGGGTACGCGTCTCGGGCAGCACCCACACGGCCAGCGCGATCGCGGCGACCCCGAGCGGGATGTTCATCCAGAAGATCCAGCGCCAGCCGTCCTGAGCCCCGCCCAGCGCGATCATCAGCCCGCCCAGCATGGGCCCGAACGCCGTCGAGATCCCGATCGTCGCGCCGAAAAGCCCGAACGCGCGGGCTCGGTCCCGGCCCTGGAACAGCTGCTGGATCAGTCCGATCACCTGCGGCATCTGGGTGCCGGCGGCGATCCCCTGCAGCAGCCGCGCGATCAGCAGCACGGTGGCGTTGGGCGCGACGGCCGCCAGCAGGCTCGCCACGGTGAAGCCGGTCAGACCCACCAGGAACAGCGCGCGCCGCGACCGGAGATCGCCGATGCGTCCCATCGGCACCAGGAACAGCCCGAACGCCAGAACGTACCCCGACACGATCAGCTGCAGTTCGGTGGATGCGGCGCCGAACGCGGTCTCGATCGACGGCAGCGCGACGTTGACCTTGGTCAGATCGAGGATCGTGATCGCGGCGACCGCGACGCAGACCCAGAACGCGCGCCACTGCCGCGCAGGCGTGAGGGGGATGCTCCGGGTGGTGCCGACGGCGGGATCGGCCTCCGCCGGCTCAGTCACCGGTCCCCGGGGTCGCTTCGGTCCGGGTCGGCCGTCTCGCACGCACCCGACCAGCCTAGAGCGCAGGAACCGTGGCGGGATCGGCCGGCCGCGTGACCACGGACCCGTCGTCGACGGAGCGCTGGCGCAGCACGCTCGGCCCTCCCGCCGTGGCGAGCACCTCCAGTCGTGCGGGCAGTCGCTCGCGCATCGCCTCCACGTGGCTGATCACGCCGATCGTGCGTCCGCCGCTGCGCAGCTGCTCCAGCGTCGTCATCGCCAGGTCGAGGGTCTCGGAATCCAGAGAGCCGAACCCCTCGTCGATGAACAGGGTGTCCAGCCGGATGCCGCCGGCCCGCGCCGTGACCACCTCGGCCAGACCGAGCGCGAGCGCGAGCGAGGCGAGGAAGGTCTCGCCGCCGGAGAGGGATCGCGGCGGGCGCATCCTGCCGGTGTGCGCGTCGAGCACCTCGATGCCCAGACCCGATGCGGCCCCGCGGGCCGCCCGAGCGTCGGTGTGGTGCAGCGAGAACCGGCCGGACGTCAGCTCCCGCAGCCGCAGGTTCGCCGCCGCGACGATCTCTTCCAGCTCGGCCGCCAGTACGAAGGTCTCCAGGTCCATTTTCATGGTGTTGGGCGCCCGGCCCGCGACCGTGTCCGCCAGTCTCACCACGGCACCGGCGTCCTCCTCGGCCCGGCGCCGACGGTCGAGGGCCCGCTCGAGCTGGTCCCGCAGGCTCGCCAGCCGCTCCGCGAGATCTCGCGCGGCCTGCTCCGCCGCGATCGCGTCGCTGCGCGCGGCGTCGGCGGCGGCGAGCGCAGCCGACGCCGCGGGACCGTCCGCATCCATGTCGGAGGTGCCTGCCAGGTGCAGCTCGATCGCCAGCAGCCGCTGCCTCACGGCGGCGCGCTCCGCCGAGAACGCCGCGAGGCGGTCCCGGGCCGCGGCGAGGTCCGGCTCGGCCATCGCGGCCTCGGCCGCCTCCTCGGCCGAGGTGAACGGCGAACTCGCGAGCGCGGCGAGCAGGTCGGCATGGGCACGGTCGCACGCGGTCGACGCGGCGGCCACCCGCCGTCGGGCCTCCACCAGCTCCCGGGCCGCGTCGCGCAAGGCCGCGATCTGGACCGCCCATTCCGCGACGGTGGCGTGGACACCGCGCGCTTCTGCCACCTCCGCCGCAGCGCTCTCGTGGTCCGCCGTCGCGACGGCCAGCCGCTCCCTCGCGGCCGCCAGCCGTTCCGCTCTCGCCGTGCGCTCCGCCTGAGCGGCCGGCGCGGCGGCGGAGAGACGGTCGAGTTCGGCCTGCAGCCGCAGCGCCGACTGCTCGGCGTCGGTTCCGGCCGCGCGCTGCGCGTCGAGCACCGCCAGCCGCGCGTCGAGCTCGTCCGGCTCCTCGCCGTGAGCCAGGCTGGCCGCGGCGGCATGCTCCGCTGCGGCCAGCCTGGCGTCCTCCGCCGCGGCGTGCTCCTGCGCCGCGGCGGCGTCACGGGCGGTCTCCGCCGCGGCGAACATCTCGTCGCTCACCGGGTCGGGAACCGGCGCCGCCGGGTGCGGATGCGTCCGCGAGCCGCAGACGGGACACGGCTCGTCGTCGCTCAGCCCATGCGCCAACTCGGCCGCATACCCGCCCAGCCGCCGTCGCAGGAGTGCGGCGACGGCGGCTGAGGCCTCCGCGCTGCGGGAGGCCGCCGCCTCGTAGCCGGCGGCCGTCTCGCGCACGCGGGGTGTGAGGGTCGCGACGCGACGCGCGGCGTCGCGTCGCTGCACGAGGTCATCCTGCAGCGACGTCGCGGCCGCGGCGGCCGCGACGCGCTCGCGCGCCGCCGCGAGCTGGACGCGCAGTTCCCGCTCCTGATCCGGGACCGACGCGGCATCCCGCTCGGCCTCCGCGAGCGCCCGCTGTGCGTCCTCCGCATCCTCGGCGGCGGCGGCGACAGCGGCGGCGCGGTCAGCGAGGGAGGCCTCGACCGCGGCCGCGCGCTCCAGCAGCGCGGCCCGGCCGGCCAGCTCCTCCGCCATCCGCTCCGGGTCAGCGCCGGGATCACCGCCTCGTTCCAGCCACCGGGCCTGGGCCCGGCCGCACGCGGCCAGTGCGTCTATCCGTTCCTCCGCCGCCGCGGCGTCGGCGCGCAGGTGCGGCAGGATCGGCGCCGCTGCGTCCGCCCGCTCGATCCGGGCGCGCTCCTGTCCCATGCGGTCCTCATCCTCGGCGAGAGCCGCCTCCTGCGCGTGCAGTCGCGTCCGCTCGTCTCGCGCCTCCGCCAGAGCGAAAGCTCGGCGCTGCACGTCGGCGGCCGTGGCGTAGGCCTCATCGGCGGTGGCGCGGCGGGCCTCCTGCGTCTCACGAAGGTGCCGGGCCCGCTCTTCCGCCCGCCTCAGGCGCACCGCAGGCGCGTCCGTCTCGGGCCCGGGGTCCGGTGCGGGGTCGGGTGCGGGGTCGACATCGAGATCGCCGGCATCCGGGGAGCCGGTGGCATTCGGCGCGTCCGCCGCCTCCCCGGAGAGGGCCGCGCGCACGTCGGCGTCGGCGAGGTCCAGCACGGCCGACAGACGATCCCTCGCCGCGTCCACGGTCGCGCGGCTCAGCCGTGCACGGTCCTCCAGCCGCTCCCGGTACTCCTCGAAGCGACGCGTGCCGAAGAGGTGGCGCAGCAGCGTCTGCCGTTCGGTGTTGTCGGCGAGCAGGAAGTGCGAGAACTTGTTCTGCGCAAGCAGGATCACCTGCTGGAACTGCGCCAGATTCAGCCCGATGATCTCGTCCAGCGCCTGCGCGACGTCGCGCGGGCGCGCCGCCCTGCCCAGCCACTGCCCGTCGACCTCCTCCTCGAGTTGCGCACGGGCCGGTTCGACGGTCATGCCGCCGCCCCGGCGAGCGGGGCGCTCGTAGTCGGGTGACCGGGTCACCCGCCAGCGGCGCCCGGCGATGGTGAACTCCAGCCGCACGCGGGTGGGGTCCTCGGGCGCGCAGTGGTCGCTGCGGAGCCGCTTCGCACCGGACTCGTACCGCGGCACCCCGCCGTACAGGGCGAAGCACACTCCGTCGAGCACGCTGGACTTGCCGGCACCCGTGCGCCCGGCGATGAGGAAGATGCCGTCGTCGGCGAAGGCGTCGAAATCCACCGTCTGCGTGGCGCGGTACGGCCCGAACCCGGTCAACTCGAGCCGGTGCAGCCTCATGCGACCGCCTCCCGAAGCATCCCGTCGCGGAGCACCTCCTGCAGGATCTCCGCCTCCTGTTCGGTGGGACCCTCCCCGGCCCGGACGCGGCGCAGGAACGCCGCGGCGACCTCCGCGTCGGTGCGCGCCGCACGCACCGTGCGGGCATAGCCCCCGCGACCGGTCCCGGTCCCGCCGTCCGCCGGAGCGTGCGCGACGATCGCGCAGTGCGGGAAGCGGGCCTGCATCCGGCGCATCGCATCGCGTTCGGGGAGGGTGTCGGTGTACCGCGCCTGCACCCAGGCGTCCTTGTAGGCGGCGAACCGGTCCGAGGTGAGCAGCTCCTGCATCGGCGCTTCGAGAGTCACCACCGGCCGCGGCACCGGCAGGTCCACCCAGTCGGCGCGGACCGTCCCGTCGGCGGACAGATCGACGAGCCACGACCCGCGCGGCTTGGAACCCTCGCCGAAGCTGTAGTGCAGCGGGGCCCCGCTGTAGCGGACCCGCTCGGTCAGGGTGGCCCGCCCATGGATGTGGCCGAGCGCGGCGTAGTCGACTCCGTCGAAGACCGCCAGCGGCACCACATCCAGCCCTCCCTGCTGAATGTCCCTCTCCAGGTTCGGCGTCGCGCCCACGCCCGCGGCAAAGCAGTGGGCGAGCACCACGGAGCGGCCGCCCCGGCGGGTGAGATCCGCGCGGACGTCGTCCATCGCCCTCGCCAGCACCTCGGCCTGGGTGCGCACGCCCGGCCAGACCGGGCGCACCAGCGCCGGCTCGAGGAACGGGATGCCGTACACGTGCACCGGCCCGTCCGCATCGGTCAGGGTGACCGGCTGCGCGGCGCGGCCGGGGTCGGTGATCACGTCGATGCCGTCCCGCAGGAGCGCGGATTGGAACCCGAGCCGGGCCGCCGAGTCGTGGTTGCCGCTGGTGACGATGACGCGCGCCCCGGCATCCCGGATGCCGGCGAGCGTGTCGCTCAGCAGGGTGTAGCACTCCGCGGCCGGCGCGGGGGAATCGAACACGTCGCCGGCGATGAGCACCACGTCCACCTCGTGCTCCGCCACCTGCGCCACCAGCGTCCGCAGCACGGTGCGGAGTGCATCGACGGTCCCATACCCATGGAACGACCGTCCGATGTGCCAGTCCGACGTGTGCAGCATCCGCATGCCCCGACGCTACGTCCACCCCCCGACATCCCCTTCGCGACTCGCGAACCCACCCCCTATCCCCCAGCCCATGCGTACCAACACGTGGATTCGAACACATGGCATGGGTTCGCGGGTCACGAGGATGCCGCAACGTCAACCCCCGTGCGCGGCGGCGCGGGAGCGGGGGAGGGTTGGGAGGACGGAAGAGAACAGACGCGCAGAGAGAACTGATGCGCAGAGACGGGGAGAGGGAGCGATGAGCGAGGGCGGGAAGATGGACGGGACCGTGGACGCGGAGCCGAATGGGCGGATGCGAACCGCCCAGGCGCAGCGCCAGGTGGAGGAGCACGGCGGACCCCGCGAGGTCCCGGCGGAGGAGCGGCGGCGCGAGCAGCGGGAGCCGGACGGGCGCGGTGCCGCCGTGACGCCGGAGGAGGTGCAGTCCCCGGCCCCTGGCCAGGGCGCCGACCCGGACCTGTCTACGGGCGGCGAGTCGTGACCGATCACCCGGACGTGCCCCGCACCCAGGACGCGCCGGCCATGGATCAGCACCCGGTCACCGCGGCGGACAAGATCGCCGGGATCGTGGCGCAGGTCCGGGCGGATGCCGCGGACCTGCCGGACGACCGAACCCGGGAGATGCTGCGCCAACGGCTCCAGGATGCGGGTCTGTCGACCGACGCGGCGACCGAGCAGTCGGCGTGGGAGCGCATTCGCGGGCACGATTGACCCGGCATCCCGTCGCGTTCGGCCGCTGTTCACCCGAACGTCGCGTCGGGAACACCTGACCCTGCTGCGCTGAGCGCATGCGTGAAGCCGCCGTCGCGGAGCACCTCAACGGTCTGCGCTTCGGCCGCGCCCACCGCAGGGTGTGGCTGCTGGCCGCCATGGGCATCATGCTCGACGGCTTCGACTTCTTCATCATGGGAGTCGCGATCCCCCTGATCGCGGCCGACTGGGGGATCACACCGCTCCAGACCGGGATGCTGGCCAGCTCCGCGATCGTCGGCGCGATCGTGGGAGCGGCCGTGATGGGACCGCTCTCGGACCGGATCGGTCGCAGACTCGCGTTCCGCATCGACCTGGCCATGTTCGTCGTGTTCGCGCTGGCCTCGGCGCTGGCGCCCGACATCGGGTGGCTCATCGCGTTCCGCTTCCTCCTGGGCGTGGGGATCGGTGCGGACTACCCGATCTCCGCGAGCTACGTCGCCGAGATCTCGCCGCAGCGGCTGCGCACGCGCCTGCTCATCGGCGCGTTCAGCTTCCAGGCCGTCGGGCAGCTGCTCGGCGCGTTGGTGGGGCTGGCGATCCTACTGGTGCAGCCCGACCCGGGGGCGTGGCGGTGGATGCTGGCGTTCGGGGTGATCCCTGCCGTGATCATCGTGATCCTGCGCCGCAACGTCCCGGAGAGCCCGCTCTGGCTGGCGGCTCGCGCGCGCACGGAGGAGGCGGTCGCGGCGCTGTCCCGGTTCACGGGCCGCCCCGTGACCGCGGCCGAGATCGACGCCGACGCCGCGCACGCCGAACCGTCCGCGCCGACGGAGCGCGTGGGTCTTCGGCGCCTGCTCCGCCGCGACACCGCCGGGGCGACGGTCCTGACGAGCGTGCCGTGGTTCTTCATGGACATCGCCACCTACGGCATCGGAGTCTTCACCCCCACCGTGCTGGCGGCGCTGGCGCTGTCGTCGGCGGCGAACACCCCGTTCATCGCCGACGACATCACCGCGACCGAGGGCGCTGCCGTGCTGGATCTGTTCCTCGTCGCCGGCTTCGCCCTCGCCCTCCTCCTCGTGCGCCGCCGCGGTCTCGTCGTGCTGCAGGCGACGGGCTTCGTCGTGATGGCCGCCGCGCTCGCGGTACTGGCCGCCACGCAGGGCCTCACCGCCGGCAGCGCGGTGCAGACCGTGCTCGTGTTCGCCGCCTTCGCCGCGTTCAACCTCTTCATGAACGCGGGACCGAATGCCACCACGTACTCGATGCCGGCCGACGCGTTCCCCACGGTGCTGCGCGGCGCCGGCGCCGGGTTCGCCGCGGCGGCAGGCAAGACCGGGGCGGCCCTCGGCACCTTCCTGTTCCCGCTGCTGCAGCATTCGCTCGGCCTGCCGCTCACGCTGCTGATCATCGCCGGCGGCTGTGCGGCGGGGGCCGTGATCACGGTGGCCCTGCGGCGGCACGCGACGGCGGGGTCGACCGCGGGCGGGTGAGCGGACCGGTCAGGCGGGCGGGGCGGAGCCGTCCGAGGTCGGAACAGGGGGTCGCGCCGCCAGGATCCCGGCGCGATCGGGATGCTGCTGGAACCACTCCTCCACGAACCAGCACATCGGCACCACGGTCCGGTCCCCGCGACGCTCGAGATCGGCGACCGCGTGCTCCACCAGCCGCGCCGCGTAGCCGCGTCCGCGAAACGGCGGCACCGTGAACGTTCTGGTCATGGACACGGACGCGCCGTCGTCGCGGTAGTCCAGGACGCAGACCAGGTCGCCGTCGTCGTGGAGGGTGTAGCGCGAGGCCGCATCCTCGCGGGTGAACCGCAACTCGCTCACGCCGTCCAGGGTAGTCAGTCGGACGGGCACCGGGGCCGGGACGGGCGGAAGAATTGACGGATCGGATGCGGCTCGGCCATAATCGGCCGCATGACTGACTCCGCACGCCCTGTGTCCGCCTGGGAGGCGAACGGGACGGCCGGCTCGATGGCGGCCGGCGTGGCGACGCGGTGTTGTCGAATGTGCCGCTGACGCACCATCGCCGCGGGACTCCGCCGGGCCTGCGCCCGCCGCGTCGAGTCCCCCCGCTCCGCATCCGCGGATGCGACACCCCGGCCTCGCGCCCCCCACTCTCACGCCACCGCAGACCCCTCGGTCTCGGCATCCCGGCAAGGACTCCCCTATGACCGCCCCCGCTCTGCTCGATCACCGTCCCCCGACCGCCGCTCCGCTGCGCCTCGTGCCGCCGGACCCGCGCGCCTCCTCCTCCGAGGCCGCCCCGCCGATGCCGGGCGCCGACGACCACCGCATCCCTCCGGGCAGCACCCCCCGCGGTTTCGCCCTCTATGTGGGCATCGACGAGACCATGGCCGCGGCGGCCGGCGTGTCGCTGGCGGCGATCGTCGACACGCTGAGGGCCACGTTGCGGGAGCTGGTGCCCGAGGCGCAGAGCTACGCCGCGGTCGCGCTCGCACCGGCCGGGTCCGGCGGGCGCGACGTCGACGTCGTCCGCCGTGCGCTGCACGAACCGGCCGCGGCCGCTCAGCGCCCCGGCGGAGACGAGCCGGCGCGCGCCGCGGCGCGGGGCGTGGTGGTCGACATCTCCCGCAAGCGAGTGGTGATCGACGGGGAGCCGGCAGCGCTGACCTTCACCGAGTTCGAACTGCTGCAGTACCTGGTGCTCCGCGAGGGCCGCACCATCGACCGCACCGAGTTGGTGGGTTCGCTGTGGAAGCCGGCCGACGCCGACTACCCGGGGGAGCGCACGATCGACGTGCACGTTCGCAGACTCCGCTCGAAGCTCGGCCGGTTCGAGGACATCGTCCGTACCGTGCGCGGCTCCGGCTACCGCTTCGACAGACACGCGGACGTGGAGGTCCGTTTCGGTCACCGCGGCCCTTCCCCCGACTGGATGTGAAGCGGGACGGCGCCCTGGCGCGGCTGGCGCTGGCGACCGTGGTCGCCGGGATCGGCGCGGGCCTGGCGGGAGCGCTCCTGCTGACGGTCCTGTACGGCATCCAGGCGGCCGTGTGGGGCGATGCGCGCAGCCCGTATCAGGGCACGGCGGTCCCGGCTCCGGCATGGCTGCCGATCCTGACGGTCGCCGCGGCCGGGCTCCTCGGCGCCGGCTCGTGGTACGCGCTCCGGCGCTGGGCGCCGCCGGTGGCGTCGATCGAGCAGGGCGTGGCCGGAGCGCGGATGCCGGTATGGTCGACTCTCGCCGACACCGTGACCCAGGTGTCCACGGTGGCGCTGGGCTCCTCGGTCGGCAAGGAGGTCGCCCCGAGAGAGCTCTCGGCGATGGCCGCGTCCGCCGCCGCGCGCTGGTTCCGGCTGGAGCCGCGCTGGGGCGGCATCCTGGTCGCATCGGCGGCAGGAGCCGGCCTCGCGGCGGTGTACAACGTGCCGCTGGGTGGTGCCGTGTTCGCGCTGGAGATCCTGCTGGTGCGGTTCGGGCCGGCCGCCGCCGTCCCCGCGTTCGCCGCGAGCGGCATCGCCACGGCGGTGGCGCGGCCGCTGGCCGGGGACGGCAGCCTGTACGCGCTGCCGCAGGTGCACGCCGACCCCTCGCTGATGGTGGCCTGTCTCGTGCTCGGCCCGCTGATGGGCCTAGGCGGGTCGGGCTTCGCGCGGATCACGGAGTGGCTGGGCCGGCGGCGTCCCACTGGATGGCGGCTGCTGGTCGCGCTGCCGGTCGTCGGTGCGCTCGTCGGGGTGACCGGGACGTTCCTGCCGCTCGTCCTGGGGAACGGCGAAGCGCTCGCCCAGACCGGCTTCGACGGGTCGCTGCCCGCGCTGCTCCTGCTCGCCTACGCGATCGCGAAGGCCGCAACGACCGCGGCGACCCTCGGCGCGGGCGCTGTGGGAGGCATTCTCCAACCCTCGGTGGCGATCGGGGTCGCGCTGGGAGCCGCTGCGGCGGCACCGTGGTCGTGGCTGGTCCCCGGAACGGACGCCGCGGCGATGGCGGTCGTCTGCGGCGCGGCGTTCCTCGCGGCGAGCATGCGGGCCCCGGTCACCGCGACGCTCCTGATGATCGAGTTCACCGGCACCGGCACTGCGCTGGCGCTGCCGATCGTGCTCGCCGTGGCGGGCGCGACGGCCACGGCGGCGGCGCTGCAGCGGGTCCGCGGCCGACGGGTGCGGCCGCTGGACCCGGGCCGCGAGTGACCTCCGCGCTCAGCCCATCTCGGCGACATCCGGGCCGATGATGGGGGGAGCATCGGTGAGGTCCGCGACCTCCTGCGGGGTGAACCCGGGCGCGGCCTCTTCCAGTACCAGGCCGTCGCCGGTGACGCGGATGAGCGCCAGGTCGGTGACGATCCGGTCCACGCACGACAAGCCGGTCAGCGGATAGGTGCAGCGCCGGAGGATCTTCGGGTTCCCGTCCCGGTCGGCGTGCTCCATCATCACGATCAGTTCGGCGCCGCCGGTGACCAAATCCATCGCGCCGCCGACACCGCCCCCGGCCACCTGCGGGGTGGACCAGTTTGCGAGGTTGCCGGCGCCACCCACCTGGAACTCCCGAGGACGACCGTGTCGACGTGGCCGCCGCGGGCCATCTCAAACTCGCTGACGCTGTCGAAGAACGACGCGCCGGGCAGGGCCGTGACCAATTGCCCTCCCGCGTTGTACAGATCGGGATCGGCGCGGTCCAGATCGACACCGGCGCCGTAACCGAGGATGCCGTTCTCGGCATGCAGGGTGACGTCCGCGTCGAACAGGAAGTCCCCCACGAGCGTCGGCATTCCGATGCCCAGGTTGACGTAGCTTCCCGACCGCAGCAGCCGAGCCGTGCGCAGCGCCATCAGGCCCCGCGACAGTCCCGGGCGTCCTCCGCGACCGACGGCGTGCCGGCAACGGTCGAGAACGCCGCGATCAGGCGCGTCACCTGCCCGTTCTCGGCGAGGATGTGCGGCGAGAACGGACCCATCCCGAGTGCGTCGCACACGACAGTGAGATCCCCGGTCCCCGCGTCGCGCAGGGCTGTCACGAGGGTGCTCGGCCACCGGTGCGGCACGCCGAACCCGGCGATCGCGACGACGGCGCCCGATGCGATGTCGCCGACGGCTTCCGACGCACTGCTGACGATCCTGTCCACGATGACCCTCTCGTCGGCGGGCACCCTCGCCCGGCCCGTGCACGAGTGTATCGGCGCGCGGCCGGCGCGATGCCAGGGGCGACGTCGGACCCCGTCCGTAGAGTGACGGGATGAGCCGCACCCCGCCCGCCCCCATGGGCCGGACGACGACCCGCGATATCCGCGCGGATCCCGGCCCGCCGCTGCGCGTCGAGTATCGGCCGCACGGCCCGGTCGACCTGACGCAGACCGTCGCGGTGCAGCGCCGCGGGCCTGGGGATCCCACCTGCGCCGTCGACGAGCACGGCACGGTGTGGCGCGTCGCACGCACGCCCGACGGCGTGGCCACGCTCGCACTGCGGGCCCGAAGCGGAGCCGTCCACGGTGCGGCGTGGGGTCCGGGCGCAGGGTGGGCGGCGGACCATCTGCCCGCGCTGTGCGGCGCTGCCGATGACCTCGACGGGTTCAATCCGCGCGCGCATCCGGTGGTCGCCGAGGCCCACCGGCGGATGCCGGGGCTGCGCCTCGGACGCACGAATCGTGTGTTCGACGCGCTCGCGGCGGCGATCATTGAGCAGAAGGTGACGGGCCTGCAGGCATTCGCAGCGTGGCGGCGGATCGTGACCTGGCATGGCGAGCGCGCGCCCGGGCCGACTCCACGGCCGATGTTCGCGCCGCCCGTGCAGGAGGGCTGGGGAAGGATCCCCTCCTGGACGTGGCACCGCGCGGGGCTCGAGCCGCCCCAGTCCCGCACGATCGTGCGGGCGGCGGCCCGAGGCGAGTCGCTTCCGGCGGCGCTGGACTCCGCCGACCCGGCCGGACGGGAACGGATCCTCACCGCCCTGCAGGGCGTCGGGCCGTGGACGGCGGCGGAGACAGCGATCCGGGCCTACGGCGACCCCGACGCCGTCAGTGTCGGGGACTACCACCTGGCCCATGCGGTGGGATACGCGCTCATCGGCTCGCGCACGGACGACGACGGGATGCTGGAACTGCTGGAGCCCTGGCGGGGCCACCGGCAGCGCGTGATCCGGCTGCTGCTGGCGAGCGGACCGCGGGAGCCGCGGCGTGGCGCGCGGCTGCATCCCGAGAATCACCGCTTCCGGTGACCGGAGCGGTCGGTCAGAACTCCTCGTGCTTCTCGGGGTCGCCGCCCCAGATTCGGCCGCGCTCCAGGGCGGAGATCTCCTCCACCTCCGCGGCGCTGAGCGCGAAGCCGAACACGTCCGCGTTCTCGCGCTGGCGGGCGGGGTCGGCGGATTTCGGGATCGGGACGCTGCCGAGCTCGATATGCCAGCGCAGCACCGCCCGTGTCGGCGAAACGCCGTGCGCGCGCGCGATCCGGGCCACCGCGGGCTCGGCAAGCAGGTCGGTGCGGCGCGCGAGCGGACTCCAGCTCTCCGTCTGTATGCCGATCGCGACATGGAACTCCCGCAGGGCTCGCTGCGGGAAGTACGGATGGAGCTCGACCTGGTTCACGGCCGGCACGACACCGGTCTCCTCGATGAGTCGGGTCAGCATGGGCGGAGTGAAGTTCGACACCCCGAGGGAGCGCACCAGGCCCTGATCGCGCAGGTCGATCATCGCGCGCCAGCTGTCCACGTAACGGTCCACCCGCGGCAGGGGCCAGTGGATGAGGTACAAGTCGATGCGTTCCCGCCCCAGACGCCGCAGAGATTCGCGCGCGCTGACGAGGGTGGCCTCGTAGCCGTGGTCGCGTCCCGGGAGCTTCGTGGTCACGACGACCGCCGCCGGGTCGACGCCGCTCGAGCGGATCGCCTCCCCCACCTCGGCCTCGTTGCCGTACCGGGCGGCGGTGTCGAGCAGCCGGTACCCGGACTCCAGCGCGGACCGGATCGCCCGCATGCCGTCCTGCCCGGTCAGCCGGTACGTGCCGAAGCCGATCCGGGGGATCGCCGTGCCGTCGTTCAGAGCGGTCGAGGGGATCGTCATGAGGCCGGCTCCGTACCCGGGCGGAGGGATGCGACGAAGTCGAGCTTGTCGAGCACCGCCGGGGGGATCACGAACGGATACAGGTCGTCGCGCCCCATCGAGCGGTTGATCATGTTCAACGCGGTCGACAGCGGGATCCACACCCCCGTCACGAGGTCGCGGAACCGCGAGAACGCGTTCACCCCCGCGACCGTCGCCAGACCGTACTCGTCGGCGGTCTGAATCGTGTCGCAGATGTGCAGGTAGTGCGCCCACGTCTCGGCGAAATCCTCGTAGGGATGCATGGTGGCGTATGCGGTCAGGTGGGTGCTCTCCCATCCCGCCGGGGGTCCCTCGCGGTAGTGCCGGTCGATCTCGGCCTGGTAGTCGGCGCGCTCGTCTCCGAACAACTCCCGAGCCCGCGCGATGGGCCCGCCGCGTTCGACCAGCTGCCATTCGTAGTAGTGCCCGACCTCGTGCCGGAAGTGCCCGAGCATGGTGCGGTACGGCTCGTCGAGCGCGCTGCGCATGCGCTCCCGGTAGGCGTCGTCCCCTTCGGCCAGGTCGATCGTGATGACGCCGCCGTCATGCCCGATCACGACCTTCTGCTCGCCGCTGGAGAGCAGATCGAACGCGAGCCCGTTCTCGGGGTCGCCCCCCGCATCCGAGTCCTTCCCCGATACCGGGAACCCCAGCTCGTCCAGTTCCGCCACCAGATGCCGCTTGGCGCGTTCGGCCACGGGCAGTCGCGCCATTCCCGCCGCATCCGCGTCGTTCGGACGGGTGCGCGTGAGGTCGCAGGCTCCGCACTGGCCGCCCTGGACCGGCGTGAGCCACGTGCAGCCATGCAGGCCCAGGTTCCGGCACACCCACCACGGCGCGCCGGATACGTCGACGTAGCGGCCGTCGGCGTCCAGAGGGACGATGGCGGCCTCCTCGCGCGAGTACCCGAGGCCGGTGCCGCAGGAGACGCACACCGAGTTTTCGAAATAGAGGGGATTGCCGCACACGCGGCAGCGGTACGCCTTCACACCTCGATGCTGCCACCCGCCACGACCGGGATCGCCTCCCTCGACCGGAGCCGTCGGGTAAGAATGGGTGACACCCATCCGACCCGAACGGAGCCCACATGACCGATGCACCCCCGCTCGTGGAGGGCCCTGCGGGCGCTTTCCGAGGAGCGGCACAGGGCGGGGTGGAGGTGTTCCGCGGGATCCGGTACGCGGAACCTCCCGTGGGCGCGCTGCGATGGCGGGATCCGGTGCCGGCGTCACCGCCGGACGGCGTGGTGGACGCGACCGCATTCGGAGCGATCGCACCGCAGCAGCGCAACGCGGCGCTGAACCTCGGGGATCAGGTCATGCAGTCGGAGGACTGCCTGTTCCTGAATGTGTGGCGTCCGGCCGGTACGACCCCGGATGCCGCCCTGCCCGTGATGGTCTGGGTGCACGGCGGCGCCTACACCTTCGGGTCGGGCAGCCAGCCGGTCTACGACGGCACCGCCCTGGTGGAGACGGGCGAGGTGATCGTGGTGACGATCAACTACCGCATCGGCGCGCTGGGCTTCCTCGACCTGTCGTCGTTCAGCACGGCGCAGGATCGGTTCGACGGGAACCTGGCGCTGAAGGACGTGATCGCCGCCCTGCGGTGGGTGCAGGCCGGCATCGCCGCATTCGAGGGCGACCCAGGACGCGTCACCGTGTTCGGCGAGTCCGCCGGCGGCGGGCTGGTCACGACGCTTCTGACCGTGCCCTCGGCGCGGGGACTGGTGCACCGGGTGATCGCGGAGTCGTCACCGGTCTCCAGCGCATACGGGCCGGGGCGGGCCCGCTCCGTCGCCGAGCGGTTTCTCGCGACGGTGGGCGTGGATGCCGCCGAGCCCGCGGCTCTGCGCGACCTGTCCGCGGAGCGGATCGTGGAGGCGACAATGCGCGTGTTCGCGGAGGTGCCGCGCTCGGAGCCGGGCACGATCGCGTTCGCGCCGGTCGTCGACGGGGACCTGGTGCCGGAGGCGCCGCTGACCTCTCTCCGAGAGGGCCGGGCGCTGCCCCTGCCCCTGCTCATCGGCACGAACAAGGACGAGGCATCGTTCTTCCGCTACATGAAATCTCCGCTGCTGCCGATCACGGACGAGGACATCCGTCGCATGTTCGACGACCTGCACGCGGAGAACCCCGCGCTGGAACTGCCGGCGATGGAGCAGGTGCGGGCCGCCTACGAAGGGGTGCGGCCCCACGCGGTGGGCCTCGGCATCGCGCGCGACATCGGCTTCCGCATGCCCACCCTGTGGGCCGTGGAGGGTCACAGCCTCATTGCGCCGGTGTGGCTGTATCGATTCGATTTCGCGCCGCCCTTCCTGCGGCTGATCGGTCTGGGCGCGACGCACGCCGCCGAATTGCCGTACGTGTGGGGAAACCTCGACGCGGCCCGGCGCAACCCGGCCTTCCGCCTGGGCGGGCGCCGGGCCGCCGAGGAGATCTCGACCCGGATGCGGCACCGCTGGACCGCGTTCGCTCGCGGCGAGAACCCCGACGCGCCGGACGGTCCGGCCTGGCCGCCGTTCCGCACGGATGCGGCGGCCACCCTCGTGATCGACCGGGAGGATCGGGTGGCCCTGGACCTGGATGAGGGGCTTCACGCGGGGTGGGGCGAGACTCCGCTCGCGTTCGACTGAGCGGGGCGATGTCCGGCGAGCGCTGCGGGTAGGGTCGACGCGATGCGTGCCTCGATCTCGCACCTCATCGGCCTGTTCGTGCGCCGATCCCCGTCCCGCGCGGCGGTGCTGATCTTCGCCGCGGCCGCCGCGTTCTTCTCGGTACTGCTGCGCCTGCCCATCGCGTCCGCGGACGGGAGGTGGACGCCGTGGCAGGATGCCGTGTTCACGGCGGCATCCGCCGTGACGGTGACCGGCCTGACGAGCGTGGATACGGCGACGTACTGGTCCCCGTTCGGCAAGGTGGTCATCCTGGTCGCGATCCAGGTCGGTGGCCTGGGAATCGTGACGATCGCGCTGCTGCTGGCGCGAGCGGTGACGCGCACCGTGGGCCTGGGGGGCAAGGTCTTCGCGCAGCAGAACATCGGCACCGAGCTCGGCGAGGTGCGCGACCTGCTGCAGATCGTCGTGGTCACCACCCTCGCGATCGAGGGCGCGCTGTTCGTGATGATCGCGCCGCCGTTCATCATCCGCGACGGCTGGCTGGACGGGCTCTGGTACGGCCTGTTCTACGCGGTCTCGTCGTTCAACAACGCCGGATTCTCGGTCCACGAGGGCGGGCTGATGCCGTTCGCGGGCGACCTGTGGGTGCTCGTGCCCCTCATGATCGGCGTGCTCGTGGGCAGCCTCGGATTCCCGGTCTACCTGAACCTGCTGCACGCGCGGTGGAACCGCAAGAAGTGGAGCCTGCACACCCGGCTGACCACGGTGACGATCGCCATCCTGCTCGTGCTCGGTGCGGCGCTGTGGACCGCGACGGAGTGGAGCAATCCGCGGACGATCGGTGACCTGCCCGCCGGCGAGAAGATGTTCCAGGGAGTGTTCGCCTCGGTCATGTTGCGGTCGGGCGGGTTCGCGATCGTCGACACCGCCCAGTCCACCTCCACCACGCTGCTCATCAGCGACGCACTGATGTTCGTCGGGGGCGGGTCGGTGTCCACCGCCGGCGGCATCAAGGTCACCACCCTCGCCGTGCTGCTGCTGGCGATCGTGGCCGAGGCGCGCGGCACCCGGGATGTCACGGTCTCGCACCGCACCATCCCGAACGGGCTGCTCCGGGTGGCGATCAGCGTCACCTTCCTCGGTGCCGCACTGGTGCTGGGCGCGACCACCCTGCTGACCCTCGTCAGCGACGCGCCGCTGGACCGCATCCTGTTCGAGGTGATCTCCGCGTTCGCGACCTGCGGGTTGTCGGTGGGACTGTCGGCCGAGCTGGATCCGGCGGGGAAGTATGTCTTGGCGGTCCTCATGCTCGCCGGCCGGATCGGCCCGATCGGTCTGGCCTCGGCGCTGGCGGTGCGCCAGAAGAATGTGCTGTTCACGTATCCGAGCGAGCGGCCCATCGTCGGCTGAGCGCACCAGCAAAGGAACGACCGATGACCGAGACCGTGTTGGCCGGGACACGAGGTGGCTGCGATGCGGGACGCGTTCTGATGGCGAGGGATGCTCGATGAGCCGGCATCCCTTCCGCCAGGTCGACGTGTTCGGAGTCGGACCCTGCGCCGGGAATCCCGTTGCCGTGGTGCTGGGCGCCGCCGACGTGGATGCCGAGCGGATGCGGCGGTTCTCGCTGTGGACGAACCTGTCGGAGTGCACGTTCGTGCTGCCCCCGGTGACGCCGGGCGCCGACTACCGGGTGCGGATCTTCAGCCTGGACACGGAGCTGCCCTTCGCCGGCCACCCCACGCTCGGGACAGCGCGGGCGTGGCTGGACGCCGGCGGCGTCCCGGCCGCGCCCGACACGGTGGTGCAGGAGTGCGGCGCGGGGCTGGTGCCGGTGCGGATCGCCGGCGAGGAGTTCGCGTTCGCCGCTCCGCCCCGCATCCGCTCGGGCCCGGTGGAGCCCGCGCTGCTGCGGACGGTCGTGGAGATCCTGGGCGTCGATCCCGAACGGGTCCGGGGCGCGGAGTGGCTCGACAACGGCCCGGGATGGATCGGGGTGCTGGCGGATGCGGCCGAGACGGTGCTCGGCCTGCGCCCGGACGCCTCCGGCCGGCCCGGTCCGTGGAGCATCGGCGTGGTCGGCCCCGCCCCCGCGGGATCGGACGAGCAGTTCGAGGTGAGGGCGTTCTTCTCCGATCCGTCCGGCGCCCTGCGGGAGGATCCGGTGACCGGCAGCCTCAACGCCGCGGTCGCACAGTGGCTGCTCGGCTCCGGTCGCGCCTCGGCGCCGTACTCGGCTCGGCAGGGCACCGCGCTCGGGCGGCACGGCCGCATCCGCATCACCGCCGACGCGGAGGGGATCTGGGTGGGTGGCCGCACCAGCGTCGTCGTCACGGGCGCCGTGGAGCTCTGAGAGGATGCCGCCGGATCCGCTGCTGTCGGCCCCGTGCGCCGCACCGGCCGGCGACAGCGGCACCGCGTGCCTGCGTGATCGAGTCGAGTGCTTCCGCTCGTTACCTTTTCGTTATAGTGTGTGAGCACGGTGGCTGTTGTGCTGTGGCAGCCGCCGACATGTGAATGCAGGATGCTCTTGGTGCAAGGGGCGGGGCCGGTCGGAAACCTCTCCGACCGGCCCTTTTCTGCGCTCGAGGGGCACCCCGGGTCGCGCGCGTCAGGCCTCGAGGGCGTCGAGCCGCCGGCGACGGCGCGCCTCGACGAGGATCCCGACACTGCCGGCGGTCCACAGCAGGAACATGGTGCTCATCGCCCAGCGCAGCTCGGGGCGCGTGTAGGCGGCCGGGTCGGCGCCTTGCACGTCGAGCACCAGGCCGATCAGGTACACCACGATCAGCGCAGCCGTCCAGCCGCCCATGTTCACCACCCCGGTCGCCGTCGACAGACGCACGATGGGGTTGTACCGGCGGGTCACGTCGAAGGCGATCATGGATGCGGCGCCGCCGGTGGACAGGGCCACCAGCCACACCACGAGCAGCGGGGTCGGCGCCGGCCCCGGCCACAGCAGCACCGCCGCGGTGGTCGCCGCCTGCGCCGCGACCGAGGCGAGCGCCAGCGCGGCCCGGCGGTCCGGCCGCGCTCCCGACGCCAGGCCGACCAGCGGCGCGAAGACGGCACCGGCCAGAACCATGACGGTGAACAGCGCCCCCGCGGCCGCTGGATCCATGCCCTCCGCCTGCGTGAGATACGGGATCCCCCACAGCAGCGCGAACGCGCTGCCGCCGAACTGGGTGGTGAAGTGGATCCAGAAGCCCAGCCGGGTGCCCGGCTCGCGCACCGCGCCCGAGATGAGTGCGCCCTGCCGTGGCCGGGTGGATCCGGATGCGGCGCCCCCGCGCATCCGCGCGCCGGGCACATCCCGCTCGCGCACCAGGACTGCGTCGACGACCGCGAACGCGAGGAGACCTCCGGCCAGCATCCCGAACGCCGCCTCCCAGGACACCGTGCGGGCGATCGCCGCCACGACGATCACGCTGAAGATCTGCCCGAGCTGGCCGGTCTGCGCGGTGATCTGCTGCAGCAGGGGCACCCGGCGAGCCGGGAACCACAGGGCCAGCAGCCGGATCGCACCGGGGAAGATCATCGCGTCGCCCGCCCCGGTGAGCACCCGCGCCGCGATCGCGGTGCCCACATCGGTGGCGAAGGCGAGCCAGAGCGACCCGCCCGCCATCACCACCATTCCGGCGGTGAGCACCACCCGGGCGCCGAAGCGGTCCAGCAGCAGACCCGCGGGAAGCTGCATCGCCGTGTACACCGCCAACTGCAGTGTCGCGAACAGCGCGAGCGTGGTCGAGTCCACGTCGAACCGCACCGCCACGTCGGTCGCCACCCCGGCGATCGAACTGCGCCCGGCGATCGCGGCGAAGTACGTGAGAGTCCCCACCACCCAGATCACCCACGGCAGGGCCGCGCGGGATCTCGTCACCGCACGATCCTACTCAGCCGATCCACAGCCTCCTCTCGGCCGCTACCGGCCTCCAACGACATATCGTTGAGTATCGCCCGATAGCAGGGCGCGGTCAGGGAAGGGGTTCCCCATGAACGGTACCCACGGCAGCGGTCACTTCGGCGGCACCGGCTTCAGCGGCTGGGCCGGCAGCGGCTGGCGGGACGCGATGGAGCAGGTGCGCGGCTTCATGCCGCGAAGCCCTGCGCCGCGGATGGCGCGCGGCGACGTGCGGGCTGCCGTGCTCGCGCTGCTCGCGGAGAAGCCGATGTACGGCTACCAGATCATCCACGAGATCGAGGAGCGCAGCGACGGTGCGTGGAAACCGAGCCCCGGCTCGGTCTACCCCACGCTCCAACTGCTGGCCGACGAGGGCCTCGTGCAGGCCACCGAGTCCGACGGGCGCAAGACGTATGCGCTCACCGACACCGGGCGGGAGGCCGCCGCGGCCAGCGACAAGTCCGCCCCGTGGGAGACCGACCCGCCGAGCGGGAAGCACGACTTCTCCCGTGCGACGGCGCTTCCCAAGGCCGGGGTGGAACTCGCGCAGGCGGTCACGCAGGTGGCGCGCTCGGGCAGCGCCGAGCAGGTGCAGCAGGCGATCGAGTTGCTGGACGAGACGCGCCGTAAGCTCTACAGCATCCTCGCCCAGGACTGACCCGGGTGCCCGAGGCACCCCGGCGTCAAGGAGATCCGATGCCCGACGCCGGGACGATGCGCGCCCGTTACCGCCGCATCCTGCGGTTCTCCCTGCGCCACATGCTGCTGGAGTGGTGGTTCGAACTGTTCCTGCCCCGCATCGGGCTCGAACGCTTCGCCGCACGGGGCCGCGCCGCGCGGCTGCAGCGGATCGCGCAGCGGTTCCACGTGCTGGCCGTCGACCTCGGCGGCCTGATGATCAAGGTCGGCCAGTTCCTCTCCTCACGGCTGGACGTGCTGCCGCCGGAGATCACGGACGAGTTGGCGGGGCTCCAGGACGAGGTGCCGCCCGTGCCGTTCGAGCAGGCGCGCGCGCTCGCAGAGGCGGAACTGGGGATGCCGCTGGCGCGGGCGTATGCGTGGGTCGACCCGGTGCCGATCGCCGCGGCATCCCTCGGTCAGGCGCACCGGGTTCGGTTGACCGAGCGCGATGCCGCCGACGTCGGGGTGGCCGACGCGGTGGTGAAGATCCAGCGTCCAGGGATCGACGAGATCGTCGCCGTGGACCTGACGGCGCTCCGCCGCGTCGCCCGGTGGCTCGCCCGTGTGCGCCTGATCGCCGACCGGGTGGACCTGCCGGCGCTCGTGGAGGAATTCGCCGCGACCAGCCTGGAGGAGATCGACTACCTGCACGAGGCCCAGAACGCGGAGCGGTTCGCCGCCGACATCGCCGCCGACCCGCGCGTGGACGCGCCCGACGTGGTGTGGGAGCGCACCACGCGGCGCGTGCTGACCCTCGCCGACGTCACCGCGATCAAGATCACCGACCGCGAGACGCTCCTGGCCGCCGGAATCGATCCGGCCGAGGTGGCGCGCGAGTTCGCCGGGGTGATGTTCGACCAACTGTTCCGGACCGGCTTCTTCCACGCGGACCCGCACCCGGGGAACGTGTTCGTGACCCCGCGCGACGGGGAGGACACGCCCGACGCGCCCGCGTGGCGACTCACCTTCATCGACTTCGGCATGATGGGCGAGGTTCCCGACACCCTGCGCGCGGGCCTTCGCACGCTGCTCGTCGCGGTCGCGGCGCGTGACGGCCGAGGGCTCGTGCAGAGCATCCAGCAGGTCGGGATGCTGCTGCCCTCCGCCGACACCGCGGAGCTGGAACGGGCGATGAGCACGCTGTTCTCCCGGTTCGGCGGGATGGGCTTCGGTGAGCTGCAGCAGGTGGACCCGCGTGAATTCCGGGACTTCGCCGACCAGTTCGGCGAACTGGCACGATCCCTCCCCTTCCAACTCCCCGAGAACTTCCTCCTCATCATCCGCGCCGTCTCCCTCATCTCCGGCATCTGCAGCGCCCTGGACCCGGCATTCAACATCTGGGATGCGGTGGAGCCGTACGCCGCGAGCCTGATGCGCGACGAGCGGGGCCCCGTGGTGCGGGCCTTCGCCCGGGACGCGCTGGAGGTCGCGGGCCTGGCCGCGCGGCTCCCCCGGCGCATCGACGCGACCCTGTCCCGGGTCGAGGAGGGCACCGTCGCCGTCGCCGCGCCGGCACTCGAGCGGCGCATGGCACGACTGGAGCGAGTGGGGCGCCGAGTGGTGTCGGCGATACTGTTCGCCACGCTCTTCCTCGGCGGCATCCTGCTGCTGGGGTTCGCCCCGGCCGCCGGGTGGGTCGTGCTGGGTGTCTCGGTCCTGCCGCTGCTGCACGCCCTGCTGGCCTCGCGGCTCGGGCCTTGACCGGCCCCGCGGTGCGACGGTCGGATCAGACGCCGCCCCCGCCTCCGCCGCCTCCGCCACCGCCCGCACTGCCGCCGCCGCCCGCGCCCCCGCTCGTGCTCGACGACGACATCGCACTGGCCGAGAGTGTCGCCACCCCCGCGGCGAACGCGGCCGCGTTGAAGGCGCCGGATCCGACGTACCAGTCCGGCCGACCATTGTCCCCGTACAGGACGGCGAGCTGCTCGGACCACTGCTTCTCCTGGCCGAACACGACGGCGTAGGGCAGCAGCGGCTCGTAGATCTTCAGCATCTGGGCCCGATCCGTCGTGTCGACGGCGACCCGTTCGGCGCCCTGGGGGGACTGCAGCATCCGGATGCGGTCGGCCTCGGCCCACTCGATGAACACCTTCAGTCCCGCCAGGTGATCGCGCGCCTCCGCGCCCGCCGCGCTGAGCGGCTTCTTCGCGATGATGGCGAAGAACACCACGAGCGCCGCGACCGCCGCGATCATCAGCGGAACCGGCAGCACCGGCGACACGGACGCTCCCATCGCTATGGTGCCGAACAGGAAGGTCAGCGCCGCACCCACGCAGACCACGACGCCGGGGAGCACCTTCACCGATGGGGGGACCGGGCGGTAGATCCCGCGCGCGGTCAGTTCCGCGGCGGCGGACTTCAGGATCCGCTGCGCCACCTGGGAGAGGCGGGTGTCCCGCGAGCCGAACTCGAACTCCGCTCCCGGGCCCGCCCCGCCGAACAGCCCGCCCAGCAGCATCCGGCCGTCCCCGTCCGCGCGAGCCGGGTCCACGAGCACCGCCTTGAGCTTCGTGCGACCGAACAGCTTCCGCCCACCCTCCTCGATGCGGATGCTGCCGACGATCGCCTGTTCGAGCACTTCGGCCGGGATGGCCTTCGCCGACTTCTTCAGCAGCACCGCGCTCGTGAGCGCGTCGATGCCGGGCGGCGGCACGTACTCCGCGATGATCGTCGGGCGACCGGGCGCGTCGCGCAGGAGCCGCACCCGCACGAGTACGGCCCACACCACTCCGGCGACCATCACCGCGGCGGCGAGGAGTTGCAGCCAGCCCCACACCGACGCGAACGGGCTCGAGTCGAACACTGCGAACGTGCCCGGCACGAATCCGACCGCAATGGTGACGGTCTGGTACGGCGCCAGGCTCGGGACCGATGCCGTGATCGTCTGCACGCCGCTCGCGCCGGGAGTCGCAGCGATCGGGCAGGTCGTCGCCGCGCCCTGAGACCCCGCATAGCAGGCGAGGTCGCCGGTCAGCGCGCCCGCCAGGTCGGACGGCACGGTCAGTGCCGCCGTCACCGGACCGAACGGCTGCGCCCAGTCCACGCCGTTCACATCCCAGTAGAACTCCTCGGTGCCGGTCTGCGGGAAGTCCCAGATCACGTTCTCCAGGTCGTACGTGAAGACGTATGTCTGCGGGCCGTGCACGTACACGTCGGCTCGGGAGGTCATCGTGTACACGCCGTCTTCGGAGTCCACTTCGGCCGGCCGGGCTGCTCCGGTGCCGTCGGTGATCGCGACCAGCACCGGGTGCAACGGCTGCCCGTTGTACGACTCGGGGATCGCGCGCCGCATCCCCCGGTTCTGGTCCGTCGGGGGGAAGACGGCTACGAATGTCTCCACCACCCGGAGGCGGCTGGTGCCGTCGTCGGCACGGGAGAGAAGGTACTCGACCGTGAGGCTGTCGAAGCTGAAGTCGTCCACACCTGCTGGGATCGGGGCGACCGCCGTGACCGCTGGAGGGGGATCCGCCGACGCGGACGCCGGGACAGCGCCCGCCACGGGTGAGGCGGCGAGGACGAGAGCGAGGAGCGCTGAACGGATCACCCGATTCATGTGGCTCAGCCTAAGGGCGGGCTCTAAGGTGGCCGCATGACGGATCGACACCTCGCCGTCGCGGCGTGGGAGAGCCTGTTCCGCGCGCAGCACGACGTCTTCGCGGATGTCTCCCGAGACTTCGCGGAGGCCGATCTGGACCAGGACGAGTACGACGTGCTGCTGACCGTCGTGCGTTCTGCGGGGATGACCGTGCGGCTGCGGGACGTCACGGCGAGCATGCTCATCAGTCAACCGAGCGTGAGCCGACTCGTGGATCGCATGGTGACGCGGGGACTGGTCACCAAGTGCGCCGACCCTGCGGACGGACGCGGTGCGCTCGTCACCGCGACGGATGCCGGCGCCCGCGCGTACCGCTCCTTCGCCGTCCGGCATGCGCGGTCGATCGCCCGGCGCATGCGGGCGCTGGACGACGACGAACTGCGCGCCCTGCTCACCCTCACCTCGAAACTGCGCACCCGGGACGACCGGGTCTGAACGCGGCGAGCCCCCGACCGCAAGGGCGCGATCGGGGGCTCGTCCGCCCGAGAGTCAGGCGTTCTTCGTCTCGGCGACTTCGAGCACCGGCGACTCGGCGGCGTCGGTCGATACCTGCACCTTGCGCGGCTTGGCCTGCTCGCTGACCGGGATCGTGACGCTCAGCACACCGTTGCGGTACGTCGCGCCGATCCTCTCGGTGTCGATCCCCTGGCCCAGGCTCAACTGCCGTAGGAAGCTGCCGGCGGCGCGCTCGCGCGTGATCCACTTCACTCCCTCGCCCGCGGTGAGCGTGCGCTCGGCGCGGATCGTCAGCAGCTGTCCATCGACGTCGATGTCGACCGACCCCGGGTCGACCCCTGGCATGTCGGCCGTCAGCACGTAGTGGTCGCCGTCGCGGTAGAGATCCATCGGCATCTGCCGCGGTCCTCGGCGTCCCCCGTCGAAGAATGTGCTCGCAACACGCTCCAGATCGCGGAGCGGATCGTAGGTGGCCATCTCATCTCCTTTCGTCTGCGCCGGATCCCCCGCCCGGCGTGTCTCTCACCCGAACTTGAGCCTGTACGACTCAACTCACATCAGATTAGCACTCGCGTGCGGAGAGTGCCAGAGAAACCTCTCCGAGGATGTGGTCACATCCACCCGTCGAGCACGCGCCGCACGCTAACGAGCCCGCGAGCGAGATCCGGAAGGTCCGGGGTACCGAGTGCGAGACGGAGAGCGTGAGGGGGCCGGCCGTCGGTCGCGTAGCGGTCGGCGGTCGTGACGGCGATGCCTTCGCGCGACAGGCGCGATGCGACCGAGGCCATCGGGCGCCAGGGCGGCAGCGGCAGCCACACCATGTACCCACCAGGATGAGTCACCAGGTCGTAGCCGATCAGGATGCGCCGGGCGATCGCCTGCCGGCGCAGGGCGTCCTGGCGCCGTTGCTCCTCTAGTCGGTCGACGGTACCATCGGCGATCCATCGCACGCCGAGCGCCGTGACCAGGCTCGGTGAGCCGTAGGTGGACGATCGCAGTCCGTTGGTTAGCGCGTCGCCCAGTCCTTGCGGAATGACAACGAATCCGAACCGCAGCCCGGAGGCGACGTTCTTGCTGAGGCTGCCCACGTAGATCGTCCGCTCGGGTGCGAGTGACTGGATCGGGGGCGGAGCATCCGGCTCGAGGAACGCGTACGTGCCGTCCTCGATGATCGCGATGTCGTGGTCCCGGGCGATGCGGACGATCCGATCTCGCTGATCGCCATCGAGCACCCACGACAGCGGGTTGTGGAACGTGGGCTGCACATACACGGCGGATATCCGCTGCGACCGCGCCATGCGCTCGAACGCGGCGAGGTCCGGGCCCTCCGTGCTCACGGGGATGGCGGCGAGCTGCTGGCGCCGGGGCCCGGCGAGCATGCGCACTCCCGGATAGGACAGGGCGTCGATCGCCACCGCGCTGCCCGGACCGGCGACGGCGTCGAGTGCGGCGCTCAATCCCTGCTGAGACCCGTTCGTGAGGAGCACGCTCGCCGGCGGCACGTCGATGCCCCGTCCGAGGAGGTAGGTCGCAACCACCCGACGGTCGCGATCCCGCCCACCCGGCGGCTCCTGGCGCAGCAGCGCATCCACCGCGCCCGATGACGCAAGATCCTTCAAGGCCTGACGCAGCAACTGGGTCTGGCCGGCGGCGAGCGGTTCGTTCGTGGCGAGATCCGTGGTGATCGGCCCGGTCACGGAGCTCAGGATCGGTGCGGGTGACTCGCGCACGAACGTGCCGCGACCGCGCTCCCCCACGGTCAGACCCATCTCGGCCAGCCGCCGGTACACCCGGCTCGCGGTCTCCAACGCGATGGCCTCGCTCCGTGCGAGCGCGCGGTGCGGAGGCAGTCTGCTCCCCGCGGGGATTTCCCCGTTCCGGATCCGATCGGCGAGCTCATCGACGATCCGGTCCACCGTCCGCGCCATCCGGAACCTCCAGTGTCACTAGGACAATCCACGAATTGATCTACCGCACCGATGTTAGCGTCGGCACCCCTATCGAGATGATCACGAACGGAGCGCGCGATGAACGGAGTCACCCGCATCGGGCCGGAGGCGAGCCGGTGACCGGCGAGGCGATCGTGGGCGTGGTCATCGCGGCGGCATCCGTCGCGATCCTCATCGGATGGGCCCTGTTCGGAACGGTCCGAGAACTCCATCGGGATGGCTACCGTGCGCGAGACTACGACCCGGACTACGACACTCGGAGGCCACGTCCGTGACGCGATCGCATCCCTCAGCGCCCGGCTCCGACGGCATCGGCACGGTCGGTCGAGCGGCCTGGGCCGCCGCCGGCGGGGACCCGGCGGCGCTCGACCGGGTGGCGTCGATGACGCCCCCCGCGACGCTGCCCTCTCGACTTCCGGTGACGCAACTGGCGTTCGACGCCGTCGCGCTGGCCATCCTCGCCGTTCATGAGGCGTTGCTCGCGCGCGGCATGGTCGCCGACCTGCCGAAGGTGACGGTGCGCGGCGACCGACTAGTCACTTCGGTGCGCAGTGAGCGCTTTCTCCGAATCGGGGGCGCCGCACCGGGCGCGTGGTCGCCGTTGTCCGGATTCTTCCCGGCCGCCGACGGCTGGGTGCGCACGCACGGGAACTATCCTCACCATGCCGGGAGGCTCCGCGCCGTTCTGGGAACGTCTCCCGACGCAGGCCGGCACACCGTCGCCGCCGCGATCGCGACCGGGCCGGCGCAGCAGTGGGAGGATGCTGCGGCCGATGCCGGTGCCGTGCTCGTTCGAGTCCGCACCGCGCAGGAGTGGGCCGAGCACCCGCAGGGGAGAGCGCTCGTGAGCCTGCCCATGCTGTCGGTCGCGAGGAGCGGGCTCGGCGGGGCTCGTGGATGGTCTGCGCGGCCCGTGCGCCCGCTCGAGGGAGTGCGGGTCCTCGACCTCACGCGGGTCATCGCCGGACCCGTCGCCGCGCGGGACCTCGCCTTCGCCGGAGCGGACGTGCTCCGGGTCGACGCGCCGTGGCTGCCGGAGATCGGTTGGCAGCATCTCGACACCGGACAGGGCAAGCGGTCGACCCTCCTGAACCTGCGCGACCGCTCCGACCGGGCCGTCTTCGAGCGCCTCCTCGGCGATGCCGACGTCGTCCTGACCGGATACCGCCGGGGCAGTCTCGACCGGTTCGGTCTGTCCGCCGCGGCGCTTGCCGCGCGGCATCCGGGAATCGTGGTCGGGAGCGTCAGCGCGTGGGGATCGGTGGGCCCATGGGCCGAGCGCCGGGGATTCGACAGCATCGTGCAGGCGGCGACCGGGATCGCCATGGTCGAATCGGGCGGTGCCGGTACGCCGGGTGCACTGCCCGCCCAGGTTCTCGACCACGCGAGCGGCCATCTGCTCGCGGCAGGCGTCATACGCGCCCTCGTGGATCAGCGCGCTCGCGCAGGATCCGCCGCCGTCTCCGTTGCGCTGGCGCGAGTGGCGCAGGCTCTCCGCGCCGGCGGTGCGGCGAGCGACTCGGGGGAGGAGAGCCCGACTCCGCCCGCGCTTCAGACGGGAGCGACCACGAGCGGCGCGGAGCTGGTGACTGCCGCTCCCGTCCTGACCTACCTTGGTGCGCCGGAGGCGTACCCCGCGATGGGCGGCGGGTGGGGCGCCGACGATCCGGCGTGGCGCGCGTGAGCGGACTGGTCGGGGACGGAGGTGCGGGGCCTAGCCGTCGGCCGGCCAGGCATCCATGATCTCAGCGAGCCGGCGGAATGCCTGGTCGGCGGGGTGGGCACCGGAGGCGAGGTTCGACTCGTTGGCGAAAACGACGATGCTCACCTGCGTCGCGGGGTTGTGGAACACCGCGGCTGTGTATCCGAGTCCTTCGCCGTTGTGTCCCCACCACCCGTCCGTGCTGCCGATCCCCAGCGCGTAGAGGTCGTAGGGCGGGCCCACCTCGAGCGGCGCCCCGCGCTCGCGCTCGGCCTGCGTCGCGGGATCGAGCAGCGCCCCGGTCGCGAGCGCCTCCGCCCAGACTCGGCTGTCGTCCAGGGTCGAGATCATCGACCCGGCCGGGCCGAAGATCGAGAAGTTCTGCTCCACCGCCTCCCGGCCGCCGTCCGCGGGCCCGTATCCCTGCGCATGAGGCTCCGTCCACGTCCCGACGTCCAGAACGTATCGCGTGTCGTCGAGCCCGAGCGGCCCGATGATGCGCTCGTCGAGCACCTCGGCGAAGGACTGTCCCGTGACCTTCTCGATGACAGCGCCGAGCAGATTCGTGTTCGCATTCGTGTAGACGTGACGGGTGCCCGGCTCGAACTGCGCGGGCTGCCCGATCGCGAACGCGTTGAGTTCGGGGAGCGTGTACAGCCGGGTGGGGTCGGCAGTGAACTCCTCCTGGAATGCCTCGGTGGTGTAGTCACCGTTTCCGCTGGACATGCCCGCGAGTTGACGCAGCGTGATCCGTTCGCCGTGGGTGACACCGTCGACGTACTGGCCGATCGTGTCATCGAGCGTGAGCGCGCCCTCGTCCACCAGTTGTAGAAGGAGAGTGACGGTATACGACTTCGTGATGCTGCGCAGCGGCCAGGACATGTCCGTCGATGTGGCGGTGTCGGCGGCGAGATCCCCGGTGCCGACCGCGGCGGTCCATGCGGCGCCCTCCGACGTCCAGACACCGGCGACCGCCCCGGGGACGTCGTATTCTTCGACGGTCGCCTGCAGAGCACCGAGCAGTTCATCCTCGAGCCGCTCGCGCGGGTCGGGGGCCGGCGCAGGCGCCGTGCAGCCCGCCAGCGTGAGCGTGACGAGTCCGATCGCGGCGGCGAGCCGCGCGCGAGGGCGAAACGCGCCGCGTGGGGGCGGTGAGTTGAGCACGATACCTCCGGAGGGCGCTGTCAGCAGACCCTACACGTTGTTCATTCATCCGCCGGATAGAACGTGCTGGGATGACGCGGTCGGGCGTGGGGTGCGCCGCCTGTGCATCGTCCGTGAGTCGACCGTTCATGCCGATCCGGCCATGGCGCGACCGGTACGGTGATGGCAGCGTCACGGTCCCGAACGGAAGCCGGTGCATCATCTCCACCATCCTCGAGAACCGACTCGGTGCAGTTCGGCAGACGTATGCGAGCACGAAGGAGTTTCCTCCGATCGCCCGCGCCTATACAGAGGTCGCGCAGATCGTCCGAGAGACGGGCCTGCTCGCGCGAACCCCGTGGTTCTACGGTCTCGTCGGACTCGCCATCGCGCTCGGCTTCGGCGGCGCCATCACCGGTTTCGTGCTGCTGGGGCACAGCTGGTTCCAGCTGCTCATCGCAGCCGCGCTCGGCATCCTGTTCACACAGGTCGCCTTCCTCTCCCACGAAGCGGCGCACCGCCAGATCCTCGCTTCCGGACCCGCCAACGACAGGCTCGCCCGACTGCTCGGCAACGGCATCGTCGGGATGAGCTACTCGTGGTGGATGACCAAGCACACCCGTCATCACGCCAACCCCAACCGGGTTGGCAAGGACCCTGACATCGCGGCCGACACGATCTCGTTCTTGGACGCGGACGCGGCGAATGCTCGCGGCATCCAACGCTGGATCACACGACGTCAGGGGTGGCTGTTCTTTCCGCTGCTCACCCTGGAAGGGCTGAATCTGCACTACCTCGGGGTGCGCCATCTGACCGGACGCCGGCCGGTGAAGGGCAGGCGGACCGAGATCGGACTGCTCCTGACCCGTTTCGCCGTCGTGTGGACGCCGGTGTTCGTCTTCCTCCCCGTCGGGATGGCGTTCGCATTCCTGGGCGTGCAGCTCGCCGTGTTCGGCGTCTACATGGGGGCGTCGTTCGCCCCCAATCACAAGGGAATGCCGATCATCGCACCCGATGCGCGCCTGGACTTCTTCAGCAGGCAGGTGCGCACGTCCCGGAATGTCGGCGGCGGGTGGTGGGCGACGTGGCTCATGGGTGGGCTCAACTATCAGATCGAGCACCATCTCTTTCCCAACATGCCGCGCCCGCACCTGGCGCGGACGCGCGAGATCGTCATCGCCCAGTGCGCCGCACGGGGCGTGCCCTACACCGAGACCACGCTCTTACGCTCGTACGGGATCGTCATCGCGTACCTGAACCGCGTCGGACTGGCCGCGCGCGACCCGTTCGACTGCCCGATGGTGACGACGTACCGCCGGGCCTGACGCCTGCCGAACACGATCTCATCGATCAGCGCGCCTGAAGGGACTCGAACCCCCAACCTTCTGATCCGTAGTCAGATGCTCTATCCGTTGAGCTACAGGCGCAGGGACCCCGCCGGGCGGGCGCGGGCACCTGTCGAGGATACCCCACGGGTGCGCCCGATGCGGACCGGGGACTGGACCGCGGTCACTCTGGCCTGGTCGGTGACGCCGTTGAGCAGCATGGCTCCACGCTAGGAGGAGGCACCCCGCCGTTCCGCCAGCCGCGGCAGGTCGATCGCGAGAAGATCCCGCACGCGGTCGGCACGGGCCGCCGCGTAGTCGGCGCCGAGGTCGCGCGGAGCGCTCTCCATCCGCAGCGTCATGTCGATCGCCCGGGCGACCTCGCCCCACGCCGCTTCACGGGCTGCTTCCACCGTGCGGCGCAGCGCTCTCTCGTCGCCCGCGCGGCGGCGCAGACCTTCGGCGACGCGCTCGGCCTGACGCCGTCGCAGGGCCAGATTGTCCGCGTCGCGGTATCGGTAGTCGTGGGTTCCGCCCGACGGGCTGAGGCGTCGGCGGGCGCGGCGGCGCTCATGCTCCGCCCGGTCCGCCTCGGCCTGCACCTCTGCCGCCATCGTCAGCACGGCCGAGCGCGCCACCGGTACGAATCGCTCCACGTCGAAGTCGGCGCCGCCGGCGAGCGTGTCCACCAGGATGCGGTTCTTCACGGCGAGCCGGACCGCCGCCGACGCGATGGTCAGGCCCTCGGCGACGGCATCCGACAGACTCGGCGTCGGATCGGATGCCGGGTCGCTGCGACCCCGGCACCCCCGCCTGCGCCGCATTCCACCCCTCCGTCCGCGAGCGCCCATTCACGGCGATCGTCACCTGTTCCATACCCCGTCGGAACCGACCCTAACCCGGCCTCCCGGGGGCCGCTAGCAACGGCGGCGAGGGCGCGCAAGCCCCTCCCGCCGTGCGCGCGTCGACCGTATCGTCGGATCATCGCCTTCTCCCGAAAGGAGTTCGACATGGGATTCATCGATGACGCCAAGGATGCCGCGCAGACCGCAGGCCGCAAGGCCAAGGAGGCCTGGGAGGACGCGGCGGACCGCGTCGGCGACCGCGTCGACGAGGTGAAGGCCGACGCCCAGGTGCGCAAGGCCGAGGCCGAGGAGGAGTCGGTGGAGCGGCGCAACGGCCTCAAGGAGCAGATGCGCGATTGATGGCGCTGGAGGGCGGCGCCTGAGAGCGACGAGCCGCCGCGAGATTCGAAGGACCTCGGAGAGTACTCCGGGGTCCTTTGATGTCGATGTGACGGCACCGCACTGAGGTGAGGCGGGCTAGACCATCGACGGCAACGGAATGCCCGCCGAGAGCACGACGTCAGGACCTCGCTGGGCGACGCTGGCGCGCGGTCCGAGCCGCGCCAGCCCCCGACCGTCTCCGGGCCGGTTCGTGCGCAGACGCCCGGGACTGGCGACCTCCACCTCGAGGGTGCCCTCCGCTCCCGGCTCGGTGCGCATCACGACCGCGGCCCTGCGGGCACCGGAGTGCTTGACGGCGTTCACGAGGGCCTCGCTGACGATCGCCGCGGCGGAGCGTGCGACCGGGGTGCTGGACAAGACAGCGGCTGCGGCCGGGCTGATGTCGACGGAAAGCTCCAGCACGTCCGACCACGCCTCCAGCAGACCGTCCAGCGTGTCCGTCGTTCCGGGCGTGCGGGCGTCGACATCCCGCACATCGTCGAGCACGGCGTCGACCGCCGCGACGAAGTCCCGAGCCCCATCGGCGGTCGCGGGATCGTCCTCCAGGGATGCCGCGAACACCACGCACCGGCCCTGCACCGGCCCGTGCAGCATCGCCGCCGCCGACCGCAGCAGCGCCGCCGGGTCTCCGGGCCCCGCGCTGACCGCTCCCCGGAACGCGGCCAGCGCATCCGACAGGATGCGCTGCTCGGCCTGCAGCCTGTGGACCGCTTCCTCCGCCACGGCGGCGAGAACGGTCAGAACCGGGATCACGAGCAGCGACACGAACGCCACCGGCGCGGGACCCGGCAGGAGAGCCAGCGAGAGCAGCGACACCACCGCACCCACGAGGACCGACACCACCAGGATCAGTGCGCCGCGCACCCGCGCGGATCGACCTCGTGCGGCGGCGCGCTGCACCACGTCGCCGAGGATGGTGATGGCGATGAGCAGCAGCAGATCCGCCACGATGGCGCCGGGCGACAGGACCCGCGCGAGGTACGGGCTCACCGCCGCGGCGTAGAGCACACCCACCATTCCGAGGGGAGGGCTGCGCAGCCACTCCGCGATGGATCCGCGTGAGCGCTCGAGCGAGACGAGGGCACCGCGGTCGTCACGGTCGGCCGCGGCATCCAGAGCGTGGCTGGCCGTCCGCACGGCGTCGGAGAACTCCCGGACCCGGTCGAAGTCGACCTGTCCGGAGCTGAGCCGATCCAGGTCCCGTCGCAGAACCGCCACCGTCCAGCCGATGCGCAGACGCGCCCCCCGGGCCACGTCATGGTGCGCGTCGGCGCCGCGGGCCAGTGCGGCGAGCGCCTGCTGCAGCCTGCGATTGACGGCCCTCGCCGCGAGCACGCTGTCGTCGGCGACGGCGATCATCGAGGTGAGGATGAACCAGCACACCACGTTGGTCACGACCCGAGACGCCTGCAGGTCGGGCTCGGCCGTCGGTATCAGGATCCCCGTCAGAGCGTCATTGACGAACGGGCGTGCCACCGCAGCCAGCAGGAGCGATCCGAGAACCACGCCGGCGCGGGCACCGGCGGAATTCAGCCGTCGCTCGGCCCACGCCGCAGGTACGAGGGCCGCCGCCAGCACCACCCACCCGAGCGCGGACACGACCACTGCCGCGACCAGGTCCTGCGGCAGCCGCACGCCCACAAAGGCGCCGAGAACGGTCACCGCCACCGGAAACGTGATCGCCGCGGTCGCCGGCGAATAGAAGCGCCCGCCCGAGACGGCGTCCCACCAGCGCGCCCCGATGGTGCGCATCACCCCTGTCGGGCCGTCGGTGCGGTCCCGCAGCCCGGAGGGACGCTCGTGCACGCGCGCGTCCCCTCTCGATCGTCGGGTGCCGATCGGTGCTACGTAACACTACTCGCGGCGTCCTTCTCGCGTCCGGGGCGCCGGCACGGTCAGCGGGAGAAGGCCGCCCCGAATCCGCTGCCGACGGCGTCGTGACCCTGGCAGCGCTCCGCCTGCGGCACGCCGGCGAGAGCCATCTCGATGTGCTGGCCGCATCCTTCCCAGGTGGCCTTGCCGCAGGAGGGGCAGGTGATGGCGTGGCACATGGTCTATCTCCTCAGTCCGTCGTCGTGGATGATTCGTCGTGGATGCTCAGGCGAGCATGAGGAAGAGCTTCTCCAGCTCCTCGGTGGTCAGTCCTTCGGCGTTGTCGCCGTCCTCCCCCGTCACGCACTCCTTCATGGCGGCGGAAACGATGGCGAACCCGGCGCGGTCGAGAGCCGAGGACACCGCCGACAACTGGGTGACGACGTCCCGGCAGGGCTTGCCCGTCTCCACAGCCGCCAGGACCGCGTCCAACTGGCCGCGCGCGCGGCGCAGTCGATGCACGATACGACGCTGGGCCTCGGGGTCGGATCCGATCATGGTGCTTTCCTCTCTCTGCCGTTCGGGTCAGGCCGGCGTCAGCGCCGCGGAGCCTGCCAGGACATCGCCTGCCCGATCGCCGAGCGCCGCCTGCAGGGTCAGCATCCCACCCGAGAGGGATGCCGAGTCGAAGCCCTCCTGCACCAGCACGCGATGGGCGATCGCCGACCGCACGCCCGACTGGCACAGCACGCGGACGGGTCGGCCCGCCGCACGCTCGCGCACCTCATCGAGCCGCTCGCGCAGCTGCGTGTGCGGAATGTGCAGAACACCGGGAAGGTGCAGGTGCTCGTACTCGGCTGCCGTGCGCACGTCGAGAACCAGCGCGCGTTCGCGCGCCGCATCCAGATCCTCGGGGTACCAGAGGCGCAACGTCCCGTCGAGCACGTTGGCGCCCAGCATGCCCGCCAGGTTCACGGGATCCTTCGCCTGCCCGTAGACCGGGGAGTACGCGAGATCCAGGTCCATGAGCTCGGGGACGGTCATCGCCGCGCGCAGAGCCGTGGCCAGCACGTCGATGCGCTTGTCGACTCCGTCGCTGCCGACCGCCTGCGCTCCGAGCAGGGCGCCGTCGCGTTCGTCCATGTGGATCACCAGATGCACCTGGGCCGCGCCCGGAAAATACCCGGCGTGATGATTGGGATGCAGGTGGATCGTGCGGTAGCGGATGCCGGCGGCATCCAGGCTGCGGCGATTGGCGCCGGTCAGCGCGACGGTCTGCTCGCCGACCCGGACGATCGCCGTGCCGAGTGCCGATGGCAGCGGACGAGCCCGTTCCGGACGCAGGATGGCGTCGGCCACGAGGCGCCCCGCCCGGTTCGCGGGGCCCGCGAGCGCCACGGGGCGCCGGGTGCCGGTCACCGCATCGGTGGCCGCGGTGGCGTCCCCGACCGCCCAGACCCCGGGCGCGGAGGTGCGCCCGTGCTCGTCCACGACAATCGCACCGGCGTCGCAGGCGATGCCCGCGGCGGCGAACAGTCCTGTGTCGGGACGCACACCCGCCGACAGCAGGACGAGGTCGGCCTCCAGCGCGGTTCCGTCGGCCAGATGGACGACGTCCCGGTCGGGCAGCGACTCGATGCGGGCGGCGGCCACGCCGGAGCGGACCGCGACACCCAGCCGTCGCAACTCCTCGGTCACCAGGTGGGCCAGTTCCGGCTCGACCGGGGGGAGCACGTGCGGCGCCAGTTCTACGACAGTGACGTCCAGACCTTGCGCGGCCAGCGCCTCGGCCGCCTCCACGCCGATGAAGCCGCCGCCCAGGATCACCGCCCGGCGCGCTCCCGATGCGACCCGCTCCCGCAGGGCGACGGCGTCGTCGACCGTCCGCAACGTCGCGACTCGCACGGAGTCCAGGCCTGGCACCGGCGGCCGCGCGGCATCCGCTCCGGGCGCGAGGACGAGTGCGTCATAGCCGAACTCGGTCAGACCTTCCGGGGTCCGGGCGACCACCACCCGGCGATCGGTGTCCAGGCCCACCACCTCGCTGTCCACGTGGATCTCCAGGTCGAGCGCGGCCCGCAAGGACGCGGGGGTCTGCACGAGCAGCGACGCCGCATCCTCGATCTCCCCGCCCACGTAATACGGCAGGCCGCAGTTCGCGAACGACACGTGGGAGCCCTTCTCGAGCACGACGATGTGCGCGTGCTCGTCCACGCGCCGGGCGCGGGCGGCGCAACTCATTCCGCCGGCGACACCGCCGACGATGACGATCCTGGTGGCGGGCGTTGTGGTCATGGGCTCATGATCTCATACCCCGTGGGGTATCACAAATCCGATTGCGCACAATTCGATTGTGTGCGACTATCGATCCATGGCGGTGCTCGATCGGATGCTGTGCTTCGCGCTCTACGCCGCCAGCCGTGCGACCACCCAGGCGTACCGTCGCGTGCTGGAGAAATGGGACCTGACCTACCCGCAGTACCTCGTGCTCGTCGAACTGTGGTCGCGCGGTCCGCTGACGGTGAGCGAACTCGGCGCCGATCTCGCGCTGGACTCGGGCACGCTCTCACCCCTCCTGCGCCGAATGGAGCAGGCGGGGCTGGTCGCTCGGGACAGGGACCAGCCCGACGCCCGGAGGGTCACCGTGACGCTCACAGCGCGCGGCGAGGGGATGCGCGACGAACTCGCCGGTGTTCCCGACGCGATCGCGCGCGCGATGGGCATCGAAGCCGACGAGGTCCCCGTCCTGATCGCCGACCTGACCCGGCTCACGCGCTCGCTGCAGCAGGCGGGCGCCCCGGCAGCCGCCGTCCCCCCCGGAGGAAGATGATATCCATGGAAGCCCTGTACACCGCCGAAGCCCTGTCCACCGGAAACGGTCGCAACGGCCACGTCGCCACCGCGGACGGCTCGTTCGAGGCGGAGATGCGGATTCCGGCCGAGATGGGGGGGCCGGGTGGGGGCCTGAACCCCGAACTGCTGTTCGCGGCCGGATACGCCGCGTGCTTCCACAGCGCGCTCCAGGGCGTCGCCCGATCCCAGAAGGTCGCGATCCACGACACCAGCGTCGGCTCGCGGGTGCGCATCGGCCCGGGTCCGAACGGAGGATTCCAGCTCGCGGTCGAGCTGGAGGTGGTCATTCCCGACATTCCCCGGGAGCAGGCCCAGCAACTCGCCGACGCGGCCCATCAGGTGTGCCCGTACTCGAACGCGACGCGGGGCAACATCGAGGTGACCGTCCGCGTGGTCGAGGACTGAAGCTGCTCGAGGAACCGCGTCATCCGCAGCATCACCTTATCCGTCGCGTCCGCCGCAGCCCGTAGGGTGGCGGCGGAGAGGAGCGGTGATGGCATCATCCGAGATCCGTGACGAACGCGACGAGTCCCCCGCGGAGCGCGCCGACCGCAACTGGGACGAGCTGCTGCAGGAACTGCGCGTCATGCAGACCGGCTCCCAGATCCTCGCCGGGTTCCTGCTCGCGGTCGCGTTCCAGCCGCGGTTCACGGAGTTGACTCCCGAGCAGGTGATCCTGTACCTCGTGCTGGTGGCGCTCGCGGGATTGTCGACCCTGCTGGCGCTCGCTCCCGTGACCGTGCACCGGCGGTATTTCGGTCAGCACCGAAAACCGAACGTCGTCGCCATCGCCTCACGGTTCGTGATCTCCGACCTGGTCGTCATCGGCGCGCTCAGCGTCGGTGTGACGACCCTCGTGTTCGAGGTGACGCTGGGACGCACGGCCGCGATCTGGGCGACCGCTGTCGGCGCCGTCGTCGTCGCCGTGCTCTGGCTCGCCCTCCCGCACGTCGGCGGCCGCGCCCGGCGACCGGTCGACTCGAAACGAGGCTGAGGAGATGGCCGATCGCCGCCCGGTGCGGAGCGCTCTGCCGCGGCTGCTGTACGTCGAGGACGACCCCGAGGTCTCGGCCATCGTCACGGAGCTGCTTGCGGACCACTACGAGGTCGATGTCGCCGGGAACGGCGAAACGGCGCTGGATCGCGCCCTGCGCAGTCGCTACGACGTGATGGTGGTGGACCGGCGCCTGCCCGGCATGTCAGGCACGGACCTGGTGTCGGCGATCCGGACAGCCCGCATCGCCACTCCCATCCTGCTGCTGACCGCGCTCGGCACGGTCGCGGACCGGGTCGCCGGGCTCGACGGCGGGGCGGACGACTACCTGGTCAAGCCCTTCGACATCGACGAGCTGCTCGCCCGCCTGCGGGCTCTGCGGCGCGGTGCGCGGGCGGCGGGTGACCGGCGCGAGATCGGCGGGTGGGTCTTCACTCCGAACGCGCAGGCCGTGTACTCGCCCGAGGAGCGCCGGGTGGCGCTGACCGCGGCGGAGAGCGATCTGCTCGAGCTGCTGACCTCCAGCCCCGAACACGTCTTCTCTCGGGAGCAGATCCTCGCCGAGGTGTTCCCCGGCGGGGGGTCCGTGACCACCGTCGACACCTACGTCCACTACGTGCGGCGCAAGACCACCCCGGAGATCATCGAGACGGTCCGCTCCCGCGGCTACCGGAGCGGGAATCCGGCATGAGGGCGCCGGCGAGCCCGGGCGACGCCGAGCGGGTGCAGCGCGCGGCCCTCCGGGTCGGCGCGTGGGTGGGGGCGGCATCCGCCGGGATCGTGGCGGTGATCACCGCGATCGCCGTGGCCGCCGTGCTGGCGTCGTCCCGGCCGCGCCCCGACCACGACGGCCCCGGGCCGCATGACGAGCTGCGCGAGCGCGTCGTGGACGTCGGCGACGTCCTGCCGGTGGCGATCGGGCTGGGCATCGCCGGCGTGGTGGTGCTGGGAGTGATCGCCTGGTACGCGGCGCGACGAGCGACGGCACCGCTGGCGGAGGCCCTCGCGGTCCAACGCGCGTTCGTCGCGGACGCCGGCCATGAACTGCGCACCCCGCTGACCGCGCTGACGAGCCGCATCCAGCTCGCGCAGCGCCGTCAGCAGCGCGGCGAGGACGTCACGGGGGTGCTGCAGGATCTGCGGCGGGATGCCGCGGCCATGAACGACGTGCTCACCGATCTGCTCACCGCCGCAGAGACCGCGGGGGCGAGGGCCGTGCGGGAGGACGTCTCGACGGTGGTGTCGGACGCCGTCACTGCGGCGATCGCGACCATCCGGCCGCGGGCCGACGACGCCGGGGTTCGGCTGGCGAGCGCAGGGGATCCGCGACTGCGCGCCGGGACCGAGCCGGCCGCGCTCAGCCGCGCAATGGTCGCGCTGCTCGACAACGCTGTGCGCCACTCCCCGCCCGGCGGCTCGGTCGAGGTGACCGCGGAGGCGTCAGGCCGGAAGGTCGTGATCCGGGTGAGCGATCAGGGGGCCGGGATCACCGGGATCGATCCGGCGCGCATCTTCGACCGGTTCGCGCGAGCCTCCGGGAACGGTCCCGGCCGCGGCTTCGGCCTCGGCCTCGCTCTCGTCCGGGACATCGCCGACCGGTTCGGCGGCACCGTGGACGTGGAGGCCACGTCGGCGGCGGGAACGACCTTCCGACTGGTCCTGCCGAGCGCGCGATCCTGAGAATTCCGCCAGCGTTTCCCGTATCCGCGGGATTCTTGGCCGCGCCTTGGGAACGGGTCGCCAGGGTGGCCGCATGAGCGATGACGACCAGACCACGCCCCTGCCCCGCGAGGACGCCCCGTCCGACCGGATCCCGACGCAGCCGGTGCCCCCCGACACCGACCCCTCGCGCATGGCCGCCGGGCCGAGCGGACCCGCACCCTCGCCGGCGCGCACGCCGATCGGCCGGCGCACCTGGGTGCGCGTGACCGCAGCGGTCACCGCCGGCATCCTGCTGGTCGGGGCCGGTATGGGCATCGGATGGGGACTGGCGGGTCGGGAGCGCGGCTGGGATCTCGCGGCCCAGTCCGGGCCCGCCGCGCATCACCTCGAAGGGCACGGCGGCATGCCCGGGCGAGACGGTGAAGGGTTCGGGCCCGGCGGGCACGAGCGCGGCGGCCCTGGCGCAGGGCGCCCCGATCGCAACGCCGATGCCGACCACGACGGCGACACCCCGGCGCCGGCGCCCTCGACGACTCCGGCGGCATAGTCCTACGGCGCCGCGGCGCTGCTACGGCGCTCCCGGCGGAGGAAGAGCGCGAGCGCCAGCAGCGCCGCGGCCTGGATCGCGACGGTCACGACGATGAGCGCCGGGATGGAGAGGCCATAGAGCCACCCGGCGAGGGCACCTCCGATCGCGGCCGCGACCCCGAGCACGGCGGCGTACACGCCGTACGCGGACGCACGGCGTGCGCGGGGCACGAGCCCGGCGATCGTCGCGCGAAGGGTCGATTCCTGGATGCCGAGGGCCGCACCCCACAGGAGCGCCCCCGCGATCACCCCTGCGACCGACTCCGTGAAGGCGAGCACCGGCACCGCGGCGCACAGGACGGGAAGACCCAGCAGCACCCGCGGGCCGACCCGGTCGAAGAGCCAGCCGGTGCCGAGCGCGACCAGCGCGTCGATGAGCATCACCGCCGCGTACACCAGCGGCACCCACGGCACGGCGAGCACGCCCGCCTCCACCATGTGGAACGACAGCAGTCCGAAAGTGGCGTACCCGGTCATGGTCAAGGCGGTGAAACCGGAGTAGACCCAGAACGCCGCCGGGTAGCGGCGGGGCGCGCCATCCTCGCTCGGGGACGATGAGGCGGATGCCGCATCCGAGGTCAGCTCCGACTCGTAGGCCTCGGGTTCCCGCGCCCGGGAGCGCAGCCAGAACACCAGCGCCAGCGCGGCCGCCCCGGGCACGGCGAGCACTCCGAGGGCCACCCGATAGTCCGCGTTGGTGGCGGCGAGCACGCCGGCGACCAGAAGGGGACCGATCACCGCACCGAACTGGTCGATCGCCTCGTGCACGGCGAATCCCTTGCCCCGACCGGTCTGCGCGGTCGCGAACGACAGCAGCGCGTCCTTCGCGGGCGACCGGATGGCCTTGCCGACCCGCTCCAGGATGATCAGTGCGGAGGCGACCCAGAGCGCCCCGGCCAGGCCCAGGGCGGGTACGGCGATGACGGTGACGGCGTATCCGGAGATGGTCCACGCCCAGAACCGGCGGCTGCGATCCGTCAGGGGCCCCGCGACCAGGCGCAGCAGCAGCGCCGCCGCCTCGCCCACTCCGGTCACGATCCCCACCACGAGGGCGCTCGCGCCCAGCAGTGCGAGGATCGGTCCGGTGACCGACCGGGCGCCCTCGTAGACGATGTCTGCGAGCAGGCTGACCACGCCGAAGGTGGTCACGAACCGCCATGCCGTGATGCGCGGTCCGATGTGCGATGCCATGGGTGGCCCGTTCACTTCAGCGGTCGCGGCTTGACCCGCACATCGCCCATCCACAGTGCCACGATGAGGGCGGTGACGGATCCGGCGGCCATGATGGCGGCGAGCACGACGATCTGGAACCGGCCCGCCTCCAGCGGGGATATTCCGCCGAAGATCGCGCCGACGAACGCGCCGGGCAGCACCACCAGGCCCGTCGTCTTCGTCTGGTCGACGGTGGGGATGAGGGCGTCACGGACCGACTGGCGGGCCAGGCCGATGGTGGCGATCCGCCCGGTCGCACCGAGCGCGAGCCAGCCTTCGACCTCCTCCCAGTGGTCGATGGTGCGTGTGGTGAACGCGCGCCCGGTGAGCGTGGCGATGGTCATGGCGTTGCCGATCACGATCGCACCGATGGCGAGAGCGTAGCGGGAGGTGAGCTCGAGCGCGCCGGTGGCGAACACGATCGTCACGGCGCCGAGCACGCCGGCGCCGATCGCCGTCGCCATCATCAGCACCGTGCGGGTCGACCAGCCCAGCCGTCCGGTCGCGACCGATACCGCGACGGAGAACATCACGAGCAGAGCGACCGCGATCCACAGCGCACTGGTGATGATCCCGGTCAGGATGACGCTGATGACCGCGAGCTGCACCGCACCGCGGACGATGGCGATCGCCGGCGTCCACGTCGCGGGCACGCGGAAGCCGACGAGCACCGCCGTCGTCACCGCCGTCAGGACCGCGACCCCGGCCAAGGAGGGCAGGAGTGCGATCCACTCGGTCACCGTCCGAGCCTAGTCACGCGCCGACCGCAGCCGCCGGATCGCTCCCGCCATCCCGCAACCGCTGCCGCCGAGCCGCCCATCGCGCGAACCTCGGCGCGTCCGGTAGGCGGGCCAGCAGCGGACCTGCGACCACCGTGATGAGAACGTATCCGGTGACCAGGGCGGTGAGCGACGAGTCGAGCCCCGACCCGACCGCCAGGCCGGCGATCACGATCGCGAACTCGCCCCGCGGGGTCAACACGAGACCGGCCCGCCACCGCCCGGCCTCGCCGATGCCGGCACGACGGGCGGCGATGTAGCCGGTGAGCACCTTGGCGACCATCGACACCAGCGCCAGGACAGCCGCGGGCAGCAGCATGGGCACGAGAGCATGCGGATCGGTCGACAAGCCGAAGAAGAGGAAGAACAGGGCGGCGAACACGTCGCGCAGCGGCGTCAGCACCCGCGCGGCGCGCTCGGCGACGGGGCCGGAGATGGCGATCCCGACCAGGAACGCTCCGACGGCCGAGGACACGTTCACCTGCGCGGCCAGGCCCGCGATCAGGAGCGTCAGCCCGAGCACGGACAGCAGCAGGACGTCGGGATGCGGCGACCCCACGAGCGCGGAGACCCAGCGTCCGCGGCGGAGGGCGATGTACAGGATCAGGACGACCGCCGCGAGCGCCACCGCAACGGTGACGGCTCCCGTGGTCAGGTCCGATCCGATCAGCACCGCGGTGAGCACCGGGAGGTAGAAGGCCATGGCGAGGTCCTCGACGACGAGGATCGAGAGCACGACGGGGGTCTCCCGGTTGCTCATCCGGCCGAGATCGTGCAGCACGCGGGCGACCACCCCGGAGGACGACACCCACGTCACCCCGGCCAGGACCAGCGACCCTACCGGCCCGAATCCCAGCAGCATCCCCGCCACCGCGCCGGGGGCCGCTCCGAGCACCATGTCCAGCAGTGCCGCGGCCCGGGTGCCCCGCAGGCTGGTCATCAGCTCATCGGCGGAGTACTCCAGCCCCAGCATCACCAGCAGCAGCAGCACGCCGATCTCGGCGCCCACTTCGATGAACGCCTCCCCGTGGGAGAGGGGGATCAGGCCGCCGTCACCGAACGCGAGCCCGCCGAGCAGGAACAGCGGGATGGCGGAGATCCCGATGCGATTGGCCAGCCGGGCCAGCAGCGCGCCGACCAGGAGCAGTCCGCCGACCTCGACGAGCAGTCGGGCGCTGTCGGACACGACTAGCCCAGCACGAGGATGTCGGTCAGCTGCTTCAAGCCGTCCCGGGTCCCGACGGCGACGAGAGTGTCACCGGGTTCGAGGGTGTCGTCGGGACCGGGCGCGGAGACGATGCCGTCCCCGCGGACCAGGGCGACGATCGAGCAGCGGGTGCGGGTGCGAGCGCGCGTCTCGCCCAGCGGCCGGCCGGCGAAGGGGGATTCGGCCGGCAGCACGATCTCCTCCACCGCCAGGCGCGCCGCCGATTCGCTCACGCCCGCGATCTGCGTCAGGATCAGCGAACCGCCCAGCAGCTGGGCCAGCGCCGCCGCCTCGTCGTCTTCGAGACGGACGGTGGCGGCGGCCCGGTCGGGGTCGTTCTCGTCGGAGATGGCGACCTCGTGTCCGCCGTCCCGGTAGGTGATCACCGAGACGCGTCGCCCCGATCCGGAGAGGACGTCGTGCCGGATGCCGATGCCGGGCAGATCCGTGCGCTCCACGCGGGCGACCATGGGGCCCATTGTGGCATCCGCGCGGCACGCGGCGCAGACCGGGGGTGCGGGCCGCCCGTCGGATTGTCGCTACTCGGCGTGCGCCTCCGAGAGGAGTTCCCGCACGCGGGGCACGACCTCCCTGCCGTACAGCTCGATCGTCGCCATGAGGTGCTCGTGCGGCAGGGTTCCGGCGGAGTACTTGAGGTCGAATCGCTGGACACCCAGGATGCTCACGGTGCGCGCGATCTTGCGCGCGACCGTCTCGGGCGATCCGACGTGGAGCGCGCCCTCGGCGATATCGGCCTCGAAGCGCTCGCGGCTCGTGGGCGGCCAGCCCCGCTCCCGACCGATGCGGTCGATCATGACGCGGTAGTGGGGCCACAGGATGTCGGCCGCCTCGTCGTCGGTGGCGGCGACGAAACCCGGCGAGTGCACTGCGACGGGCAGCTCGGGGCGGCCGAACTGGGCGAGGGCGCGGCGGAACAGGTCGACGTAGGGGGCGAACCGCTCGGGTGCGCCGCCGATGATCGCGAGGACGAGGGGCATGCCGTAGCGGGCCGCGCGCACGACCGACTCGGGGCTTCCCCCCACGCCCACCCGGGTCGTGAGGCGCCCGGACTCGGTCTTGGGGTAGACCTGCTGCCCCACGAGCGGAGCACGCATCGTGCCCTGCCACGTCACGGGAGCTTCCTCAAGCAGGTGCGAGAGCAGGTCGATCTTCTCCTCGAAGAGCTTCTCGTAGTCGGCCAGGTCGAAGCCGAACAGGGGGAACGACTCGGTGAACGAGCCGCGGCCGATGATGATCTCGGCGCGCCCGTTCGAGACGGCGTCGAGCGTCGCGAACCTCTCGAACACGCGCACCGGGTCGTCGGAGCTGAGCACCGTCACGGCCGTGCCGAGCCGGATGCGCCGCGTGCGACTCGCGGCCGCGGCGAGCACGACCTCGGGCGCGGAGACGGCGAAGTCGTCGCGATGGTGCTCCCCCACGCCGAAGAAGTCCAGGCCGACCGAGTCGGCGAGCACCGCCTGCTCGACGACGTTGCGGATCGTCTGGGCGTAGCTCAGCGGCCGCCCGTCCAGCGCGACCTCGTGGTCGCCGAAGGTGTCGAGACCGAACTCGACAGTGCTGTCTGTCATCACCACCCTCCGAGGCTACGCGGGCCCGGTGGGATCGGCGCGGAGACGGAGGGATTCGAACCCTCGGTCCCCAGGTAGCCGTCGTGGGGGTCAAAGAACTCGTCACGAGCCTCGCCGAAGCGATCGGGTGCTGAACTCGATCGTCAAGTGCGGGAGAGCCTCCCGGTCGAGGACCGCGGTCAGCACACCGGCGTCGCCGAGGTCTGCGCCGATGCCGACTACGTGGGAGTCGCTGTCGATGCGCACGCCGTCGATACCGACCCCGTTCACCAGGACGGGGACGTGGTGCTCGACATGGCGCTCGGTCACAGGTGAGTCCGGGAGGCCCCTGCGCACGCCTGGATCGTTTGCGGATCGGGTGGAGTAGTGATTCGTGAGGATGTGGTTGATGTGCCGAACGAGTTCCTCTGCTGGAGTCGGCTGGTGAGGGCCGTCAGCTCGCCAGGCCGTGCGCACCGCCTCCCAGAGCATGGGATACCGCATCCGCGCAACGCTGTCGAGCAGCCACTTCGGGCGGGGCCAAGGCGTCTGCATATCGATCGCCCGCCGGGTTTGATCGTCCAGCTCTGCGAGGTTCACGGGATCGTCGCGATCGGCGGGGTTCCGCCAGAACGTGTAGTTGATGCCGGCCGTCATCTCATTCACCACACCGTTGGACGTCCCGCTTGACAGACTGAACGAGCCCCAATCCTCCACGTGGGGCTGCGGGACGAGGCCCAGGATGGGCACGGGCATCGCTTGAAGCTGCTCGATGATCCGGAGACGGGGGTCGGGCGCATCCTCGGGCAGCACACCGCGCGGCTGCATCACGCACCGCCTTTCATGACGTGGTCGTCACCGGCCGCCCCTTCGACGACCGGGACTGTCTCGCCTTAGCCTGCCAGCGGCGATAGGAACGTTCGGGCACGCCATTCAGCGTGCAGAACCTCGACGTCGGCATACCCGCCTGGACGCGGATCACCTCGAGGTCCTCGAAGGGCCCAAGCGGCCCTCCGCGCTCTTCTTCCACACCCGGATCTTCACCGCCGCCTCACCCAGCGCCTGGGTCAGATCCGCGACCTCCGCGTCAAGCTGCTGCTCATGCGTCGAGGGGCCCGACTTGCCGGCAGCCAGGACTGTCTTCCCCGCTTCGAGGACCTCGACCTTCCACCGGCCGATCGACTGCTCGGGCACCTTCTCGCGCCGCACAGCCTCAGCGATAGCGACCTCGCCAGCGAGGATGCTGAGCACGATCCTCGTCTTCTTCTCCACCGGAGTCACAGGTGGTCTTCCCATGTCAGACTCTCCGTTCAGGACTCAAGCAACAGTCCTGCCACATAGTCTGACGCGACACGTCCACACCAGCGTCATCGCGCTTTGGCTCGGACACGTCAGCGTCGATACCACGCAGATCTACCTGCACGCCGACATGACCCTGAAGGAGAAGGCCCTCGCCCGAACCAGCCCACCGCACGAGCGAGACAGCCGATACCGGCGACCGGACACCCTCATCGCCTGGCGCGAGGCCCTCTGACTATGCCGATCTCGGCAGCGCGGAATCCGCCCGGAGGTTGCGGTGTGGACGCTCAGGCGCTTGGTAGCACAAGAACGCTTCGGCACGAGTGAACCCGGGTCAACGCTGGTCCATCTCGCTCGTGCTATGCGGGCGTCCTCCGAAACGGGTCAGGGCTGGCCTGCGCGAGGTGCTCCTCGAGGAAACGGGCAGGGTCGATACTGACTGGGCGCGACGGTCATCGTGGCGGTCCTTTCGAGTCGGATGTAGGAGTTCTCTCGAAGGATCACGCGGTGACCGTCCCCGTGTTCAGGACGGGTTACGCACCGCTTGAGCCGTACACCACTCTGCCGGACGCCACTTCGGGGCGCTCGGTATCCGGGCCGTTTACATGCTCTCTGCTGCGCAGCTAGCTTGAGTCGATACAGGTGAGAGCCCGGCACCACTCATCTTCCGGATACTCACCCCTTCCTCCCGAATGACCACCACCGTCGCCTTTTCAGCTGGGACGCTGGCACCTCATCAGGCTTTGGTTCAGCGAAGTATGCCTCCTTGGCGATGCGGTCTTGGGCGCGATTGCGTTCGATCCGTTCGTCGTCCCAGGTAGTCGACCAGTGCACGCGATCGTCGGTGATCCAGTAGTGCGACCGGCAAGGGAAACTCCAGTTGCCGATCGAAGGGGACAGCGAAACGCGACCGTTGAAGCAGAGTCGCCAGTCGACCGGAGTGAGCGGTGTGACGACCTCGTTGCCACACCCGCAAGCACACAGATGCACCGCTGTCGCGTACGAGATGCAGACGTACAGAGTACCGGGCGCGAGGGTCTCGGGGATCTCGCCCACGAAGACGGGTTGAAGGGTGTCGGTCATTCAGGACCGTCTTCGTTCACGATCGAGTTGGCGTCGATGACGTAGCCGGCGAAGTGGGTGTCGTCTGCGTCGTCGTAGAACCCGAGGTGCTTCTTGTACTGGATAATCGCGAGGGCGGCGTTGAGGGCGTTGAGTTCGGCGATCTGAATGTTCGTGTTGTACTCACCGACGCCGACGTCACTGGTCGAGATCCGGGCGCGAGCGGCAGTGCGACTGCCGTGACGGTCAGTACTGAGAGTGCTACGCACGATGCCACCGATGCGCGACTCGGTGGCGTATAGGCCCATGCCGACATCCACGAACGGGATACCGCGCTGCTCGAGATGATCGATGATCGGTGCCTTCGCGGGACCGTTGTCGATCGCGATGAACACGAACTGCATCGCATCCACCAGGTGCAGGTTGTCGGTGGTGATCTCAACGGGGTGCGGGATGATGCTGCGGCGCATCGCGGAGTAGGCACTGGCGAGGTAGTCGACCTTGGCCGGTTGAGCCTGCAGTTGCTCGATGGTAGCGGCGCCGGGGCTGCGGAATGCGTTGTGCTGCAGGAAAGTATCCGGGTCGAACAGGTGGATCTCCCCCGCCGGGGTCTTGGCCAGGAAGTCCAGAAGATATGCGCCCGTGCCGCCCAGCCCGATGACGGCGATCGGTCCGACACGGAGCATCTGGCTGATCGCGGCGATGCCGGCGCGTGAACTGGCAGTGTCGTGATAAGTGAACACGTCATCGTCGGCCGCATCGATGACGCGGAAGGTGCGGGCGGTCGCAGTGGGGTCGAGTACTTCGGCGTGGCCGCTCAGCGCCGCGACGTAGGTCGTCATCTTCTCGTGGTAGTCCTCATAGCGTGCCGGCGGGATCGGCTTGCTCGAGAACCACCAGGTGGCCGTGACGCCTGCGCCGACCGGGTAGTGCGGCTGCCCATCGAGGATCAGCTTGCTCAGCGGCCGTCCGTCAGCATCGCAAGGCTGTTCCCCGACGAAGTACGCGACATGATTCTCCGGCGTCTTCGTGTCGTCGCCGGCGAGGGTGAGGTCCGACACGAGCGTGCCGAACCTCACCTTCTTGTCGCTGCCGACATACGGCACGTGTCCGACGAGGAGGTGGGCGTTGAGAATCGAGACCTCGTAGCCCTCGTCGCGCAGTCGCCGCAGGTCGGAGTTACGACTTATCAGTGGGTGTGACATTGAAGCGGGTTCCGTCCTTCACGGTGACCTGGCCGCCCTCGGCGAGGGTACCCTCCGACTTGGGGGCGACCGCCTTGCTGTACACGACGCTGTAGGTAACGTTTTCGCCGGCCGGACCGTCCGGGAAGGCGATGGCCACGACCTGCTCGTAGGTGACCACCCGGTTGGTGACCATCTTGCGGCGGCCGTTCACCACGATGTGGATGTCGCGGTGCGGCAGGGGCTTGGTGAAGAAGCGGTCGCCATCGGTGACACGGACCAGCTCTCCCGGAGCGAGCGGGTCGTCCAGATCGTCGGGGATGTCCTTCCAGACGCCGCGGTCGGGTCCGACCGGAGGAGTCGGCAGGGCACGCAGGTCGGTCTCGGATATCACCGCCGACTGCACCTCGTAGGGAACCTTATCGAGGAAGATCGTGCGCGACCGATCGGTGAAGAAGCGGATGCCGTCCTCCAGCTCGATGAGCTGGTCAGGGGCGACCGGACGGTCCTGCGCGTCGGGAACGTCGAGCCAGATGGTGTCCGCGGGCGGCGAGACCAATGCCCGCAGCTCCGCCCCAGACAGGCGACGCCGCGGCGTCTGCACCTGTTCGCCGTCGATGTAGATATGAATCGGAAATGCCACGTCTGGGCTCCTTCGTCTCGTGCCACACGGCCGGAGCCGTCCACGCAATCGGATCGCTTGCGATTATCGCAATAATAGACCACTATTGCGATAATCGCAACCCTTGAGGGAGTCTGGATGCCGGTTCCAGCCCGAACCCGGGTTTAGAGGAGGAAGTCGCGAGGCGAGGACGGCTCGCGGAGCATGGGCTCGCCAGCATCGAGTATGTGCTGTGCGACCTCGAACGCCCGGTCGATAGACAGGTCGAGGTAGCCGACCATGTCGCACAGGATGCCGAACGTGTCGCGGGTGATGAGGTGCTGGCGTTGCGCGAATCGGAACGCTTCCCGGTCCTCGGTGAGCCAAATCGAGTCCTGATAGGTATCATCCGTCTGCAGCAGGTGAAGCGTCTGGCTCTCCCCCAGGTGCTCGCGAGGCATGGCCTTGCCGCCGCCAAACACGGCAACACGGATCCCCTCCACCGCTCGAATGTTCGCGGCGCCGACGATCGGGATCGGCTCGCCGAACCACGCCTGCTGGTCTAAGCCACTCAGGGTCGGGACATGTCCGGCGGAGTATGAGATCTCACGGGAGACAGCTTCAACAACACGGCCCTTACCGCGCAAGTACTGTTCGAGGACGTCGAGTTCTTCAGCGTGAGCGAAGCAGACGATAACCGAGTTGTCCGGGAACAGATACTGCACCGCAACACCTAGGCAAAGTGCGGCGCGCTGTCATCGGCAGATGCACTGTCCCCGAAGTACAACTCGAGCTGCTCCGCTGGCTGGCCCAACAGATTCGCTGCTGGCCGGAGCGTGGTGGCTCCATCCCGGTACGCGTCGAGATACGCGTCGACCAGGCGCTGGGCGGGCCTGCGGACGCCCGCGAGCCGGGCACGGTTCGTGTGCTCAGCAGCCTCGCCGGCCCGCATGGCGGTCGCGCGCGCGGTCTGCGCCTCAAGGTGCCGTTGCTCCTCCTGAGAGATCAACTGCTCGTTGAGCAACCGCCACGACATCGCGCTCGGCGACATTTGGAAGTGCAGCACTAGATCGTCGAACACGTCCACTGCGGAACGTCCCGCGATCCGGTCAACGATCTCGTTCTTTGGCGCGAGGAAGCTGGCCGCGAAAGTGTTAGCCCTGCTCTCTACCTGCGACTTCTGCGTCCAGAGCCGCTCTTCGATCACCTCGTCGTGAGAGTCTCCGAATGCCAGATGCGCAAGCTCGTGCGCCAGAGTGAACCGCTGCCGGAACGGTGCGTCCGAGGTGGCAAGAACGATCGCTCGCACGCCTCCGTCCGAGAAGGACAACCCATCGCATGCATCAGGCAAGCCGGTCACGACAACGTCGATGCCAAACCTGTCCTCGATCAGTCCGATCAGTTCCGTGTTCGTAAAACCGCCCACCGAAGAACCCAACACCTGCAGGTACTCATGTGCGAGCTTCTGCGCCTGCTTCACGTACCCACCCGTCGTAGGCTTAGCCGGGAGCGACGGAAGTGGAAGTGCCCGCCCTAGGAATCGAAGCCCCTCGAGCTTCTCGATAATCATCTCGATCGTTTCCCGCCCGATCAGGTCGCTCGCCTCAATGGCATGCTCAGCGGCGCGGTGTGCGATAACCAACTCACGCGTCGAATCTCCGGTCAGTAGCCAGTCGACGGTGGTAGCGCCTTGTTCGGCAACCAGCGCCAACTCCAGCGAAGTGAACCGGCGCTTGCCTACTAGGGACTTCGCAAGCTTCGGACCATCGATACCAATAGCGTTCGCGAAATCCTTCTTGCTGAGGTCCGAGCCTTCGATCACTTCGTTAACGCGCGCAATAACCTCATCGTCAGCCATGCACCAACGATCGCATAAAATTGCGAAAAACGCAATCTCATGCGTAAGCGCTCCATACCGCCTCACCGCCAACTACTCAGTTTGCGAGCACAGTGGCGACGATGCGGTTGAGAATCACCGCACATCGAGCACCCCACGGAGCAGGCCGACGTCACGTCGCCCGGACGCTCCATTAGCAGACGCCGCACACATCTCGAGAAGGCCCGCGACGCGACCACTTCCGCCGCCGAAATCTTCGGCGCCGACGGGGGTCACCTGGGGTCACCCAGCGCGGCCCGAGCCTCGGAATCTGACCTCGACACCTCCCGGTGAGCCTCAAGAAATGGGGCTCTGACCAGGGATTTCAGCGGAGACGGAGGGATTCGAACCCTCGGTCCCCGTGAGGGGACTCCACCTTAGCAGGGTGGTGCACTAGGCCGAACTATGCGACGTCTCCTTGTGCCCGACCAGCGTAGCGGATACGCGGAATCCCTTGTGGTGACTGGGATGTCGGGGCCTTGCCCCTCCCGCACGCCTCGCACTCGTCGCACTCAGAGAAGGGGGCGAATCGCCATTCTCGGGACACTCGGGACACTTTTGGGACACTCGGGCGGGTTCCTGAGAGCCACGGCCGGCGTTCGATCCGGGTCACTCGTCGGCTGGTTCGCGGTACTTGCTGAAGTCCTCCCAGGGCATCCACTTGCGCCTACCGCGATGCACCCACGACTCCATGAGCAGCGGGAACTCGCCGTTGCCCCAGTCGTGCAGCTCTCGCACCTCTGGGAGCGCGCGCTCGCCCTCGGCGAAGGAGACCTCCACCAACTCGTCACCCTCGCCGAGCTCAGGCAGTCGCTTGTCTGTGAAGTCCCCCGGCCCGTAGATGGTCCACCCGGAGAACTGCTCGTCGGCCGTCTCCTCCAGCAGCGCCCAGCCGGGTTCGACCGTCCCAGCGAGCACGGTGGCGGCGATCCTGAGCGTGCTCTGCTCTCCGAGTCGGGTTCCATCGACGTTGAGCGTCATGGTCCGAGGCTACGCTCGCGGTCTGACATGGCGACGGCACACACCGATGAGCCGAGCGGCCGGGAGGCGCCGGGTGCTCGACATCGCTGCCGAATCCGGGTATTGTGTACGCAAGTTTACACTTGGGTACGCAATGGGAAGGAGCCGAGGATGAGTGTGACCGTGGGAGTGCGGGAGTTCCGCCAGGACCTCGCCGACTACATCGACCAGGCCGAGCCGGTGACCGTGACCCGGCACGGGCAGACCGTCGGCCTGTTCATCCCAGTGCGTCGGGATCGGAAGGCCGAGATCGCCGCATACTCCGAAGCGGCGAAGAAGGCCAGCGCCCTGCTGGAGCAGCTCGGGATGACCGAGGACGAGGTGGTCGCCGAGTTCGACGCGATGCGGAAGGCGCGCCGGAAGGAACCGCGGGAAGCCGCTTCCGCATCGTGACGACGAGGCGCATCGTCCTCGACGCGAACATCCTCATCCGGGCGGTGCTCGGAACCCGCGTCCGGGAGCTGATCGAGGAGTACGGGGAGGACACGTCCTTCTTCTCCCCGGACCTCGCCTTCGCCGAGGCCGCCCGGCACCTCCCGACCATCGCCGGCAAGCGCGGCGCTGACCCCGCGCCCCTGCTGGACTCGCTCGACCGACTCCGCGTGGTCGTGGAGGCTGTGCCGATCGAAGTGATCGCTCCGCTGGAGCCTGTGGCGATGGCCCGGATCGGCGCGCGCGACCCGATGGACTGGCCGATGGTCGCCGCTGCGCTCACGTTGGATTGTCCGATCTGGACCGAGGACAGGGACTTCTTCGGTGCAGGTGTCGCGACCTGGACCAGCGACCTTGTGGAAATCTACCTGCGCGGCGACGGCGAGGCGGGAGCCGTCACAAACTGAGGCCGGGAGCGTCGCGCTGCGGTCCCGTCCTGCCGTGGTCGCTCGACGGCCGGTAGCGGCCGAGCTGGGTAGCGCGCTTCTCGCGTGCGGCCTGGGCGCGCTCGGCCGCTTGCCGTTCGGCCTCGGCTCGGGCGGCGAGGCCGCGGACGTACTGTGCGGCTTCGGTGACGGGCAGCGCCTCGATCTGCGCGAGGTCGTGCCTGGCCTGCTCCGCACGGGCACGCCAGCCGGCAGCGCGGGTGATCGCGGTGCTCGGGGTCGCGGAGCCGAGCACCCGCTGGCGCAGGGCGACGGACTCGCGCAGGTGCCGCTCGGCCAGGCGGCTCTGCTCGCGGTGAGTCTGCTCCGCGTCGTGCCGCGTCTCGGTCACGCGCGGGTCGGCGTCGGCCTGCTTCCCGGCGACCGTCTCGGCCCATGGCTCCAGGCCGCCCGCCCCGCTCGGCAGCCCGCCCCAGCGTCGCCGCACCGCGTCCTCCGTCGCACGGTGCGCGTCTGCGGCCTCGGTCGCCGCGCGGCCGGCGGCACGCCTCCTGAGTCGTCCCGCCTGGCCGTGCGCGGTCTGCGCCTCCCACAACCGCTCCCGCCCGGTGAGGTAGGCGAGGCCGTCTGCGGCGGCCTGCTCGATCAGCGGGGACGCGACCTCGGCGCGCACCCGCGCGGCGCGGGCGTCCGCAGCAGCGACAACTTCCTGCTGGTCGTCGGCCTCGGCCCGGTGCGCCGCGCGCTGCCGGTCCAGCGCCGCCACGACCCGCTCCCACTTGCCCGCCTCGCGCTCGGCGCGCTCGATCCGCTGGGCGAGGCGGGCGCGCTCCGCGTTCACCACCCGAACCGGCCCATCGGCCGCGAGGCCGGCTACGGCTTCGCGCGCCGCCTGGGTCGCGGCGACCAGGCCGCGGTCGGCGCGGTCCCGCTCGAGCGCGGCCACGAACTGCTCCCGTGCGTCGTCCACGTCGGCCGCGACGACGTGGAGGCGGTTCGTCTCCTGGCCTCGGGTCATGCCGACGTAGACGCCGGAGGCGTCGAGCGCATCGGACAGGACCGTGTGCGAGCCGGGCACGGTCGCGCCCTGCACGCCGTAGGCGGTGGCGGCATAGGCCAGGTGGGTGTGCTCGGCGACGTACTCGGCCGGCAAGCGTACCGTGCGCTGCCGCCTCCGGCCGTTGCCGTTCTCCTTCGCCCACACCGCCCCGTCCTGGCCGACCGCCTGCACGGTCCAGGTCTGCCGGTTCGCCACCTGCACGTCCGAGTCGTTCTGCCGGGTCTGGATCACGTCGCCCCGGCCGATGCTCAGACCGTCGCTGCCGGTCGTCGTGCGGGCGTCGTCGACCAGGCCTCCCCGCACCCGCTCGTCGCGGACGCGCTCGTTCAGCTCGCGCGCCTCGTCGTTCGTCGCGGTCGTGATCGCGTCCCCGTCGCGGGCGTCGCGGGCGATCGCGTCCTGCACCGCCTCGGTGCTCTCGTGCAGCACCACGAGTCCGAGGGAGTGGAGTCGGTCGAACAGCAGCGCCAGATGATCGCCGCGACGCATCTGCACCGTCAGCGCCGCGTACTCGGGATCGGCGAAGCGATGCACGGTCGTCATGTCGTGGGCGCGCGGCGAGAGCTGCGCTGCCATGTCGAGCAGCCCACCGCGACCCACGGCGGGGAGCTGCGCGCGGTCGCCGACGAGGGCGAGGGTTGCGCCGTGCTCGTCCGCGACGGTCAGCAGCGCGAGGGCGGTGCCCTGGTCGAGCATCCCCGCCTCGTCCACCACGATCCGCTCACCCTGGACGAGCTGCGCGGCAGCGGTGGGGCCGGTGTAGGTGGTGCCCGTCTCCGGGTCGGTGTCGCCCACGGCCAGGCGGGTCCATACGCCGTCGGCGTTCCATCGCCAGCCGTGCGCGTGGACGAGCTTCGCCACGCTGTCGGCACTCACGCCGAGTTCCTGCGCGGCCACGTCTGCCGCCTTCTTCGTCGGCGTCACCACGCGCGTTGCGCGGCCGTGGTCTGTGGCCGCTTCGATGGCCGCGCCGAGCATGGTGGTCTTGCCCGCGCCGGCCGCGCCCTCCACGACCACGAGGAGGTCGGTCCCGGCGACCGCGGCGGCGGCCTGCGCCTGCTCCGGGTCCAGCCCGGCGTCGCGCGTCAGGCGCGTCACGTCCGGCACCCGGCCGGTGCCGGACGTTGCGCGGGCGGTCAGCCGGTCGCGCAGGTTCGTCTCGACCGCCACGACGTGCAGGGTCGTGAGGTGCGCAATGTGCTCGGGTTGCACACTGTCGGGCGGCAGCACGGACAGGCAATCCTCGATGGCCAGGCGGGTCGTGATCGCAACGAGGTCGCGCAGCGCGTCGGGGGTTGCACGCACGCCCGCCTCGGTGATGATGCGCGTGACGTGCTCCTGAACGTCATGCACCGTCCACGTCGATGCGCCGGCCGCGCAACGGTCCAGCGCCCGCGATGCGACCTGTTGCACCCTCAGGTCGTCCAGCGACACCGTGGCGCGCACCGGCACCCGCTCGGGGTTCGGCCGGTAGCCGGCCACGTCCAGCTCCGCACGCCAAGCGGCCTCGTGGCCGAGCATGGCCGGCTTCTTGGCCGGCCGCTCGTGATCCCACGCCATCGCGGTCAGCCGAGACATGGCGACCGGGCCGGGCTCCTGGCCGGGATGCGCCACCCGCCACTCGGCCTCGAACTTGGCGAGGTTGCGGGCGACCTGCTCGCCGCGCTTGGACATGATCGCGTTGTAGGGGGTCAGCTCCGCGACCTCACCCGTCACCGGGTCCAGCGTGAGGCCGTGCGCGTCGAGTACTTGGGCGAGCTGCGGATGCGCGGCGATGACGGCGGTGCCGAGGGCGCGGATCGCGCCCTGCTGCCGGAACAGCGCCCCGGTGTCCAGCCCGCGCCACGCGCCGACCGCCCATACGCGGGTGCCGATCTGGAAGTGGATGTGCCGGTGCGGGTCACCCGCGCGGGAGGTCTTGTGCGAGACGGCGACCGTCTCCAACTGCTCGACCGGCACCACCTCCTGCTTCCCGCGCGGCCCGACCCTCGTGACCGAATGCTGGCCGAGCCAGGACCGGATCTCCGCTGCCGCGTCCCGCTGCGCGGCGTCCAGCGCCTCCGACACCTCCGGGTGCAGCACGGCGGCGATCGACAGGGACTTCGGCGCGTTCACGACCATCTCCGCGAACCGCGGCGACCCCTGCCGCCCCACACCGGGCAGCCGGGGCTTGCCCATCGACTCACTGGTGAGCGGGTTGATCCAGTCCACCCATTGCGCGTACTCGTCAGCCGTCAGCGCGCCCTCACCGATCACCCTGCCGCTGGCATCGACCACGGCGAACTCCGCCAGAGCGGTCCCGCCCTCCAAGTAGTAGTCATCGGCGCGCGACCGATCCGACTCCAAGTAGCGGCGCGCGTCCGCGCCGGAGCCCCGGAACAGAATCACGCCGCCCTTCATCACCGCCTCCTCCAAACTCATGTTCTTGCAACTACCTACGGTAGCATACGTCCACTCAGGGAGAAGATGTACTCAGGGAGAAGATGTGATGTCTCAGGACATTGGTGACAGTTCTGTATCAGGACATCGGTGACACACTCAGGGAGAAGATTCAGTTCAGGGAGAGGATTCATTCATTCATTCGCTTATGACACATTCGCTTATGCCCAAGGAGCCGGAAGAGTGGTGGCGTGGGAAGCGGGGATACAGGGCGTGCGTGCAGCGAGAACCGTAGGCCTTTGCTGGAGTCGGCCCGGGTAGATGGGTAAGCGGCTTCAGTCGATGGTGAGGAGCCCGCGCACCATCGCGACGACGCGCTCGCTGACGGCGGTGAGCTGCTGGTGGTCGCCGAGATAGGCGCCGTAGAGGCCGGTGCCCCAGACGATCGCGAGCAATGCCTCTGCGCTGGTGGCGATGTCGGTGCTGGCGGGCAGTTCCTCTGCTGTGACGGCGTCCTCGCAGAGTCGCCTCAGGAACGCGCGGAGGTCATCGAGATGGCGGCGGGTGAGGTGGTGCAGCTCCGGGGACCTGGCCGTGTCCAGCAGCGAGGCCGTGATGAACGCGGCGTAGCTGCGGTCTTCCGCGTCGACCTCCACCGATGACATGAGGAACGTGGCCAGGCGATCCTGAAGATGGGTGGATGCGTCGAGGGCTCGATGGATGCCGGTGACCACGACCCTCTGGCGGACCTCCTCGAAGACGGCTGAGAACAGTGCCGCCTTGCTGGAGAAGTGGTGGCTGATCGCCGGTCGGGTGACGCCCGCCTCCTGGGCGATCCGTTGCAGGGTCGCGTCATGGTAGCCGGAGCGCGCGAACACCGACCGGGCGGCACGGAGGATCAGTTCGCGCACCGCGGGGTCATCTCCTGAGCGTGCCGGTCGTCCCCGTCCCCGGCCTCGCCCGGGTTCCGGCGTGCTGATGCTAGCAAATCGCTATGCGTACCTCGACGTATTGCTAGTTGCCCGCGGTTCCAGTCGCAAGGGCATCATGTTGCAGCCGAAACGCTGGCCGGTGGCTCGAACAATGGGCGTCTGGCCCAGCGGCGCATAGCTCGGTGCCGGCGACGTGATCGCTACGCAGTCCCATCTCGTCACCCCAATAAATCGTGGCACCCTCGCGCCTGGCGTCGCGCGCAATCGCCGGGTACTCCAGGCGCAACCGGCGCGCGATCGCGGCGTCGTTGCGCTCATAGGCGCGCCGCACCGGCTTCTGCGACTCATGCCCCAGGCCTTCAAGTAGCACCCGACCGAGGTCAGCGAAACCGTCGCGCCGCATTCGTGCTCGATCAGCAGCGCCACCGCCGCCCGCGTCCACAGGTAGAACGGCAACTTCAGCTGGTCGGGCATTCTGCAACTACCACAGGCCCGGCGCAATGTCGGCTTCAGGAATCCGAGAATGCCGCGTGAGCCGGATAGTCATTTTGCACTATGGACTTTCCGGGCTCGAGGTCGCAAAATATGGTAATCGGCCTGCCAGCAATTGTACGAGGCGGGAGCTCGACCGCGCCGGTCAAACCATCGCGCGCGGAGGCTGGACAAGGCGATTTTTCTAACGACCGCTGTTAACCTTAACCGCTTGGCGTCCTGCCTCGCGTGACTTGATCGCACGCCTGGCTGTGTGCGTGGTTTCCGAGCCCGTGCATCGCTGGACAGGAGGTGAGTCATGCCCAAGTTCACACCAAAGGAACTTGACCTCGACGGGACCAAATACATGATCGACATCGACAAGATCGGTGGCGGCTTCTCGGCAACGTGGAATTGCCCCCTCTGCCACACGTCTGGCAGGACTGGGTTATCAAACGGAACGGAACAAGGGGTGATCCAGGTGGTCGCCGACATTGTGCGCGAGCATCATGCCGAAAAGCACGCGTTAAAGCCTTGAACTCGACCACTGCCGCAAAGAAATCGTCAAGCATCGTCCCCGAGCAATTTGTCCAGAACCTCGCGCGCTTCATAGAGCGCACCCCATTCGGCAATATTTGCCGGGTTGTGCAGGTGATCGAGCTTGGCCATTCGACTCGTCAGTTCGACGATCCGCAGTTCAATGGCGGCACGTTCTTCGGGCGTTAACATCGGCATCCCCCTAGCGAGAGCTAAATGGGGATGCTCGTGGCGCACCTATGCCCAAATGAATCGAACCAAGGAATGCCCTCTTGCGCGGCAACCCTAAGGTTTATTGGTGTCCAGTTCTAGATCGCGCATGAATAGGATAACGGGCCGCTATCTTATTCGTCGAGCTCAATCAATCGGTGACGGACGGCATAGCGCACCAGGCCTGCAATGTCGTGGTG
>CAVOZX010000009.1:0-7632 GCA_963701365.1 uncultured Actinomycetota bacterium | reverse complement strand
CCTCGTCCAGCGGCAGCCACGCCAGTCGGATGTCGGCCTCCTCGTCCTCGCGGGCGAACGAGTCGGTGGCCGCGCTCAGATCGCGTGCGAGGAACAGGTGCACCGTCTCATCGTTGCCTCCGGGGGTGGTGAACGCGCTCACGAGCGGCTCCCACCGGCCCGCCCTCAGGTCGGCCTCCTCCTCCAGCTCCCGCCGGGCGGTGTGCTCGGGGGATTCCCCCGCGACGTCCAGCAGACCCGCCGGCAACTCCCAGTCCCGCCGACGGATCGGGTGGCGGTACTGCTGCAGCAGCAGCACCCTGCCGCGATCGTCGACCGCGACGACCGCGGCGGCCCCGGGGTGCGCGACGTACTGGCGCACGATCGGACGCTCACGGTAGCGGAGCGTGTCGCTGCGCACATCCCAGACCGCGCCGTGGAAGACGATGGCGGTGTCGACGATCTCGGCGGCGAACGGCTCGTCCCGCAACGGCTCAGCCTCCGGAGCCGACAGCGGCTCGGTCACGCATTCTCCACATCGAACAGTTCGCCCGCCCGGTGGCGATCGAGGGCGGCTCCGACGAGTCCGCGGAACAGGGGATGCGGAGCGGTCGGTCGGGACCGCAGCTCCGGGTGCGCCTGGGTGGCGATGTAGAACGGGTGCACCGTCCGGGGCAGTTCGACGTACTCGACGAGATTGCGGTCGGGAGACAGCCCGCTGAAGACGAGGCCGGCCTCGGCGAGGCGATCGCGGTAGGCGTTGTTGACCTCGTAGCGGTGGCGGTGACGCTCCCGCACCTGCTGGGTGCCGTACAGCTCGGCGGCCAGGGAGCCCTCCCTCAGCTGGGCGGGGTACAGCCCCAGCCGCATGGTGCCCCCCAGATCGCCGTGATCGATGATGTCCACCTGCTCGGCCATCGTGGCGATGACGGGGAACTCGGTTCCCGGATCGAACTCGGTCGACGATGCCCCGGGAAGGCCCGCCTCGTGGCGGGCGAACTCGATGACCATGCACTGCAGGCCCAGGCACAGGCCGAGGGTGGGGATGCCCTGCTCGCGGGCGAACCGCAGCGCTCCCACCTTGCCCTCGATGCCGCGGATCCCGAACCCGCCGGGAACCACCAGACCATCGAGCCCGGCCAGGGCGCGTTCGGCGCCCTCCGGAGTGCGGCAGTCGTCGGCGGGGATCCAGGTGACGGTGACGTGGGTCTCGTGCGCGAAGCCGCCGGCCCGTAGCGCCTCGGTCACGGACAGGTACGCGTCGGGCAGGTCGATGTACTTGCCGACCAGCCCGATCGTCACGGCATGCTTCGGGTTGTGGACGGCCTGCAGCACGCGCTGCCAGCGGGACCAGTCCACCCCGGGGGCGTCCAACCCCAGGGTGTGGACGATGTAGTCGTCCAGGCCCTGCTCATGCAGCATCGTGGGGATGTCGTAGATGCTCGGCACGTCCACCGCGTTCACCACGGCCGCTTCGTCGACATCGCACATCAGTGCGATCTTGCGTTTGTTCGCGTCGGTGACCGGACGGTCGCTGCGCAGCACGAGCGCGTCGGGCTGGATGCCGATCGACCGCAGCGCCGCCACCGAGTGCTGGGTCGGCTTGGTCTTCTGCTCGCCGGATGCGCCCATGTACGGCACCAGGGACACGTGCACGAAGAACACGTTCGAACGACCCAGTTCGTGCCGGATCTGGCGCGCCGACTCGATGAACGGCTGGGACTCGATGTCGCCGACGGTGCCGCCGATCTCCGTGATGATCACGTCGGGACGCGGGTCCTCGCCCGCCTGCAGCCGCATCCGGCGCTTGATCTCGTCAGTGATGTGAGGGATCACCTGCACGGTGTCGCCGAGGTACTCGCCGCGACGCTCCCGCGCGATCACGTCGGAGTACACCTGGCCGGTGGTGACGTTCGCGGCGCGGGTCAGGTCGATGTCGAGGAATCGTTCGTAGTGCCCGATGTCCAGGTCCGTCTCGGTGCCGTCGTCAGTGACGAACACCTCGCCGTGCTGGAACGGGTTCATCGTGCCCGGATCGACGTTCAGGTACGGGTCCAGCTTCTGCATCACCACCCGCAGGCCGCGCGCGGTCAGCAGATTGCCGAGACTGGCCGCCGTCAGGCCCTTCCCGAGCGAGGACACCACACCACCGGTGACGAAGATGTGCTTGGTGGTGTCGGTCGCATCCGCGCCGCGCTGCGGACCGGACCCTGGAGTGTGCATCACGGACCTTCAATCTATCAGCGGTCGGGGCGTGCCATCCGGAGCAACTCGCGCGCGTGGTCCAGCGCGGCCGGCGAATCGCCCAGGCCGGACAGCATCCGGGCCAGCTCCCGTTCCCGCTCGGGTCCGGTCAGCGCGGTCACACTGGATGCGGTCACGGAACCGTCGCTCTGCTTGCGGACCGCGAGGTGGTTCTCCGCGAACGCCGCGACCTGCGCCAGGTGCGTGACGACGATCACCTGGGAGGAGCGCGCGAGCCGTCCCAGGCGTCGGCCGACCTCGATCGCGGCCGCGCCGCCGATTCCCGCGTCGACCTCGTCGAACACGAAGGTGGGCACCGGGTCGACGGCGGCCAGGACCACCTCGAGTGCGAGCATCACCCGGCTGAGCTCGCCCCCGGAGGCGGAGCGCGCGAGCGGCCGCGGCTCGGCGCCGCGGTGCGGGGCCAGCAGGATCGTCACCTCGTCGCGGCCGGCCGAGGTCGCCGGTGCGGGCGAGACCGCGACCGTCACCCGTGCGTCCGGGAGCGCGAGGGCGGACAGTTCCGCAGTCACCGCGTCGGACAACCGGGCCGCGGCCGCGGTCCGCAGCGCCGTCAGCTCGGCGGCCGCAGCATCCGCCTCCGCGTCGGCCGCGGACGCCTCCGACTCCAGACGCTCCGCGCGCGGCCCGTCGTCCTCCAGGTCGGCGAGCCGGTCCGGACCGTTCGTCGCCAGCTCCAGCACGGCCTGGTACGACCCGTGCCGGCGGGTCAGGCCCGCCAGCGCCGCGCGACGTTCCTGCACCGCGGCCAGGAGCGCGGGGGCATCCTCATCGAGGTCTGCCAGGTAGCCGGCGAGGTCGGCGGCGAGGTCCGCCGCCTGGAATCCGAGCCCCGCGGCCCGCTCCGCCAGGTCCGCCAGCGCCGGGTCGGTTCCCGCCTCCCGTTCCAGGGCGCGTCGCGCCTCGGCGAGCAGGGTGATCGCGTCGACGGTCTCGCCGTCGCCGGACAGCGCGGCGTGCGCGGCGCCGGCGGCGGTCCGCAGCGCCTCGGCGCCGGAGAGTCGGCGTTCACGGTCCGCGACCGCTTCGTCCTCGCCGGCCTCGGGGGCCACCGCTTCGATCTCGGCGAGGTCGGCCCGCAGTGCGGCGGCCGCTGCTGTGCGCTCCTGCCGGGAACGGATCAGATCCTCCAGCTCTCGCCGGATCCGCGCGGCCCGGGCGAAGGCGTCCCGGTGGCGGGCGACGGCGCGAGCCAGGTCGTCGCCGCCGTATCGGTCCAGCACGTCCCGCTGGGCGCCCGCGGATCGCAGCCTCATCTGGTCGGACTGGCCGTGCACGACGACGAGCTGGTCGGCGAGTTCGGCGAGCACGGATGCCGGGGCGGACCGGCCGCCGACGCTCGCGCGGCTGCGGCCTTCCGCGGAGATGGTGCGGGTGAGGATGAGCTCCGCCGTTCCCCCGCCTGCCGGCTCGACCTCTCCCCCCGCCTCGCGCACCCGTTCCACGACCGCGCCGGCGGCGGGCACGGTCCACGTCGCCTCCGCGACCGCGGCGGGAACGCCGCCGCGCACCGCTCCGGCGTCGGCGCGGCGGCCCAGCAGCAGACCGAGCCCGGTGAGGACCATCGTCTTGCCGGCCCCGGTCTCACCGGTGATCGCGGTGAATCCGCGTCCGAGCGGCAGCGTGGCCTCCGCGATCACGCCGAGACCCTCCAGCCGCATCGACTCGATCACGGCGCGGGCTGTCCGGTGGTCGCGGCGCCCCGCCACCCCGCGACGGGCAGATGGAACTTCCGCACCAGGCGCTCCGTGAACGCGGGTGGGTGCAGCCGGGCCAGCCGCACGGGATCACCGGACCCGCTGACGAGCACCCGGGCCCCGGGTGGAAGCTCGTGGGAACGCCGCCCGTCGCACCACAGGACGCCGAGCGCGCCCTCGCGGGACAGCACTTCGACGGCGACGGTGGTGTCGGGCGACACGACCAGCGGTCCGCCGAACAGGGCGTGCGCCGACAGCGGCACGACGGTGATCGCGGACACGGTGGGCCACACCACCGGCCCGCCGGCGGAGAAGCTGTACGCGGTGGAGCCGGTCGGGGTGGACACCACCACTCCGTCGCAGCCGAAGCTCGAGAGCGGCTCGCCGTCGATCTCCAGCACCACCTCCAGCATCCGTTCGCGGCTCGCCTTCTCGACCGTGGCTTCGTTCAGCGCCCAGGTGCGGTAGACGGTGCGCCCGGCCGCATCCTGCACCCGCACCGACAGGGCGAGCCGCTCCTCCACTCGGTAGTCCCGGGCCACGACCCGCGCCACGGCGTCGTCCATGTCGTCGCGTTCGCTCTCGGCCAGGAAGCCGACGTGGCCCATGTTGATCCCGAGCACCGGCGCGCGCCCGCCCCGGACCAGCTCGGCGGCGCGCAGGATCGTGCCGTCTCCGCCCAGCACGATCGCCAGCTCCACGTCCTCGAGCGCGACGTCCTCGCCGAGCGCGGGGAGGGTCGCACAGACGGGGAGGACGGCGCCCAATTCCCGCCGGTCGTCCTGCGACAGCACCGCCCGCGCTCCCGCGTCACGGAGCGCTGCGATCACCCGTTCGGCGGCGCGCACGGTCTCCTCGCGCCGGGCATGGGCGACCACGAGGATGTTCCGCTCCACCTCGGTCATCCCGCTCCCGCCGCCTCCGCCACCACCGGTTCCCATTCTGTCGGACCCGATCCCCGCCCCACGCCCAGGTGCACGAGGTACTCGACGTTGCCGTGGGTGCCGACCACCGGGGAACGCATCACCCCGAGCGTCCCCGCGCCGCGCCGCCACGCCTCCTCCAGCACACCCGTCACCGCAGCAGCCCGCCGCCGCGGGTCGGTGACCACGCCCGCTCCGATCGCGGCCCGCCCCACCTCGAACTGCGGCTTCACGAGGACGATGAGGTCGGCACCGGCGGCGGCGAGGCCCGTGAGAGCCGGCATCACGGTGCGCAGGGAGATGAACGACAGGTCCGCCGTGACCAGGTCCGGTGCCGCCGTCACCCCCGTCAACTCCCTCAGCGCCGGGCCGGTGAGAGTGCGCACATTGACGCCATCCAGGCGGATCACACCAGCGTCCGCCGCCACCGCGGGGGCGAGCTGGTCGTGACCGACATCGACGGCGATCACCGGTTCCGCCCCGCGCCTGCGCAGCACCTGCGTGAATCCTCCGGTCGACGCGCCGGCATCCAATGCGACCCGGCCGCTGACACTCACCCCGAACGCGTCCAGGGCGGCGGTGAGCTTCCCGGCCCCGCGGCTGACGAAGTCGTCCTCGGCGAGCACCCGGATGCGATGCGAGTCCGACACGGGATGCGCCGGCCGCGTGACGACCGCGCCGTCGACGACGACCGCGCCGGCCGCGATCAGGGAGGCGGCGTGCGTGCGGGAGCGAGCCAGTCCCCGCGCCGCCACGGTGCTGTCCAGGCGCCGGGTCATTGCGGCGGCGGCGCCGACTCCAGTTGCCGCGCAAGCACGTCGACCAGGGCGGTGTAGGAGGCGGCCCGCGTCTCGAGGGGTTGCTGCTCGATCACCTCCACCGTCGAGATCAGATCGTCGTCGGCGGCAGGGTCCTCGGTCGCAGGGTCCTCGGTCGCAGGGTCCTCGGCGGCGGGGTCGTCGGCGGCGGGGTCGTCGGCGGCGGCATCCCCGGTGAGCATGACTTCAGGATAGGCCGCACCCGGTCAGCGTCCGGTGAACGGGTCTGCGAACACGATGTCGGGGACGCGGAAGCCGAAGATCGCGCGCCCAGTGGCCCAGATGGCAGCGGATGCCGCGCGCAGCAGGTCGATCGGCCGGGTCCCGGCGTCCAGCACGGTCAGGTCCGGACCGTCCACACGCACCCGCGCGTCGCCGACCGCGACGACGTCTCCCTCGGTGCGGGTGACGGGATAGGGCTCCCACAGCTCTCGCAGGTCCGCGAGCACGTAGGTCGGGCGGGCGTGCGGCGGCGCCGCGAGCACATGCTTGGGTCGGTCCACGCCCGTCAGCACCAGCGCGGACCGGATTCCCGCCGCCTGCGCTCCGGCGATGTCGGTGTCGAGCCGGTCTCCGAGGAACAACGGCGACCGGGCCTGGAAACGCGCGACGGCCTCCTCGAAGATCGGGGTCTCGGGCTTTCCCGCCACGGTGGCCAGCCGCCCGACCGCGGTGTGCACCGCCGACACGAGGGTGCCGTTGCCGGGGGCGATGCCGCGCGCCTGGGGCAGGGTCCAGTCGGTGTTCGTGGCGATCCACGGGATGCCGCCGTCCTCCAGCGGGGTCTGCAGCGCATATGCCGCCTCGGCCAGGTCGGACCATGCCACGTGCGGTGCGAAGCCCTGCACGACGGCAGCAGGCCGGTCATGGGCCGAACGCGTGACGGTGAAACCCGCGTTCTCCATCTCGGCGACCAGGCCCTCGCCCCCCACGACGAGCACGGTGGCCCCGGCCGGGATGAGGCCGCGCATGAGCCGAGCCGCGGCCTGCGGGCTGGTGACGATGTCGGAGGGCCCCGTCGGCAGGCCGAGTTCCGACAACTGGCGGGCGACGGCAGCATCCGTCCGCGACGCGTTGTTGGTGATGTATCCGACGCGGAGGCCGGATCCGTGAGCGCGCAGGATGCTGTCGACGGCATGCGGCACGGCGCCCTCACCCGTGTAGACGACGCCGTCCAGATCGGCCAGCAGCACGTCGACGTCGTCCATGGGGGTGGCGCGGCTGCGCGCCGCGCGCCTCACGGAACCGGCTCCGCCGCCGCATCCGAGCCCGATGAGGCGCCCGGATCCGATGCGGGCAGGGCGCGCCCCGGTTCATCGGCCGGCGCCGCGACCGTCTCCTCCTCGATCACCACCACCTCCTGTTCGGGCGGGTTGACGTGACGATCCCATGCGGCGTCGGCCTCCTCGGCCCGACGCCGCCACCGCACGGCCTCCTCCGTGCGGCCGAGGTCCTCCAGTACCGTCGCACGGGCGGCCGCCAGATCCGCGCTCCACGGGAACACCTGGTCCGCGGGGTAGGGCACCCGATCGAGTTCCCGCAAGGCGCGATCCGCCTGGCCGAGATCCAGTCGCGCTCCGGACATCGCGACCGCCAATGAGGCTCGCACCGACATCGGGAGGGATTCGGATGCGGCGGCCGCGCCTTCGGTCAGCGCCCGCTCCGGGCGCCCGACGCCGCGCTCGCTGTCCACAATCAACGCGATCTGGTCGTCGCGTCCGCTGATCCGCCGGTAGGTGCGCAATTCCCGCAGGGCCAGTGCGAAGTCTCCGGCAGCGTACGCCGCGATGCCTGCGGTCTCGCGGGCCACGGCCACCCGGCCGGCCCGCCGCACCGCGGCCTGCGCGTGCGCGGAGGCCCGCTCCGGATCGCTATCGATCACGCGCGCTGCCATCGCCAGATGCCGTGCAACCAGTTCCGCGTTGTTCTTGCTGAGGCTCCCCAATTCAC
>CAVOZX010000008.1:0-11014 GCA_963701365.1 uncultured Actinomycetota bacterium | reverse complement strand
AGTGACCGACGTCCCCACGCCTGCGCCCGCGGCACGCACGCCCGCTTTCCTGCTGACCTGTGTCGGGATCGGCTTGCTGGCGGGCCTGCTGTCGGGACTGTTCGGGGTGGGCGGCGGCACCGTGATCGTGCCGCTCCTGGTGATGATGCTCCGCTTCGACCAGCGGCTGGCGGCGGGCACCTCGCTGGCAGCGATCGTGCCGACCGCATCCGTTGGTGTCATCTCCTACGCCCTGACCGGGTCGGTGGCCTGGATCCCGGCGCTCCTGCTGGCTGCGGGCGCCGTGGGCGGCGCCCAGATCGGCACGTGGCTGCTACCGCGCGTGTCGCAGACTGCGCTGCGCTGGGGATTCGTCGCGTTCGCCGTAGCAGTCATCGTGAGCCTGTTCATCGTGATCCCCAGCCGCGATGCGCAGCTCGACCTCACGGTCTGGTCGGGAGCCGCGCTGGTGGCCCTCGGCGTCGCCACCGGCACCATGTCTGGACTGATCGGGGTCGGCGGCGGCGTGATCGTGGTGCCGCTGCTGATGCTCCTGTTCGGAGCCAGCGACCTGGTCGCCAAGGGCACCTCGCTGCTCATGATGATCCCCACCGCGATCTCCGGCACCGTCGGCAACCTCCGCCGCCGCAACGTCGACCTGGTGGCCGCCGCCTGCATCGGTCTGGCGGCGTGCACCACAACCGCCGTCGGGGCGTGGCTGGCGACCCTCATCACTCCGTTCGCGGCGAACCTGCTGTTCGCTGCGTTCATGGCGTGGGTGGCCTTCGAGATGGGGCGGAAGGCCCTGGCCGGGCGACGGCCCGGATGAACCGCCGCGGGCGCTCGATAGGATGGCGGGGTGCCCGTCAACCCCGATCTCGTCGCGCGTGTCTTCCCACCGACGGAGCCGTACCTGGTCGGACGGGAGAAGATCCGCGAATTCGCGCGCGCGGTCCTCGCCACCGATCCACAGCACACCGATCCGGCGGCGGCGCAGCGGCTCGGATACCCCGATGTGGTCGCCCCGCCCACGTTTGCGATGGTGATCCAGGACCGCACTCTCGACCAGCTCCTGGCCGAGCCCGGAACCGGCATCGTGCTGGAACGGGTGCTGCACGCTGAGCAGCGCTTCCGCTACACCCGCCCGATCGTCGCCGGCGACGAGCTGGTCGCGACGCTGCGGGTGACCGGCGTGCGCACTGTCGGCATGGGCGCGATGGTCACCGCGGAGGCGGAGATGACGGATGCCGTCGGCCAGCATGTGGTGACCGCCACCTCGGTTCTGCTGGTGGGGGGCGACGAATGACCGGAGAGCTCGAGGTGGGCCAGGTGGTCGCCGAACGGGAGGTGCACCTGACCCGGGAGTCCCTCGTCCGGTACGCCGGAGCATCGGGGGACTTCAACCCGATCCACTACCGCGACGACGTCGCCGCCCGGGTCGGCCTTCCGGGAGTGCTCGCGCACGGCATGCTGACGATGGGTCTGGCGGTGGAGACGATCGTCCCGTGGCTGGGCGACGTCGGCCGCATCCTCGAATACGGCGTCCGGTTCACCCGGCCGGTCGTCGTGGACGCCGCTGACGGCGCCGAGGTGCGTGTGCGGGCCGCCGTCGGAGCGCTCGATGATGACACCGCGCGGATCGACCTGACTGTCACCCACGGCGAGACCAGCGTGCTCGGCAAAGCCCAGGTGCGCGTGCGCCGCGCGTAGTCGGGACCGGCCGGTGCCTGAGATCGCCCCGATCCCTCTCGCGCAGTTGACGACGCTGCGCACCGGCGCCGCGCCCGCGCGCATGGTCGAGGCCTACAGCCGTGACGAGCTGGTGGGTGCCCTGCGGGAGGTGTGGTCCGGCGGCGAGGACTGGCTGGTGCTGGGCGGCGGGTCGAACCTCTTCGCCGGCGACGAACCCTTCGAGGGCACCGTGATCCGTGTGCTCACCCGCGGAATCGAGCGTGTCGACCATGGCCCCGCCGCCGGCATCCGGCTGCGGGTCGAGGCCGGGCATGGCTGGGACGACCTGGTCGCGTACGCGGTGGATGCCGGACTGTCGGGCATCGAGGGCATGTCCGGGATCCCCGGCACGGTGGGGGCGGCGCCGGTGCAGAACGTGGGCGCGTACGGTCAGGAGATCGCGCAGACGCTCGTCGAGGTGGAGCTGATCGACGAGAGCACGGGGGAGGTCGCGACCGTGCCCGCATCCGAGCTCGCGCTCGGGTTCCGCACCTCGGTGCTCAAGCACCATTACGGGTCCGCTCCGCAGCGGCGAGCAGTGATCCTCGCGGTGACGCTCGACCTGGCGCACGTCGGCACCGGGGAGGTGCCGGTGGCGGGTCAGCAGTTGCGGCAAGCGCTCCGTCTTCCCGCAGCAGCATCCGTCACTCTCGGCTGGATCCGTGAACGGGTGCTGCAGATCCGCCGGGAGAAGGGGATGCTGCTCGACAGCGCGGACCCCGACACGATCTCGGTCGGATCGTTCTTCCAGAACCCGATCGTGTCCGCGTCCTTCGCCCGCTCGCTGCCCGCCGACTGTCCGCGGTGGCCCATCGAGCCGGGCATCGAGCGGGTGACCGTGGTGCCGTTGGACCGGTTCGACGGTGCGGTGCCGCCGCCGGTGACGCACGAGAGTCCGGTGAAGCTGAGCGCGGCATGGCTGATCGAGAACGCCGGGATCCGTCGCGGATTCCGGCTGCCGCGCTCGCGGGCGGCGATCTCCACCAAGCATGCCCTCGCCGTCACCAACCGGGGGGAGGGCACCGCCGCCGAGGTTGCCGAGCTCGCCCGCTACGTTCAGCAGCGGGTGCAGCAGGAGTTCGGCCTCATCCTCCAGCCCGAACCGGTGCTGGTCGGCGTCGACCTATAGCCGCCGCGGGTCTGTGCCCGCGTCGGTGCGACGGCCCCGAGCGGCTGCGGCGGGTCATGAGAAGAGGGTGCGCAGTCGCTCCAGGCCCTCGGCCAGCGCGTCGTCGCCGAGCGCGTACGACATCCGCAGGAATCCGCTGCGACCGAACGCCTCCCCGGGGACGACCGCGACCTGCGCCTCGTCGAGGATCAGATCGGCCAGCTCCAGGGTGGTGGCGGGCACGCGGCCGCGCCACGACCGTCCGAGCAGGCCCGTCACGTCCGGATACGCATAGAACGCGCCGCGCGGGGTCGGCACCGTCACCCCGGGGATCCCGGCCAGCCCGGCCACGATCGTCCGGCGCCGCCGGTCGAATGCCTCCCGCATCCGCTCGGCCTCGTCCTGCGGGCCGGTCAGCGCCGCCAGCGCAGCGCGCTGCGCGACGTTGTTGACGTTGCTGGTGAGGTGCGACTGCAGGTTCGCAGCCAGGGCGATCACATCGGACGGCGCGACCATCCAGCCCACGCGCCACCCGGTCATCGCGTATGTCTTCGCGACGCCGTTGACGAGGATCGCCTGATCCGCCAGTTCCGGCACCGCCGCCACGATCGAGGTCGCCTCCGCCCCCTCGTAGACGAGGTTCTGGTAGATCTCGTCGCTGATCACGCGGATGCCGTTCTCCAGCGCCCACCGGCCGATCGCGCGAGTGCGTCCGGGGTCGGCCACCGCTCCCGTGGGGTTCGACGGCGAGACGAACACGAGCGCGGTGGTCCGGTCGCTGCGCGCCGCCTCCAGCTGATCCACGGTGACGGTGTAGTCCTGGTCCGCCCCGGCGAACACGGGCACGGGCACCCCGTCCGCCAGGCGGATCGCCTCCGGATACGTGGTCCAGTACGGCGCAGGCAGCAGCACCTCGTCGCCGGGGTTCAGCGCCGCCTGGAATGCCTCGTACACCGCCTGCTTGCCGCCGTTGGTGACCACAACACGACTGGGCGGCACGTCCAGCCCGCTGTCGCGCAGCGTCTTGACCGCGATCGCCTCCCGCAGAGCGGGCAGGCCCGCCGCGGGTGTGTACCGGTGATTGGCCGGATCGCGCACCGCCGCCGCCGCCGCATCCACGATGTGCGCGGCGGTGGGGAAGTCCGGCTCGCCGGCGGCGTAGGAGATCACCGGATGGCCCGCCGCCTGCAGCGCCTTCGCCTTCGCATCCACTTTCAGGGTGGCCGACTCGGCGATGGCGGACAGCTTGCGCGACAGGGGGGCGGGTGCGGTCACGCTACGAGCGTAGCCGCGCGCACCCGGGCGTCACCGGTGTGGAACGATGTGCACGTGGACGGCGGGCTGGAGATCTGGGCCCCGGACGGCGTCGGCGAAGTCGCGCCCGGCGACGACCTGGCGCGCCTGATCGCCGACGCTGTGGCCGCCGACCCGCGGGGATGCCGCGACGGCGACATCCTGGTGGTGACCAGCAAGGTCGTCTCCAAGGCCGAGGGTCGGGTCGTCGCGGCATCCGACCGCGAGGCGGCCATCACGGCGGAGACCGTTCGCGTGGTCGCCACCCGCGGGCCCACCCGCATCGTGGAGAACCGGCTCGGCATCGTCGCCGCCGCCGCGGGAGTGGACGCATCCAACACCGCTGAGGGCACCGTGCTGCTCCTGCCGGAGGACCCGGATGCATCGGCCCGCCGACTGTGCCGGGCGATGCGGGAGCGGTTCGGCGCCCGGGTGGCCGTCGTCATCAGCGACACTCTCGGCAGGCCCTGGCGGATCGGGCAAACGGATGCGGCGATCGGCGCGGCCGGGATGCGTGTCGCCGACGACCTGCGCGGTGGCGTGGATGCGCAGGGGCGTCCCCTGATGGTGACCGTCACTGCCGTGGCGGACGAGATCGCCGCGGCGGCCGACCTCGTCAAGGGCAAGGCCCGCGGCCGCCCCGTCGCCGTGGTGCGCGGACTGTCCCGCTACGTCACTCCCGCCGTCGACACCCCCGGCGCGCGCACCCTGCAGCGCCCCGCCGCCGACGACATGTTCCCCCTCGGCTCCGCCGAGGCCCGCGCCGCCGGCTACGCAGCCGGGTACGCCTCGGGGTACGCGGCAGCATCCTCGTCCTCCTGACCCGCCTGACCCGCGAACCCATGCCGCGTCCGCGAATCCGCCCCGTGCAAGGGATGGGCTCGCGAGCAGCACATGGGTTCGCGGGTCAGTGCGTCAGGAGTCGACGAGGTAGCGGGAGTAGGCCACGATCGTGAGGAAGGTGGGGAACTCCTCGCGGAGGGCGACGTCGCGGAAGACCTCGGCGGCGTCGTCGAAGCGGTCGCCGTCCCAGCGCGTGACTTCCTCGAGCACCTGGGTGATCAGGTGCTCGATGTACTCCCGCGTGATCGGGGTGCCGTCCTCCGTGATGCGGTCCTGGTGGATCCACTGCCAGACCTGACTGCGGCTGATCTCGGCGGTCGCCGCATCCTCCATCAGGTTGTCCAACGCCACTGCTCCGATGCCGCGCAGCCACGCCTCGATGTACCGGATCGCGACCGACACGTTGTCGTGCACGCCCTGCGCAGTGATCGGCCGGCCGATGTGCACGTCGAGCAGTTGCGCGGCGGTGACCTCCACGTCGTCGCGGCGGCGGTCCACCTGGTTCGGCTTGTCGCCGAGCACCGCGTCGAACTCTGCCATAGCGGTCGGGATCAGATCCGGATGCGCGACCCACGTACCGTCGAACCCGTCGCCGGCCTCTCGCTTCTTGTCGGCGGCGACCTTCTCCACCGCGCGCTGGGTGACCTCGGGGTCGCGACGATTCGGGATGAACGCGCTCATCCCGCCGATCGCGAAGGCGCCACGCTTGTGGCACGTCTTCACGAGCAGTTCGGTGTAGGCGCGCATGAACGGCACCGTCATCGTCACCTCACTGCGGTCGGGCAGCACGAACCGGGCGCCGCGGCCGCGGTAGTTCTTGATGATCGAGAAGATGTAGTCCCAGCGGCCGGCGTTCAGGCCCGCGCAGTGGTCGCGCATCTCATAGAGGATCTCCTCCATCTCGAACGCGGCCGGGAGGGTTTCGATCAGCACGGTGGCGCGGATGGTGCCGTGCGGGATGCCGATGTACTCCTCGCTGAACGTGAAGATGTCGTCCCACAGCTTCGCCTCTTCGCTGGACTCGAGCTTCGGGATGTAGAAGTACGGGCCGCGGCCGTTCGCGATCAGCTGCTTCGCGTTGTGGAAGAAGTACAGCCCGTAGTCGACCAGGGAACCGGATGCGGCCATGCCGCGTCCGCTGCGATCCACGAACCGGATGTGCTTCTCCACCAGGTGCCACCCGCGCGGCCGCATCACGATGGTCGGGGTGCGCTCCGCGGTGACCGCGTACTGCTTGCCCTCCGGCGACGTGAAATGCAACTGCCCGCGGATCGCGTCGTACAGCGACAACTGACCTTCGATCACGTTCTTCCAGGTCGGACTGGTGGCGTCCTCCTGGTCGGCCAGCCACACCCGCGCGCCTGAGTTCAGGGCGTTGATGGTCATCTTCGGGTCGGTGGGGCCCGTGATCTCCACGCGCCGGTCTTCCAGGCCCGGGCCCGCTCCGGCCACCGTCCAGGACGGGTCTTCGCGGATGGCGACCGTGTCGTCACGGAACTTGGGGTCGCGCCCGTTCCCGATCTCGTAGCGGCGGCGCATCCGGTCGGCGAGCCGATCGTGGCGTCGTCCGGAGAACCGGTGATGCAGTTCCGTCAGGAAGGCGATCGCGTCCGGAGTGAGGATCTCCTCGTAGCGGTCTCCGAGCCTGCCGAGGACTTCGATCGCGGGCCCGTGGGCGGGCAGCGTGGTGGTTCCTGAAGCGGGGGTCTCGGGCGCGATGCCCGATGCGGTGGATGTCATGGCCCGGTCTTCCTAAGTGGAGGGGGTGGACGGGAGGGGATGGACACGGTGACCCGGCGCGGGGCGCCGGGTCACCGTGTGGGGGCGCTGCGCTCGATCAGTGGAACTGGGCGGTCTCGGTGGAACCGGCCAGGGCCACGGTCGCCGACTCCGGGTTCAGAGTCGTGGAAACCCGGTCGAAGTAGCCCGTGCCCGCCTCGCGCTGGTGGCGGGTGGCGGTGTAGCCGCGGGCCTCGGAGGCGAACTCCGCCTCCTGCAACTCCACGTAGGCGCTCATGGCGCGCTCCGCGTAGCCGGCGGCGAGGTCGAACATCGAGTAGTTCAGGGCGTGGAACCCGGCGAGGGTGATGAACTGGAACTTGTAGCCCATCTCGGCCAGGTCCGCCTGGAAGGTAGCGATCTGCTTGTCATCCAGTCGGCTCTTCCAGTTGAAGCTCGGCGAGCAGTTGTAGGCGAGCATCTTGCCGGGGAACTCGGCGTGGATCGCGTCCGCGAACTCGCGGGCCAGTTCCACGTCCGGGTCGCCGGTCTCCACCCACAGCAGGTCGGCGTAGGGCGCGAACGCCAGGCCTCGCGTGATGACCGGGTCGATGCCGGTGCGCACGCGGTAGAAGCCCTCCGATGTGCGCTCCCCGGTGAGGAACTGCCGATCCCGCTCGTCGACATCGTTGGTGATGAGGTCGGCGGCGAGCGAGTCGGTGCGGCCGATGATCACGGTCGGAACGCCCGCCACGTCAGCGGCCAGGCGTGCCGCGTTGAGGGTGCGGATGTGCTGCTGGGTGGGGACGAGGACCTTGCCGCCGAGGTGGCCGCACTTCTTCTCGCTGGCCAGCTGGTCCTCCCAGTGGATGCCGGCGGCGCCGGCCTGGATGAGCGACTGCGCCAACTCGAACGCATTCAGTGGGCCGCCGAAGCCGGCCTCCGCGTCGGCGACGATCGGCGCGAGCCAGTCACGGGTGACGTTGCCCTCGGCGAACTCGATCTGGTCCTGACGCAGCAGCGCGTTGTTGATGCGGCGCACGACGGCCGGCACGGAGTTGGCCGGGTACAGGCTCTGGTCCGGGTAGGTCTGTCCCGCGAGGTTGCCGTCGGCGGCGACCTGCCAGCCCGACAGGTAGATGGCCTTGAGACCGGCTCGCACCTGCTGTACGGCCTGACCGCCCGTGTACGCGCCGAGCGCGCGGATGTAGTCCTCGGTGTGCAGCAGGTTCCACAGGTTCTCAGCGCCCCGGCGCGCGAGCGTGTTCTCCTCGCGCACGGAACCGCGCAGCGCGATCACGTCTTCCGCCGTGTACGTGCGCTCGATACCGTCCCACCGGGGGTCGGTGTCCCAGATCTCCTGGAGCTCGGCGGCCGTCTGGGTCTGGTCGCCCGCGCGCAGCGGAGGATTGCCGGGGGTGGACTGGGTCGTCATGTCGCTTCTCCTGTGGATCTGGGCGCGCCGCGCGCGCTGGCTTCTGCATCTACTATCCGCGAATTTCACGCGTGCTGACGACCATCCCGGCGGAGAAGTTTGCCCGAATTTCACTCTTTGTGACAGAATCGCGCTGTGACTCTCGCCGTCCCCCGCCCCGCCGCCCCGGTAGCCGACTCCGACGCTCTCACGATCGGGCGTCGCATCCGACAGCTGCGACTCCAGCGCCGCATGACCCTGGAAGAGCTCGCGGCCGCCGTGGACCGCGCGCCCAGCCAGCTGTCGATGATCGAGAACGGCAAGCGGGAGCCGCGTCTGACCATGCTGCGGGCGATCGCGGTGGCGCTCGGATCCTCGGTGGACGCGCTTCTGGAGGCGGAGCCGCTGGACGAGCGGGCCGGCATGGAGATCGCGCTGGAGCGCGCGATGCGGGGACAGACGTTCGGGGCGCTGGGCATCGCCCCGTTCCGGGTGAACCGGTCCCTGTCCGACGACGCGTTGCGGGCGCTCCTGGCCCTGCACGGGGAGATCGAACGCCTTCGCGACGAGCGGGCCGCGACTCCGGAGGAGGCGCGCCGTGCCAATGTGGAGCTGCGCCATCTCATGCGGGGGCAGGACAACTACTTCCCAGAGCTGGAGGCGCAGGCCCGCGCCATCCTCGCCGCGGTCGGGCACCCCGGCGGCCCCCTCACGCAGCGCACCGCCAGCGACATCGCGGCGCACCTCGGGTTCACGCTCCACTACGTGCCCGATCTGCCGCAGACCACCCGCAGCGTCGCCGATCTGAAGAACGGCCGCCTGTATCTGTCCACCCGCGTCACCCAGCATGGGGATCCGCGCACCGCCGTGCTCCAGGCTCTGTCCGCACGAATCCTCGGCCACCGCGAGCCCACCAGCTACGCCGACTTCCTGCGCCAGCGGGTGGAGACGAATTACCTGACGGGCGCGTTGCTCATGCCCGAGTCCCATGTGGTGCCCGCGTTGCAGGACGCCAAGACCGCCCGATCCATCTCGATGGAGGATCTTCGCGACGCCTACTCGGTGTCGTACGAGACCGCCGCGCACCGATTCACCAACCTCGCCACCGTCCACCTCGGCATCCGGGTGCACTTCCTGAAGGTGCACGAGTCGGGCCTGATCACCAAGGCGTACGAGAACGACGACGTCAACTTTCCCACCGATCGCCTCGGCGCGATCGAGGGGCAGATGTGCTGCCGCCGCTGGACGAGCCGGGTGGTGTTCGACGTGGACGACCGGTTCAACCCCTACTACCAGTACACGGATACCGGAAACGGCACCTACTGGTGCACCGCGCGCGTGGAGAACTCCAGTGAGGGTCAGCACTCGGTCAGCGTGGGAGTCCGCTTCGAGGACACGAAATGGTTCCTTGGCCGAGACACCCCGAACCGGGGGGTCTCCAAGCACTCGGTGGAGGTGTGTTGCCGTCGGGCTCCGGCCGACCTGGAGGCGCAGTGGCGGGAAAACGCCTGGCCGAACGTCCGCACGCCGCGCACGCTCCTGGCCACACTGCCCACCGGAGCGTTCCCGGGGGTGGACACCACCGAGGTCTACGAGTTCCTCAGCGCACACGAACCCCACTGACCGCCACGTGGCACGGACGCCATCGATCCGCGGCATGATGGAAGCCATGAGTGAGGATGTGACTCCGGTGACGGTGCTGGAGGACGATCAGTGCTGGGAGCAGCTGCGGTCGCACCAGTTGGGTCGGCTCGTCACGCACGTGGGCGATGTGCTGGACATCTTTCCCGTCAACTACGTGGTCGATGACGAGACCCTGGTGTTCCGCACCGCGGAGGGCAGCAAGCTCTTCGAGATCACGATCAACGACGACGTGCTGTTCGAAGTCGACGACTACACCCGCGAACGCGCTTGGAGTGTGATTGTGCGCGGTCAGGCTCGCAGGCTCACCACGAGCGCGGAGGTGGAGGCGGCCGATGCGCTCCCGTTGACGCCGTGGATTCCCACCTTGAAATACAACTACGTGAGGATCGAGCCGACATCCCTGTCCGGAAGGATGTTCGACCGGGGTCCAGAACCGGATCGATACGGCGCGCAGACGACGCCCACCGACTGACCGCAGCGGCGTTAGCCGTGGCGGGGGCCATGACGTACACTGGATGGTGCAGTTGTCGTCTGCATTCTTCAGCCGCGCCCGGGTTCGGGCGGACCCCCATGAGTTCGGACGCGGCCGGAGTGCGGGCGCCGGAGCCGCGGGGCTCTTAGGGCGGTAGCTCAATTGGCAGAGCAGCGGTCTCCAAAACCGCAGGTTGCAGGTTCGATTCCTGTCCGCCCTGCGCGTCAGCGCACGCTGGCCGTTACGCGATACAGGTGGGTTCATGGTTCAGGAGGCGAAAGGCGAGATCGTCGCCGCCGCCGGCGGCACGCGCGCGAAGAAGCCGAACGTCTTCCAGCGCGCCGTGACGTTCCTGCGCCAGGTCATCGCCGAACTGCGGAAGGTCATCACCCCTACCCGCAGCGAACTGCTGAAGTACACGGGCGTCGTCCTCGGTTTCGTGCTGGTAGTGATGGCCTTCGTTTACGGGCTGGACATCCTGTTCGTGTGGCTGACGACGATCGTCTTCGGCACGCCCGGCGCCTGATGCGCGGCGAAGCCGACCAGAATCCCCAATGAGAGAGAACGCACGTGACTGAGAGATATGTCGACGACGCCGACTGGGCCACCGCAGCCGAGCAGTCCGCTGAGGACGACGAGGCGCAGGAGGGCGAGATCCTGGCCGAGCAGGAGCGCTCCGCGGAGGCCGCCGAGCACACGGCTCTCCACATCGACGAAGACGCCGCGCCGTCTGTGCCGGAGGACGTGGACGTCATCGATCCAGAGGCGGATGCCGTCGTCGATGACGCTCTGGACATAGCAATACGTGGCG
>CAVOZX010000007.1:0-15437 GCA_963701365.1 uncultured Actinomycetota bacterium | reverse complement strand
GACGTCGCGGCGTTGCAGGCGCTGGTCGACTCCGGCGCGCTGACGGACACACTGGCGCGCCAGGTGCTGGACGGCGTCGTCTCGGGCGAGGGCGATCCGGAACAGGTCATGCGCGCCCGCGGTCTGGCCGTCGTGTCCGACGACGGAGCCCTCATCGCCGCCATCGACGCGGCATTGGCGGACCAGCCCGATGTGCTCCAGAAGATCCGGGACGGCAAGGTCCAGGCGGCCGGCGCCATCATCGGCGCGGTGATGAAGGCGATGCGGGGTCAGGCCGATGCCGCCCGCGTCCGGGAACTCATCCTGGAGCGCGCCTCGTCCTGAACGTCGGGCTACGCCTGGCGTTCGAACGCGGCCAGGTGGTTCTCCGAGCCCCGCAGCAGCGACTCCAGTACCCTCTCGACGTCCGCCGGAGCGGTGGACACGCGGGCGTTCAGATCGGCGATGTCCGTCTGCTCGATGGTGATCCCCGCCTGAATGGCTCCCTCGCGGGACGCGAGCCCCTGGGCGACCAGGGTGTCGTACAGGGACTGCAGGGCGGGGTCGCTGAACTCGCCGACACCGTCCTGTCGGGGGTCGGGGATCTGATAGGTCTCGAGCAGGCCTGCCACGGCATCCTGATGAGACGTTTCGGATGCTGCGATCTGCTCGAAGACCCGCAGCCCCCACGCGTCGCCCAGCGTGACGTACACGTCGTGAGCGAGCTTCTCCTCCTCGATGAGGTACTGAAGATCCGCGGTGAGGGATGCCGATGCCGTCGCGCCAGTCGGCGAGGGCACCGCCGCGACCGGAGCGTCCTGGACCATCGATGAGCCGGATGCCGGCTCGCCGGCGGCGCACCCGGCCAGTGCGGTGCCCAGCAGGGCGATGGTGAGCGCGGCAGTGAGTGCGCGGGGGCGGCTGAATGGCACGGATGCTCCTTCGGTGGTGGCTGTGCCCGTGCACGCTACCCGGGGCAGATGAGGACTTGTCCGGAGTGGGCCATGAGCGAGCCGGGAGCCCTCGCTGTCGGAGCCACGGCGGAGAATGGAGACATGGGACGCGGCGACGGGCGCGGTCGGATCGTGTCGGGTCCGGACACCGACGATGCGGGCGCCGGCATCCTGCACGTGGACATGGACGCGTTCTATGCGTCGGTGGAGAGCCTGGACCGCCCCGAACTGGCGGGGCGTCCCGTGATCGTCGGCGGCGCCCGCGGGCGGGGAGTGGTGGCGAGCGCGTCCTATGAGGCGCGTCGGTTCGGGGTGCGGTCCGCCATGCCGATGGCCCGCGCGCGGAGTCTGTGCCCGGCGGCGGCGGTGGTGCCTCCGCGCATCGCCCGCTACCGGGAGGTCTCCGAGATAGTGTTCGGGATCTTCCGCGAATTCACCCCGGTCGTGGAGCCGCTCTCGATCGACGAGGCCTTCCTCGACGTCAGCGGCGCGCGGCGGATATGGGGCGGGGCGGCGGTGATCGCGGCCCGCGTGCGGCACGCCGTCCGCACGCGCGTGGGTCTGACGTGCAGCGTCGGCGGAGGCGCGACGAAGCACGTTGCCAAGATCGCGTCGACGATGAGCAAGCCCGACGGCGTGCTCATCGTCCCCGCCGCCGAGACGGCGGCCTTCCTCGCTCCGCTGCCGACGCGCGCTATGTGGGGCGTCGGCCCTCGCGCCGCAGAGGCTCTCGCGGCGCGAGGGGTGCGCACCATCGGCGACTTGCGGGACGCGCCGCCGTCGCTGATCGAGCACGCTGTGGGTGTGGTCGCAGCCCGGCGTATCCAGGATCTTGCGCACGGGCGGGATCCTCGATCGGTGACGCCCGCGCGGATCGAGAAGAGCGCCGGTCACGAGGAGACTTTCGACGTCGACGTCACCGACGGGGAGCGGCTGCGCCGGGAGATCCGGAGGCTGGCCGACCGGGTCGGTGAACGCCTGCGCGCGATGGGATCCGAGGCGGCGGCCGTGACGGTCACGGTGCGGTTCGCCGACTTCCGCACCGTGACACGGACGGGGCGCCTGCCGGCGCCCACCTCGGTCGGCGAGAGTCTGGGCCGCCACGCGCTCGCCGTGTTCGAGAGCGTGGAGCGCCCCTTGCCGGTACGTCTGCTGGGGGTGCGCGCGGAAGGTCTGCGTCCGGCCGCACCGGACACGCTGTGGGACGAGGACGAGTCCTGGCGGCGTGTGGAGGCCGCGATCGACGGGGCCGCCGATCGCTTCGGCGCGGGTGCGGTACTTCGGGCGAGCGGGCTCGTGCGCGGCGGCGACCGGGTCCCGGGTCCGGACCCTGGCCGGGCGCGTCCGCAGGGGCGTGACGGCGCGGGCCCCGTCCCGGTACCGTGAGGGCATGCCCAATTTCGTGCTCGAACTCGGCCGGCTCGCCGCATCCGCCGGTGTGACCGCCGCCTATGGCGAACAGCAGGACGTGAACGGGGTGCGCATCATCCCCGTGGCGATGGTCTGGAACGGATTCGGCGGCGGTACCGACTCCTCCGGCAACGAGGGCGGCGGGGGCGGCGGCTACACCATCCCCCTCGGTGCCTACATCCGCAGCGGCGACGAACTCCGATTCGGACCCAACCCGGTGTCGCTGGCGGCGGTGGCGATCCCGCTCGTGTGGGTCGCCGGGCGCGCGCTGTCCCGTCTGATCCGAGCCCTCAAACGATGACCGACGCCGTGTCCGCCGCGCTGCTCGCGGCGGCCACGGCGGTGCGGGCGGAGGTGCGCCTCGCCGGTTCGCCGGCACCGGTCGTCATCATCGACGGACGCAGCGGCGCGGGCAAGAGCACGCTCGCGGCCATGGTCTGCCAGGAATGGGAGGGGCCGCTGCCCCCATGTCGGGTCGCGCTGGACGACGTGTATCCGGGCTGGGAGGGATTGGACGCCGGAGGCTCGGAGGGTCGCGCTGAGGGTGATCCGTCCGCACGCGCGTGGGCGCTGGGGCTCGTGGCGGCGGTGGGATTGGGCGCGGAACCGATACGCGCAGTCCCACACGGTGGATCCGCGCCGACCCCTGGTGGTGGAGGGGGCGGGTGCCCTGACCACCGCCGCCGATGGCTGCTGGGACGTGGCGGTGTGGTTGGACGGACCCGCCCCCGAGCGCCGCGCCCGCGCGCTGGCCCGTGACGGCGACCTGTTCGCGCCGCACTGGGAGGCGTGGGCCCGGCAGGAGGACGAGCACATCACCCGTCACGACCCCGCGCAACGGGCGAGCCTGATCGTTCGCGTGCCCTGAGCGTCACCCGTCGTCGACGGCGCGCACCAGAGCATCGAGCCGGTAGCCGAGCCACTCGTACACGACGTGCCCGGCGTCGTCGGGGTCCGGCTCCGGGTCGTCCCCGCCGTGTTCGCCGAGCCGGGTCGCCAGGGCCAGGCGCAGTGCGGTGAGAGTCCGCATCCAGGCGGCTGCGCCCTCCCGGTCGACGATCATCGTGCGCGCGCCGCGTCCGGATCCGGCGCTTCCCGGGGAGCCCCCGCCCGCGAGGTCGGTGAGCACGCGGTCCGCATCCTGCTCACGGCGCCGGCGGAGATCCCCCGTCGTGGCCGCCCGGAACGCCGCATCCGCCTCCTGGTCGTCCGGATATGTCGACGGTGCCAGGGCGTGATCCAGCGCCTCGTCGGGATCGCGCAGCAGCCCGACGAACTCGTGCAGGAGCGTCCGGAGCTGACGGACCTCCGCGGCCGAGAGCGCGAACCGCACGCGGTCCGCCGTCACGCCGGCCCCTCCCGCACCGTCGCCCACAGCCCGTGCTCGTGCATCACCGCCGCGTGCAGCTCCATCGAGCTCCCGCGGCCCGGTCGCCACGACCGCCTGACCGTCGTGGTGGACGGCGAGCATCAGACGGGTCGCTTCGGCGCGGGAGAACCCGAAGTAGCTGCGGAAGACGTGCACCACGTAGCTCATGAGGTTGACGGGGTCGTTCCAGACCACGGTCTGCCAAGCGCCGGAACCGGCGTCGGCGGGGCGGAGCCGTTCGCTGCGCTCGACGACGGGTGCGATGCTCATGCCCACCCCAGTTCGCCGAGCCGGGCATCGTCGATGCCGTAGTAGTGCGCGATCTCGTGCACCAGGGTGGTGCGCACCTCGCGTCGCAGCTCCGCCGGGTCCGCGCACGCGTGCAGGTGCGGCTCCCGGTACACAACGATCCGGTCGGGGAGTTCGCCGTAGCCGTAGCGATCGCGCTCGGTCACCGCCCAGCCGTCGTACAGCCCGAACGTGTCGGCAGTCCCGTCGTCCGGACGGTCCGCGACCACGAACACGACATTGTCCATCCCGTCCGTCATGGTGTCGGGAAGCCCGTCCAGGACCTCGACGACGAGCGCTTCGAACGCCTCGGCATCCATCTCGACCATGCGCGCATCCCCGGTGACGATGGGGTGGCTGACGGGACTCGAACCCGCGACCCCCTGGACCACAACCAGGTGCTCTACCGACTGAGCTACAGCCACCATGGCCCCGGTGGCCCGGGACGACCCGTCGATTCTCTCACACGCCGTTCACACCGACATCCCCCTGCGGGGCCCGCTGGGCTGCCTGCCGCGCCTGGTCCGCGGACGGTCCCGGCGGCGGCACGAACACGGCGGAGCGGTAGTAGGCGAGCTCGCGGATGGATTCCCGGATGTCGGCGAGCGCGCGATGGCCGCCGGCCTTGACCGGCGCGTGGTGGTACGCGTGGGGGAACCACCGCTTGGACAACTCCTTGATGCTGGAGACGTCGACGTTGCGGTAGTGCAGCCAGGCGTCCAGCCGGGGCATCTGGCGGGCCAGGAACATCCGGTCCGTGCCGATCGTGTTGCCGGCCAGGGGGGCGCGCCGGGCGACCGGGACGAAGCGGCGCACATACTCCAGCGCCAGCTCCTCGGCCCGATCCACCGGAACGCCCGCCGGGATCTCCTCCAGCAGGCCGCTGTCGCGATGCATCCGGGTGACCACGTCGTTCATGTGCTCCCACGCGGTCGCATCCGGGGCGATCACGAGCTGGAATCCGGAGTCCACGGGCGTCAGGTCGAAGTCGGTGATGACGATCGCGATCTCCACCAGCTGGTCGATCTCGATATCGAGTCCGGTCATCTCGCAGTCGATCCACACCAGCCGGTCGGCGTCGGCGTCCGTCATCTATTCTCCTGCCATCGGCACCGGCGGGTCGGCCGGGGTCTCGCCCCTCCGGGAGGATTCGAACCCCCGACCTGGCGGGTAGAAACCGCTCGCTCTGTCCCCTGAGCTACGGAGGGAAGGTCGCCCCCTACGTTACTGCGCGCCTCGGACGCGCGCCGACCCCCGCGGTGGGAAGATCGCCGGACGGGAGTGCGTTCTGTTCGGTGAGGAGGACGATCGTGAAGACCTTCGTACTGGCAGGTGGCTGCTTCTGGTGCCTGGATGCCGCATACCGCCCTTTGGCGGGCGTGACCGAGGTGGTATCCGGCTACGTCGGCGGCGATCGCCCCCACCCCACCTACGAACAGGTGTGCACCGGCCGGACCGGGCACGCGGAAGCCGTGGCGGTGACCTTCGACGAGGAGGTACTGCCGGCGGATGTGGTACTGGACGCCTTCTTCACCATGCACGACCCGCGCCAGCTCAATCGGCAGGGCAACGACATCGGCACGCAGTACCGCAGCGCGATGTTCCCCGCCGACCAGGAGCAGCACGCGCTGTTCGCGGCGGCGCGCGAGCGGGCAGGGGAGTGGTGGGGGCCCGGAATCGTCACCACCATCGAGCCGTTGACGGAGTTCTACCCCGCCGAGGACTACCACCAGGACTTCTTCGCGAAGAACCCCACCCAGGGATACTGCCTCGCGGTGGCGGTGCCCAAGGTGGCCAAGGTGCGTCAGCGCTTCGCGCAGTACCTCGCACGCTGAAGCCTTCGCTCGCCGCATTCGGTGCACCGTTCCCGTCCGGTCCTCCCCACCGCGCCATGTCGTGGCGCCCGCTCCCCATGGGATGTCGGTCACCGGTAGCAGGACCCCAGCGCGCGACGCTCGTGATGGGTGCGGTGTGCGGCGGGCACCCGCGCACCGCACCCGCCGGCCGCGATCGGCGCGCCGGACGAGCGGAAGGGGAACGGGTCATGAGCGAGACCATCACCATTGTGGGGAACGTGGGTGCCGAGCCCGACCGCCGGGAGATCTCCCCGGGGGTGTGGGTGACGAACTTCACGGTCGGGTGCACCACGCGCCGCTACGACAAGCAATCCGAAACCTGGGTGGACTCGTACACGAACTGGTACCACGTCAGCGCGTATCGCGGCCTCAGCGAACCGGTCCACCAGTCCCTCCACCGGGGCGATCCGGTGATCGTGTCCGGGACGCTGCGGATGCGGACGTGGGAGACGGATGCGAAGAAGGGCACCACCGCGGAGATCGACGCGGTCGCTGTGGGACACAACCTCGCCCGCGGCACGGCCGTATTCACCCGGTCGCCCCGCGCGGAGTCCGGGGCTGCTACCGCGGGGGCGGAGCCCGGAGCGTGGACACCGGCGCCCGCGACGGTTCCGTTCTGACGGGAACGGAATCGTAGACTCGAGGGATGTCGGCCGAGCCCATGAGGATCGCGCGGTCTCTCGCGATCCTCGCCGGAGCCGCGCTGATGCTGGCGGGCTGCGCGACCGGCGGTGACGACGGGCCGAGCACTCCCGCCGCCACCGTCTCCGCCACGCCGACTCCCACGGTCCCGACGCTGGTTCCCGGCGGAAGCGCCGCGGACAACCTCCCGTACTTCACCGCCATCGTCACCAGGGTGTGGGCGGGCCCGGACCGTCTGGCAGGCCGGGGCTACATCGACGCCCTCATCGCCGGCGGATTCGACAGGGCCGCGATGGAGGTCACGGAAGACCTCACCACGATCGGCAACCCCGCCGACAGCATCCAGTTCGCCGTCCGCTGGGGTCCCGAGTGCCTCATCGGGCAGGCCGGTCCGGGCATGCCGGGTGCGGTGACCCTCACCGCTCCGCCGACAGGAGCGACGTGTCTGCTGGGGGACACCCGACCGATCGACTGGTGACCGCGGCTCGATCAGCGCACCCGGCGGCGCCGCTAAGCTGGTGCGGTCATGGCTGAGTACATCTACCAGATGGTCCGCGCCCGCAAGGCGGTCGGCGACAAGATCATCCTCGACGACGTGACGATGGCGTTCCTGCCCGGCGCGAAGATCGGGATGGTCGGCCCGAACGGGGCCGGGAAGTCCACCATCCTCAAGATCATGGCAGGGCTCGACCACCCCTCCAACGGCGACGCGATCCTGAGCCCCGGCTACAGCGTCGGCATCCTGCTGCAGGAGCCGGCGTTGGACGAGACGGCCACGGTGCTGGAGAACGTGCAGGCCGGTGTGGGACCCATCCGCGCCAAGATCGCCCGCTACAACGAGATCTCCGCGCAGATGGCCGACCCCGACGCCGACATGGACGCGCTGCTGGCGGAGATGGGTGCGCTGCAGGAGGACATCGACGCCGCGGACGCATGGGATCTGGATTCCCAGCTCGAGCAGGCCATGGATGCGCTGCGCACACCGCCTCCCGACGCTGTCGTGTCCACACTCTCGGGCGGGGAGAAGCGCCGTGTCGCGCTGACACAGTTGCTGCTGCGCAAGCCCGACCTGCTGCTGCTGGACGAGCCCACCAACCACCTGGATGCCGAGAGCGTCCAATGGCTCGAGCAGCACCTGAAGGCGTACGCGGGCGCCGTGATCGCCGTCACCCACGACCGGTACTTCCTCGACAACGTCGCGCAGTGGATCGCGGAGGTCGACCGCGGCCGCCTGATCGGGTACGAGGGCAACTACTCCACCTACCTGGAGAAGAAGCGGGAACGCCTCGAAGTGCAGGGACGGAAGGACGCGAAGCTGGCCAAACGGCTCGCGGACGAGCTCGACTGGGTGCGGTCGAACGCGAAAGGCCGTCAGGCTAAGTCGAAGGCGCGCCTGACCCGATACGAGGAGATGGCGGCCGAAGCCGAGCGCACCCGTCGCCTGGACTTCGAGGAGATCCAGATCCCGCCCGGGCCCCGGCTCGGCACCGTCGTCATCGAGGCGAAGAATCTGCGGAAGGGCTTCGGCGACCGTTCGCTCATCGACGGGCTGAGCTTCAGCCTGCCGCCCAACGGCATCGTGGGCGTGATCGGCCCGAACGGCGTCGGCAAGACCACGTTGTTCAAGACGATCGTGGGCCTGGAGCCGCTGGACGGCGGCGAGCTGAAGATCGGCGAGACCGTGGTGATCAGCTACGTCGACCAGACGCGATCCCAGATCGACCCGAACAAGACCCTGTGGGAGGTGGTCTCCGGAGGGCACGACATCATCACCGTCGGGAAGACGGAGATCCCCTCGCGCGCGTACGTCTCCAAGTTCGGCTTCAAGGGGCCCGATCAGCAGAAGAAGGCGGGCGTGCTCTCCGGCGGCGAGCGCAACCGGCTGAACCTGGCCCTGACTCTCACCCAGGGCGGCAACCTGCTGCTGCTGGACGAGCCCACCAACGACCTGGACGTGGAGACGCTGCAGTCGTTGGAGAACGCGCTGCTGGAGTTCCCAGGGTGCGCCGTGGTGATCACGCACGACCGGTGGTTCCTGGACCGGATCGCCACGCACATCCTCGCGTACGAGGGAACCGACGAGCACCCCGACCACTGGTACTGGTTCGAGGGGAACTTCCAGGCGTACGAGCAGAACAAGATCGACCGTCTCGGGCCGGACGCGGCCGCACCGCACCGGTCGACGCATCGCAGGCTGACCCGTGGCTGAGTCGGGCCCGGCAGTTCGCCTGCACATCCCGGTCCGGCTCCGCTGGGGGGACCTGGACGCGTTCAATCACGTCAACAACATCGCGATGCTGCAGGTGCTGGAGGAGGCGCGGGTCGCCGCGTTCTGGCTGCCGGACCAGGGGGAGCCGGAGTTCCCCACCGCCGTGCTGCCCACCAGCGCCGAGACGTTCAACCTCATCGCCCACCAGGAGATCGAGTACCTGCGGCCGGTTCCGTACCAGCGGGAGCCGCTGGACGTGCAGATGTGGTTCTCGAAGATCGGCGGGTCCAGTGCCGAGGTCAGCTACGAGGTGCACAGTCCCGTCGGTGCGCCCGAGGACATTCTCTACGCCCGCGCTTCGACCATCACCGTGCTCGTGGACCGCGCCTCCGGGAAGCCGCTGCGCCTGCCGCAGACCGTCCGGGACGCCTGGGGCGCGCACCTCGGGGAGCCGGTGCGCTACACGCGCCGCTGAACGCGCTCACTCCCCGTCGGGCCGGACCCGGAACATGGCCTCCTGGCTGACCGTGGCGACCAGGTCTCCGGATCGGGTGTACATCGTTCCGGTGGCGAGGCCCCGGCCGCCGCGGGCGTTGGGGGACTTCTGGATCTGACTCGCCCAGCAGCAGCACATCGAGCAGTCGACGCACCGGGTCCCGCGCGCCGGATGCCTCGTCGTCGACAATTCGCGTCCCCTCCCCGAAGCCGGACGCGCCGCGGCGGCGCGGCACCGGTTGATAGCTTAGGCGGATGCCGGCGCTCCTTCGGTTCCCCGATGCGGCCGGCGCGACCGACCTGCTCACCTTCGCCGGCCGCACCACGGCGCTCGGGTCGGACGCGGCGATCCGGCTGCAGGCGCGCGCGGGGATCCTCGCCGCGACCGCGGCCGTCCTCGCGCCCGACAGCGCCGGGGCCGCGCCGACGGTGCTCGCGCTGCGGGCGATGCGGGTGGATCCGGACCTGGAGTGCGACCTGGTGGTGACCGCGGCGGGCCTGGCCCCGTCGGAGCCGTCCGAGCGCGCGGTGGCCCTGCCGGAGACGGCCGTGACGGCGCCGTGGGCGGGTCTGAGCCCACCGCGCAGCGGCTGGCGCGAAGCCGGCCGGATGCCGGCGGCGGCGCTGCAGTCGGCCGCGGCGGTCGGCGCCGCGCAGGTCGCGGCGATGCTCCCCGCCGACCCGGGCGAGGCCGTCGTCCACGCCGCCCGCACCGCCGTCTGGGGGGAGCCGGACCCGGCACTGGCGAACCTGCCGCGGGGGGTCGCGTTCGCCGCGCACCAGCTCGGCTTCGCACCCGACCCGGACGAGACGGCGGTCATCCGAGAGAACGCGGGCTGGACGCGGGTGTCGCTACGACGGGGCGACGTGCTGGTGCGTCGGACGGTGCGGTTCGGGCTGACTCCGGTCCGCGGGACCGGCGGCGGCCGGTAGCGTTCAGCGCTCCAGCGTGTTGACCATCGCCGTGGCGGCCCGCTCCAGGTAGTCCCACAGCGTGGCCTCCTGCAGAGGCGGCAGCGCGAGAGAGTCGACCGCGGCGCGCATCAGCGCGACCCAGCGGTCGCGGGCGGTGGGGGTGATGCGGAACGGGGCGTGCCGCATCCGCAGGCGCGGGTGACCGCGCTGTTCACTGTAGGTGGTGGGTCCGCCCCAGTACTGCTCGAGGAACATCAGCAGACGATCCCGTGCCGGGCCCAGATCCTCCTCCGGGTACATCGGCCGCAGCAGATCGTCTCCGGCGACGCCGGCGTAGAACGCGTCCACCAGCCGCGCGAACGTCGCGTGACCGCCGACCTGGTCGTAGAAGGTCGTCGCCGCCTGATCCTCGGTCCCGCTGCTCATCGTGCCCCGCCTGTCGGGGCGTGGTCGTCCGGCGGGGTCGCACGGGCCTTCCACACCGGGTCGGCGACCACGATCGTGCTCTGCTGCGCCAGGCGCACCCCGGCGTCGTCGAGCTCGCGTTTCAGGCGGGCGCGCAACTCGCGGGCGACGTCATCCTTCGCGCTCGCCCGGGTCTTCATCACCAGACGCACGACCAGCGCGTCGCCGGAGAGCGATTCCAGTCCCCACAGCTCCGGCTGCTCCACGATCCGGGACCGCCATTTCGCGTCCTCCGCCAGCGCCCGTGCCGCGGCGAGCATCCGGTCCTGCACCTGCGGCAGGTCCACGTCGACCGCGACGGGCAGGTCGATGATGACCCGCGACCAGCCCTGCGACATGTTCCCGATGCGGGTGATCTCGCCGTTGCGCACATACCACAGCGTCCCATTCACGTCGCGGACGTGGGTGACCCGGACGCTGACGAACTCCACAACGCCGGTCGCCGGCCCGAGGTCCACGACGTCGCCGATCCCGACCTGATCCTCCGCCACGATGAAGATGCCGTTGAGAACGTCCTTCACGATGTTCTGCGCACCGAACCCGAGACCCGCGCCGACCGCGGCGGTCAGCAGCGCCAGCGAACCGAGCACGGTCGGGTCGATGGCGTTGACGATCAGGACGATCGCGACCACGACGACCGCCACGTTCACGATGTTCTGCAGGATCGAGCCGAGGGTGCGGGTGCGCTGCACGAGCCGCACCGCCGCCAGCGGCGAGCGATCCAAAGCCTGCGTGTCGTCGACCTGCGCCTTGTTCTTCGCGCCCGTCACGATCCGCTCGACCGCTCGGCGGATCACCCGGCGGAGGATCCAGGCGAGCAGGAAGCCTGCCCCGATGATCACAGCCACCGTCAGCAGCTTCCCGCCGATGCCGAGGAAGAACTGACCGACGCCCGCCCAGAATCCGGGGTCGGTCATGTCGGGAACCGCGTCCGTGGTCATCGCCCCGATGCTATCGGCGCCGACCGGGCGAACGCCGGGAACGCGGGCGTCGACGAGGTCACTCCGCGTCGCGCGCCTGCGCGTCCAGTGCCCGCTCGACTCCGGCGAGGTTCTCGACCACGAGCCGCCGCAGTGCTGGAGCAGCATCCGGATGCTGCTCCAGCCAGTTCCTGGTCGCGTCGCGCAGCCGGTGATCGGCGAGCGCCGCGGGGTACAGGCCGACCACCAGGTAGTGGGCGATCTGGTAGCTGCGCTGCTCCCACGTCGGCAGGAGCATCCCGAAGTAGGGGTCGACGAACTCGTCGAGTGCGGCGACTCCCGCGGGGTGGATGAATCCGGCCGCAGCCGCGCGCAGCACCGTGTTCGGCAGCTCGTCGCTGCCCACCAGCTGCTCCCAGGCCTGCCGTTTCGCATCCGCTCGGGGGATCGCCGCCCGCGCCTGGGCGGCGAACTCCGCGCCCTTGGCGGTGTTATCGTCGGCCAGTGCCGCGTCGATCTCGGCCTCGTCGGCCGCTCCGATCGCCGCCAGACCCACGAGCAGCGACCACGACAGGTCCGCGTCCACCGTGAGGCCGGCAAGGCCCGACCGGCTGTCGCGGATGCTGTGCAGCGTGTCCGCGTGCGCGGGGGTGGCGGCTCCCGCCAGGGCGGTGACGAACTGCAGCTGCGCGTCGCTGCCGGCCGCTGCCTGCTGCGCGAGGCCCCACAGTCCGTCGGCGACCTGCGCGCGGGCCCGGTCGCGGTGTGCGGGGGCGGTGTAGAGGTTCGCCGCGAGCTGCAGCTGCCCGAGCGTCGTGCGCAGCGTCGTCGACTCGGTCTCCGCGCCGATGTGGCGCAGCACGAGGGCCACGTAGTCACCGGCGGGGGACTCCGCGTCCCGCACCCGATCCCACGCCTCGCCCCACACCAGCGAACGGGCCAGTGGATCCGCGAACGCGGACAGGTGCTCGGAGGCGGTGGCCGCCGAGCGGGGGTCCAGCCGGATCTTCGCGTACGCCAGGTCGTCGTCGTTGATGAGGATGAGGTCGGGGCGGGGCAGCCCCGCGACGTCGGCGACGTCCGTGCGGTCGCCGTCCGCGTCCAGCTCCCAGTGCGCCACCCGGTCGAGTACTCCCGCACGCAGCTCGTAGAACCCGATGCCCAGGCGGTGGGGTCGGATGGTGGGGTGGTCCGCGGGCGCCGTCTGGACGATGGAGAACCGGCTCACCGTGCCGTCGGGCGCGTCCTCGACCACCGCGGACAAGGTGTTCACGCCCGCCGTCTCCAGCCACAGCGCCGACCAGGTCGTCAGATCCCGGCCGCTGGAGCGCTCCAGCATCCGCAGCAGGTCCTCGAGGCTCCGTGTTGCCCCACTGGTGGGCCCGGAAGTACTCGCCCACCCCGGTGAAGAAGGCATCCACCCCGACCCACGCCACCAGCTGCTTGAGGACGGAGGCGCCCTTCGCGTAGGTGATGCCGTCGAAGTTGACCTGCACATCCTCCAGGTCGCCGATCCGGGCGACCACGGGATGCGTGGACGGCAGCTGGTCCTGACGGTACGCCCAGCTCTTCTCCGTGGACGCGAACGTGGTCCACGCCCGCGTCCATTCGGTGGCCTCGGCCGTCGCGATCGTGGAGGCCCACTCGGCGAACGACTCGTTGAGCCAGAGATCGTTCCACCACTTCATGGTCACGAGGTCCCCGAACCACATGTGGGCCAGCTCGTGCAGGATCGTGACGACCCGCCGCTCCCGCACCGCGTCGGTCACGCGGCTGCGGAACACGTACGTCTCGGTGAACGTCACCGCTCCGGCGTTCTCCATCGCCCCGGCGTTGAACTCCGGCACGAACAGCTGGTCGTACTTCTCGAACGGGTACGGCACCCCGAACCGGGCCTCGTAGTACGCGAACCCGCGGCGGGTGGTGTCGAACACGTCGTCGGCGTCGACGAACGGCCACAGGCTGCGCCGCGCGTACACGCCCAGGGGGATGACCCGCCCCGACGAACTGGTCAGCTCGGAGACCGCGTGCTCGTAGGGACCCGCGATGAGGGCGGTGATGTAGGACGAGATCCGCGGCGTCGGCGCGAACGCCCAGGTCGCGGTGCCGTCGCCGTGGGGTTGCGGGTCGGGGGTGGGCGAGTTCGACACGACCGTCCACGCCTCGGGGGCGCGGACGGTGAACGCGAACGACGCCTTCAGGTCGGGCTGCTCGAACACCGCGAACATGCGCCGCGCATCGGGCACCTCGAACTGGGTGTAGAGATACGTCTCCCCGTCCACCGGGTCGACGAACCGGTGCAGACCCTCACCGGTGTTCGTGTACCGGCAGCGCGCGTCGACGATCACCTCGTTCTCCGCCGCCAGACCGGTGAGAGCGATGCGCGAGTCGGCGAACACGACGGCGGGGTCCAGCCGCTCGCCGTTGAGAACGATCTCGTCCACGCCGTCGGCGATCAGGTCGACGAAGGTGTCGGGCGCGGATGCCGCGAACCGCAGGACGGTGCGCGACCCGAACGCCTGCGGCCCGCGGGTCAGGTCGAGCGCGACGTCGTAGCTGCGGGTGTCGATGACCGCGCGGCGCTGCTGCGCCTCGGCGCGGGTGAGGTTCTCTCCAGGCACGATTCGTCTTTCGCAACTCGGGGTGGGGGACGCGGTCTGCGGACCGCACGCACGAGCCTACGTCAGCCCCGGCGACCCCGACCGGGGCGCCGGCAGGGAGATGTCAGGATGAGGAGGTGCCCACCTCCCCGCACCCCTCCTCCTCCGCATCCGTGCTCCACGCCTCGCCCGCGGCGGCATCCGGGAAGCCGTACGTCGAGGAGCCGGTCGCGTACGACGCGATCCTCCTCGCAGGGTTCGGCGGTCCGGAGGGACAGGAGGATGTGATCCCGTTCCTGCGGAACGTGACCCGCGGGCGCGGCATCCCCGACGACCGCCTCGAACTGGTGGCCGGGCACTACCGCCACTTCGGCGGGGTCAGCCCGATCAACGAGCACAACCGTGCCCTGCGCGCGGCCCTGGCGGCCGAACTCTCGCGGCGCGGCATCGACCTGCCCGTCTACTGGGGTAACCGCAACTGGGCGCCGTACCTGACGGAGGCGGTGACGGATGCCGCCGCGGCCGGCCACCGGCGCCTGCTGGGTATCGCCACGAGCGCGTACAGCTCGTATTCCGGCTGCCGTCAGTACCGCGAGGACTTCGCCCGCGCGCTGGAGGAGACGGGCCTGGCCGGCACCGTCACGATCGACAAGGTGCGGCAGTTCTTCGACCATCCCGGTTTCGCCGACTCGTTCGTCGTGCCGCTGGGCGAAGCGCTGGCCGCGCTGATCGAAGACGGCATCCCCGCCGACCGGATCCGGGTGCTGTTCACCACGCACAGCATCCCGGTCGACGACGCGCGCCGGTCGGGTCCTCGCGACCGGGACTTCGGGGACGGCGGCGCGTACGCCGCGCAGCACGAGGCCGTCGCCGGATACGTGATGGAGCGCATCCGTCAGAACCTTCCGGACGCCGATCCCGTGCCGTGGCGGCTCGTCTATCAGTCCCGCTCCGGCCCCCCCTCGCAGCCCTGGCTGGAGCCGGACATCGGGGACGTCATCGCCGCCGCCCCCGGCGACGGAGTCGAGGCGGTCGTGATGGTTCCGATCGGTTTCGTCAGCGACCACATGGAAGTGCTGTGGGACCTCGACACCGAGGCCATGACCGCCGCACGGGATGCCGGGGTGCGGGCCGTGCGCATTCCCACGCCCGGCACCGACCCGGGCTACGTCGCGGGCCTGGCCGACCTCGTCCAGGAGCGGCTGAGCGGCGCGCCCGTGGCATCCCGGCCTCACGTGACGGCGCTGGGTCCGTGGTTCGACGTGTGCCGCCCGGGATGCTGCGAGAACGTGCGGGCGGGGTTCCGGCCCGCCGTGGCCGGCGTCGCACCCTGAAC
>CAVOZX010000006.1:0-55828 GCA_963701365.1 uncultured Actinomycetota bacterium | reverse complement strand
CCGCTTCAGGTTCTCCAGGCCCACGGCCGTGTCGAAGACGGTCCGCGCCTGGGGGTCCTCCTGGAGCAGCGCCCGGAACTCGCCGGCCTCCTTGTAGCGTGCGCTGGTCGGATCGTGGATGTCGGCCAGAGGCATGTCCTTGCCCATCACCGCCGGCGGCATCGCCTTCGTGAGCTTCTCCCCCATGCTGAACGGGAAGCCGAGCACCCGACCGGCATCCTTCAGGGCCTGCTTGGCCTTGATGGTGCCGTAGGTGACGATCTGCGCGACCCGCTCGTCGCCGTACTTCTGCGTGACGTACTGGATCACCTCGCCGCGGCGGCGGTCGTCGAAATCGACGTCGAAATCGGGCATCGAGACGCGGTCAGGGTTCAGGAATCTCTCGAAGATCAGCCCGTGCTCCAGGGGATCCAGATCGGTGATGCGCATCGCGTAGGCGGCCATCGAGCCGGCTCCCGAGCCCCGCCCGGGACCCACGCGGATGGAGTGGTCCTTGGCCCAGTTGATGAAGTCGGCGACGACGAGGAAGTATCCGGGGAAGCCCATCTGGGCGATCACGGCGCACTCGTAGTCCGCTCGCTCGCGAACCGCGTCCGGGATGCCGCCGGGGTATCGCCGGGAAAGGCCGCGCTGCACCTCCTTCACGAACCACGACTCCTCGGTCTCCCCGGGCGGGACCGGGAAGCGGGGCATGTAGTTCGCGGAGGTGTCGAATTCGACCGCGCACCGTTCGGCGACCAGGAGCGTGTTGTCGCACGCCTCAGGATGGTCCCGGAAGATCTGGCGCATCTCCGCCGCGGACTTGAGGTAGTAGCCGTCGCCATCGAATCGGAAGCGCTTCGGATCGTCGATGGTGGAGCCGGACTGCACGCACAGCAGCGCCGCGTGGGCGTCGGCGTCCGACTGATGAACGTAGTGGGAGTCGTTGGTCGCCAGCAGCGGGATGTCCAGGTCCGCCGCGATCCGCAGCAGATCCGTCATCACGCGCCGTTCGAGGGCGAGTCCGTGATCCATGATCTCGGCGAAGTAGTTCTCCTTGCCGAAGATCGCCTGATACTCCGCCGCGGCCGCACGCGCCGCGTCGTACTGGCCCAGGCGCAGCCGCGTCTGGACCTCTCCGGACGGGCAGCCGGTCGTCGCGATGAGCCCGGCGCTATGGCGCTGCAGCAGTTCGCGATCCATCCGGGGCTTGAAGTAGTAGCCCTCGATGCTCGCCAGTGACGAGAGTCGGAACAGGTTGTGCATGCCCGCGGTGTCCCGGGCCAGGAGCGTCATATGGGTATAGGCGCCGCCGCCGGATACGTCGTCCTCCGCCTGCTCGGGCGACCCCCATCGCACGCGCGCCTTGTCCGCGCGGTGGGTGCCTGGCGTGACGTAGCCTTCGATGCCGATGATGGGTGTGACGCCAGCGTTGGTGGCCGCGGTATGGAACTCGTATGCCGCGAAAGTGTTGCCATGGTCGGTGACCGCCAGAGCCGGCATGCCCAGTGCGGCGGCTTCGGCGACCAGGGGGGCGATCCGTGCGGCACCATCCAGCATCGAGTACTCGCTGTGCACATGGAGATGGACGAACGAGTCGGCGGCCACTCACTGAGTCTACGAGGCGGACGGGCGAGCGACCCGGCACACCCCCGGCTCATTCCCCCCGCAGCAGATCGAGCGCTCGGGACAGGTCGGCGAGATATGCGGAGGTGAACGTGACCCACTCCCCCGTGAGCGGGTGGGCGAAGGACAGTTCGCACGCGTGCAGCCACTGCCGGGTCAGTCCCAGACGCTGAGCGAGTGCGGGGTCGGAGCCGTACAGCGGGTCGCCGACGCACGGGTGGCGGTGGGCGGCCATGTGCACGCGGATCTGATGCGTGCGTCCGGTCTCCAGGCGTATCTCCAGCAGCGTGGCCGACCGGTAGACCTCGATCGTACGATAGTGCGTCACCGCCGGTCTGCCACCCGGGGTCACCGCGAACTTCCACGAGTGCGAGGGGTGGCGACCCACCGGCGCGTCGATGGTGCCTACCGAAGGGTCCGGGTACCCCTGGACCAGCGCGTGGTAGATCTTGTCGACGTGCCGTTCCTTGAAGGCTCGCTTCAGGGTGGAATACGCCAACTCCGACTTGGCCACCACCATCAGGCCGCTGGTGCCCGCATCCAGACGGTGCACCACTCCAGCCCTCTCTGGGGCCCCGGACGTCGCGATCCGGAACCCGGCCGCGGCGAGCGCTCCCACGACGGTCGGCCCGTCCCAGCCCGCGGACGGGTGCGCGGCCACTCCGGGGGGCTTGTCTACCACGACGATGTCGTCGTCGTCGTAGACGATCGACATCCCCGGGGCGGGCTCGGCCACAACGGCGGGAGCGCGCTGGGCCTGCCAGGTGACTTCGAGCCATGACCCGGACCGGACTCGATCCCCTTTGCCGGCCACGGCACCGTCGATCGTGACGCCGCCCTCGGTCACGATCTGCGCCGCTGCAGTGCGCGAGAAACCCAGCAGGCGGGCAAGGGCGGCGTCCACGCGCAGCCCCGCCAGCCCCTCCGGAACGCTCAGCGACCGCGATTCCACGGCTACTCCGAAGCGGTGCTCCCGCCGCCCCCGGCGTCGGCCGCGGGCGGGGCCGTCGCGTCGAGCCGGCGGCCGAGCAGGATGAGGAGGGCGAGCGCGATCATGCTGCCGACGATGAAGATGTCCGCGATGTTGTACACCGCCGGAATGAGCCAGGGCGTAGAGATGAAGTCGACCACATGACCGACCCCCACGGCCGGCTCGCGCAGCATCCGGTCGGTGAGGTTCCCGAGCACGCCGCCCAGCAGGAGGCCCAGTACGACGGCCCATAGGCGTGAGCGCACCCGACGGATCACCACGATGATCGCGATCGCAACCGCGAGCAGCGCGAGGGTGAAGATCCACGTGACGCCCTCGCCCAGCGAGAACGCCGCACCCGGATTCCGGGTGAGATAGAGAACGAGTGCGTCGCCGATCACGGGAACTGGCTCGTGGGGGGGGAGCCACTGGATGGCCAGTTGCTTGGCGATCTGGTCGGCCGCCAGAACCGTCGCCGCCAACAAGGCGACGACGGCGGCGGCCGTCCGTGTTCCCAGCGGTGGCCGGGCTGTCACCGAGCGGGCCTACAGGCCGAGCGCCGAAACGGGGGAACTCCCGGTTCCGGTCGTCGCGCTGTCGAGCTCGCGCAGCTTGCTCTCGATGAGTTCGCGCAGCTGGGACCGGTAGTCCCGCTCGAACTGCCGCAGTTCGCTGATGCGCGCCTCCAGCACCCCGCGCTCCTTCTCCAGGCGGGCGGTCTCCTCACGGCCCTTCGTCTCCGCCTCCGTAAGAATGGATGCCGCCTGCGCCTTCGCCTCGGCGATGAGCTGGTCCCGTTGCGCGATGCCCTCCGCGACGTGCTCGTCGTGCAGGCGCTGGGCCAGTTCGATGATGCCCGCCGTGGCCGTTGCGGACGCCGACTCGGCAGCCTCCGTCGACGCCGCGGGGGGCGCCGTCACGGCCGGGACGGGCGCGGAGACCGGCTCCGGAGCCGCCGGCTGTTCGGCCGTAGCAGGACGCTCGCCCGACTCGTACTCGGCCAGACGCGCCTTCAATTCCTCGTTCTCCGCGATCGTCTTGCGCCACTCGACCACGATCTCGTCGAGGAAGTCGTCAACCTCGTCCGGGTCGAAGCCCTCCTTGAACCGGACGTGCTGGAACTGCTTGGTGACGACGTCATCCGGGGTCAATGCCATGATCTACCTCTTTCGGGGCGGGGCGGCCCAGGCTGCGCGCGGTGGCCGCGCGTTCCAGCATAGCCGCGGCGGCAAGGGCTGTCGAAGGGTCAACCGCCGGCCAGGGCACGGGTGACGGACAGCAGGATGAAGCACAAGAGCATGGTCACCGCGAACGCGAAGTCCAGGGCGACCGGCCCGATCCGCAGCGGCGGGATGATGCGTCGGAACAGGGCGATCGGAGGATCGGTCACCGTGTACACGAGCTCAGCGGCGATCAGCCCGGCCCCGCGAGGCCGCCAGTCTCGGTTGAAGATGGGGATGTACTCGAGGATCAGGCGCGCGAATAGGACGAAGACGTAGATCAGCAGCAGCAGGTTGGCGATTGAGGCGACGACGCGGACGAACTCCACGCGTTCTATTGTGCCGCGAAGGCGGGAGCCTCAGCGTCGGCGTGGACGAGGGACCCGCCGGAGACCGCGACGTTCTCGGGGGAGAGCAGGAACACCTTGCTGGTGACCCGCTCGATCCGACCGTACAGTCCGAGCGACAGGCCGCTGGCGAAATCGATGAGTCGACGCGCATCGCCATCGCTCATCTGGGAGAGGTTGATGATCACGGGAACTCCGTCGCGGAAGCTCTCCGCGATCACCTGGGCGTCGCGGTACTGCTTGGGGTGAACGGTGAGGATCTCCGTGACCGCGCCCACGGCGGGCTGACGTACGGCTGCAGGGCGGTGCAGCGGCGTTACGGGGGCGGCCGCCTTCTCTGCCTGATGCTCCGTGCCGCGCCCGCGCACCGGAGCCTCGTCGAGGATCTCCTCCTCGTCGGCCAGGCCCAGGTACACCATGGTCTTCTTCAGCGGGTTCGACATCGCGTCCTCCGTGTGCTCGTCTGGTGGAAGGCTAACCTCGTGCCGGTCTCGGGCCGGTGATTGCCGAGCCGATGCGAAGGTGTGTCGCGCCCGCCGCGATCGCTTCGCGGAAGTCGCCCGACATACCGGCCGAGATCCATCCGGCCGCCGTCGAGACCGCACGCAGCCGCTCGGCCACGCCCGCGAGTCGCTCGAAGGCGGCGACGGGAGGCTCTCCGAGCGGCGCCACGGCCATCACGCCGCGCAGTGTCAGTGTCGGACACCGGGCGAGGATGTGCTCGGCCAGGTCCTCGATACCCTTCGGCGCCACCCCGCCGCGCGCCGGGTCGTCCGTGAGGTTGACCTGCACCAGCACGTCGAGGCGTTGCGCGTCATCGTCGGCGGCGTCGTGGAGCGCGTCGGCCAGGCGCACACGATCCACGGAATGCACCACGTCGGCGTCGCGACGGACCGCCCGGGCCTTGTTGGTCTGCACCTGGCCGACGAAGTGCCAGGTCAGTTCCGGAATCTGCACGACGGCGCGTTTGGCGGCCAGTTCCTGCTGCCGATTCTCACCGACATCCGCGACGCCGAGAGCGTGCAGGTGGGTGACGAGGTCGGCGGGGTGGAACTTGGTGATCACGATGCGGGTGATGGATGCCGGGTCGCGCCCGCACGCCCGCGCCGCGTCCACGATGCTGGCGTCGACCCGCGCCAAGCGCGCGGACAGGTCGGCCGGAGCGATCACTTCAGGAAGTCGGGGATGTCCAGATCATCGTCGCCGAAGGCGCCGTCGTAGGAGACCGGCTCGGACACGCTCGCGGTGACCGCGACCGGAGCAGGGGGCTCGACCGCGACCGCATCGGGTTCCGCCGGTCCGGCATCCGCCGTTCGCGCCGCTGTCACCGGCTCCAACCGCGGGGCCGGCTCACCGCCGTCGAATCCCGCCGCAATCACCGTGACCCGCACCTCGTCCCCCAGTGTGTCGTCGATGACGGTGCCGAAGATGATGTTGGCCTCGGGGTGGGCGGCCTCTTTCACGAGCTGCGCCGCGTCGTTGATCTCGAAGATCCCGAGGTTGGATCCGCCCTGCACCGACAGCAGCACCCCGTGCGCACCCTCGATGGAGGCTTCCAGCAGCGGCGACTCGACGGCAAGCTCGGCAGCCTTGATCGCCCGGTCCGCCCCGCGCGCCGACCCGATGCCCATCAGCGCCGATCCGGCGCCCTGCATGACCGACTTCACGTCGGCGAAGTCCAGGTTGATGAGGCCGGGCGTCGTGATGAGGTCGGTGATCCCCTGCACACCGGCCAGCAGCACCTGATCGGCCGTGGCGAACGCCTCGATCATGGAAATGCCGCGGTCGCTGATCTCGAGCAGGCGGTCGTTCGGCACGACGATCAGGGTGTCGACCTCCTCCTTCAGGCGGGCCACCCCCGCCTCGGCCTGGCTCTGTCGACGACGGCCTTCGAAGGAGAAGGGCTTGGTCACCACGCCGATGGTGAGAGCGCCGATCGACTTCGCGATCCGCGCGACGACCGGTGCTCCGCCCGTCCCGGTGCCTCCGCCTTCCCCGGCCGTGACGAAGACCATGTCGGCGCCGGCGAGAGCCTCCTCGATCTCCTCCGCGTGATCCTCCGCCGCCCGACGACCCACCTCGGGGTCGGCGCCGGCACCCAGACCTCGGGTCAGCTCTCGTCCGACGTCGAGCTTGACGTCAGCGTCGCTCATGAGCAGGGCCTGCGCATCGGTGTTCACCGCGATGAACTCGACACCCCGGAGTCCGAGATCGATCATCCGGTTCACGGCGTTCACGCCTCCGCCGCCCACTCCGACCACCTTGATTACCGCGAGGTAGTTCTGGTTCTGGCTCATGCCGCCTCCGTCTCGTGCCGAACCACTGCCCCGGGTCTCAACTTTCAACGTAAACTGCAAGGTTAAAGAAATACCCGGTATGCATTTCCTAAGTTCGAAGGTAGGCGGGCCCGTCCCGGCCGGCGGGGACCGCGGTGGGCGTGTCGCGAACGCGGACGCGGTCAGCGGACCAGGATCGCCTCCGGCGACGACACGTCGTAGACACTGACCCCGTCCGGCGGACGCGCGGCCATGATCGTCGCGAGCGTCAGAGCCTTCATCGCCGAGTTCTCAGCACTGCCCCAGATGACCCGCGTCCCCGTGTCGGCCAGGGTGAGCGTGACATCGTCCGAGGTGCTGGCCGAGGCAGTCGACACGCGGACCCGAAGGTCCTCGGGCAGAGTCCGCATCACGGTCCCCGCCGCGCGGAACGCGTCCGACCCGGCCCCGCCGGCGACCTCGAGCAGCGCGTATCCCGGCTCGGGATCGGGCGAACGGGACAGGGTCACGCCCGCGGCATCCACCAGGTCGAAGCCCTCGCCGGTGGCGATCACACCGACGGGGGTGCGCTCCACGATCCGCACGATCAGATCGTGGGGCGGTTGAGCCTCCACCGTGTAGGACTCGATCAGCGGGAACGGGATCAGCGCGGCCTTGATCGCCGACTCGTCGATCGCCGCCAGCGGCGTGCCGTGCTGCGACGTCAGCGCCTGCTCCACGGCGACCGGATCCAGCCGCACGGTGCCGACGACCGAGATCCGCTCCACGGCGAACAGCGGACTGTACGCGACCGCGGCGGACAGCGCGGCCACCACGATGAGCGCCGCGGCCGCGGCCACGGCCACCCGTCGGCGGCGCCGGCGGGCGCCGGTGAACCGCCGCACCTCCGCGCGGAGCGCCCGGCGACGCGCGCGCACGGCCCGGCGCACCGCGCGCGCGTCGGGTGCGCCGTCGGAAGGATCCGACGTGACCGGTGGCTCCGACCCGGGGGCGTCCGTCGGCGGCGGCGCGAGCGGATACGTGTCCTCCGGGTCGGGAGCGCAATGGCGTCCGGGGACGGTCCCGTCTGACCCGGCCGATGCCGGCAGGGGCGCCGGGCGACGCACGGCCTAGCCGTCCCCCGCCGACGGGCCGCGGGCGGCCAGCGCGGCCAGGATGTCCGGGATGATGCGGTGCACGTCACCGCACCCCAGAGTGATGACGAAGTCGCCGGGGCGCGCGATCGCTGCAGCGTGGGAGGCGGCCGCCGACCAGTCCGGGATGAACCGAACGCGGCTGCGGTCCTGGAAGGCGTCGCACACGAGCGCTCCGGTCACTCCCGGCACCGGGTCCTCGCGCGCGCCGTACACGTCGAGGACAATCGTCTGGTCGGCATACTCCTCCAGCACCTGCGCGAACCGACCCGACATCGCCTGCGTGCGCGAATAGGTGTGCGGCTGGTGAACGGCGATCAGGCGGCCGTCGCCGACCACCGTTCGGGCGGCGCTGAGAGCCGCGGCCACCTCGGTGGGATGGTGGGCGTAGTCGTCGTAGACGCTGACGCCGTGCTCGACGCCGTGCAGTTCGAACCGGCGCACGGTGCCGGTGAAACCGGCGACCGCATCGGCGGCGGCCTCGAGCGGGTACCCGAGGGCGATCAGGGCGGCCACCGCGCCGGCGGCGTTCACGGCATTGTGGGCTCCGGGGACGCCGAGGCGCACGGGCGTGCGCCTGCCGTCGTGCTCCAGGGTGAATGCGACCGCTCCCCGGGTGTCGATATCGGTCACGCGAACGTCGGCGTCCTCGGCGCTCCCGAAGGAGATCACCCCGGTGCGCTGGAGGTGTTCGCGCACGCGCAGCGCACCCGGGTCGTCGGCGGAGATCACGACGGCGTCGCGCGCGGCGCTCGCGAACCGGACGAAACCTTCGAAGAAAGCGTCGGCGGTTCCCCAGTGGTCCAGGTGGTCCGGGTCGACGTTGGTGATCAGGGCGACGGAGGTGTCGTAGATCAGGAAGGTCCCATCCGACTCGTCGGCCTCGATGACGACCAGGGGGTCGGACCCGGTGCCGCTGGAGACTCCCCGGGCCGCGATGACTCCCCCGCTGACGAAGCTCGGGTGAGTACCGAGCGCCTGCAGCGCCGTGACGATCATTCCGGTGGTGGTGGTCTTGCCGTGCGCGCCGGCCACCGCGAGCAGTGGGCGGGACCCGATCAGCCACTTCAACGCCTGCGACCGGTGGATCACGGGGATGCCGCGCCGCAGCCCCTCGTGGTACTCGGGGTTGTCGGGCCAGATGGCGCCCGTGTGCACCACCGCGTCCACCTCGCCCAGGTGCTGCGCGTCGTGACCGACATGCACGATCGCCCCGGCGCGCTCCAGGTCGCGCAGCGCGGCCGAATCCGACCGGTCCGACCCCGTCACCCGGATGCCGCGATCCAGGAACATCCTGGCCAGGCCCGACATGCCCGAACCGCCGATGCCGATGAAGTGCGCGGCGGCGATGCGGTCGGGAACGAGGAGGGTGAGGTCGGGTCGGATCATCGCCGGATCAGTCTAGATCGGTGTGGTGGAACGCTCCTCCGGCGCGCCCGCGGCGCGGCGCATCGCCCGGTGCGCTCAGCCCGCGGCCGCCACCGCCGCATCCACCAGCGCCAGCAGCTTCTCCGTGCCGTCGCGGCGGGCGACCGCGGATGCCGCCGCGCGCATCCGTTCAAGGCCCCCCGGGTCCCGCATGAATCCCATCACCTCGGTCAGCAGGCGCTCCGCTGTCAGGTCCGCGTCGGGCACCAGCCGTGCCGCCCCGGCCGCGACCGCTCCGGCGGCGTTGCGCGCCTGCTCCCCGTTCCCGACCGCGTAGGGGACGTAGATCGCCGGGATCCCCAGAGCGCTGATCTCACTGACGGTCGCCGCTCCGGCGCGCGAGACGATCACATCGGCCAGCGCATAGGCGAGATCCATCCGCTGCTCATAGGGGCGTCGCACGTACCCGGCGAGCGCGATCTCGGGCCCCCGCCATCGCTCGCCCGTCAGATGGACGATCTGGTAGCCGGACGCGATGAGCTCGGGCGCGACGTGCGCCAGCGCGTCGTTGAGTCGAGCGGCACCCAGCGAACCGCCGAACACCAGCAGGGTCGGGCGCTGCGGATCCAGACCGTAGTGCGCGGCCGCGGCCGGCCGCATCCGGCCCGTGTCCAGCGCCGCGATCTCCCGCCGCAGCGGCATCCCCACCAGCTGAGCACCCCGGAGCCTCGTGCCCGGGAACGCGATGCCTGTGGCCGCCGCGGACCACGAACCGAGGATATTGGCCAGCCCCGGCCGCACGTTGGCCTCGTGCACGACCACGGGGATCCCTTCCCGCCGCGCGGCCACGTACGCCGGGGCCGCGGCGTACCCGCCGAAGCCGATGACGACGTCCGCGGCGAGTGCGCGCAGATGCTCCCGCGTGCGGGCGACAGCGCCCGCGAAGCGGGCGGGGAACCTCAGCGCGTCCGCGTCGACACGGCGCGGAAACGGCACCTTCGGGATCGTCAGCAGGTCGTAGCCGCGCGCCGGCACCAGGCGCGCCTCAAGGCCCTCGTCGGTTCCGAGGACAGCGACCCGCGCGTCCGCGTCCCGGGCGCGCAGGCCGTCGGCCACCGCGAGCAGGGGGTTCACGTGTCCCGCGGTGCCACCTCCTGCGAGCAGGTACGACGTCACCCGTCGACCCTAACGGCCGACCGTCCCCGCCGGCGGCGGCGGCGCGGACCGCAGGGTGCGCGCGAAGGACAGCAGCACGCCGCAGGCGATCAGCACCGAGACCAGCGACGTGCCGCCCTGCGATAGGAATGGCAGGGGCACCCCGAAGACCGGCAGGAGGCGCAGCACCACGCCGATGTTCAGCAGTGCCTGGCCGATGATCCATGTCGTGATCGCCCCGGCGGTGATCCGGATGAACATGTCGTCGGTGGCACGGATGATGCGGAACGCCCCCACCGCGAACACGGCGAACAGGAGCAGCACCACGACGCATCCGATCAGACCCAGCTCCTCGCCGAGGATGGCGAAGATGTAGTCGTTGGCGGCCGCGGGCAACCAGCTGTACTTCTCCTTCGAGTTGCCCAGTCCCACTCCGAACACTCCGCCCCCGGCCAGGCCCCAGATTCCGTGCAAGGGCTGGTAGCAGTCGTTGTAGTAGTCGGCGAGGCAGTCGTCGTTCAGGAAGCTGAAGTATCGCCGCATCCGGTCGGGGCTGGTGACCGCCAGCACGGCTACGGACGCGGCCGCCGCCAGTGCCGGGATGATGAAGATACGCAGCTTCATCCCCGAGAAGAACAGCGCGCCCAGCGCGATCAGCACCAGGATGATCACGGTGCCCAGGTCGCGCCCGGCCATCACGGTCGCGATCACCGCCACGACCACGGGGACGACCGGAATGAAGACGTGCCGCCAATCCCCGAGGAGCGTGCGCTTGCGGAACAGCACCACGCCCAGCCACAGCGCGAGCGTGAGCTTGAGGAACTCCGACGGCTGGGCCTGCACGCCGGCGAGCTGGACCCAGTTCCGGTTCCCGCCCGCAGAGACTCCCAGCGGTGTGAACACCAGCAGCTGGAACAGAACGGCGAGGATCAGCGCGGGCCACGCCGCTCGCTTCCAGAACGACACCGTCATCCGGGACGCCACCAGCATGAGAGGGATCCCGACGGCCGCGAACATCGCCTGCTTGAGGGCGGCGTCGTAGGGTCCGGCACCGGAGTCCTCAGCCGTGGCGGAGGTGGCCGACAGGATCATCACCAGGCCGAATCCCGTGAGCAGCAGAGCCGTGGACGCGATCAGCAGGAACTCGGCAGGCACGGGCGAGAACACCCGGCCGAGCGACACGCGGGCGGCCAGTCCCGGTGCGTCAGGCGGACGCCTCTCCGGGCGCGTCCGCATCGTGTCCGCCACCCGCGTCCCCTCCGAACCGCTCCTGCACGGCGTCGGCGTAGCGCCGGCCGCGGTCGGCATAGGAGGAGAACTGATCGAAGGATGCCGCCGCGGGGGCGAGGAGCACCACGTCCCCCTCGGTCGCGAGCTGCGCCGCCAGTTCGACGACCCGTGCCATGACGTCCTCAGTCTCGGCGGCGGCGACCTCGAACAGCGGCACCGCGGGCGCGTGTCGCGCGAACGCCGCCACCACCTCCGACCGGTCCACCCCGATGACGATCGCCGCCTTGACCCCCGAGCCGGGACCGGCGACCAGTTCGGACACGTCGACGCCCTTCAGTTGCCCGCCGACGATCCAGATGGCGCCGGGGTACGCGCGCAGCGACGAGGCGGCGGCGTGGGGGTTGGTCGCCTTCGAATCGTCGACCCAGGTGACCGAGCCGATGACGGCCACCGTCTGGATCCGGTGAGGGTCCAGCCGGAAGCGGCGCACGGCGGTGCGGATCCGGGCCGGGGGGGCGCCGGCGCTGCGTGCCAGAGCGGCGGCGGCCAGGACGTCCATCACCAGGTGCGGGGCCGTCAGGCCGGCAGCAGCGAGGTCGTCGAGCGTCGCCAGTTCCAGCGCGGATGTGGCGCGCTCGGCGAGGAAGGCCCGGTCCACGAGAATGCCGTCCACCACTCCGACCTCACTCGAGCCGGGCACCCCCAGTCCGAAACCGATCGCGCGAGCGCCCTCGATGACATCGGCATCCTCCACCATTTTCCGCGTCGCATCGTCGGCGAGGTTGTACACGCAGGCGACGGCGGTGTTCTGGTACACCTGGGCCTTCGCGTCCCGGTACTCGTCGAACGTGCCGTGCCAGGTCAGATGATCCGGTGCGAGGTTCAGGCAGACGCTGGCATAGGGCGAGACGGGTTCGGGGCCGGTCTGCAGCGAGAGGTACCACAACTGGTGGCTGGAGACCTCCACCACGAGGATGTCGGCGCCGGCGGGGTCACGCACCGCGTCGAGCACGGGCACGCCGATATTGCCGCACGGCACGGCCCGCAGCCCCGACTCCTGCAGCATGGCCGCCGCCAGGCGCGTCGTGGTGGTCTTGCCGTTGGTGCCTGTCACCAGCATCCATGGGGCGGGGCGTCCATCCGGACCGGGGATCTTGTCCCGCACCCGCCACGCCAGCTCGAGGTCCCCCCACACCGGTATTGCGTGCGTGCGAGCCCACCGAATGAGCGGGTGATCCGGCGGGAACCCGGGGGATGCGACCACGAGTTCGGGGCCGTGCGACGCGACCGCTTCGACATCCGGCGGACCGATCAGGAGTTCGGCTCCGAGCACGGGCACGAGGCGGCGGTAGTCCGGTTCGGCGTCCTCGGCGGTCACCAGAACGTCCGCGCCGAGTTCGGCGAGGGTGTCCGCCACGGCGAAACCGGTCATCGACAGTCCCAGCACCACCACCCGCAGTCCCGACCAGTCGGCGTGCCAGCTGGTGAGCGAGTCTGGACGGTTCATGACTGGACGAGCCATTCGACGTAGAACAGGCCCACCCCGCCCAGTGCGCACAGCCCCGCGATGATCCACATCCGCACGACGATGGTGACCTCCGGCCAGCCGCGCATCTCGAGGTGGTGGTGGAGCGGACTCATGAGGAACAGGCGTTTGCCGCGCGTGAGCTTGAAGTACAGGCGCTGCAGGATGACGGACCCGGAGGCGATAACGTACACTCCCGCGATCAGAGCGAGCAGAAGCTCGGTGCGCGTGAGGATCGCCATCGCCGCGATCACGCCGCCGATCGCCATGGAGCCGACGTCCCCCATGAACACCTGCGCCGTGGGCGCGTTCCACCACAGGAACCCGATGAGCGCGCCGATGAAGGATGCCGCGACGATGGCGAGGTCGAAGGGGTCGCGGATGGGGTAGCAGGCCGCGCCCATCCCCGTCTCCAGCGCCTGGAGGTCGCAGGGCTGCTTGAACTGCCAGAACGCGATCACGGCGTATGCGCTGGTCACCAGCACCGCGGAGCCGGCGGCCATCCCATCCAGTCCGTCCGCCACATTGACGGAGTTGGACGACGCGATGCCGAGGAAGGAGATCCACGCCAGGTACAGGATCCAGCCGGCGACCACGCCGAACGCCATGAAGGACAGTGCCGGAATGTCCCGGAACAGGGAAATGTACGCGGTGGCCGGCGTCTGGCCGTCGGCATTGGGGACACTCAGCGCCACCACGCCGAATGCCACCACCACGACCAGCTGACCACCGATCTTGCGCCATCCGCTGAGTCCGAGACTGTTCTGACGGCGGACCTTCATGACGTCGTCGACGAACCCGACGGCGCCGAACCCCACCATCATTCCGATCACCAGCAGTCCGGACAGGGTCGGCGGATTCCCGCCGGCGTAGGTGCCGATGAAGTACCCCACGACCGAACCCGTGATGAAGATGAGGCCGCCCATGGTCGGGGTCCCGCGCTTCGCGCCGTGGCTGGGATTGTGCTCGTTCTCGGGGGTGCGGATCACCTGACCCCAGCCCCAGCGGCGGAACAGCCGAAGAAAGACCGGGGTGAGGAAGAGCGTGAAGGCCAGCGAGATCGCCGCTGCGGTCAGGAGCGATCTCACGAGAAGGATTCTCCCAGACGATCCCCCAGGTGCCGCAGCCCCGCGGAGTTCGACGACTTCACGAGCACGCGGTCGCCCTCGCGCAGTTCCGTCATCAGGTACTCGTACGCGGCGTCGGCGTCCGCGAAGAACACCGCCTCCGCGTCCCACGATCCCTCCGCGACGGCGGCGAGGTACATCCGCCGCGCCTGCTCACCCACCACGACGATCCGCGGGATCCGCAGGCGCACCGCCAGTTCGCCGACGCGGTCGTGCTCGGCACCCGCGAACTCGCCGAGTTCGCTCATGGCGCCGAGCACGGCGACCGCGCGTTCGGTCGGGCCCGTGATCTGAGCGAGCGTTCTCAGGGCGGCGGCCATGGAGTCCGGACTCGCGTTGTAAGCGTCGTTGATGATCCGCACGCGGTCCGAGCCCATCGGTTCCATCCGCCACCGCTCCGCGATCCGCATGCCCTCCAGCGCGGGCACGCACGTGTCCAGGTCCACGCCCAGAGCGGTTGCCGCGGCGACGGCCGCCAGGGCGTTCCCGACGTGGTGCGCACCGAGCACGCGCAGGGCGACGTTGGAGGAGCGCCCGTCGACGTGGATGCGGAATCTCGTCCCCGACGCGGTCACGACGATGTCCTCGGCGCGCACGTCGGCGTCGGGCCCCGTTCCGAACCATCGCACCGGCACGTCCCGCCGGCGCGCGATGTCCGCCATCCGCCGTACGCGAGCGTCATCCGTGTTGAGGATGGCGAGCCCGCCCGGGCGCACGGCCTCGACCAGTTCGGCTTTGGCGCGGAAGGTCGCGTCGATCCCACCGAATCCGCCGGCGTGCGCCATTCCGACCATGAGCACGATGCCGATGTCGGGCGCTGCCAGGCTCGCGAGCCGCGCGATCTCGCCCGGACCACTCGCGCCGAATTCGCTGACCAGGTACCGCGTGGTCTCACCGACCCGCAGCATCGTCAACGGCGCGCCAACCTCGTTGTTGAACGAACCCCGTGGCGCGACGGTCGCGGCGACGGTGCCCAGGATCGTCGCGAGCATGTTCTTCGTCGTCGTCTTGCCGTTCGATCCGGTGATCCCCACCACGTGCAGCTCCCCCACGCGGCGGGCGCGCGCCACGCCCTCGCGCGCGAGATCCGCCAGCGCTGTCACCGCATCCGGCACGACGATCTGGTCGATCGGAGCGTCGACGGGATGCTCCACGATGGCCAGCACGGCTCCGGCCGCGGCGGCTTGCGATACGAAGCGGTGACCGTCGGTGACGGCGCCGGGCTTGGCGACGAAGACGTCTCCAGGCTCGATCTGGCGCGAATCGGTGTCGACCGCACCGGCGACGACCCGCCCCGGGCCGTCGCCGAAGAGCAGGAGCCGACCTCCGACCGCACGAGCGATGTCGGTGAGAGCGAGAGGGATCATGGGGTGTCAGCCGGTCAGCGGCAGCAGGACGGGGGCGGAGTCTGACGGCATCACGCGGAACGTCTTCAGCACCTGCGTCATCGCCTTCTGAAACCCGGGCGCGTTGGCCGCAGACGACCTTACCGCAGTGGGCTGGTCGAGGGTGACCGCGACCACGTACTGCGGGTCGTCGGCGGGCGCGAACCCGATCAGGGTCGTGAAGTAGACGCCGCTCTTGTACGCGCCGTTCTCGGCGACCTCGCCGGTGCCGGTCTTGCCCGCCAGCCGGTATCCGGAGATCGCGACGTCGGACGCGAGCCCGCCCTGCACGAGCACGTTCTCGAGCATGGTCTGCACCTGAACCGCCGAGTCGGCCGAGATCACGCGGACCGGCGGGGACGGGGTCGTGGACTCCACCGCCCCATCGGCGCGGGTGCACGATTCGACCAGGGACAGAGGCACCTTGACGCCGTCGTTGGCGATGGCCTGATAGGCGCCCACCAGCTGGGCCAGCGTGACCGCCACGCCCTGTCCGAACGAGGTGTTGTACAGGGTCTGGTTGTCCCACTCCTCCGGCGGCCGGAGTGTTCCAGACTCCTCGCCCGGGAATCCGACCGCGGTCGGAACGCCGATCCCGAACCGCTGGAGGTAGTCGTAGCGGGTCTGCGGCGGGACCATCTCGGCGAACTTCGAGATGCCGACGTTGGAGGAGTTCACGAGCACGCCGTTGAGTGTGTACGGGATAGGGCCGTGACCCACCGAATCCGAGACGCGGGCGCCGTTTCCGAAGACTTCGCGCCCGGAGGCGACCACCGTGGAGATGGGCGTCGCCGCGCCGGAGTCCACGACCACGGCCGCGGTGAGCCCCTTGAACGTCGAACCGGGCTCGAACGTGCTGCGGAAGATCCTGCTGCTGCGGTCCTCGGGGGCGGATGCTGCGACGGTGTTCGGATCGACGCTCGGATACTCCGCGGCCGCGCGGATCTTCCCTGTGCCGACCTCGACCACCATGATCTGGCCGTGAAGGGCGCCCTGGTTCTGCGCCTGCTCGGCGATGAGCTGCTGCAGATACCACTGCAGGTCGCGGTCGATGGTGAGTTGCAGCGTCCCGCCGTCGACCGCGGGGGTTTCGCGTTCCGTACCCGGGATGACGACGCCGTCCTTGCCCCGCTCGTAGGCGAGACTGCCGGGCGTCGCCTCCAGGCAGGTGTTCGCGGCGGCTTCCAGTCCCTCCAGCGGTGCACCGTCGGAGCCGACGAATCCGACCAGGTTGCCCGCGACCGCACCGTCGGGGTAGGTCCGAGCCGGGTGGGATGTCATGTGCAGGTACGGCAGCTGCAGATCCGCGAGGGCGCGGTACTGCTCGGTGGACAGCGCCGCGGCCAGCGGTGCATACCGTGATCCGGGATCGGCCGCCAGGGCTTCGGCGACGATGCGCTCGATGTCCGCCGTGGCCTGACCGGTGATGGCCCCGATCTCCGCGGCCGCTGCGGGCCACTCGACGGAGGTCTCGTTCCCGTCCGCGTCGACGCGGAGGAACGGACCGACGTTCGCCGGGTCGAGTTCCGCGTCGTAGCGCAGCACACTGCCGGCCAGGGTCTGCCCGTTGCGGTCCACGATCGCGCCGCGGGTGCCGTACAGGGTGCTGGCGGTGCCGATTCCGAGTGACAGCGAGTCGTCGACGTGCTCGCGGGCGTTCACGACCTGGATGTCGACCAGACGCACGACGAACGCGATGATCACGATCAGCACGGCTGCCAGTGCCGCCACCGTGCGGCGACGCGGGCTGCGGGTGCTGCGGGCGGTCATCTTCTCAGTGTGTTGCGGGGGTCGGCAGACCCTGGGACAGGGGCGGGGGTGTCGCAGGATCGGCCGTCGGCGCGGACGGTGCGGGCGGCCCGTCGATAGTCGCCTGTGGTTCGGTGACGAGCGGAGTGTCGGCGATCAGCGCGTTTCCGACGGATCCGCGGACGAGCGCATCGACGGAGGATGTCGCCGCGGACGGCTGCTGGGGACCCACGACGGCCCCGTCGCTGAGCCGGAGGTAGCTGGGCGACTCGTTGATGACCATTCCGAGGGCGGCGGCGTTGGCGGCCACGTACTGCGGGGAGCTCAGTCCCGCGATCCGGTCATCGAGAATCTGCTTCTGCCAGCTCACCTCCTTCTGATGCTGGGTCAGAGCGGACAACTCGAACGAGCTCTGGGTGGAGAGCACGGAGAAGAGCATCTGCGCGGCGACGATCGCGATGGCTCCCGCGACGGCGAGCAGGCCGTACGCGAGCCGCGGGCGCCGACGTCGGCGCCGCACCGCGCGCAACAGCGGCCGGTGCGGCGCCGATGCCGGCGCGGGCTCGGGCAGGATGGGGACCGCGCTCATGCGGCGGCTCGCACTCGCTCGGCGGCGCGCAGTCGCACGGATGCGGCACGCGGATTAGCGCTTCGCTCGGCAGCGGACGCCTGCTCCGCCCCACGGACGAGGAGGCGGAACCGGGGCGCATGCTGTTCGGTTTCGACCGGCAGCCCCGGCGGTGCGGTGCCGGACGACGCCGCCGAGAACGCCCGTTTGACGATGCGATCCTCCAGCGACTGGTAGCTGAGGACGAGAATCCGCCCGCCGATCGGCAGCATCGCCATGGCGGCGGGGAGGGCGCGTTCCAGTGCCGCCAGTTCCTGGTTCACCTCGATCCGCAGAGCCTGGAACACTCGTTTCGCGACATGGCCGGCGCGACGAGCCGCAGCCGGCGTCGCATCCTCGAGTACTCGGACCAGTTGCCCGGAGCGTTCGATGGGCTCCTCGACTCGGTGCGCCACGATGGCACGGGCGTACCGCCCGGCGAGCTTCTCCTCGCCGTATCGCTCGAAGATTCCTCTCAGGCGGGCCTCGTCGTACTCCCTCAGGATCCGGGCGGCGGTCATGGTCTCGGATGCATCCATCCGCATGTCCAGCGGCGCGTCGCGCGCGTACGAGAATCCGCGCGCGTCGGCATCCAGCTGCAGCGACGAGACTCCCAGGTCGAAGAGGATCGCGTCCACGCGCGGGACGCCCGCGGCGGCGCACGCGTCCGCGATCCCGTCGTATACGGCGTGCACGAACACGATCCGGTCGGCGTAGTGACTCAGGCGGCGGCGCGCGATGTCCAGCGCATCCTGGTCGCGATCGATGCCCACCACCCGCAGCGACGGGAATCGGCCGAGGAACGCTTCGGCGTGGCCTCCCATGCCAAGGGTGGCGTCCACGAGCACGGCGCCGTCGTGCGCCACCGCCGGAGCGAGCAGTTCGTGGCAGCGTTCCAGCAGGACGGGGGTATGGATGCGGCGGTCGTCCATGGCCTCGGGATGATCCCCCGACCCCGATCCCCCTCCGCTGCCGACCTGGCGCCGGGGAAGTGCGTCAGGGCGTCAGCGGCGAGGGGTCGCGGCCGCGGGCTCAGAACAGTCCCGGAATCACCTCCTGCTCGAGCTTCCGAGTATGCGGACTCGTTGGCGTCCGAGTAGTCCTGCCAGGCCTGGGCATCCCACACCTCCGCGTGGGCCCCCACCCCCGTCACCACGAGGTCGCGACCCAGGCCGGCGTAGGCGCGCAGGACAGGCGGGATTGTGATGCGGTTCTGCGTGTCGGGCTGTTCGGCGCTGGCGCCCGACAGGAACATCCGGAGGAAGTCGCGAGCCTGCTTGTTCGTCAGAGGCGCGTCGCGCACCTTCTCGTGGACGCGCTCGAACTCGGCCTCGCTGAACACGTAGAGACAGCGTTCTTGGCCGCGGGTGATCACGACGCCACCACCCAGATCGTCCCGAAACTTGGCGGGCAGGATGACGCGACCCTTGTCGTCGAGCTTGGGCGTGTGGGTACCGAGAAGCATCGCGCGACCCACCGCCCCTCAGACCCGTTGACTCCACTTTACTCCACTTTCCTCCACTTCGCGACACTTCGGGGGGCCAGGTGCGCCCACGACGACGAAGCGCCGACCCCTGTCGGGGTCGGCGCTTCGAGTGCGGATCGGGGAGTTAGCGGCCTTCCTGCCGACGGTCCCAGCGCGCGTTCATGCGGTCCATGAACGTCGGTGCGGCGGCCGGACGGCGTGGCTGCGCCGCAGGCGCGGCGGCGGCGCTGTCGCGCAAGGGCGTGATCGCGAGGATCACTCCCGCCACCATCGCAGCGAAGCCGATCACCCCCACCACGATCAACTGAGTCGACAGGGCGACGATGAGGCCCGCCAGTCCCGCCAGCACGAGGATGGCGCCGTACACGACGTTGCGGTAGTTCAGGCTGCGACGGCCCCCGGAGGTGGACACGACGTCGGCGTCGTTGGTCATGAGATGGCGCTCCATCTCCTCCAGCAGGCGTTGCTCTTGCTCGGAGAGTGGCATGGATCCCCCTCGGGTCGCGGTGACACGCAAATCATACGCATGCGCTCGATCACTAGGCTAGGGCCGTGCCGTCTGCTGCCGAGCCGATTCCGGCGGTTTCCCAGCGACTGGACGCCTTCCTTCGCCGCCGGACGGAGGAGGCCGCCTCCTGGGGTGAGAGCGCCACGCTGATGGCTTCCGACGCGGCCGGCGCGGTCGCCGGCGGCAAACGCCTGCGCGCCCGCTTCTGCCTCGCCGGGAGCAGGGCGGTCGTCTCCGCCGACGGCGAGGACACGGTGGTCGTGGGGGTGTCCGCGGCTCTGGAGATCTTCCACGCCGCCGCGCTGGTCCACGACGACCTCATCGATAATTCGGATCGGCGTCGCGGCGGGCCTGCCGCGCATCGCGCCTGGGAGCAGCGTCACAGGTCCGGCCGCTGGCGTGGGGACGCGACTGCTTTCGGTCGATCGGCGGCAGTGCTGATCGGCGATCTACTGGTGGCCTGGAGCGACGATCTGCTGGAGGATGCGCTCTCTCAGGCAGATCCGTCCCGCGGCGCGGCCGCGCGACGTGAGTACGCGGTGATGCGTCGCGAGGTGACCGTCGGCCAGTTCCTCGACATCGCCGGCGAAGCGCGCTCCTTCTCCGCATCCAGCAGCCCGGAGGCCGCCCTCCGGGTGGCGAGCATGAAATCCGCCCGGTACAGCGTCGAGCAGCCGCTCGTGATCGGCGCCGCCCTGGGCGGTGCCGATCCGGAGCAGGTGGCGGCGCTCCGACGGTTCGGACATCCCCTGGGCATGGCGTTCCAGCTCCGCGACGATCTGCTGGGGGTGTTCGGGAACGCGGAGGTGACGGGCAAGCCCGCCGGCGACGACCTGCGCGAAGGCAAGCAGACCCTCCTCGTGGCCTACGCGCGCGAGGCGCTGTCCGCGGAGGAGTGGCGCGAAGCGGACGCCATGATCGGCGATCGGGGACTGGACGAGGCCGGTGTCGGCCGCGTGCAGCGGCTGATCATCGAGTCCGGTGCGCGCGAACGCGTGGAGGAGGTCATCGCGGACTACGCGGCGCAGGCCGATCGCGCTCTGGATGCTGCGCCCCTGCCGGCGCCGACTCGGGCGGAACTGCGTGATCTCGCCCGAGCCGCCATCAGCCGCCACGCCTGATCAGGCGAGGACCTTCGCGAGCCTGCGGACCTCTCTCGTTCGTCCACGCCGGAGAGCATCCACTGGCGCGACACCCAGGGTCTCCTCGGGGGCGAGCAGCCAGTCGATCGCCTCGTCGTCGGTGAAACCCGCGTCCCGCAGGACGAACAGCGTCCCGCGGAGGGATCCCAGCACCTGATCCTCGACCAGGAACACACCGGGAACGGCGATCCGGCCGCCGCGTCGGGAGCCGACCAGCTGGCCCTCGTCCAGCATCCGGCGCACCCGCCCGGGCGACACGGCGAGTCGCCGCGCCACGTCCTCGACGGTCAGCCATTCCGTTTCGGTGGAGTCCGGGTGCGGTTCGCTCACGCTGCCCACTATCTCATCCACCCCGATGCCGCGGTGAGCCGCTCCGGCGGCGGCGCGGGGCGCCTTCGTAGACTCGGAGCGTGAGCACGGGCCAGCGCGCGGATCCGCTGATCGGCCGACTGGTCGACGGACGCTATCGCGTCCGGGCGCGGATCGCCCGCGGCGGCATGGCCACCGTGTACGTTGCGACCGACCTGCGCCTGGAGCGCCGGGTGGCCCTGAAGGTGATGCACAGCCACCTCAGCGACGACAGCGTCTTCCAGAGCAGGTTCATCCAGGAGGCGCGGGCCGCCGCCCGCCTGGCCGATCCGCACGTGGTGAACGTGTTCGACCAGGGTCAGGACGAGGACATGGCCTATCTCGTCATGGAGTACCTGCCTGGCATCACGCTGCGCGAGCTGGTGCGGGACCAGAAGCGGCTGAGCGTGCGGCAGACCATCACGATCATGGATGCGGTCCTGTCGGGGCTGGCCGCGGCGCACCGGGCGGGCATCGTGCACCGCGACGTGAAACCGGAGAACGTCCTGCTCGCGGAGGACGGCCGGATCAAGATCGGCGACTTCGGGCTGGCGCGCGCGACGACCGCGAACACCGCGAGCGGGCAGATGCTTCTGGGCACGATCGCGTACCTCGCGCCGGAACTCGTCACCCGCGGCACGGCGGACGCGCGCAGCGACATCTACTCCCTCGGGATCATGCTCTACGAGATGCTCACGGGCGAGCAGCCGTACCAGGGCGAGCAGCCGATGCAGATCGCCTATCAGCACGCCACCGACACGGTGCCGCGCCCCAGCGTGCGGGCGCCGGGCACACCCGAAGCACTGGATGAACTGGTGTTGTGGGCCACGGAGCGCGATCCAGCGGCCCGACCCGCGGACGCCGGCGAGATGCTGACCCGGCTCCGGGAGATCGAGCAGCGCCTCGGCATCGCCCCCGAGGTCGCGCGCACCCTGGCGGCCGCCGCGGCGGTCGAGGCCGCGCCCGAATCGGAGGCTCCGACGCGGGCGTACGCGTCCGACCTGACCGGCGCGACCGCGGCCCTGCCGGAACTCGACAACGGGGAGCGCCTGCGGGCCCGGGCGCGCAGGCGCGCAGCGCGCGGCGGGTGGCTGCTCGCGTTCGCCCTTATCGCGGCGGCCCTGGCCGGCGCGGGCGGATGGTGGTTCGGATCCGGTCCCGGCTCTCACGTCACCGTGCCGGACCTCGCGGGCACGTCCTTCGATGAGGCGGAGGCGGCGCTGACCGCCCAGAGCCTGACCGCGGCGCGCGTCGACGAATTCAGTCTGGATGTCCCCGCCGGCGCCGTGATCGGCACGGATCCCGCCGCGGGTGCGCGGGTCGAGAAGGAATCGCAGGTGTCGGTGAGGGTGTCGCTGGGACCGCAGCCGCACGACCTGCCGTCGCTGGGAGGCCGGCCTCTGCCGGATGTGCTCGCGGAACTGCAGCAGGCGGGCCTGACCGTCGCGGACGCGGCGTACGTATTCGGCGACGCCGCTCCGGACACCGTGGTCGGGGTGTTCGTCACGCCGCGCGGAACGGATGCGCCCGTCGACTGCACCGGCGGCTGCACGGTTCATGACGGTGACGCGGCCCAGGCCACCGTCTCCCGCGGACCGGTCCCCGATGTCTCCGGGATGAGCATCGGTCAGGCCACCAGCACTCTGGAAGGTGTCGGGCTGGTGGTGGCCGAGGACTACCAGGAGGCGTACAGCGACACCGTGAGCGACGGGAAGGTCGCCGGCATCGCTGCCCGCGCGGACGGCGGCGCATGGCGCGCGGGCGACACCATCACGCTCATCATCTCCCAGGGTCCGGAGTTGTTCGCGGTTCCCAACGTCGTCGGGATGTCCCGAGATCAGGCCAAGGCGGCACTCACCCACGCAGGGTTCGTCGTCTCGTACGACGAGCGCTGGGACGGCTTCCCCGACCCGTTCACCACGGTGGAGTCCCAGAATCCCAAGGCGGAGTCCGAGCATCCCAAGGGCACGGAGGTGAGCCTGCGCATCAAGGCGGCCCTCTGAGGCGGCGGCCGTCAGCGCTGCTCGAGCTCCTCGGCCACGAGGAACGCCAGCTCGAGCGACTGCATGTGGTTCAGTCGCGGGTCGCACAGCGACTCGTACCGGGTCGCGAGAGTCTGCTCGTCGATCATCTCGGAGCCGCCGAGGCATTCGGTGACGTCGTCGCCGGTCAGTTCCACGTGGATGCCGCCGGGGAAGGTCGCGGCCGCGCGGTGCGCTTCGAAAAAGCCCCGGACCTCGTCGACCACATCGTCGAACCGGCGCGTCTTGTACCCGGTCGGGGTGGTGATGCCGTTGCCGTGCATGGGGTCGGTGACCCACAGCGGGGTGGCGCCGGCATCCCGCACCGCGTTCAGCAGTGGCGGCAGCGCGTCCCGGATGCGGCCGGACCCCATCCGGGTGATGAAGGTCAAGCGGCCTGGCTCGCGGTGCGGGTCCAGCCGATCCACCAACTGCAGCACGGTGTCGGGCGTGGTCCCAGGGCCCAGCTTGACGCCGATCGGGTTGCGGATGCGGGAGAAGTAGTCGATGTGCGCACCGTCCAGGTCCCGGGTGCGCTCTCCGATCCACAGGAAGTGCGCTGACGTGTTGTACGGGGTGCCGGTGCGCGAGTCGATCCGCGTCATCGGACGCTCGTAGTCCATCAGCAGGCCCTCGTGGCCGGTGTAGAACTCGACGCGCCGCAGTTCGTCGAAGTCGGCCCCGGCCGCCTCCATGAACTTGATGGCCCGGTCGATGTCGGTGGCCAGCCGCTCGTACCGTTGATTGGCGGGGTTCGCCGCGAACCCGCGATTCCAACTGTGCACCTCGCGCAGATCCGCGAATCCGCCCTGCGTGAACGCACGGATCAGGTTCAGCGTCGCCGCCGAGGTATGGTACGCCTTCAGCATCCTCGCCGGATCCGCGCGCCGCGACCCCTCGGTGAAGTCGTAACCGTTCACGATGTCACCGCGATAGGCGGGGAGGGAGACCTCGCCGCGGGTCTCGGTGTCGCTGGAGCGGGGTTTCGCGAACTGGCCCGCCATCCGGCCCATCTTCACCACCGGCATCGACGCGCCGTAGGTGAGCACGACCGCCATCTGCAGCACGGTCTTGATGCGGTCGCGGATCTGCTCCGCCGTGGCCCCCGCGAACGTCTCCGCGCAGTCGCCGCCCTGCAGCAGGAACGCCCGACCCCCCGCCGCATCGGCCAGCCGTGCGCGCAGGATGTCGACCTCGCCGGCGAACACCAGCGGCGGAAGGGACGCGATCTCGGCGGAGACGCTGGCCGCGGCCTCCGTGTCCGTCCACACCGGCTGCTGCTTGATCGGAAGCGTCCGCCAATGATCCAGCGCGTCCAGGCTCTGCAGCATCCGATCAGTCTATCGGCGGAGGCCGGTCCCGCCCCGCCGACGGAAGGCCGGGTAGACTCGCCGCCACGAGCAACGGTACCGAAGGAGCTGCTGCATGAGCCCCGTCGAAGTGGACGTCCCCGCGCTGATACCGGCCGACCCCGATCGGAACATCGCCGACCTGCTCGTCGAGCGCGTGGCCGAAACCCCGGACAAGGCACTGTTCGCCGTTCCCGACGGCTCCGGATGGCGCGACGTGTCCGCCGCCGAGTTCGAGGGCCAGGTGATCGCGCTCGCTAAGGGGTTCATCGCCGCGGGCGTGCAGCCGGGAGACACGATCGGATTCCTGGCCCGGACCACCTTCGACTGGACGCTGGTGGATTTCGCACTGTTCTACGCCGGCGCGGTGATGGTCCCGATCTACGAGACCAGTTCGCCCCGCCAGATCCAGTGGATCCTGTCCGACTCGCAGGCCGGGGCGTGCGTGGTGGAACTCCCGGACCACTCCCGACGTCTGGACGAGGTGCGCGAGGAGTTGCCGGCGCTCGGCCAGGTGTGGAGGATGCACGCGGGCGAACTCGACGCCATCGTGGAGCAGGGGCGTTCCGTCCCCGACGACGAGGTGCTCCGGCGCCGGCGGCTGGCGCGCGGCGGCGATATCGCCACGCTGATCTACACCTCCGGTTCCGTCGGCCGGCCCAAGGGATGCGTGCTCACCCACAGCAACTTCGTCGAACTGGCCCGCAACGCCGCCGCGGCGCTCCACGAGGTGGTCGACCGACCAGACGCGTCATCGGTGCTGTTCATCACCACCGCGCACGTCTTCGCCCGGTATATCTCCATCCTGTACATCCACGCCGGGGTGAAGACGGGTCACCAGCCCGACACCAGCCAGCTGGTGTCGGCCCTGGTGTCGTTCCGCCCCACCCTCCTGCTCGCGGTGCCGCGCGTGTTCGAGAAGGTGTACAACTCCGCCGAGCAGACCGCCGAATCGCAGGGCCGGGGGGGCATCTTCCGCGCCGCGGCGGACACCGCAGTGGAGCACTCCCGTCTCCGGCAGCAGGGCGCGCGCATCCCGCTCCTCCTCCGGATCCGATTCGCGGTGTTCGACCGCCTCGTGTACGGCAAGCTGCGGGACATCATGGGCGGCCGGGTCGAGTACGCGATCTCGGGTTCGGCACCGCTCGGCGAGCGCCTGGGCCACTTCTTCCACAGCCTCGGGGTCACGATTCTGGAGGGCTACGGGCTGACCGAGACGACGGCGCCGGCGACCGTGAACCGCCCGGACCGCACGAAGATCGGCACCGTCGGCACCCCCCTTCCCGGCGTGGGCGTCCGCACCACCGAGGACGGCGAGGTGCAGATCCGCGGCATCAACGTGTTCAAGGAGTACTGGTGGGATCCGGAGGCGACGGCTGCCGCCTTCCACGACGGGTGGTTCTCGACCGGAGATCTGGGATCGATCGATGAGGACGGATTCCTCACCATCACCGGCCGTACCAAGGAGATCATCATCACGGCGGGCGGCAAGAACGTCGCCCCGGCACCACTCGAGGACGCGATCCGCGCCGATCCGATCGTCGGCCAGGTGGTCGTGGTCGGGGACCGGATGCCGTTCGTGTCCGCGCTGGTCACGCTGGACCCGGAGATGCTGCCGGTCTGGCTGGCGAACAACGGCCTCCCCGCGGACCTGGGTCTCGAGAAGGCCGCGGCCGAGCCGGCGGTGCGCACCGAGGTGCAGCGCGCGATCGATCGCGCCAATGAGACCGTGTCCCGGGCGGAGTCCATCCGGGCGTTCTCGATCCTGCCGGTGGAGTGGACGGAGGCGAGCGGCCACCTCACTCCGAAGCTGTCGATCAAGCGGAGCGTGATCCTGGCCGACTTCGCAGACGTGATCTCAGACTTGTACGCCGGGGCCGGCGTGACGTCGCCCACCCGCACCGCCTGAGGATCAGAACCAGTCGCTCTCCCGGACCTCGCGCATCGCGATCCGGCGCTGCTCGCGCTCGAGCCGGTGCAGGTACAGCATGCCGTCGAGGTGGTCGGTCTCGTGCTGCAGCGCCTGGGCGAGCACCCCCTCCCCCGTGATGATCCGTTCCGCGCCGTCCAGGTCGATGCCGGTGACTGTGGCGCGCGGGTAGCGCAGCACCGGATGCCACAGCCCCGGAACGGAGAGGCATCCCTCGCCGACGAGTGCGGGCGTCCCTTCCAGCGCGGTCAACCGCGGGTTCAGGACGTATCCGACCCTGTCGTCGACGTTGTAGCTGAATGCGCGCAGCCCCACCCCGATCTGCGGCGCGGCGACCCCGGCGCGCCCGGGTTCCTTCACCGTGTCGATCAAGTCCTCCACCAGCGCACGGATGCCGTCGTCGATGCGATCGATGGGCCGAGCCGGGGAGGTCAGGATCGGATCCCCGAACACGCGGATGGGACGCACGCTCACATCAGACCGCCGGTGCCCCGACGCGCAGGCCCTCGACGGCGACCGCTGCCAGTTCGCGCGCCGCGCGCCGGGTCGCCGGACGCAGCCGCGGAAAGTCGATGACGCCGCCGGCGGCGATCAGGGGGTCGTAGGGAACGGTCACGACCGCCCGAACCCGGCTGCCGAAGTGTTCGCGCAGCCGCGCCACGTCCACCAGCGGCGCACCGGGCCGGGAGGCGTTCAGCACGACCACGGCGTCGCGCGCCAACTCGCGATACCCGTTCTCCTCCAGCCACGTCAGTGTCTCCGAAGCCAGACGGGCCTCGTCGAGGCTCAGGCCGGAGACGACCAGAAGTCCGTCGGCTGCGGACAGTGCGGCATCCATCACGGAGTGCACGATGCCGGTGCCCGTGTCGGTGAGCACGAGCGAGTAGTAGTGCGCCGCCAGATCGGCGACCTCCCGGTAGTCGCTGTCGCCGAAGGCGTCCGAGATGCGCGGATCGGCATCCGAGGCGAGCACGTCCAGCCGGGTCTCATCTCGGGTGACCAGGGCGGAGATCTCGCTGAAGCCCTGCACGCGGATCCTGGAGCGCGAGACATCGCGGACAGTACGGCCCGTCGTCTCGCCGACCCGTTCGGCGAGGGTGCCGCGATCGGGGTTCGCGTCCAGGGCGATCACCCGGTCGTCGCGTGCGTCCGCCAGCGCCATGCCCACCAGGGCGGTGATCGTGGTCTTGCCGACCCCGCCCTTGCGGGACACGGTGGCAACGAAGCGCGGGGCTCCCTCCAATCGGATGCGGATGCGCTCCCGCACGAGAGCGTCGGCTCGGGAACGCGCCGACCACCGGCCACGGGAGAGAGCGCTGCCGATCCGCGACCACGCGCCGCCGACCCGCTTCGGTGCCCCGGCAGGGCGCACCATCCTCTCGGCGGTCAGCATGTCGGGAGTCTCGCGGGCGGCCTCGCGCTCCTCCGCGCGCCGGCCGGCGACGGTGACGGCGGCGGTGATCGGGCTCGGAGAGGTCTCGACGGGCGCAACCCGGGGGCGGGGCTCCCTCAGGACGGGTGCGCTGACCGCGATCCCCGCCGTCGGCGGATCGTCCTCGAGGTCGTCCTCGTCCGGATCGGCGGGGATCGCGACGGGGATGCGAGCGGTTCCCGCCAGCACGTCGATGTCGCCGGCATCGACCGCTCGCTGGTCGACGGGGATTGCGTTCTCAGGCTGGTCTCCGGCGCCGGCCGGCTCCTGTCTGTCAGGCATCAGGTGTGACTCCCTACGAGCGCCACGCGGTCTCGGCGCCGCGGACCAGGCTACTGGGGGGGTCGGATCACGACCAAAAGGTCGCCCGCCTCCACCCCCGCCGTGCGCGCCACCGGCGTCCGTTCGACGACTCCCCCGATGGGGGTGGTGATCGCCGCCTCCATCTTCATGGCCTCGATGGAGGCGACCGGCGCACCCGCCTCGACCCGGTCGCCCACCGATACTGCAAGGGTCACCACGCCCGAGAACGGTGCCGCCACTTGGCCGGGCGAGGCGGCGTCGGCCTTCTCCGCCTCCGGCGTCGCCACGCGGATGCCGCGGTCGCGGACGTAGACGGGGCGGAGCTGACCGTTGAGGGTGGTCATGGCCGTCCGCATCCCCTTCTCGTCGGGCTCGCCGATCGCCTCGAGACCGGCCAGCAGCTGCACCCCCCGTGCGATCGGGATGACGTGCTCGGCGCCGGGAACCATCCCATAGAGATAGTCCGCGGTCTCCAGCACACTCAGATCCCCGTAGGTGTCGCGCATCTCGCGGAACGCGCGGTGCGGTCCGGGGAACAGCAGGCGGTTCAGGGTGTCCCGCCGCTCGCGGGAATCGTGTGCGAGCGCCGCGGCATCCTCCTCGCCCAGGGATGCCGTCGGCGGCGCCGCGGTCCTGCCCCGGAGGACCCGCGTGCGGAACGGCTCCGGCCAGCCGCCGGGCAGGTCACCCAGTTCACCGGCCATGAACCCGATCACCGAGTCGGGGATGTCGTAGTCCTCGGGGTGGCGCGCGAACTCCTCCGGATCCACATGGTTCGCCACCAGGTGCAGCGCGAGATCGCCGACGACCTTCGAGGACGGGGTGACCTTCGGGATCCGGCCGAGAATCCGATCCGCGGCCGCGTACATGTCCTCGATCCGTTCGAAGTCGTCCCCCATTCCCAGCGCGATGGCCTGCTGGCGGAGGTTCGACAACTGCCCCCCGGGGATCTCGTGCAGGTACACGCGACCAGTGGGGCCGGGAAGGCCGGACTCGAACGGACGGTACACACGCCGCACGGCCTCCCAGTACGGCTCCAGATCGGAGACCGCCGCCAGGGACAGTCCCGTGTCCCGCTCGGTGTGCGCGAGCGCCGCGACGAGAGCGGACAGCGAAGGCTGGCTCGTGGTTCCGGCCATGGGCGCGGCGGCGGCGTCCACCGCATCGGCGCCTGCGGCGCTCACCGCCAGGAGCATGGCGAGCTGTCCCCCCGCGGTGTCGTGCGTATGGACGTGCACCGGCAGGTCGAACCGTTCCCGGAGCGCCGCGACCAGCCGGGCTCCTGCCGCGGGCCGGAGGAGCCCTGCCATGTCCTTGATCGCCAGCACGTGCGCACCCGCGTCCACCATCTGCTCCGCCAGCCGGAGATAGTAGTCCAGGGTGTACAGCCGCTCAGCGGGGTCGAGCAGGTCGCCGGTGTAGCACATCGCCGCCTCCGCGACCGCGGTCCCGGTGGCGAGCACCGCCTCGATCGCCGGGCGCATCTGGGAGACATCGTTGAGGGCGTCGAAGATGCGGAAGATGTCGACGCCGGAGTCGGCGGCCTCCTGCACGAACGCGTCTGTGACTCTGGCCGGGTAGGGGGTATAGCCCACCGTGTTCCGCCCGCGCAACAGCATCTGGATGGCGATGTTCGGCAACGCAGCACGAAGTGCGTCGAGCCGGTCCCACGGGTCCTCCCCGAGGAACCGCAGCGCGACGTCGTAGGTGGCCCCGCCCCACGCCTCCACCGACAGCAGCTGGGGGGTCATGCGGGCCGTGAACGGCGCGACGGCGACGAGGTCGCGGGTGCGCACTCTCGTCGCCAGCAGCGACTGGTGCGCATCCCGGAAAGTCGTCTCCGTGACCGCCAGGGACGTCCGCGCCCGCAGGTCCGCGGCGAAGCCCGCCGGCCCGAGGGCGAGCAGGCGCTGACGCGACCCGTCGGGCGGCATCGAGGCCAGGTCCAGCCCGGGCAGCTTCTCCCGGGGGTGCGTCATGATCGGGCGTTCGCCGTGTGGCGTGTTGACCGTCATATCCACGAGCCAGTTGAGCATCTTCGAGCCGCGGTCCTTCGACTCCCGGCCGCGCAGCAAACCGGGCCGCTCCTCGATGAAGGAGGTGCTGATGTCGCCCGCACGGAAGGCGGGGTCTTCCAGCACGGCCTGCAGGAACGGGATGTTCGTGGCCACACCCCGGATGCGGAACTCGGCGAGTGCGCGCCGCGCCCGGGCGACAGCGGCCGGAAAGTCCCTTCCGCGGCAGGTCAGCTTGGTCAGCAGGGAGTCGAAGTGCGGGCTGATCTGCGAACCGGCGGCGGTGGTTCCCCCGTCCAGGCGCACCCCCGCACCGCCGGGCGAACGGTAGGTGGTGATCCGCCCGGTGTCCGGCCGGAATCCCTGCGTCGGATCCTCCGTGGTGATCCGGCACTGGAGGGCTGCGCCGCGCAGCCGCACCTGGTCCTGCGTCAGACCGAGTTCCTCCAGGGTGAGGCCGGCAGCGATCCGCATCTGCGACTGCACCAGGTCCACGTCGGTGACCTCTTCGGTGACGGTGTGCTCCACCTGGATGCGCGGGTTCATTTCGATGAACACGATCCGGCCCGCCTCCGGTCCGGCGGTCTCCAGCAGGAACTCGACGGTGCCGGCGTTCTCGTATCCGATGGACCGGGCGAATGCGATGGCATGGGCGTGGAGGGCGGCGCGAATCTCGTCATCCAGGCCCGGCGCCGGCGCGATCTCGATCACCTTCTGGTGCCGGCGTTGCACCGAGCAGTCCCGTTCGAACAGGTGCACGGTGCAGCCGGTCGCGTCCGCCAGCACCTGAACCTCGATGTGGCGCGGACGGAGGACGGCCTGCTCGAGGAACATCCTCGGGTCGCCGAACGCGCCGGCCGCCTCGCGCATCGCCTCGGCGAGCGCCGGCGCCAGTTCCGCCGGGTTCGCGACGCGACGCATCCCGCGCCCGCCGCCCCCGGCGACCGCCTTGGCGAACAGCGGGTAGCCCACCGCATCCGCGTGCCGGATCAGTTCGTCCACATCGTCCGAGGGCGGACTCGAGCGCAGCACGGGAACGCCCGCCCGGGCCGCCCGTTCCTTCGCGGCCACCTTGTTGCCGGCCATCTCCAGCACGTCCGCCGGCGGTCCGATGAACACGATTCCGGCGGCGGCGGCCGCCGCCGCCAGCTCCGGGTTCTCCGACAGGAAGCCGTACCCCGGGTAGATCGCGTCGGCACCGCTCTCACGCGCGACGCGGATGATCTCCGGCACATCCAGATAGGCGCGCACCGGGTGGCCGCGCTCACCGATCTCGTACGCCTCGTCGGCCTTCAGCCGGTGCAGGGAGAAGCGATCCTCCCACGGGTACACTGCCACCGTCCGCGCACCGACCTCATACGCCGCGCGGAAGGCGCGGATCGCGATCTCACCACGGTTGGCGACCAGGATCTTGCGGAACAACACGTCCTCGCATTCGTCGTGCGGCGGAGCGGACCGCGGGCCCGATCGGGGCGGGCGGCCGGGTGTGCTCACAGCCTAGGGGACGGTAACGTAGACGCCCGTGCACGTCCTGTCCGTCAGTTCGCTCAAGGGGGGGGTCGGCAAGACGACTGTGACCCTGGGTCTGGCGTCGGCCGCCTTCGCCCGCGGTGTGCGCACCCTCGTGGTGGATCTCGACCCGCAATCGGACGTCTCCACCGGTATGGACATCCAGGTGGCCGGGCGGCTGAACATCGCGGACGTCCTGGCCAATCCCAAGGAGAAGGTGGTCCGGCAGGCGATCACGCCCAGCGGCTGGACGAAGGTGCACCCCGGCACGATCGACGTCCTGATCGGGAGCCCGTCGGCGATCAACTTCGACGGCCCGCACCCCAGCGTCCGAGACGTGTGGAAGCTCGAGGAGGCTCTGGCCGCCGTCGAGGCGGACTACGACCTGGTGCTCGTCGACTGCGCGCCGTCGCTGAACGCGCTCACCCGCACCGCCTGGGCCGCCAGCGACCGCGTGATCGTCGTCACCGAGCCGGGCCTGTTCTCCGTCGCGGCCGCCGACCGCGCGCTGCGAGCGATCGAGGAGATCCGCCGCGGACTGTCCCCGCGCCTGCAGCCGCTCGGGATCGTCGTGAACCGGGTGCGACCGCAGTCGATCGAGCACCAGTTCCGCATCAAGGAGCTCAGGGACATGTTCGGCCCGCTCGTGCTCTCGCCGCAGTTGCCCGAGCGCACATCCCTGCAGCAGGCGCAGGGGGCGGCGAAGCCGCTGCACATCTGGCCGGGCGAGTCCGCGCAGGAACTGGCGGCGGACTTCGACTCCCTGCTGGACCGGGTGATGCGGGCAGGCCGCATCACCGCGCCGGCCGAGACCGGCAACCCCGCTCTCTGAGCCCGTCGGCTCAGGCGCTGCGGCGCACTCGCCGCGCCGCCAACTCGTCGACCGGCTCGGGTCCCTGGGGCTCGAACTCCACGAGCGTGGACTCGACCTCCCGCAGCACCTTCCCGACGGCGATCCCGAACACACCCTGTCCCCGGCTGACCAGGTCGATCACCTCGTCGTCCGAGGTGCACAGGTACACGGACGCGCCGTCGCTCATGAGCGTGGTGCGGGCGAGGTCCCGCACGCCCGCGGCGGTGAGCTGGTCCACCGCGATGCGGATCTGCTGCAAGGAGATGCCGGTGTCCAGTAGCCGCTTGACGAGCTTGAGGACCAGGATGTCGCGGAATCCGTACAACCGCTGCGACCCGGAGCCGCTGGCCGCTCGCACCGTGGGTTCTACGAGACCCGTGCGCGCCCAGTAGTCGAGTTGCCGGTAGGTGATCCCGGCGGCCCGGGCCGCGACGGCGCCCCGATAGCCGACCTCGTCGTCCAGGGCGGGCAGACCGTCGGTGAACAGGAGATCGTCAGCGGGGTGCGGGGTCCCCAGCGGTTCGCCGGCGTTCATGCGCAGCTGTCTCCTCCCCGTGCTGCCTCCACGGTAGAGGAGGCAGGCGCACGGGGCAACGACATCCGGTGGAAGCCCCCGGCGTGTCCGATCACGTCTCGAGTCGTTCCAAGCCGCCGCGCACCAGGGCCCGGCGCACGTCGTCCAGCCGCGCCGCCAGCTCCGACGCGGCGTCGGCCGCTCGGCCGCGGGATGCCGCATCGCCGCGGCGGCGCAGCGCCCCCAGTGCCGCGTCGATCAGCGCGACGTCCCGCTCGGCGCTCTGGCGCAGGGCGCGCAGGTGGCGAGGTTCGATGCCGTGGCGCTCCAGCGCGACCAGTGCCCGCAGCATCTCCAGAGCCCGGTCGTCGTACACCTCGCTTCCGGCGATCAGGCCGGTGGTGATGGCATCGTTGAGCAGCTGAGCGGGAGATCCCGCCTCCCTCAGCAGTTCCTCGCGGCGCCGGCGGCGCGAGGTGCCCGGGATCGGGGACGGAACGGACGCGGTGCCGCCGTCCGGGCCGGCGCCGACGGCGTCCAACTGGTCACGGATCACGGACAGCGGGAGGTACCGGTCGCGCTGCAGGGTCAACGCCAGCCGCAGCCGATCCAGGTCGTCCGGCGTGAACTTGCGGTACCCGGAGGCGGTGCGCCGCGGGCGGACGATGCCCTGCACCTCGAGGAAGCGCAGTTTGCTGGACGACAGGGTCGGAAACTCGCCCTGCAGGCGGGCGAGCACCTGACCGATGCTCAGCAGTACCGCGTCGTCCCCCGAGCTGCGGGCGAGGGAGGGCACGTCAGGGCGCCGTTGCGGGCAGGTCGGACGGGGATACGAAGAACGTGAGCCGGAACTTACCGACCCTCACCTCGGTGCCGTTGATCAACTCGGCGCGGTCCACGCGCTCGCCGTTGACGTAGGTGCCGTTCAGCGAGCGCTGATCCGCGATCTGGAACGTCGCGCCGCGGCGGGTCACCTCTGCATGGCGGCGGGACACGGTGACGTCGTCGAAGAAGATATCCGCGTCGGGATGGCGGCCTATCGTCGTCACGTCGGTGTCCAGCAGGTATCGGGCGCCCGCGATCGGGCCGCTCCGCACGATGAACAGCGCAGCCGATGACGGCAGCGCGTCGATAGCCGCCATCTCGGCGGTGCTCAGTTCGCTTCCGAACGGGACGAACGAGAGATCGGAATCGTGCCCGAAGGTCTGGGTGGCGTCCGGCTGGGGTCGTGCCGCGTCGGGGTCCCGGCGCACACCGTCGGGGGTCCGGTCTCGCTGCTGATCCACGTCGTCCTCCTCGCGCGCCAAGCCTAACCGAACCCCGCCTAGAGCCGCTGCGGGAACGGGCGCTGCTCGGTACCCTTGAGGAGGTGAGGAACTCTGTGCGTCACATCGCCGCCGTGCTGCCGGCGGTCGTGGTCGCGGCCGCCGCACTGCTGTGGGCCCCCGCCGCCGCGGCGCACGACGACCTGGTGGGTTCGGACCCGGCACCGGACAGCACGGTGGCGGACCTGCCGGAGCAGGTGACGCTGACGTTCTCCGGCGAGGTGCTGGCCGAGGCGGGCACCGCCGTGGTCGCCGTGGCTGACGCCACCGGATCAGCGCTGCAGGTCGGCGACCCCGTCGTGTCGGGGCCCGTGGTGACCCAGCCGCTCATCGGCGCGGTCTCCGGAGGGGCGGTCTCCGGACCGGTGACCGTGCAGTGGCGCGTGGTCTCCGCGGACGGTCACCCCATATCCGGTGCGTTCGGCTTCGTCGTCACCGCCCCCGCGCCCTCCCCCTCATCCACGACGACGTCTCCCCCGAGTGCGGCGACAGCAGGTCCGGCGGACGCCGACGAGACCCCTGCCGCCGTCGGCGGCGATGCAGGCGGGGTTCCCTTGTACGCGTGGCTGATCGGGGGCGCAGCGGTCTTGCTTGCGATCGCCCTGGTGGTGTGGCTGCTGGTGGCCCGATCCCACCAGCAGCGGCAGACCGTGAGGGACCGGACGGACGGCCGGACCGACACCGACGACCGTTAGGCTGAAAGCCATGCCTCACTATGACCTTGCCATCCTGGGCGCCGGGCCCGGCGGTTACGTCGCGGCGGTCCGCGCCGCGCAACTGGGCTTGTCCGTCGCGATCGTCGAGGAGCGCTACTGGGGGGGCGTGTGCCTGAACGTGGGCTGCATCCCCTCCAAGGCACTGCTGCGCAATGCAGACCTGGCGCACACGTTCCATGCGAAGGCGGACCTGTTCGGCATCTCCGGAGAGGCCCACTTCGACTTCGGCGTGGCGTGGGACCGCAGCCGGAAGGTGGCGGAGACGCACGTGTCCGGCATCCACTTCCTGATGAAGAAGAACAAGGTCACGGAATACACCGGGCGCGGGACGTTCACCGACGCCCACACGATCGCGGTGTCCATGGCCGACGGTTCCACCGAGCAGGTCACGTTCGACAACGCGATCGTCGCGACCGGCTCGACCGTGCGGCTGCTGCCGGGCGTGACCCTCAGCCAAAATGTGGTCACCTACGAGGAGCAGATCCTCTCCCGGGATCTGCCCGCGTCCATGGTGATCGTCGGGGCCGGCGCGATCGGCATCGAGTTCGCATATGTGCTGGCCAACTACGGTGTGAAGGTCACCATCATCGAGTTCCTCGATCGTGCCCTGCCCAACGAGGACGCGGAGGTCTCGAAGGAGATCCAGCGGCAGTACAAGCGGCTGGGGGTGCAGATCCTCACCTCGACGAAGGTCGACGAGGTCCGAGACGACGGCGAGCACGTCACGGTCGCCTTCACCGCCGCTGACGGCACCGCCGGGTCGATCGTCGCCGACCGGGTGCTGATGTCGATCGGCTTCGCACCGCGGGTCGAAGGGTTCGGCCTGGAGACGACCGGTGTCGCACTGACCGAGCGGGGCGCGATCGCGATCGACGATGTGATGCGCACCACCGTGCCGCACATCTTCGCGATCGGAGACGTGACCGCCAAGCTGCAGTTGGCGCATGTGGCCGAGGCGCAGGGCGTCGTGGCGGCCGAGACCATCGCGGGGGCGGAGACCATGCCGCTGGGGGACTATCGGATGATGCCGCGGGCGACGTTCTGCTCCCCGCAGGTGGCCTCCTTCGGCCTGACGGAGCAGCAGGCGAGGGACGCGGGCTACGACGTGCGCACCGCGAAGTTCCCCTTCTCGGCCAACGGGAAGGCCAACGGCCTGGGCGAGGCAGTCGGCTTCGTCAAGCTCGTGGCCGACGCCGAGAACCTGGAACTGTTGGGCGGCCACCTCGTCGGTCCCGACGTGTCGGAGCTGCTGGCGGAGTTGACGCTCGCGCAGAAGTGGGACCTGACCGCGCTGGAGTCGGCGCGCAACGTGCACACGCATCCGACGCTGTCGGAGGCCGTGCAGGAGGCGCTGCACGGCCTGGCCGGTCACATGATCAACATCTAGGCGGACAGCGCACGGGCGAGCTTGGAGTCGATGGCCGCGTGCCGTCCTCCGGCGGCGAGGACCAGCCGATCCACGGCGCGGAAGAACTCCGCGGCAGCGGTCGGGTCGCGGTCGGACTCCAGTTCCACCTCCCACTCCCGCCAGTGCTGCTCGCGTCCGGTGCGCAGCGCGACGGCCCTCACGTGGTCGTCGGCGACTTCGGCGACGCGGGCGCCGTCAGCAGCAATGAGCGCATAGGCGTGCCGCTCGTTCTGGATGCGCGCCAACTCCGTCAGCGGCTCCCGGCTCCACACCGCGACGGCCTGGACCACGGCTCCGGGGACCCCGTCCCCGGCCGACAACGGCCAGCGCCATTCGGTGCGACGTTCCCCGGTCGCGATCTTGACATGCCACCCCTCGTCGGGACCGCCGGACCGGCGGCGCAGCGCGACGCCCGCCCGTGCGAGTTCGGTTCCGGCCGTGTCGAAGTACACGGCGTCCAAGTCGCGGATGCCCAGTTCCGTCACGCTCGCCACCTCCGCGAGCGCGCGCCAATCCGGGAGGGACGCGCCGGAGTCGACATCGTAGGTGCGCTCGATCTCGACGGATCGTTGCGGCGGCTCCGGGCTGGGCGTCACTGGTCCCGTTCGTCCGGGTCCGGGTCGATGGGCTCGGTCGCCTCCACGTATCCGTAACGCCACTCCGTAGGTCCATCGTCGGAGCCGGTGTGGGTGGGGCCGCCCTCGCGGCGATAGATCAGCTGACCCTCGCCGTACGGCAGGACCATCGACTCGTCGTCGGTCTCCTCCGGCAGAGGAATCACCTGGCCGTCCAGCGGCCCTCCGGAAAGTCGCGCGATTGCCATGGCCGCCAGCCTATCGGTCCCGCTCCCCGCCGCCCGCGCGCTCCTGCTCCTCGGCATCCCGTGCCCGTCGCAGTTCGTCTCCGGCCCGCGCGACCTCCCGTTCGGCGCGCCGGACGCGCCGTTGAGCGAACGTCGCGGCCCCGAATCGGGCCCGCACCCTGTCCTCCCGCTCCTCCGCTCCGGTGACGATGTAGGCGGCCGCGAGGAGCACCACCTGCGATGACAGGTTGAACCACAGCAGCAGCGCGATCAGCGCGGCGAACGTCGCCAGGAGCGGGTTGGATGCCGCGCCGCCGACGAACAGCCCGGACAGCTGCTGCAGCACGGTCAGTCCCGCGCCTCCGAGCGCGGCCCCCGCCCACAACGATCGCGCCCCCGCCTTGACCGGCGAGAGCAGCGCGAACGCGAGGGCGACCACGATCGTGTCGAGCACGAACACGACCAGCACGGTTGCGGCGCGGACCACGCCGTCCACGACCGGCGAGTCGGCCGGGAGGCCGATCACCGCGCTGACCGTCGAGATGGATGCCGCGGCGACGAACGTGACGCCCGCGGAGGCGACCAGCATCGCGCCCAGCGCGACCGCGAGGAGCACGTTGGTGGCGGTCGTCCGCAGCCACGAAGCGTCGACGCGATGGATGCCGGCCAGCACCTGAAACGCGATGCGCAGAGAACCGATCGCGCCGAGAGCGGCGAGCACCAGGCCTACCACCGAGACGATGCCCGCGACGCTGAGGCTTGCCGGCGCGGTGATCGCGGACAGGTCCACGATGTCCATCACTCCCGGGACCGCGGCGTCCACGGCGTCGACGAGAGCCTGCATCGCGGTGGGGTTGCCGGCCAGCCATAGTCCGGCCAGGGAGAAGCCCAGCAATACCGCCGCGAAGACACTGAACAGCGCGCGGTAGGTGATGCCGTCGGCGAGGGCGGGGCCCCGGTTCTCCACATAGAGCAGGACCGCGCGGACCGGCTTGCGCTGCAGTGCCCACCGGATCACCCGCCCGACGGGCGTGCTCTCGGGACCGGCCATGGGGCTACGGTATCGCCGGGCTGCGACCCGCCTCGGGGGTTGACGTAGGCTGCGGTCACGGTCAGGATCACGATGGAGGAGGAACGAGCGATGGCGCGCGCGACTGACATCATCCGGGCCGCGCTCGGCGGAGCACTGCTGGCGAACGCGGTCCCCCACGGGGTCAACGGGATCTCCGGGCGCCCCTTCCCCACGCCGTTCGCGGACCCGCCGGGCGTGGGACTGTCCGACCCGTGGACGAACGTCGCGTGGAGCGGCGTGAACGCGGCGGCCGGGGCCCTGCTGCTGCGTCGCCTGCCACGGGGAGCGGGGGTCGCGCTGGCGATCGCCGCGGGCGCGGCGGCCACCGCGATCTCCCTCGCGTGGTTCTTCGGCACGGAGCACTGACGGCCCCGCGCAGGCGGCGGGGGCGCGGCGCGGCGCTCGGCAGTCGAACCGTCCTGTAAGAATACGAGGGGGTCGTCGCGGCGCATCCCGGTTCCTGTTTCCGCCCATGGAGGTCGCTCGGTGCGCATCGCGTTGCTGTCGTACCGCAGCAAGCCTCACAGCGGCGGCCAGGGCATCTACGTGCGGAACCTGTCGCGGGAACTGGTCGCGCTGGGCCATGAGGTGGAGGTGTTCTCCGGTCAGCCGTACCCGGAGTTGGACCCCGGGGTGAACCTCACGGCACTGCCGAGTCTCGACCTGTACCGGGATCCCGACCCATTCCGCACGCCCCGGCCCGGCGAGATCCGGGACGGCATCGACGTTCTCGAGGTGCTGCACATGTATACGGCGGGTTTCCCCGAGCCGTTGACGTTCAGTCTGCGGGCGGCGCGGGCGCTCCGGCCCCGGCTGGACGAGTTCGACGTGATCCACGACAACCAGACCCTCGGCTACGGGATGCTGGGACTGGCTCGGTCGGGGACACCGGTCGTGACCACCATCCACCACCCGATCACCTTCGACCGGCGCATGGAGATCCAGGCGGCCCGCGGCTGGCGCAAGGTCACAGCGTGGCGGTGGTACGGCTTCGTGAGGATGCAGGGCCGGGTCGCGCGGCGGATGCCCTCGATCGTCACCGTGTCGGAATCCTCGCGCCGCGACATCGCGGCGGATTTCGGTGTGGATGCGGGGCGCATCCGCGCCATCCCGCTCGGGGTGTCGCCGGTGATGCTCGACCGGCCACCGGTGGAGCGCGTGCCCGGTCGGATCGTCGCCGTGGCCAGCGCCGACACCCCGTTGAAGGGCGTCCCGACGCTGCTGCGGGCGGTGGCGCTCCTGCGCGGACGCCGGCCCCTGGAGCTGGTCGTCGTGGGGCGCCCCTCCCCTGGCGGCCCCACCGACCGCCTCGTCGCGGAGTTGGGCCTCGATGACGTCGTGCGGTTCGTGCACGGACTGCCGGAGCCCGAGCTCGCCGACCTGCTGGGTTCCGCGGAAGTCGCGTGCGTGCCGTCGCTGTACGAGGGGTTCTCGCTGCCGACCGTGGAGGCGATGGCGCGCGCCACCGCGCTGGTGGTGACCCGGGCCGGTGCGATTCCGGAGGTGGTGGGCACGCCCGGTGAGTGCGCGCTGCTGGTGGAGCCGGGGAACGAGGTCGAGTTGGCCGATGCGCTGGCACTGCTGCTGCGCGACCCCGCCCGACGGGCCCGGATGGGCGCCGCCGGCCGGGAGCGCGCGATCTCCCGGTACAGCTGGCGCACCGTGGCCGAGGAGACCGTCGACGCGTACCTGCAGGCCATCGACCGCACCGTGACGAAGGAAGAAGCAGAGGCATGATCACGATCGACTTCGACCGGCTGGGGGTGCGGCCGGGCGATCGGGTGCTGGACATGGGATGCGGCGCCGGTCGGCACGCGTTCGAGATATACCGCCGCGGAGCCGATGTGGTGGCGCTGGACCGGAACGTGGCGGAGCTGGAGACGGTGGCGCAGACCTTCGCCGCGATGCGTGAGGGCGCCGAGGTGCCGACGGGCGCCCGGGCGGTCACGCGGGCGGGGGACGCGCTGGCGCTGCCGTTCGACGACGGCGAGTTCGACCATGTGATCGCCTCCGAGGTGCTCGAGCACATCCCGGATGACGTCGCCGCGATCGGCGAGCTGCGTCGCGTGCTCAAACCAGGCGGCACGATCGCGGTGAGCGTGCCGCGGCGGTGGCCGGAACGGATCTGCTGGGCGCTGTCGGACGAGTACCACGAGGTCGAGGGCGGCCACGTGCGGATCTACGATCCGAAGGATCTCGCGGCCAAGCTCACGGCGACGGGGTTGCGGCTGGACGGCAGGGGCTACGCGCATTCGCTGCACTCGGCATACTGGTGGCTGAAATGCGCTGTCGGAGTCGACAACACCGACCACCCCCTGGTGCGCACCTACCACCGTCTGCTGGTGTGGGACATCATGAAGCGGCCGTGGCCGACGAGGGCGTTCGAGGCGGTGTTCGACCCGATCGCGGGCAAGAGCATCGTCTTCTACCTGACCAAGCCGTTCGGATGAGCCGTTCCGCGCTGCCGTCGCTGCCCGGGATCATGAGCCCGGAGGACGTGCTGCGCTCCGGGGAGGCGATCGCGCGGGTGCAGGGGGCGGATGGCTCGATCCCGTGGTTCCCGGACGGACACACCGACACCTGGGATCACGTGGAGAATGCGATGGCCCTTCTGGTGTCGGGCCGGCGCGCCGCTGCCGACCGCGCGTACGACTGGCTGGTGCGCACGCAGCGGGCCGACGGGTCGTGGCCGATGAAGATCGTCGGAGGGTCGGTCGCGGATGCGGCGACGGACGCCAACATGGTCGCGTACGTCGCAGTGGGCGTGTGGCACCACTGGCAGGTCACCGCCGACGAGGGTTTCCTGACCCGGATGTGGCCGACCGTGGCACGGGCGCTGGACTGCGTCGTGCGGATGCAGCTGCCGTTCGGCGGAATCGCCTGGGCGGCATCCGCTGCCGGCGACGTGGCCCAGACGGCGCTGGTGACCGGGAGTTCCAGCATCCACCACGCGCTCCTGTGCGGGGCGGCTTTGGCCGAGACCGTGGGGAGCCCCCGCCCGGAGTGGATGGCCGCGGCCGGGCGACTGGGACACGCCCTGCGGCAGCACGAGGATCAGTTCGATCCGCGGGAGCGTTACTCGATGGACTGGTACTACCCGGTGCTGGGAGGGGCGGTCCGCGGCCCGGCCGCGGAGGGGCGGATCTCGGAGCGGTGGGACGAGTTCGTCGTGCCCGACCTCGGCATCCGCTGCGTCAGCGACCGGCCGTGGGTCACCGGTGCCGAGACCTGCGAACTGGCGCTGTCGCTGCACGCGATCGGGCGGGACGATGCGGCGGCCGAACTGGTGGGCGCGATGCAGCATCTGCGGGACCCGGACGGCTCGTACTGGACCGGATATGTGTTCGCCGACGGCTTGCGGTGGCCCGTGGAGTGCTCCACGTGGACGGCGGCGGCCGTCATCCTCGCCGTCGACGCCCTGTCGGAGACGACCGGCGGGGCGGGGGTGTTCCGCGGGGACGGGATGCCGGACGCGCCGGATGAGGCCGGCGACTGCGGGTGCTCCCAGTGACCGGGAAGGAGGCCGCGGTGGCCGGGAACGACGAGCAGCCGGGGATGCCGGAGGACCTGCGCGCGCACGCGGAGGCGGCCAAGGGGTTCATGCCTCCGGAGGAGGGGGACCTGCTGCACCGCACGGCGCGGGCGCGGCTGCCGCGCGGGCCGGTGCTGGAGATCGGGACATACTGCGGCAAGTCCGCCGTGTACCTCGGCGCGGCCGCGCGCGAGGTCGGCGGGACCGTCTTCACCGTGGACCATCACCGCGGGTCGGAGGAGAACCAGCCCGGCTGGGAGTATCACGACACCGCGCTGGTCGACCCGCAGACCGGACGTCTGGACACGCTCGGGACGTTCCGGCGGACGCTCGCCGCCGCAGGCCTGGAGGATCAGGTGGTGGCGATCGTGGGGCGCTCCACCACGGTGTCCGCGCTGTGGCGCACTCCGCTGTCGCTGGTGTTCATCGACGGGGGCCACACCGACGAGCATGCGAACGCGGACTACGAGGGATGGGCGCGCTGGATGATGCGCGGCGGAACGCTCGTGATCCACGACGTGTTCCCCGATCCCGCCGACGGGGGCCAGGCCCCCTACCGCGTCTTCCGCCGCGCGGTCGACGGCGGCGACTTCCGCGAGGTCCGGCACCTCGGCTCGATGCGCATCCTCGAACGGGTCGCCGGGGCGGCCGGGGACCCCGTGCGCTGATGCGCGGGCGCTCGCGCGGCAGACGGATCTGCCGATAGTGTGAGGCGCACCACGCACCCGCACCGAGCGTGGCGTCATCACCGCAAGGGGGCACGATGTCCGATCCCACAGCTCCGACGGGTCCGGAAGACCCGCAGGCCACGCCGCCGCAGCAGCCGGAGCCGCCCGCGCCGCAGACGCCGCCGCCCGCACAGACGCCGCCGCCGGCGGCTCCGACTCCGCCGACCGCCCCCCCGTCGGTCACGCAGCCGAACCCGCCCGCCGGGACGCAGCAGTACGCGCAGCAGCCGCCCCCGCCCGGATACGCGGCCCCCACAGCTCCGGTGAAGCCGCGCGACACCCGGCCCAAGACGATCGCGGTCATCGCGCTCGCGCTCGCCGGCGTCGGCCTCATCCTGGCGTTCATCCCGTTCGTGACGTTCGTCTCCGGGCTGTTCCTCCTGGCCGGCTTCATCATGGGCCTCATCGGCCTGATCAGCAAGAAGCAGGGCGGCAAGGGCTTCAGCATCGGAGCGGTCGCGGCATCCGTCGTCGGCTGGATCGCGTCGGTCTTCGCGATCCTGGCGACGATCGCGATCATCGGTCAGGCGGCGACCACCGCGATCGACGACAGCGGCACCTCGCTGACCGACCCGCCCGCGCAGGAGGACACGCAGGTCGTCGGCGACGATCTCCAAATCGTCGACTCGGGCTTCGGTCCGGACTCGTTCGACCCCACGATGTGGTGGTACGTGGTCGTCATCGACAACCCGAACTCCGACCTCGTCTTCGACAGCGCCGAGATCGACATCGAAGCGATGAGCGCGGACGGCGTCATCCTCGACAGCAGCACCGACTATGTGACGCTGCTGTCGGGCGAGACCGCGGTCGCGGGAACGTTCTTCTCGGTCGGTCAGGGACAGATCGATCACCTCGAAGTCACCGGTCCGTCACTGGACGAGGCCACCGTCGCGCCCGCCGATGAGACCGGATCCTTCAGCTTCGACAGTCTGTCGGGCACCGGCGACGAGGTCTCCACCACCGTCACGGGAGTGGTCACCAGCGACTTCGATCAGGATCAGGAACTCGTGTCGGTGGTGGTCATCATCCGCGCCGGGGACGGCACGATCATCGGAGCGAACTCCACGTACGTCGACCGAGTGCCGGCCGGCGGAGCGGCGCAGTTCGAGGTGCTGTTCTTCGAACAGTTCCCGGCAGACGCGACTTTCGAGGCCTACGCCGCGCCGTAGCCCCGGTCCGATCGCTGCTCATCCTTCGACACTCCTCACTCCGGGCGCACACCCCTCGACATCGGCATCGCCGACCGAATGCACCCGCGTCAGCGTGGCGAATCCCTGCGCGAGCAGTGACCGGTCCGTGTCGTCCTCGCCCGGATGCGGCGGATCCGCGATCGACAGGTGGATGAGTTCCCCGATGCGTTCGCCGACGGTGGTCTGCACGATGCCGAAGGGGGCGAGCCGGGCCGTGACGATCCGGGGCATCTCGACGCGGTTGGGCACGTTGAGATTGAGCATCGTCCCTGGGGTGCTGTGGGTGAGCTGATCGAGGATCTCCTCCACGACCGCTCCCGCCGTCGACCAGCGCGGAGGACCGGGGAACAGCCCCGTCGCAAGCGACACGGCCAGCGCCCTGGCTCCCGAGTCTGCCCCGGTGAGCGCCGCCCCCACTGTCCCGGAATGGAGGATGGCGCGGCCGACATTCTCGCCGCGGTTGATTCCCGATAGTACGAGATCGGGCGGGTCCCCGAACGCGCCATGCGCCGCTACCAGAGCGATCAGTGCCGGAGCGGCGTGCACCGCGAACGCCGGCATGTCCAGCGCTCGGATCCGCCGTTCCTCCACCCGGATCCGGCCGCGGCCGCCGACGGCCGTCACCGCCGCGGATTCGGTCCCGATGATGGACGCGCTGCTGCCGCTGGCCTCCTCCACGGGAGCGGCGATGACGACATCGAGTCCCTTCCTGCAGGCCGCCCGTGCGAGCGCGACCAGACCCGCGGAGTCGATGCCGTCGTCGTTCGTGATCAGGACCCGCACGTCGTCACTCGATCTCGAGGATTCCGGGCAACTCGTCCAGCCGGACACTCGGCGGCACCTCGTCGACGTCGGCTCCGTACCGGGCCGTGCGCACGAGCGCGCTGAGCCGGCGGATCGCGGCGGCGTCCCCCGTTCCCCGCCCGTGACGCGTGACGTTGAGAGCACCGGCCGCGGCACCCAATACGACGGCATCGACGAGTTCGGCACCCTGCGCCAGCATCGCGGCGACGGCCGCCGTGAACGAGTCGCCGGCACCGCTGGTATCGACGACCTCCATTCGGGGGTTCGTCACGACCAGGACCGAATCGTCCGCGCGCAGGAGGAGCAGCGGCTGCTCCGCCCGGGTGACGATGACCGTGTCCGCTCCGGCGTCGCGGATGCGGCGCATCGCGGCGACGATCTCGTTGCTGTCGGTGGACGAGATGCGACCGTCCGCGAGCAACTCCTCGTGACTGATCTTGACGATGTCGACATGACCGGCGAGCGCCGCATCGAGACGCGCGCCGCACAGATCCACCATCACGCGACACCGGCAGGAGCGCAGATCCGCGGCGAGTCGGCGATAGACGTCGGCGGGGAGCACGTCGCCGGCGGGTCCGCTCAGCAGCACCAGTTCGGCGTCCATGCCCTCCCGCAGCGTCAGGCCGTACAGCTCATCGAGCACGTGGCGGGACAGATCGCTGCCGACCGTCTCGACGATCGGGGAGCGCGTGCCTCCTCGGCGATCGTGGATGTAGGCAGCGTTCTGCCCATCGCGCTCGACCGAGACGATACCGAACCCCTCGTCCGTGAGGATGTGATTCAGCACCCTGCCGGTCTCGCCCGCGAAGCTGAAGCACAGAGTCACCGCCGGTCCGAATCGTCGCACCATCCGGGCCTGCCAGACGCCCTGGCCTCCCGCGTGGACGTGGATCTCGGGCTCGTCGTCGCGCTCCTCGATGGTGATCGTGAGCTGCGGGGCCGGTGCGAAGATCACGACGTCGGACACGCGTGCGGCCATGCCGCCACCGTACCCTGCGGGCTGTCGATCTGTCCGCCCGCATGAGCCTGAACCCCTCGATGCCGCGGAGGTCCGAGCCCTTCTCGAACGCCTGAGCGATTTGAAACCAGGACTCAAGAGGCGTGTCGGCGGCGCTCGCCGTTCTCCATTTCGATGAGCGTGCGACGACTCACCCCGGAACGCTCTGCGATCTCGTCGAACGACCACCCTCGTTCGTTCCGGAGCCGAGCAAGGGTGAGCCGAAGCGCCTCGAATCCCGGGTCGCGGGTGGAGAAGCTCACCAAAGCGGCCCAGCCCGCCAAACGCTCACCCTCCGCAGTGCAGAACCGGCACTATCGTGCAGATGTTTGCACCACGCAACACGCCGGGCAAGAAGGCGGACAGGTGATGGCGTTCTACGACGCGCTCTACGAGACACACAGGATCCGCAAGGGTGTGTACACCTATCTGCCGAAGGGGAAGTTTGTCCCCATCAAGAAGCCGGTCGCGGGTGCAGTGGCGGAGTTTGAGATGGGCGACGACTTCGGAAGTCGCACGACCCTTGGGCGGGTGGCCGCTGGCGCCATCATCGCAGGGCCGGTGGGCGCCATCGTAGGCGGCCTATTCAAGAAAGACTCGACGCGTGTTTACGTGACGATCACCTTCGCAGACGGCCAGATTGTCGTCGTGGATGCGCCGCGGAAGAACGGACCGAAGCTCCAGGAGTTTGCCCGGGAGGTGACGGCGGCAGGAGTGAAGTACGCGACTGAGCCGGGAATGTCGGTCGACGACGACTGACGCGACGGAGCGCGATCTTCGGGCCCGCTGCACGTCGCGGAAGCATGTGACCAGCGATACCGAAGCCTCACCCGGCGCGAGAAACGACACCGGTTCCGGCGTGCGGTCGCTCTTGGAGACGGGCGCCAGCGTCGATCGCGCCGCAGTTTCAACATCGACAAGCCCAGTCGTGGCGACGCTTTCCTCGCATCACCTACGGGACAGACGCTCAAGGCGCCCGCGCCGAGCGTCCAGTAGTCGACCAAGCGGCGCGGACCTCGCTGGCACCACGTGCACGTAGTTGGCGGGCGCAGTCTGGATAGACTCGCGCGCGTGGGGATTGACGCGTGATCCCGGCCTTCGAAGACGGAGCCTGGTACCTTCCGCAGGGGCTGCACGCCGCGACGCTCGACGAGATCGAAGAACGCTTCGTCGTCGACGCACCATTCAGCGACCGCCGACACATCGTCTTCGATGCATTTCGTCTATGGCACGGCATCATCACGGGCATTCTGCCCGGCGCCCGGTTCTGGGTCGACGGTGGGTTCGTCACACATAAGGCGTGGGCGGCACCGTCCGACGTCGATGTTACGGTCATGCTCAGGCCGGACGATCTCAATAAACTCACCGCACACGAGCAGTCGCGGCTAGACCCGATGTTCACGAAGAACGGGCCCCCTCGCCAGCGGCCGATGTCGGGTCTGGTCGACGCGTTCGTCTGCGTGCGCGGAGACGTGGACAAGACACTGTACTGGCGGGAGCATTGGTCAACGGTGCTCGATGAGAAGCGCGCGAGAGTGATCGGCGCGCAGAAGGGCTTCGTGGAGGTGAGATCATGACGCTCACAGATCAGGCACTCGACGAGTTCCGCGACGCCTGGCACAACGCTGAAGGCGACGACTTCGCGAGCCGCCTACAGCGCCAGTCCCTCGAAGCGCTCGCCGCCGAGAACGACGCGCTTCGCCCCGTGCTCTTTGAACTGACGAACCGCGCCCAGTCAGAACTGGACCTGCGTCTCGACGGCGAGACGGTGCACCATCACGAGGCGAACGCCGAGTCCTTCGCACAGTTGATTCGCGGGGTCGCCGATGCCACGAAGGAAGTCGCGAAGCACATGCTCGGGCGTCAGCGGCGAACGTCCACGCTGCGGATTCTCGCCCCAAGTCCCGGCTCGGTCCGAGTCGTCCTGAAGGCTGCGCCGCCGGAGGAAGCGACGGGGCGCACGGCGCAGAACACGCGGACGCCGTCTATCGACTCGGCTTCGCTCGACACGGTCGCCGTGCTGCTCTCTCGCGCACAGCGGCAGGGCGCAGACGTCGCAGACGACGTTCTCTCGGGGCTCGCCGCGAACCTGCCCCAGAAAGCGCACGCGGGGCTCAGGCGGGCCGCGAAGGCGATCGACGCGCAGGACTGGGACATCGCAGGTGAACTGCGCTCGCAGCACGGCTTTCAGCCCGTACACATCGGCCCTGAAGGTGCGAAGGCGCTGCTGCGGGTGCTCGACGAGCGCCAGGAGAGCAGTACCTCGATGACGCTCTCCGGCGGGATCGACGGCACCCGGCGTTCGATTGGGGCGCTCTGGTTCGCGCCTGACGAGCAGGCTGCGATTGAAGCGGCTGTGCCGAGCCCCGAACTCATGGAGAAGGCGGTGCAGCATGACGCGGCGAATCAGCGTGTGCGAGCCGGGTTCGACGTCGTGACCATCGTCGGAAGGGGCGCGAACCCCCGCCGTCGCGAGGTGTACACGCTGCGCTCGATCGAGCCGCTTCCCGACGCACCGACGCTGATCTGACCCACACGAGAGGCAGCCCGCGATGTACTCATGGAAGAACCGCCGCCACGAGGGCGACCGCATCGGCGAACTCGCACTGTACTGGGAGGCTCACGGCGACCCTGTGAGCGACGACTACGACAGCGATGACGTCTCCGCATCCGAACTATGGCGCATCTGGCGCAAGCGATACCCGGTCGACGAGCATGCAGAAGCGCAGTGCGGTCGGGGCGCGGTGCACATCACGTGGTTCGTGAGCAGCGAGGTTTTCGAGGGTGCTCCCCACGCGATCAACGTCATCGGGTACGAGCCCCAGACATGCCTCGACTTCTTTACCACGCCGATCGACGTCGCACCGGCGAACCGATTCAGTGGACGCGCCTGCCCGTCGAAGACAAGTTGTGGCGCGACGGTCGCAACAACAAGGGCGGCTTCATCCAAGACGCGACCGGATGGAAGCCGTCGCCACTGCAACCTGAAGCGCCCCAGGTTTTCTGCCGCTCCTATGCGGGTTGCGGCTCTCGGTTGAGGGTCGCGTAGTGGGCTTGCTCGAACTCGGCGGGTGGGACGTAGCCGAGGCTCGAGTGAAGCCTACGAGTGTTGTACCAGTCGACCCAGCCGGCGGTCGCGAACTCGACGTCCGCGATGGTCCGGTAGGGGCCGTCGTGGAACACGGTCGTGCGGATGCACTCGGCCTTGTAGAGCCCGTTGATCGTCTCCATCAGCGCGTTATCGTATGCGTCGCCGACGGACCCGATCGAGGGCGCGATGCCGTCGAGAGCGAGCTTCTCGGTGTAGGCCAAGAGAGACGTATTGAGACCCGGCGTCCGAATGCGCTCGCAGCTGCTCCGGGAGGATCGGGTGGCCTTGCCGGCCGCGTTCCCAGAGACCCATCCGCAGCGGGATCATCACCAGCTCGACATGCTTGCTGGTCTGCGCATGCCAGGCGACGATCCGCTGCGAGTAGACGTCGACGATGAACGCGACGTAGACCCACCCGGCCCAGGTGCGGCAGTAGGTGAAGTCCATCACCCAGGTGTGATCAGGTCGCGGGCGCGGTGAAGTCCCGGTTCAGCAGGTCTCCGGCGCGGACCCCGTCCTTGGCGGGGATCGTGGTGCGGATGCCCTTGTCGCGGCGGATACCCGACAGCCCAAGCGTCCGCATCGCCCGGTCGACCGCGCCTCTGGACGCGTCGGGGATCGTGGTGCGGCGGATCAGCGCGGTCATCTTCCGCCGCCCGTAGAGGCCCTCCGGGGTGAGCGTGCGACGCTCCCGCCCGGCCGCATCGACGACGGTGGTCCAGGCGGCGTCGCGGACCGCGTCGACCACCTGCGCGTCGGTGACCGTCCGCGACCGCCACGGCACCGCGTTCTCTAGGCTCGGTAGGTGCGCGCGGCGATCTGGCAGCCCTGCTCGCGCAGGACCCGGCAGATCGACTCGACCGCGTGCCCCTCGGCTCTCATCGTGTCGATGAAACCCATCATCAGCGGTTGCGGGGGTCGAGTTCCCCCACGAAGAAACTCGTCGCCGCCCGCAGGATCGCGACGTCTTCACGCAGGCGAGTGTTCTCGGCCTTCAGCCGTCTTGATCTCGGCATGCTCGACACGGGTCACCCCTTCGCGGGTGCCGTCGTCGATATCGGCTTGCAGCACCCACCGGCGCACGGACTCGTGGCCCGACACCGACCTGGCGGGCCACGGCCGCTGACGCGGCCGTCAACGAGGGGTACTCCGACCGGTGCTCCCGCACCAGCCGGACAGCCCGCTCACGCAGCGCAGGATCGATCTTCTTCGGCATGACATACATCCTTCCAACTCAAAAGGATGCGGCATCAAACCTGGGGCGCTTCAGGACTTGACCGACGTCAATGCGCCGGTCGCGCTCGTTGCGAAAAGCACAGCGCCCGCTCACTTCTCGCTGGGCACCACGTTTGTCAAACTTGTAAGCAGACATGAGCGCCCACCTTCATCCCGAACACCACACACGAGACCGCCGATGATGATCGACTACAAGGTCAGCGACCACTGGCCGGAGGACACGCCGGGTTGGCTTCCGTCGCTGGTGTCGTCCCTGGATCGTCGCCACGGGCTCAGTGTCGTCCTACCGCTGACGGTGATCGTTAGCGAGATCGCCGAGTGGGTTCAGCTTGCAAGCGGCACCAACGCTTGGAGTCCGAAGCCGAACCGCGCCTCGCTCGCACTCGATCTCGACCAATCCGTGGCGTCGCTTGGCCCAGCCCTGCGCGCGGAGGTTTCAGCACCGTTGGCTGCCTTCGAGGCGGCGTTCGCCGCTCTCATCCGAAGCCCTAGTGCCGTCCTCGAACAGCCCCCCGGCACGCGGAGCGCGGCCGTCTGGGGCGACGTGATGACGACTGCCACTGCGCTGCTCACGGCGCTCGATACCGATGCCGCCGCTCGCGCAAGCTGGGACGATTTGGTCGCCGTCGCGCAGGACCGAACGCTCGCTCGTCGCGAGTATCGCCCGATTGCCGAACTCCTCTTCGATCAGCTTCAGCGACGCGGTCACGTCGCGGATCGGATCTTCGACGATCTCGTCTCGATCATGGCCTTCGGTCGCGACCCCGATGACATCCCGATGGGCGAGAAGGACACGCTGCTTCAGGAGCGCCTGGTCAAGGCGCGGGACTACGTCGGCACCCCCACCGTGGAGGAGCCCACCGTCGTATGGCTCGGCTATAAGGGCCGCATCACCCAACGTCTCGAGGCCGGCGACGTTGCCTTCCACGACGGCACTCTGGGCCGTCCCAAACGCTATGCCGGGACGCTTTCCGTTCCCGCATAAGGAAGAACTGTGGGAGATCGTCCAATACGGCTACAGCTTCAAAGTCGCGAAGCTTCTCGGGGAGGAATCTGAGGTTGACACGATCGTTCGGGTGGATCTCGGCACGACCACGATTGCTGGAGCGTTCGAGCGCGCCATGGCCATCGTCGACGTCATCCTGAGCGTCTCGATCCACCGCGTCGGCGGCATCCGTCCACGCCTCGCCGAGTACTACGTCCTGCGCTCGGGGAAACGTACGACCGGAGGGCGGCACGCACTCCATTCGCATCCTGGATTCCCCAACGACACGTATGGCGCGGGCATTACTTCAGACGCGATCGGCGAGCACGGTCCGCGTATCGCTGAGGCACTGGCACGGGCCGAACTTCCCCGTTTCCTCGTCGCGGCCATTGAAGCGCAGGCCGCCGCCGACCTTCCATTCAGTCGCGATATGGCGCTGCGTACGCCGTCAGAGGCGGGCGTCAGCAGCGTCATCCTGCTCACGGATCGCACCGTCCAGCACGTGGCTGCTCATGCGGCGTTGGACCCGAACGCCCTGTTCGCGACGATCGGCGAACGCTGGTCGCAGGCCCACTGGCTCGCTGACCTGCAGCGCGCGGCCGGCATGTGCCTGCTCGGCGGAGATGGACGATCAGCGCTCCGCGACGAGCTGACGGCACGGTGGCTCTCCGACCGGATGGAACAGCCCTGGATCCTCTTCCTCGCTGACCGTGCCGCCGACTTCCTGTCGCTGTGTCGGCTCGAACACGAGCGGGCTTGGATCGAGCGGATGTTCGCGAGTATCAGCGACCACACCGTCTACAGCGGACTCATGGGCGAATACGTCGCCGAAGGAATGGTGCTCGATGCCCGCCGACGCCGGGTGCGCAATGCCCTCGTCCACGGCAACCCTGTCACCTTCGGCGTCGTGCAGTCCGTGCGTGAGTACGCCGAGTTCATCAGCGGCACTGCTCTGTACGGCGCGCTGATCCTTCGTCGACGGCACCGACCCGAAGGTTGCCCTTGCGGAGAGAACTGACGAGTTCACCGCTCTGCGGGCAGGGAAGGACGCCGCGACATATTGGCGCGAGCGCGTTGCAGCCGAGGATTGGCCGCTCCCGTAGCTCGATTGTCTCATGCGATGTCGGAAGCTTGGTGGGCCCGCCTGGGCCCGCTCGCGGGAACGACGGAGGGCCCGCCTGCGGCGAGCCCTCCGTCGTTCCGGTCGGGATGACAGGAATTGAACCTGCGACCCCTTGACCCCCAGTCAAGTGCGCTACCAAGCTGCGCCACATCCCGATGTGCCCGCGACGGCGAGGGCAACCCCGCCATCCTAGCCAGTCCGAGCCACGGCCGCGACGAGCCACGGCTCGCTGTGCGGTGCCGCGGGTACGGAGCAGCGTCGCCGCAAGGCGGGGATCGCGGTGCGGCGGGAGAATCGCGGCCGCGGTGTCAGCGCGCGCCTGCTGCATGCGGCGATCGACCGTGCGCGGCACATCCGGAGGTGGGTCAGCGCTCGTCGCCGAACTGATCCAGCAGCCACCCCGCGCCGCGGACGATGCCGCCCACCGACTGCACCCGCTCCCCCAGTTCCCGGTCGCTGGTGACCACCGTGACGGTCTCCCCCGCCTGCGCCGCCGCACGCGCCTGCGCCACGATCTCGTCGTCGCCATGGCCGGCCGCGCGCGCCACCTCCACACCGTGCGGGGCGTCGGCGACGGCGTCCTTCGCCTGCCCCTCCAGCACGGCGATCGTTCGGGGGAACCAGGTGTGCTCGGGCAGGTCGAGTTCGACGGCCGGGATCCCGCGCTCGCCGAGTTCCGCGAGCCGCTCGATCAGCCGCTCGGCCGCGCCGGCGCGGTCCCGCCACCAGCCGTCCGGCACCGACCCGACCACGTTCGCGGCATCCACGATCACCGTGGGTCGCACGGGCAGCAGCGCCCGCAGGCGCTCCCACGAGTCCCGGAATCCCGGATGCAGCGGACGCTCCGACACCTCGTCCAGCGGAACCCACGCCAGGTCGGTGCTCTCCCAGTCGCCGATCTTCGGTTCGAACGGCACCACCACATCGCCCACGATCGTCGTGTACGACCAGAACCCGAGATCCAGCACGCTCGCCAGACGCGGACGGATCGCCCGGTCGGGCACGGCCGCCTCCTCCTCGGCCTCCCGCAGCGCCCCCTCCGTCGCGCTCTCCTCCTCGTGGCGGGCGCCTCCCGGCAACGCCCACGTCCCCCCGAAGTGGCTCCAGAACACGCGATGCTGCATCAGGATGCCGCGGTCCGCGTCGTAGGCGAGCAGTCCCGCCGCGCCGTACCGGCCCCAGTACTTCTCCCCCGTCGGGGCCTCCACCCACGCGTCGCCGGTGTCGCGCGCGCCGAATGGGCGCCGCGGTTCGCCCGGCGAGGGCGGGAGGATGGTCACCTTCCCAGACTGTCACACCGGCCGCGATCGGTCGCGCGGCGGGAGCGGTTCAGCGCTTGCGGCGCTCGCGCACCCGCATGTTGACCACGATCGGGGCTGCCCTCGAAGCCCCAGATCTCGCGCAGGCGCCGCTGGATGAACCGGCGATAGCCCGGGTCGAGGAATCCGGTGGTGAACAGCACGAATGTCGGCGGGCGGGTGGCGGCCTGCGTGCCGAACAGGATGCGCGGCTGCTTGCCCCCGCGCAGCGGGTGCGGATGCTCCGCAACCAGCTCGGCGAGGAACGCGTTGAACTTGCCGGTCGGGATGCGGGTGTCCCACGAGTCCAGCGCGGTCTCCAGCGCCGGCACGAGCTTCTCGAGGTGCCGGCCAGTGCGGGCCGAGATATTCACACGCGGCGCCCAGGCCGACGTGTGCCAGGTCCTGCTCGATCTCGCGCTCGAGGTAGCGGCGCCGGTCGGCGTTCGCGAGGTCGTCGTCGTTCAGCCGATCCCACTTGTTGAACGCGAGCACCAGGGCGCGCCCCGATTCGAGCACGAGGTCGATGATCCGCACGTCCTGCTCGCTGATCGACTCGCTCACATCGAGCACCACGACGGCCACTTCAGCCTTCTCGAGCGCGGCCGACGTACGCAGCGACGCGTAGAAGTCGGCGCCCTGCTGCAAATGCACGCGACGACGGATGCCGGCTGTGTCGACGAACCGCCACAGGCGCCCGCCGAGGTCGACGATCTCGTCGACGGGGTCGCGCGTGGTGCCGGCGAGGTCGTCGACGACGACGCGCTCCTGGCCCGCGGCCTTGTTCAGGAGGGAGGACTTGCCGACGTTCGGCCGACCGAGGATCGCGACGCGACGCGGGCCTCCGATCTCCTGCTCGGCGACCGCCGACACGTCCGGCAGCACCTTCATGATCTCATCGAGCAGATCCGCGACGCCCCGGCCGTGGATCGCCGAGACCGGATGCGGCTCCCCCAGACCCAGGTTCCACAGCGCCGCCGCCTCCGGCTCCTGGCGGGCGTCGTCGATCGGGTCGGCCACCAGCAGAACCGGCTTGCCGCTGCGGCGCAGCAGAGGCACCACCTTCTCGTCGGTCGCCGTGGCGCCGACCATGGCATCCACGACGAACAGCACCACGTCCGACAGCTCGATCGCGATCTCCGCCTGCGCCGCCACGGACCGGTCGATGCCGCGGGCGTCGGTCTCCACCCGCCGGTGTCCACGAGCGAGAACCTGCGGTCCATCCACTCGGCGCGGTACGTGACACGGTCGCGGGTGACGCCGGGGGTGTCCTCCACCACGGCCTCGCGGCGCCCGAGGATCCGGTTCACCAGCGCCGACTTGCCGACATTCGGCGTCCCACGATCGCGACGACCGGCAGGCCCGCGGCATACTGCTCCTCCGGCGGCGCCCCCTCCGACCCCGCTGCCAGCACCGCGGCGTCCGTCGCCGTCGAGGTCGTAGTCCGCGAGGGCCTGTCGAGAGTCCGCGCCCGCCTGTTCCGCGAGGGCTGCGTCGATCTCGGCGAGACGCTCCGCCATCCGGTCGGGTCCGGCCTCGTAGTCTTCGTCACCGTTCACGACCCACCTCCCGCGCCGGCCGCCCGGTCCTCCTCGCCAGGACGCCAGCAACGGTCTCCCTCGAGTCGAGGTCGGGTCGAGTCGATCACGTGCACGCCGTCCGCCGCGCTGCGGACTCGGCCACCGCCGCATCCGATCCTGTTCCGCGCCCAGCGCCGCCACCACCTGCTCCACGTCAGCGCCCGGCAACTCCGCGCCCCGGCGAAGCGCCCGCACCCCCTCGGATGCGGTCAGCAGGATCCGCACCGGGTGCTGGTGCGACCACGGTGGTGATGTCCCGCCCCTCCACCACGATGCCCGGCAGCGCGCACTCCCGGATGAGGGCGCGGAACAGCGCATTCAGCGACCGGCGCACGACCGGTACCCTCGCCACTCCGCTGACCGCACCGGTCACCGCCGACTCCCGGATCGCGTCGGTCACCTCGGCATTCCCCACCCGGACGGTGCGGTCGGCCGGGTCGGTGGACACGGCGACGTCGAAGTCGGCCAGCGCCTCCACCACCGCCATCGCGTCGGACGTGTCGATGCGCCGGTGCAGGGCGTGCCACGCGAGCGCCCGGTACACGGCGCCGGTGTCGAGGAGCAGCTCAATCCTGAGCCGGTCCGCCGTCTTCCCGGGACACGGAGGATTTCGCCGCTTCCGGCGGGGCCGTCGACCGCGATCACGATCGGATCAGCCATTGCCGGCGCTCGCGATCTTCCACCCGCGCGACGAGGGCCCGCGACGGTGTCGGTACGATCCGCGGCCGCACGCTGATCTCCGCCAGCCCGAACGGCGCCCCTGGGGAGTGTTCCAGCCGCAGATCCTCCACGTTCACGCCAAGCTCGCCCAGGTCGCCGAACAGTCGTCCGAGC
>CAVOZX010000005.1:0-15060 GCA_963701365.1 uncultured Actinomycetota bacterium | reverse complement strand
AATCTGCGGTCGTGCTGTGGAAAATCGGTAATGATCTCCCCCTTTTTCCTCCGCAAAGCTCAAACACTTTGCAAGCGCCATAAAAATTCTCAAAATGCTGTCTCGGGATATTGGGCGTGGGATAACCTTCGTTTTCGCCATAATAGTGAATCTCGGCGCCCCGCTTCTAGCAAGAATATCTTAAAAGGAAGGCACTTTTTACTCAAAAGCCCCTTCCCCATTGAGGGTGGAGCGGCGGAAGACATCCACCGCAACAACATGTTCATCGGACTCGGCATCGCATTGGCGCTGCTGGCGCTCGGGATCGGCGCGATCCACTGGTCGAAGGCGATCATGTCCGACCACGAGCACGTCGAGGTCCGCCACCCGACCCGCGGCCGCGACACGACGCGGGACGCGGCGGTGCAGGCGTTCGCGGACGCCAACGAGGAGTCCGGATTCGGCCGACGCGCGATGATCCGCAACTCGTTGTTCGCGGCGCTGGTGGCATCGGTGGTTCCGGGCATCGTGCTCTTCCGCGGGCTTGCGCCGCACAACACTCCTGCCGACCCGCATGCCGGCGACCCCGTGTATCTGCTCAGTCACACCATGTGGGAGAAGGGGATGCGGCTCGCGCACGACCCGAGCGGACGCCCGATCAAGGCGTCGGAGGTGACGCTCGGTTCCGCGTTCCATGTGATTCCGGAGAAGCTCGCGGAACTGTCCCACGAAGAGGGATACCTGGACCAGAAGGCCAAGGCGATCGTTCTCCTCGTGCGCCTCCCGCAGGAGACGCTCATCGAGTCCGAGGACAAGAAGGACTGGTCGTACGACGGCATCGTGGCCTACTCGAAGGTCTGCACGCATGTGGGGTGCCCCGTGGCGCTGTACGAACAGCTCACGCACCACCTGCTGTGCCCGTGCCACCAGTCGCAGTTCGATATCACGGACAGCGCGAAGGTCATCTTCGGGCCGGCCGCCAGGCCTCTGCCGCAGCTGCCGATCACAGTGGACGCGGAGGGCTACCTCATCGCGCGCAGCGACTTCACCGAACCCGTCGGACCGAGCTTCTGGGAGCGCCATTGAGTACCGCAACCGCAACGCCGCAGACCTCGGAGCGGGACAAGCCGCTGGGCGGACGGTTCATCGGGGCGACCGCCAACTACCTTGATGAGCGCACCAGCCTCTCCGGCTTCGTCAAGGAGCTCGGCCGGAAGATCTTCCCGGACCACTGGTCCTTCATGCTCGGTGAGATCGCGCTGTGGAGTTTCGTCGTCGTGCTGCTGTCGGGCACGTTCCTGACGTTCTTCTTCCAAGCCTCCATGACTCCCACCCACTACACGGGATCGTACGAGCCCATGCGGGGCGTGGAGATGTCGGCGGCGCTGCAGTCGTCACTGAACATCTCGTTCGACATCCGCGGCGGCCTCCTCGTGCGCCAGATCCACCACTGGGCGGCCCTCGTGTTCGTCGCCGGGATCGGCGTTCACATGCTGCGCGTGTTCTTCACGGGAGCGTTCCGCAAGCCGCGGGAGCTGAACTGGGTGATCGGTTTCATCCTGTTCATCCTCGCGATGGCCGAAGGATTCACGGGCTACTCGCTGCCCGACGACCTGCTGTCCGGGAACGGCCTGAGGATCATCGACGGCATGATCAAGGGCGTTCCCATCGTCGGGACCTGGATCTCCTTCCTTCTGTTCGGGGGAGAGTTCCCCGGCGAGGCCATCGTCGGCCGGCTGTACACCCTGCATATCCTGCTGCTGCCCGCCATCCTGGTCGCACTGCTCGTGCTGCACCTGATGCTGATGATCATCAACAAGCACACCCAGTTCGCCGGGCCCGGACGCACCAACGACAACGTCGTCGGCTACCCGATGCTCCCGGTGTACGCCTCGAAGATGGGCGGCTTCTTCTTCATCACGTTCGGCGTGATCGTCCTGATCGCCTCGCTCTTCACCATCAACCCGATCTGGAACTACGGACCCTACGACCCCTCCCCCGTCTCCGCCGGCACGCAGCCCGACTGGTACATCGGCTTTGCCGACGGGGCACTGCGCCTGGTGCCGCCTGGATGGGAAGCGGTGTTCTGGGACCGGACCTGGTCGTTCAACATCATCGTCCCGATTCTCGTGCTGGGACTGTTCATCGTGCTGGTGCTGATCTATCCCTTCATCGAGGGATGGGTGACCGGCGACAAGCGGGAACACCACATCGCGCAGCGGCCCCGCAACGCCGCAACCCGCACGGCCATCGGCGCGGCCGGCGTCACGTTCTACGCGGTGCTGTGGGCCTCGGCATCCTCCGACATCATCGCCACGCACTTCTGGTTGACGATGGAGGGAGTGATCCACGCTCTGCAGGCGCTGCTGTTCATCGGCCCGGTGCTCGCGTACTTCGTCACCAAGCGGATCTGCATCGCCCTGCAGAAGAAGGATCGCGAGATCGTCCTGCACGGGTACGAATCAGGTCGCATCGTGCGCCTGCCCGGTGGTGAATACATCGAGGTGCATCGTCCCGTGGACGAGTACGACCGCTGGAAGCTCACCGGGCATGAAGTCCTCGAGCCGCTGGTGGTGCGCCCGAATGCTCACGGCCGCATCCCGTGGCATGAGAACCTGCGCGCCGCCATGTCGCGGTGGTTCTTCGAGGACCGGCTCCTCCCCCTCACCCAGACGGAGATCGAGGAGGCGGCGGCACACCAGCACCACGGTGTGGCGCAGCTGGATGCGACGGAATCGGCGGAGGTGGAAGGCGCTCATGCGCGCGCCGCAGTCGATGGTCGCACCCCGGCGGCGACCGGTGAGACCGTTGCCGCTGAGTTTCCGGCCCCGTCCCGACTCGACGAACTGAACCAGGGCGACGGGGACGCGGACGGCTCGCGTTAGGCACCGATGTCGGCGCGGGGCGTAACAGTCCTGTGACACGGCCCCGATAGCGTGCTGACGTGCGCATCATCGTCATCGGGGCGGGTATCGGAGGAACTACCGCGGCACTCGCGATGGCACGCCTCGGGCACGACGTCGCCGTGTTCGACCAGGTCCGGGAGAACAAGCCGGTCGGCGCCGCGTTGTCCCTCTGGCCGAACGGCGTGCAGGTCCTGAACTGGCTCGGCCTGGGCGACGAGGTGGCGAACCTCGGCGGGCGGATGGACACGATGTCCTATCGCGAGGGCTCCACAGGAGAACCGATGTGCCGCTTCTCGCTGGAACGCATCACCCTCGCCACCGGTCAGCGCCCCTACCCGGTGGCGCGCGCGGACCTCCAGGCGATGCTCCTGGATCGCCTCGGGGATCGGGTCCACCTGGGAACGCGCGTGACCGCCCTGGAGCAGGACATCAATCACGTGTACGTGACCGTGGCCGACGGAACCGTCCACGCGGCCGACCTCGTCATCGCGGCCGACGGCGCACGCTCCACCGTCCGGGACTACGTGCTCGGCGCTCCCGCGGCCCGCGAATACGTCGGCTACCTCAACATCAACGGGCTCGTACCCGTCGACGATGCGGTGGGCGATCCGTCGGAATGGACGACGTACGTCGCTGACGGCAAGCGCGTTTCGGTGATGCCCGTCGCGGGCGACCGTTTCTACTTCTTCTTCGACGTGCCGAAGGAGGAGGGTGCGGTTCCCGCACGGAACGACATCGTGAGCTATCTGCGGCGGGAGTTCGCTGGGTGGGCGCCTGGCGTGCAGCGTCTCATCGATCGGATCGATCCCAGCACATCGCTCAACGGTGTGGAGATCTGGGATCTGTCGCCCATCCGGCAGTGGGTCCGCGGACGCGTTGGGCTGCTGGGCGACGCCGCGCACACCACGGCTCCCGATATCGGACAGGGCGCCTGCTCCGCATTGGAGGACAGCTATGTGCTGGGCACCGTGTTCGCCACCACCACGCTCGGAGTGGCGGACTCCCTCCTGCGCTACCAGCGGGCCCGGGTCGATCGCGCCGCCGACCTGGTCCACCGGGCCCGCCGGCGGAGCGCCGAGACCCACGCCGTCGACCCCGTGCGAACGGCCTCATGGTACGAGGAGCTCCGTCACGAGGATGGGACGAACGTGATCCGCGGCATCCTCGGCAACATGGCAGGCAGTCCCGTGCTGTTCGGAGCGGGCCCGCTCAGGTGATCGCGCGATACGCGCGGTGGCCGGGTCAGTGCGCGAAGTAGCCGCGGTAGTACTCGTAGACCCATCCGACGATCGCGACGACGAAGATGCCGAGTCCGATCGGGAGCATCCAGGTTCCGACCGCGAGCCCGAGGACGGCGACCGCCGCCGCGCTCGCCAGGACGATCGGCCACCACGACCAGGGGCTGAACTCCCCCGCCTCGGGGTCGCCGTCGTCGACGTCCGCGGTCAGGATGTCCGAGGGAAGTTCACCGCCCTGCGCGCGGTGAACCCGCTGGACGTAGAAGGCGATCATGGTCGCCATGATCGCTGCCAGAAGCAGGGCGGGGGCACCCACCCACTCGATCGTCTCGTACCAGGGCAGGTCCGGCCTCGCAAGGATGCCCCACCCGACGTAGACGATGTCGAAGAGCAGGAACGCGCCCGCCAACAGCCACCACAGGCCCGAATTGGTCCGCATCTACTTCACCTCTCCTGCCGCCAGGTCCACGACCGGAGCATCCGGCGCGTCCTTGGCCGGGCCGACGCCCACGGGGAGCGCCGCTTCCGGATGATTCAGGTCGAACGCGGGACGTTCGCTGCGGATCCGCGGGATCGACGTGAAGTTATGCCGCGGCGGCGGGCAGCTGGTCGCCCACTCCAGCGACGCGCCGTAGCCCCATGGGTCGTTGACGGTGACTTTCGGCGCCTTCCGCGCGGTGATCCACACGTTGAGGAGGAAGGGGATCATCGAGATCGCCAGGATCATCGACCCGACGGTGGACAGCTGGTTCTGCCAGGTCCAGCCGTCGGCCGCAGAATAGTCCGCGTACCGGCGGACCATGCCGTCCACGCCCAGCCAGTGCTGGATCAGGAACGTCATGTGGAAGCCGATGAACAGCAGCCAGAAGTGCACGTACCCCAGACGCTCGTTGAGCATCTTGCCCGTCCACTTCGGCCACCAGAAATAGAAGCCGGCGAACATGGCGAACACGACGGTTCCGAAGATGACGTAGTGGAAGTGCGCCACGACGAAATACGAGTCGGAGAGGTGGAAGTCCAGGGGCGGCGACGCCAGGATGACACCGGTCAGCCCGCCGAACACGAACGAGACGAGGAAGCCCAGCGCGAACACTATGGGCGTCTCGAACGTCACCGAACCTCGCCACATGGTGCCTATCCAGTTGAAGATCTTCACCCCCGTAGGCACCGCGATCAGCATTGTCATGAAGGCGAAGAACGGCAGCAGCACGGCTCCGGTCACGTACATGTGATGCGCCCACACCGCGACCGACAGCACCGCGATCGCGATCGTCGCGTAGATCAGGGTCTTGTACCCGAAGATCGGCTTCCGGCTGAACACCGGGAAGATCTCCGAGATGATACCGAAGAACGGCAAGGCGATGATGTACACCTCGGGATGGCCGAAGAACCAGAACAGGTGCTGCCACAGCAGCACGCCGCCGTTCTCCGGGTCGAAGATGTGAGCGCCGAGGATCCGGTCGGCCGCCGCTGCGAACAGCGCTGCAGCCAGAGCGGGGAAGACCAGCAGCACCAGGATGCTCGTCACCATCACGTTCCAGGTGAAGATCGGCATCCGCCACATCGTCATGCCCGGCGCACGCATCGTGATGATCGTGGTGATGAAGTTGACGGCGCCGAAGATGGTGCCGAAGCCGCTGATGGCCAGTCCCAGCATCCACATGTTCCCGCCCACGCCGGGTGAGAACGAGGCGTTCGCGAGGGGCTGGTAGGCGAACCAGCCGAACGATGCCGCCCCTGCCGGCGTGAGGAAGCCGGCGACCGCGATCGTCGAGCCGAACAGGAACAGCCAGAACGCGAAGGCGTTCAGGCGCGGGAAGGCCACATCCGGGGCACCGATCTGCAACGGCATCAACGCGTTCGCGAATCCCGCGAACAGCGGTGTCGCGAACATCAGCAGCATGATCGTGCCGTGCATGGTGAACAGCTGGTTGTACTGATCCTTCGTCGGGATCACCTGCATGCCCGGCTCGAACAGTTCCGTTCGGATCAGCAGCGCCATCACGCCGCCGATCAGGAAGAACAGGAACGACGCGATCAGGTACATATACCCGATCGTCTTGTGGTCGGTGGAGGTGATCCACTTCACCACGATGTTGCCCTTGTGCTCGACCCGGGATCCGCTCAGCAGGGCCGCCTGTCGGGGCGGGAGCGTCGCGGTCCGGCCGGGAAGGTCCTCCTGGAGTGGCAGCGTCGTCGCCATGGTCACTGGTCTCCTTCGCTCGCGGTGGTGCCGGGGAGGTTGTCGAGCCGGTCGTAGGCCTTCTCGATGGGGCCCGTCTGGCCCTGGTCGCGCAAGGAGGCGAGGTACTGCTCGTACTCGCCCTCGCTCACGACCTTCACGGTGAACAGCATGGACGAGTGGTACTCACCGCACAGTTCCGCGCACTTGCCCGCGTACGTTCCTTCACGCGTGGGCGTGAACGACCAGGAGTTGTCCCGACCGATGTACATGTCCTTCTTGTACAGGAAGTCGATCACCCAGAAGGAGTGGATCACATCGCGGGACTGCAGATCGATCCGCACCGACTTGTCCACCGGCAGGTACAGCGTCGGGAGCGCGGCCTGATCGACGTCGCCGTTGGGCGCGGACTGCGCCTGGATCCCCATGGACCAGACCGTGTCCGATCCCTGCTCATCCTCGCCGTTGTATTGGAAGTCCCACGCCCACTGCTTGCCGATCGCGACGATCGAGACGTCGGGATCCTCGTTCTGAGCCTGGATGATCGTCTGGTCCCGTGCGGTGAACGCGAAGAACCCGACCACGAGGATCAGGGGCACGACCGTGTAGAAGATCTCGATCGGCATGTTATAGCGCAACTGCACCGGCAGGCCGGTCTGGCCGCGGCGCCGACGGTAGGCGACCATGGCCCACAGCATCAGGCCCCACGTGACCAGGCCGACCACAAGAAGCACGATCCACGAGTTGACCCACAGACCGGCGACCATGTCCGTCTTGTCCGTGGCGGGAACACCGTCGGCGGTGAACCCGGGGAGGAACCCGTGTTGCTGCTCCGGGGAGCACCCGGCCAGGGCCACCGCGGCGGCGACCCCCAGCGGAAGAACGGCCCAACGGAGTCGACGTTTCGAAGGCACGGCGCACCTTTCCGGTCTCGGATGAAGCACCCTCAGTCTAGGGCAAGCTCACACCGGATTCTGGCCAACCCTCCAGCCTCCGAGGCCCGGAACGGGACCGTCGAGGCTCAGTGGAAGCTGTCGCCGCAGGCGCAGGATCCCTGAGCGTTCGGGTTGTCGATCGTGAAGCCCTGCTCCGAGATCGTGTCCTTGAAATCGATCAGCGCACCGTCCAGGTACGGCACGCTCATGTCGTCCACGATCACCTCGACGCCGTCGAAGTCCGCGGTCGCGTCGCCGTCCAGGTGCCGCTCGTCGAAGTACAGCTGATAGATCAGGCCGCTGCATCCCCCGGGCTGCACCGCGACGCGCAGGCGCAGGTCGTCGCGGCCCTCCTGGTCAAGGAGATTCCTGACCTTGGCGGCCGCGGCGTCCGTCAGGGCCACTCCGTGCTCACGGGTGGCTGGTTCGTTCGACAGTGCGGTCTCGCTCATCAGGATCCTCCAGGACGGATGCGCCTCGCGGCGATGGGATGCCGCGATTCTACGCCGCGGGACCGGTTCGAAGGCCGTCCCGGTGCAGCGATTCCAGCAGCAGGGCCTCGGCGAACACGGCGTTGCGGAAGGTGTCCAGGTGCAGCGATTCGTTCGGGCTGTGCGCCCGTGAGCCGGGGTCCTCCACGCCCGTGATCAGGATCTGCGCCGCCGGGAATGCGCGCACCAGCTCCGCCACGAACGGGATGGACCCCCCCACACCGGTCAGGACCGGCTCGACCCCGTATCCGTCGCGCATCCCGGCCAGCGCCGCCGTCACGGCTGCGCCGGCCGTGTCCACGAGGAAGCCGTCCGCGCAGTCTGCCTCAGTGATCGAGACCTCCGCGCCGAACGGCGCGTGCGCATGCAGATGAGCCGTGATCGCCTCGAACGCTTCGCTCGCGGGCTGGTCCGGCGCTATCCGGACGCTGACGACGGCGGCGGCGCGGGATGCGAGGGTGTTGGATGCCGCGGCGAGGGCCGGGGCGTCCATACCCGTCACCGTGATGGCCGGTCGGTGCCAGATCCGGCCCAGCACCGGGCCGTCCCCGATCGGCGCGACCCCCGGCAGCAGCCCGGTCTCCGCCCGCAACTCGTCCTCGCCGTACGCCGGGACCGGGCCGAGATGGGAGGTCAGCCCCGCTACCGCGACGGAGCCGTCGTCCGACCAGAGGGAATCCAGCAGGCGGATGAGCGCGAGCATGGCATCCGGCACGGCTCCCCCGTACATGCCGGAGTGCGACGCGTGGTCGAGGGTCCGGACGGACACGGTGAATCGGACACTGCCGCGCAGACTCACCGTGAGCGCCGGTGTCCGCTCGTCCCCGTTGCCGGAGTCCGCCACGACGATCACGTCGCTGCGCAGCGCCTCGCGATGCTCGGCGAGGAACGTCGCGAACGACCGCGACCCATACTCCTCCTCGCCCTCCACGAACAGGGTGATGCCCCACGAGAGGTCCCCGCCCAGCGCTTCGTGCACAGCCCGCAGAGCGGCCAGGTGCACCATGATTCCGGCCTTGTCGTCGGCGGCACCCCGCCCGTAGAGCCGGCCACCTCGGACGGTGGGCTGGAAGGGCGGTGACTCCCACTGCGCGTCATCCCCGGGTGGCTGGACATCGTGGTGGGCGTACAGGAGGATCGTGGGCCGCCCGTCGCGAGCCGCCCTCGTCGCCAACACAGCCGGCTGCCCGAGTTCGCCCTCCGCCGTTTCCGCCCGACGGATCACGACGGTGTCGAAGACCCCGGTGCGTTCGGCCAGGGCGGATACGGCCTGCGCGCTCGCCTGGACCTGGGACGGATCGAACGCGGGCCACGCCACCGACGGGATGCGTACCAGCCCCGCCAGATCCGCCAGAGCCGTCGCCATTCCCGCCTCGACCGCCTCACGAACTGCGTCGCGGCGGTCACGATCCACGGTCATACGGGTAATCTTAGGTGGCACCCCTTCCCCCGATCCCAGGACCGCCGATGGCCAAGAACCCCCCGGACACGTCTCCCGCGACCACGGAGGACGTGGAGGCGAGGACGGGCGGCAAAGGCCGCCCCACGCCGACCCGCGCCGAGCGGGAGGCGGCCCGCAAGCGACCGCTCGTGCCGGACGGCCGCGCCGCGAAGAAGCAGGCGCGAGCGGAACTGTCGGCGCAGCGGGAGCGCGCTCGCGTCGGCATGGCGAACGGCGACGAACGATACCTGCCGGAACGGGACCGCGGTCCGCAGCGACGCTACGTTCGCGACTGGGTCGACAGCCGCTGGCACGTGGCCGAGTGGATCATGCCGGTGATGGTGGTGGTGCTGCTGCTGATGTTCGTGGGGATCGCGGACATCCAGATGTACTCGTATCTGCTGCTGTGGGTGTTCGTGATCGCCGCCATCCTCGACATGGTGATCACCTCGATCCGGGTCAAGCGCGCCGCCCGGGCGCGGTTCGGCGCGAACCGGATGGAGAAGGGCCTGGGATGGTATGCGGCGATGCGCATGATGCAGATGCGGTTCCTGCGCATCCCGAAGCCTCAGGTCGCGCGGGGTCAGCGCCCGGAGTGACGGGCGCCCCGCGCGCCCGTCGAGCTGCCGGTTGATCGACCGCGCCCACATCGGGCCGCGGTAGAGGAACGCGGTGTACCCCTGCACGAGGTCCGCGCCCGCTGCCAGCCGCTCGGCGACGTCGTCGGCCGTGTCCACGCCGCCGACGGAGATCACGCAGAACTCCGGCGGGACCGCGGAACGCACCACCCGGAGCGCATGCAGGGACCGCGCCTTCAGCGGTGACCCGGACAACCCGCCCTCCCCAGCCGCCGCCACCCGGGAGGGTTCGGTGCGAAGGCCCTCCCGGGACAGCGTCGTATTCGTGGCAATGACCCCGGCCATGCCGGCGTCGACCGCGGTGGCGGCCACCGCCGAGATCTGCGCGTCGGTGAGATCCGGCGCGAACTTCACGAGAACGGGCGTGGTCCCCGCCGCAGCGCGCACCGCTTCGAGCAGGGGTCGCAGCAGATCCGGCTCCTGCAGCCCCCGCAGACCCGGCGTGTTGGGGGATGAGACATTGATGGCGAGGTAGTCCGCGAGGGGGGCCAGGATGCGTGCACTGGTCACGTAGTCCGCGACCGCCTCCGCGGTGGGCACCACACGGGTCTTGCCGATGTTGACCCCGATCACGGGCCGGTCCGCACGCCGTCGCGCCCGGCGCAGGCGAACCGCCAGCGCCGCGGCGCCGCGGTTGTTGAACCCCATCCGGTTCACGACCGCCCGGTCCGCGACCAGCCGGAACAGCCGGGGGCGCGGATTCCCCTCCTGCGGCGTCGCCGTCACCGTACCGACTTCGACGTGCCCGAATCCGAGCGCCGCGAGTCCCAGCACCGCTTCGGCATCCTTGTCGAACCCGGCCGCCACCCCGAACGGCGAGGGGAACTCGCGACCCAGGACCCGAGTGCGCAGGACCGGCGACGGAGCTGTGAACCGGCGCAGGAGGGTCGCCACCGGCCGCACCCCGGCGAACCTGATCAGGATCATCGCGGCGTGGTGGGCGCGCTCGGGATCCATCCGGCTCAGCACGAGCCGGAACAGCAGCGGATACATCAGTCGACAGGGTATCGGGCGGCTGAGTTCACCCTTCGCCGCTCACCCCGGCCCCGTGGTCGGCACGGAGCCGGCCTATGGCGGCCTCGAAATCCTCCAACGACTCGAACGCCTGATAGACGCTCGCGAATCGGAGGTACGCGACCTCGTCCAGCTCCCGCAGCGGGCCGAGGATCGCCAGGCCGATCTCGTTCGTGTCGATCTGCGAGGCGCCGCTGCCCCGCACCGTCTCTTCCACGCTCTGCGCGAGCACCGCCAGGTCCGCGTCGGTCACCGGCCGGCCCTGGCAGGCCTTCCGGACGCCCGCGATGACCTTCTCCCGGCTGAACGGCTCCACCACACCGGAGCGCTTGATGACGTTCAGGCTGGCCGTCTCGATCGTGGAGAAGCGCCCTCCGCACGCTGGGCACTGCCGCCGCCGGCGGATGCTGAGCCCGTCGTCGCTGGTGCGCGAATCGATGACCCGCGAATCGGGGTGACGGCAGAACGGGCAGTGCATGGTAGCGACAGGCTATCCGGTGAGGCGTGCCGTGACCGCCTCGCCATGCGCGGGCAGGTCCTCGGCTCGGGCGAGGGTGACGATGGGATCGGCGACCTCCGCGAGCGCGCCGCGATCGTACTCGATCACCTGCTGCGCCCGCAGAAACGTCATGGCCGACAAACCCGCCGCATACCGCGCCTGGCCCCCGGTCGGGAGCACATGGTTGCTCCCGGCGAGGTAGTCGCCGAGACTGACCGGGGACCAGGGCCCCACGAACACCGCGCCGGCGTTGACGAACCGCGCCGGATCCGGTCGCGCGGTGTGCACCTCCAGGTGCTCGGGCGCGTACGCGTTGCTGAACGCCGTGGCCTGATCCTGGTCGTCCACCAGCACGAGCGCGGACTGCGGACCCGTCAGCGCGGCGCGCACCCGCGCCGCGTGCCGGGTCGCTGGCACGCGCCGCGACAGTTCGAACAGGACCCGGTCGGCGAGCTGCTCGGAGTCGGTGACCACCACGGCGGCGGCCTGCTCGTCATGCTCCGCCTGACTGATCGCATCGACGGCGACGATGCCGGCGTCCGCGTCAGCGTCGGCGACGATGAGAATCTCCGTGGCACCGGCCTCGGCGTCCAGGCCCACTCTGCCGGCGACGGCGCGCTTGGCCGCGGCGACGAAGTTGTTCCCCGGACCGGTGACCACGTCGACGGCGGCGAGCCCCACTGATCCGATCCCGTACGCGAACGCGCCGATCGCGCCGGCACCGCCCATCGCGTACACCTCGGTCACTCCCAGGATGCCGGCCGCCGCGAGGATGGTCGGGTGCACCCGCCCGTCCGTCGGCTGCGGAGGCGAAGCGAGCGCGATCTGCGCCACACCCGCGACCTGGGCCGGGACCACGTTCATGACCACGCTGGACGGGTAGACGGCCTTCCCGCCCGGCACATACACGCCCGCGCGACGAACCGGCAGCCAGCGCTGACCGACCCGCGCGCCGGGCCCGAGCCGGGTGCTGCTCGGCGCGGGGATCTGAGCCTCGGATGCCGCGGCGACCCGCCGGATGGCCTGCTCGAGCGCGCGCCGGACGGCGGGGTCCAGACCCGCCAGCGCCTCATCGATGTGGGAGGCGGGCACCCGCATCGCATGGTCGCGAACCCCCTCGAAGCGTTCGGCCTGCTCTCGGAGCGCCGCTTCGCCGCGTTCGGCGACGTCGGCCACGAGCCGCGCCGCCACGGCCTGGGCATCGGCGCGGGCGGCCGTCGCCCGGGGAACGATCTCCAGCAGCTCGCTCGCACTCGGCCTGCGACCGCGCAGGTCGATGGTGCGCAGCATCCCTCCAGGTTACCGCGAGCCCGACCCGGCTCTGCGCGGTCAGCCCCGGGTCACGTCCGCCGTATCGTGCAGGAACCCGACCCTGCCGTCCTCGTGCCGGATGACGAACACCCCGTCGCGGTCCTCGATGACCAGAGCCCACGCCGTCGGGCCGACGACGAACAACGCAACTCCGCGATCGTCGAGGACGTCGCGTTCCTCCGGGACCAGAGCCCAGAACACGTCCGGCGCAGCCGCCGCAGCCGGGACCGGTGCGACGACGGTCGGTTCTCCGGCGTCGTGGGGCACATCGGCGGGCCGGGGGCGCACCGGCCGGGGGCGCACCGGCCGCATCGGCCTCGCACTCGGGTGAGCGAGAACCTCGGGCCGGTGACGGAAATCCTCCCCCAGGACCGGGATCACCGGGGCGAACACCGTCAGCACCACGCCCGCGAGCGCCGCGACCAACTCCACCCAGATCACCCAGGTGCGAAGCCACGGTCCACCGGCGGCGACGACGGCCACCGTGTCCCATACCCACCCGAGCCAGATCACGGCGGACACGGTGAACGCGACCGAGGCGAACTGGTCGATGCCGAGGGACCCAACCCGGCGGATACCATCCGGAGACAGGCGCCGCAGCGCGATCAGGAACGCCGCGGCGGTGGGCACCCCCACGGTCAGGATCCACGACAGACCCGAGAGCCACACCGAGGCTCCGGTGGCTGCGGCCACCGGGAAGAAGGACACCACGAACGCCGCGAACCAGACCCCCAGGAGAGCCACCTCGCGCACCGAGAACGGCCCCACCCCGTACAGATCCGGGGCCGCGCCCGGGGTCGTGTCGCCGTCGCCGTCGCCGATGACCTCATCGGGGCCGAATTCTCCCCGCACCGGATCCGTCATGCCGCAGCCCTCCCGATCGGTCCGCCGTCGGTGTCCACCGCTGATCCTAGTCGCGGGAGCGGTGCTGCGAGAGGAACTCAGCCCAGGCACTGCGGGCCGAGCAGCCCCTTCAACTCGCCGTAGAGGTCCGCCGTCACCGCCACGGGGTGGGGCACCTCGAACACCCGCGCGATCCCATCCCGGCGCAGTTTGAGCATGACCGGCGTGTCACCGCGGTGACGCTGGAGGATCCGGTCCAACTCGCGGACGGCGGACTCGCTGGCTCTGCGCTCGGGGATCACGAGAACGAGCGGACCATCGGGACCGGTCGCACCCAGGTCGGGGACGAATGCGGAATGCGCGTGCACGACGATGCTCTCGTCGCGCAGCGCCACGCGACCGCGTATGACGAGGATCGCGTCGGGCTCGAGGACCCCCTGGAACTCCAGGTACGCCTTGCCGAGGAAGAGCACGCCGACCTCGCCGTCGAAATCCTCCACCGTCACCGTGGCGTAGGCGTTCCCGCTGGTCTTGGCGACCCGGTGCTGCACTCCCGTCACCAGCCCGGCCAGGACGACCTGGTCGCCGTCGGCAGTGTTCTCCGCGGCGAGCAGATCGTGGATGGTGGTCGAAGCGTGTCGAGCCAGGGGCACCTCCAGTCCCGCCAGCGGGTGGTCCGACACGTACAGACCCAGCATCTCCCGCTCGAACGCCAGCTTGTCCCGTTTGGTCCACTCGGGGCGCGGAGGGACCTTCGTCACCTCCGCAGGTTCGTCCCAGAGGCTGTCGAAATCGAATCCGACCTCGCCGTTGGCCTCTCGCCGCTTGTCGATGACGGCCTGCTCGACGGCGTCCTCGTGGATCTCCAGCAGCGCGCGGCGGGTGTCGCCGAGCGAGTCGAACGCGCCGGCCTTGATCAGGGACTCGACCGTCCGCTTGTTGGAGACGGTGGCCGGCACGCGCGCGAGGAAGTCGTGGAAGGATGCGAACCCGCCGCCGGCCCTGGTCTCGATGATGGCGGCCACCACGGCGGTACCGACGTTGCGGACGGCACCCAGCCCGAAGCGGATGTCCTCGCCGACGGCGGCGAAGTACAGGCCAGACTCCGCGACGTCGGGCGGGAGGACGCGGATGCCCATGCGGCGGCACTCGTTGAGATAGACGGCCAGCTTGTCCTTCGCGTCGCCGACGCTGGTCAGGAGCGCTGCCATGTACTCCGCCGGGTAGTGGGCCTTCAGGTACGCGGTCCAGTAGGAGATGAGCCCGTACGCCGCCGTGTGCGCCTTGTTGAACGCGTAGTCCGCGAAGGACTCGAGCACGCGCCACAGCGTCGTCCGTGCGTCCGGGGAGTATCCGCGGTCCGCCATGCCGGCGAAGAACGCGGCCTGCTGCTTGTCGAGCTCGGACTTCTTCTTCTTGCCCATTGCCCGGCGCAGCAGATCGGCCTGACCGAGGGTGTATCCCGCCACGCGCTGGGCGACGGCCATCACCTGCTCCTGGTAGACGATGAGCCCGTACGTGCTGTCGAGAATGTCGGCCAGCGGCCCCGCCAGTTCGGGGTGGATCGGGGTAGCAATTGGTCG
>CAVOZX010000004.1:0-8940 GCA_963701365.1 uncultured Actinomycetota bacterium | reverse complement strand
GAACCACGTATTGCTGTCGAACAACTCCTTGCCATAGTTCGACGCCTGCATCACGCCCGCAAGGAAAACCCGCATGACAATCCTTTCATCTATCCGGCCTGAATACCCGCAGCATAACTCTTGTCTGCCCGTACCTGGCAAGCGGGTCCGGGCGGTTTGTACAGGCACGATTATCTCTCTATCATTATCCCCTCGACGTCCTCTGTGCCTCCGCGGCGACCGGTTCCGCACCGGCAAGCACAACGGGCTGAAGTTGGAAGATTCCCGAGAGAGCATGGTATACTGGACTCCGTTACTCCGTTGTGTGCGAGGAGCTTGAGTTATGCCGCCTTTAGTCGTGGCCGTGGACCTGGGAGGCACCCAGATCCGGGCTGCTCTCTGCGATACGGACGGCCAGATGCTACGTCGTGCGGCTAGCCTGACGCAGGCGCACGAGGGACCGGATGCGGTGCTTGCGCGGATTTACCAGGCCATGGAACAGGTCATGCGGGGCGTTGCGCCGGGCGAAATCGTCGTGTGGGCATTGGCGCACCCGGCACCCCTAAACCCGACCACGGGCGTCGTGCGCGAAGCGTCCAATCTGCCCGGCTGGTATGACGTGCCACTGCGCGCGCTCGTCGCCGAGCGCTTCGGCCGCCCGACTTTCCTCGGCAATGACGCTAACCTGGCTGCCCTTGCCGAGTACCTGTACGGCGCCGCGCAGGGCGTGGGGGACATGATTTATCTCACCATCAGCACGGGCATTGGCAGTGAGAATCGTGCTCGGCGGTCGGCTGCTGCTGGGCGTGGATGGCCTGGCGGCGGAAGCAGGACACATCGTCATAGACCCGGAAGGTCCGCTCTGTGGTTGCGGCCTGAGGGGCCATCCGGAGGCATTCTTCCGCCGGACTGGGGATTAGGCGTTACGTGACGACTTCATCATGGTCCATACGGCGGTGACCAGTTCCCTCATACCGGGATCGCTGGTGCTGGATGTGGACCGCGGGGCGCGGGTGCTCTATCTGCACGTGATCGGGGTGCGCACCGCCGCGGACCTCGAACGGCAGCGGGCCGGGGTGCAGCGATGGGAGCGGCGCATCGTGAACGCGTTCGGCACGCGCACCCAGCGGCATCAGGTGCGCTCGGCCGACGGCGCGCGCACACCTGAAGGATCAGGGCGATGAGCGTCGTGCTGATCGTCATCGTGGCGGTGTTCGCGGCCGCCGCGATCCTGACGCTGTGGCGCATCGCCGTCGGACCTTCGATCCTGGACCGGGCCGTTGCCGCCGACGTACTGGTCACCGAGGTGCTGTGCGTCCTGGGTGCGGATATGGCGATCAACCACCACACCCGCTCGCTTCCGATCCTGCTCGTGGTCGCCGCGGTCGGGGTGTTCGGGTCGATCGCGATCGCACGCCTGGTGGCGCGACGCGGGGAGGACCGGTGACGATGGAATGGCTGGATGCCGTGGTGCTGGCGCTGATCCTGATCGGCGCGATGCTGTGCTTGACGGCGGCGATCGGCGTGGTGCGATTCCCCGACGTTCCCTCCCGGCTGCACGCGGCGACCAAACCGCAGGTCCTCGGGTTCCTCCTCATCTGCACCGCGATCGCGTTGTCGCTGCGGTCGTGGGGGGTGGTGGCCTTCCTCGTGCCGGTGGTGCTGGTGCAACTGGCGACGGCGCCGCTGTCGGCGCATGTGGTCGGCCGACAGGCCTACCGCAACGGCGGCATCGACCGCGATCATCTGCTGGTCGACGAGTTGGGGAGCGACATCGGGGGGGCGGGCACGCCGCCGCGGTGAAGGTCGAGCGGACCGCCGGCAGTCAGTCGGTTCCCGCGTCGAACGCCGCCGACTCGTTGACCGCGTCCGTCGCCTCGGCGAGCTCTTCCCGCTCCGCGCTGAACGGGGTGACGTGCTCGGTGATCTCGGGCCCCTCGCCCTGATCGATCCTGCCCAGCAGGCGGCCCGTGGCCCCGCCCACGAGTCCCGCGCGGGCGTACTGCTCCAGCCGGGTGCGGGAGTCGGCGATATCGAGGTTGCGCAGGGTCAATTGCCCGATGCGGTCGGTGGGCCCGAATGCCGAGTCCCCGACGCGTTCCATGGACAGCTTCTCGGGGGCGTACGACAGGGATGGCCCCGTCGTGTCGAGGATCGTGTAGTCCTCACCGCGTCGCAATCGCAGCGCGACCGTTCCGGTGATCAGCGAGCCCACCCAGCGCTGGATCGACTCGCGCAGCATCAGCGACTGCGGCTCCAGCCACCGACCCTCATACATCAGCCGGCCCAGGCGCCGCCCCTGTTCGTGGTAGGTCGCCAGCGTGTCCTCGTTGAGGATCGCGTTGACCAGCCGCTCGTAGGCGACGAACAGCAGGGCCATCCCCGGCGCCTCGTAGATTCCGCGGCTCTTGGCTTCGATGATGCGGTTCTCGACCTGATCGCTCATCCCCAGGCCGTGCCGGCCGCCGATCGCGTTCGCCTCGCGAACCAGCGCGACCGGATCGGCGAACTCGACGCCGTTGATCGCCACGGGCCGACCGGCATCGAAGGCGATCGACACGTCCTCGGCGGGGATCTCGACGGCGGGGTCCCAGAACCGCACCCCCATGATGGGGTCGACGGTCTCCAGTGACGCGTCCAACTGCTCCAGGATCTTCGCCTCATGCGTGGCTCCCCAGATGTTCGCGTCGGTCGAGTAGGCCTTCTCGGCGCTGTCCCGGTACGGGAAGCCGTGTGCGACCAGCCACTGGCTCATCTCGTGGCGCCCGCCGAGTTCGGTGACGAAGTCGGCGTCGAGCCACGGCTTGTAGATCTTCAGCGCCGGATTTGCCAGCAGGCCGTACCGGTAGAAGCGCTCGATGTCGTTGCCCTTGTAGGTGGACCCGTCGCCCCAGATGTCGACGCCGTCCTCCTTCATCGCCCGCACCAGGAGGGTGCCGGTCACGGCCCGGCCCAGCGGAGTGGTGTTGAAATAGGTGCGCCCGGCGGACCGGATGTGGAACGCGCCGCAGGACAGTGCGACCAGTCCCTCCTCAACGAGAGCGCGCCGGCAGTCCACCAGCCGCGAGATCTCCGCGCCGTACTGCAGGGCGCGCCCGGGTACCTGGGCGATGTCGGCCTCATCGTACTGGCCGAGGTCGCCCGTGTACGTGCACGGGACGGCGCCTTTGTGGCGCATCCACGCCACTGCCACCGAGGTGTCCAGTCCGCCCGAGAACGCGATGCCCACCCGCTCGCCGACCGGTAGGGACTGGAGGACCTTCGACATGCCCCGAGTCTACGGGGGACGGTCCTCCTGCCCCGCCGGGGCCGTCGGACCCCGGCCGATAGGATGGGCCGTACCGTCGGACAGCCCGGGAGGCCTCTGTGCCAGGAATCGTGATCGTCGGCGCGCAGTGGGGCGACGAGGGCAAGGGCAAGGCCACCGACCTGCTGGCCGCGCGCACCGACTGGGTGGTGAAGTTCAACGGCGGCAACAACGCCGGCCACACGGTGGTGATCGGCGACGAGAAGTACGCGCTCCACCTGCTGCCCAGCGGCATCCTGTCGCCCGGGGTCAACCCCGTGATCGGCAACGGGGTCGTGGTGGACCTCGAAGTGCTCTTCAACGAGATCGAGGCGCTGAACGCCCGCGGCGTGGACACATCTCGACTGCGCATCAGCGCGAACGCGCACGTGATCGCGTCCTACCACCGCACCCTCGACAAGGTGACCGAGCGCTTCCTCGGCAAGCGCCAGATCGGCACCACCGGTCGCGGGATCGGCCCGGCCTACGCCGACAAGATCAACCGGGTGGGCATCCGCATCCAGGACCTGTTCGACGAGAACATCCTGCGCCAGAAGGTCGAGGGCGCCCTGGATCAGAAGAACCACCTGCTGGTGAAGGTCTACAACCGCCGCGCCATCGCCGTCGAGGAGGTGGTGGAGGATCTGCTCTCCTACGCCGAGCGACTGCGGCCCCTGGTCAGCGACACGAGCGTGCTGCTGAACGACGCCCTCGATCGCGACGAGGTGGTGGTGTTCGAGGGGGGCCAGGCCACGATGCTCGACGTCGACCATGGCACCTACCCGTTCGTGACCAGTTCCTCCGCCACTGCCGGCGGCGCCGCCACGGGCAGTGGCGTCGGCCCGCGCCGGCTCGATCGCATCGTCGGCATCGCCAAGGCGTACACCACCCGGGTGGGTGCGGGACCGTTCCCGACCGAGCTGTCGGACGCGACGGGCGAGTGGCTGCGATCGCGAGGATTCGAATTCGGCACCACGACGGGACGTCCCCGCCGGGTCGGGTGGTACGACGCGCCTGTGACCCGTTACGCGCGACGCATCAACGGCATCACGGATCTGGTCCTGACCAAGCTCGACGTGTTGACGGGACTCGAGCGGATCCCCGTGTGCGTGGCGTACGACATCGACGGCGTGCGCACGGAGGACGTGCCGGTCAACCAGTCGGACTTCCATCACGCCCGCCCCGTCTACGACGAGCTGCCCGGATGGGACGACGAGCTCAGCAGCGTCCGGTCCTTCGACGATCTGCCCCGTGAGGCGCGCGAGTATGTCCTGACGCTGGAGGATCTCAGCGGAACTCGGATCTCCGTGGTCGGGGTCGGTGCGGCGCGGGACGCGGTCGTCGTCCGCCACGACCTCCTGGCCTGAGGGAACGGCCGGCGGGGTTGGGAACTCACTCCCGTGCGGTCTTCGCGTCCTGACGGGGGATCAGCACGCGCTTGAGGATCAGCAGGACCGATGCGGTCACCGGGATCGCCACGAGCGCTCCGAGAAGTCCCAGCAGCGTGCCGCCGACGAGCGCACCGATCACGACCAGGGACCCGGGAATCGAGATCGCCCGGTTCATCACCCTCGGTGTCAGGACGTAGGCCTCGATCTGCATATACACCAGGTAGGCGATCGCGAAGATCAGGGCCGAGAGCGGACTGGTCAGCAGCGCGAACACGGACGCGACGATCCAGAACAGTACGGGGCCGATGAGCGGGATCAACGTGATGCCGAATGCCGCCACCGCCATCAGCAGTGGGAACGGCAGACCCAGGACCAGGAACAGGATGAACGCGAACGTCGCATTGAAGAAGGCGAGCATCGCCATGCCGATGAGGTATCCGCCGACCGAATCGGTGATCTCGTCGGTGATGGAGGAGACTCCCGGCCGGGCATAGGCGGGCGCGAGACTGTAGAACGACTGCTTGATGGTCGGCAGCGACGCCAGGAAGTACAGGCTGAGCACCAAGACGATGATCACGCCCGAGATCCCCGTCGCGATCGTGATGCCGACCTGAAGCACGCCGCCTCCGATGGCCGCGATATTGCTGGGATCGATGATGAACTTCTCGACGGCGGTGAGCATGTCGTTGATCGACGCGCCGAACGTCGCCTGCAGCCATGCGTACGCGTCTGAGCGCTGGAAACCGTCGATGAGCGAGGGGATGCCGGTGATGAACTGCGCGACCTGGTCCACGAGCGTGGGGACGATCAGCAGCAGGACGCCCGCCAGGATCAGCGCGAACGCCGCGTAGACGACCACGATGCCCCAGGCCCGGGGCATCCCGCGCCGCTGCAGCAGGCGCACCACCGGGTCGAGTCCGAGCGCGGCGAACAGGGCGAACACGACGTAGATGATCACCGTCGAGAGGTTCGACACCGCCATCCCCACCAGGACGGCGACGAGGCCGCCAAGGGTGAGGAAGAAGCCGACGGTGAAGGGCGATCGTAGTGCTGCCCAATGGATCGCGCTGGAGCCGGCGGCAGGCGGCGGGGGCGTGGCGGCGGCGTCGTCAGGTGCGGCGGGGCGCTCGGGCATGGACTCACTCTAGGGGCGAGGGTGCTCGCGATAGTGTCGGAGACGCGAGGAGGATGCCATGACCGAAGCGGACCCGGAGCGCACCCTGCAGCGACTGCGCGCCAGTATCGACAACATTGATGCCGCGCTGATCTACCTGCTCGCCGAGCGATTCCGGTGCACGAAGCAGGTCGGCCAGCTCAAGGCCCGCCACGGGATGCCACCGGCGGATCCGGCTCGGGAGGAGCAGCAGGTGGCCCGGCTGCGGATGCTGGCCGCCGATGCAGACCTCGATCCGGAGTTCGCGCAGAAGTGGTTCGGTTTCGTCGTGGCCGAGGTCATCCGCCACCACACGGAGGCCGCCGCCGGCGACGGCTAGACGCTCGGTGCGGCGTCACGTCGTAGGTTGCGCGGCAGCGCGCCGGACATGACTGCGGGCGTGCTCGACAGCGGCATCCAGGCCCTCGAACAGATGCCGATGGTCACGAAGCGCCGCGAGCACTCCGACGGACCGGAACAGCTCCTCGTGACCGGGTCGCACCCCGCTCAGCAGGACGGTGACCCCCCGCCGCTCCATGGACTGGACGATGTCCGAGATCGCCCGGGCACCCGTCGCGTCGACCAGTTCGAGCCGTGACATCCGGAGGATGGTCACGGCGACGCCGTCGGCGGCGTCGAGCTCCTCGGCCACGCGCTGCGACCCGGCGAAGAAGAGCGGGCCGTCGATGAGCATGACCGCGATCCGCTCGTCGCCGGCGCGCGGCTCGTCCGGTATCGGTTCGCGGCGCACACCGGTCGATCGCGCCAGGGCGCGCACCGCGACGAACCCGGCGAAAGCGACCCCGATCAGGACCGCGACGATCAGATCGAAGGACACGGTGACCAGTGCGGTGATCACGAACGCGGCGGCATCGGTCCGTGTGGATCGCAGGATCGACCTCACCGTCTCCCGGTGGACCATCTGCACGGCGGTCACCATGAGCACCGCCGCCAGGGCGGCCATGGGCAGCCGCCCCACGGGTTCGGCCGCCGCCAGCAGGATCGCGGCGAGCACCCCGGCATGCACGATCGCGGCCAGTCGGCTGCGCCCGCCGGAGCGTACGTTCACGGCCGTGCGGGCGATCGCGCCGGTCGCCGGCATGCCGCCGAAGAGCGCCGATCCGATCGAGGCGACGCCCTGCCCGATCAGTTCACGGTCGGGGTCGAGGCGTCCGGTGTCGGCCAGTGATCCGGCGACGCGCGCCGACAGCAGCGACTCGATCGCCGCGAGCGCGGCGACGGCGACCGCCGCCGGCGCGAGACCGGTCACCGTGGCCAGGTCGAGTGAGGGCAGGGCGGGCATCGGAATCGCGGCCGGCAGCGCTCCGATCGAGGTGAGCGGGGTCGGAAGGAGGACCGTGACCGCGGTCACGACCACGATGCCCAGAAGAGAGCCGGGGATCGCGGGATGGATGCGAGGCGCGACCACCATCAGCGCCGCCGCGATCGCGACGGCCCCGGCCGACCACGCCAGGTAGGCAGGGTCCGCTGTCAGCAGGGCATGGACCGCCGCCAGGATCGCGTTGGCCGGCTGTGCTCCGCCGTGCGCCGGTGTCGCGGACGTGAGGAACGGGATCTGCTGGGCGAAGATGATGACCGCGATGCCGAGCGTGAACCCCTCGATCACCGGCCACGGTATGAACGACACCGCGCGGCCCAGTCTCAGGGCGCCGGCCGTCACGACCAGGGCACCGGCCATGAGGGTCACGGCCGCGACGGCTCCCGCACCGTGCGTAGCGACGATCGGCCCCAGGACGACCACCATCGCACCCGTCGGGCCCGAGACCTGCACATCGGAACCGCCGAACACGGCGGCGAGCACGCCCGCGACGATCGCGGTGATCAGGCCGGCCTCGGGGCCCAGGCCCGCGCTCGCGGCGAACCCGAGGGCGAGCGGTAGGGCCACGATGCCCACGGTGACGCCGGCGGTGAGATCGCCGCGCCAGGTGCGGGGCACCATTCGGTAGTCGGCGGGTCCGGGCAGCAGTGCGCGGACGTAGTCGAGCGCTCGGCTCCACCGCCGGGGGCGGATACCGGTCATGCGCGCCCGGACCCGGACGCGGCGGCGTCCGCCGCCAGAGCGCTCTGGGATGCCAGGAGGTTCGCCAGCAGTGCGCGCGCAGCGGAGAGCAGTTCGGCGACCCGCGGGTCGGACAGGCGGTAGTAGACGTGGGAGGCCCGGCGCTCCGCCGTCACCAGACGGTATCGGCGCAACACGGCCAGGTGCTGGGAGAGGTGCGAAGGCTCGAGCCCGAGTTCGGCCTGCAGATCGGCGACGCCCACCTCATCCTCGGCCGCCAGGATCTCCAGGATGCGGATCCGGACCGGGTGGGCGAGACCCTTGAACAGTTCGGCCTTGAGCTCGTACACGGGACGATCCCCGGATGACCACGGCATGATGGATCCATCATATCGTGAATTATCGGGAGCGGGACCGCGGTTGACCGCGCCCGGCGCTCAGCCGAACAGGAGAGCGAGCACGGTCGCTCCGCCGCCGACCAGGACCAAGGCGATGATCACGATCCACGCGACCACGCGCATCCGCCCCTGCCGGCGCTCCCGGAATCCGGCCATCTCGTCGTCGTCGGTCATGGTCACCGCTGCCCTTCCGTGACGGTCTCGCCGAACGCGGCGCGCAGCGGCCCGGTGGCCAGCTCCCGCAATTCGCTCACATCCATCCGGAGCACGTCCTGGATCTCGAGCGCTGGTTCCTCGCCGTCGGCTCCGTCCGTCACGCCGATCCGCAGGACCGGGCACCCGCGACCGTCGCACAGACCCCGAAACCGCACATCGTCCTCGCGGGGAACGACCACGAGTGCGCGGGCCGCCGATTCGGAGAACAGCGCCGCGACGGCATCCACGCCATCGCGGTCGATGATCCCATCCAGCCACACCCGGGCTCCGACCCCGAACCGGCGCACTCCCTCGGCCAGAGCGGCCGCCAGTCCCCCGTCTGACAGGTCGTGAGCGGCGGAGATCAGACCCTGGTCGGCCGCCGCGCGGATGACGCGGGCCAGGCGCCTCTCGGCGTCCAGGTCGGCCGCCGGGGGCCGACCGCCGAGGTGTCCGTGCACGGCATCCGCCCACACCGACCCGTCGAGCTCATCACGGGTGATTCCGAGCAGATACAG
>CAVOZX010000003.1:0-10939 GCA_963701365.1 uncultured Actinomycetota bacterium | reverse complement strand
TGTAGCGTGTACTCGTTCGGAGCGTATTGCTGTGCAGGCGACGGCGGAGGCGAGGTTCGCGGGGACGGACCTGTCCTGGGAGGTGACCTCGCTGGTGGGCGATCCGGCATCCGCCCTGTCCGGGCTGGCGGACACCCTTGACGCGCCGCTCATCGTGGTCGGCACCCGGCGGCGGGGTCTGGGTGAGTCGGTGCGCGAGTTCTTCACCGGCTCGGTGGCCGCGCGCCTCACGCACCGGCAGCAGCGGCCCGTCCTCGTGGTCCCGGCGCCCCCGGGCCACGAGGACGAGGCGCTGCCGCCCCTGGCCGGCGCGACCGGCTGATCCCGCCGCACGCGCCGGCCGGGGGCTTCAGCGCCTGCTGCCGGAGATCACCCGGAACAGGAATGCGATCAGCGCGATGACCCCGACGATCAGCGCCACCCAGAGAAGCCAGTTCAGGGCGGTGTTCAGGCCGTCGGTTCGGGCGTTGACGTGCGCCGCGGTGGAATGGTAGGGCGCTACTGCGCGGCGGGACGCCTGTCAATGCCCCGGGGTCCGGACGCTGCGGTCCGTACCGTGGGAGTTCCGAACGGACGGAAGGAGCAGCGATGCCTGATAGAAGAGCATCCGGCAGCCTCAAGGATCCGGAACTGTACGAGACCCTTCGAGAGGAGGGAGCGTCCGCTCAGAAGGCCGCTCGCATATCCAACGCCGCGGCCCGCGACGGCCGCGGCGCCGTAGGTGCCCGGGGCGGGGCTGCGGGGGACTACGAGGATTGGACGGTTCCGCGCCTGCGCGCCCGCGCCCGTGAACTGGGGATCACGGGAACGTCGCGGCTGCGCAAGGCGGAGCTGATCTCCCGCCTCCGCTCCCACTGAGATGGCTCGGCTGCGCCGGGCGACTCCCGGCGCAGCCCCGGGCATCATGCGGACGCGCCCGGATGCGCGCGCTCTCCCAACGCGCCCTTCGCGAGCTGCTCATCGGACCGGATTGACCGGTACCGTGGCCTGGTGGCAGAGGGAGCAGGGTTCTCCTGGGCTCATCTGGGGCTCGTCGCGCTCGGCGGCGCGCTCGGCACCACCGCGCGGGAGGTGCTCGCGGTTGTCGGCGCTTCCGGGTGGCCGGAGCTCACCGTGCCGGCCATCAACGTGGTCGGGTCGTTCGCGCTGGGCCTTCTCGTCGGCGTTCTGGCGCGCTTTCGCGACGGACCGCGGACCCAGGCCATCCGGCTGTTCGTCGGCACCGGACTGCTCGGCGGATTCACCACCTACAGCGCGTTCGCCCTGCAGGCGCTGACCGTGCCGGTCTGGATCACCGGCGCGACCGTCGTCGTCGGTGCCGCGGTCGCGCTCGCCGGTCTGCTGTGCGGTCGACCGCGGGCGGCCCGCCCGTGATTCCCGTCCTGCTGGCGATCGTCGGCGCCAGCGGAGCGGCCGGCGCCGCGGCGCGCTATCTGGTGGACGTCGTGGTGACCGCCCGCCTGGGAACCCGGTTCCCCTGGGGAACGCTGGTCGTGAACGTGAGCGGCTCGTTCCTGCTCGGCGTCGTCACCGGCGTGGCGTCCGAGACCACTGCTCTGGTTGCGGCGGGGGCGGGGCTGCTGGGCGGGTACACCACCTTCAGCGCGGTCAACGCGGCGGCCGCGACGCTGATACTCGCCGGACGCACCCGCGCGGCGACGCTGAACATCCTCGCGAACGCCGCGGGCGCGGTGGCGGCGGCTGCGGCAGGGCTCACGGCCGGGACGCTGCTGGCTGGGTGAGCACTCGGCGAAGCACGAGCGGCCCTATGCGATACTGACGTCGATACATTCGTGTATCGATCGCGTCATCCGCACCCGGTACCTCCGGCTCACCCCGAAAGCAGCCTGTGTCGAATCTGGCCGTCCTCAGCCTCAAGAACCGCGCTCTCATCGCCCTCGTGACCGTCGTCGCCGCCGTGTTCGGCGGCATCGCCCTGAACAGCCTCAAGCAGGAACTGATCCCCTCCGTCGAGCTGCCGGTGCTGTCGGTCGTGACCGTGTACCCGGGCGCCTCCCCGGATGTCGTCAACAACGACGTGTCCACTCCGATCGAGTCGGCCATCCAGGGGGTGCCGGGACTCGAATCCACCACCGCCACGAGCACCACCAACGCGTCCATCGTGCAGGCCCGCTTCACGTACGGCACCGACATGGCCACCGCCGAGCAGAAGATGAACTCGGCGATCAGCCGCATCCAGTCGCAGCTGCCCGCCGATGTGGAACCCAATGTCGCGGCCGTCTCCATCGACGACTTCCCCGTCATCCAGCTCGCCGTCACCGGCTACGACGACGCGCAGCAGATCCAGGCGCAGCTCGAGGCGACCGTGATCCCGGCGCTCGAGGACATCGAGGGCGTCAATTCCGCGCAGATCGTCGGCGGCATCGGCCAACGCGTCACGATCACTCCGGATCAGGCGGCTCTCGCCGCGGCCGGCTTCACCCAGCAGGCGATCAGCGACGCGCTGGAGCAGAACGGCGTGCTGTTCCCGGGTGGCGAGATCAGCGAGGGCGACCAGTCGCTCACCGTGCAGACCGGGGCCAAGATCGCGACGGTGGAGGAGATCGGTGCCCTGCCACTGGTCCCCTCCAGCGCGGCGCAGTTCCAGTCGGAACCGGTCACGATCTCGGACGTCGCCACCGTGGCACTGGATCAGGATCCGGTCACGTCCATCTCCCGCGTGAACGGCGAGCAGGCGCTCACGATCGCGATCACCAAGCTCCCCTCCGCCAACACGGTGGAGGTTTCGCAGGCCGTCACCGACGCCCTCCCGGGTCTGACCGACGACCTGGGAGGCGCCGCGCAGTTCACCGTCGTCTTCGACCAGGCCCCCTTCATCCAGCAGTCCATCGAAGCGCTTGGAACGGAGGGCCTGCTCGGCCTGGTGTTCGCGGTGCTCGTGATCCTGCTGTTCCTGTTCTCGGTGCGTTCCACGCTCGTCACGGCCATCTCCATTCCGACGAGCATCCTGATCACGTTCATCGGCATCCAGGCGTTCGGTTACACGCTCAACATCCTGACCCTGGGCGCGATCACCATCGCGATCGGCCGCGTGGTGGACGACTCGATCGTGGTGATCGAGAACATCAAGCGCCACTACGTCGAGGGCGCGGACAAGACGGCGTCGATCATCCTCGCCGTGCGCGAGGTCGCCTCGGCGATCACGGCATCCACGATCACGACCGTGGCGGTGTTCCTCCCCATCGCGTTCGTCGGCGACATCACCGGCGAACTGTTCCGGCCCTTCGCGCTGACGGTCACGATCGCGATGGCCGCCTCCCTGTTGGTGGCGCTGACCATCGTGCCGGTGCTCGCATACTGGTTCCTCAAGCCCGGCAAGCCGGTCCTCGGCGCCGACGGCGAACCCGTCGACCCCGAGTCGCCCGACGCGCCCCCGTCCCGCCTGCAGAAGGTCTACCTGCCGGTGCTCGGGTGGACGCTGCGGCACTCCTGGGTGACCGTGGTGCTCGCGGTGCTGGTGCTCGGCGGCACGGCCGCAGCCGCGCCGTTCATGAAGACCAACTTCCTCGGGGACTCCGGCCAGAACACGTTCAGCATGACGCAGGACCTCGGTCCGGCACCGTCGCTGGACGCGCAGAGCGCCGCCGCGGAGCAGGTCGAGAACGCGATCACGGACGTCGAGGGCGTCGACATCGTCCAGGTCTCGATCGGCTCGACCGGCTCGCCGCTGCGCGACGCCTTCGCCGGCGGCGGGGGCGGCATCACCTATTCGATCACCACGGACCCTTCGGCCGACCAGACCGCGGTGCGCGCCGACGTGCAGCGGGCTGTGGACGGGCTGCCGGACTCCGGGACGATCACCCTCTCCAGTGCCGGCGGCGGATTCGCGCCCAGCGACATAGAGGTGGACATCGCCGCGCCGGATCGCGCGAGCCTGCAGCAGGCCACGGACGAGGTCGTGAACGCCTTGGACGGCGTGGACGACGTCAGCCAGGTCAGCAGCAATCTGTCGGCCTCCCTGCCATACATCGGCGTCACCGTCGACCGCGAGAAGGCGTCCGCTCTCGGACTGTCCGAGGTCGCGGTCGGCGGCATCGTCGCGGGCACCATGCAGCCTCGATCGATCGGGACGGTCGAGGTCGATGACACGAGCATCACTGTGTACCTCGCTGCGGCTGAGACCCCGGCGACGGTCGACGAACTACGCGCGATGAGCATCCCGACCGCGGCCGGCCCCGTGCGACTGGACTCCATCGCCACGGTCGAGCAGACCGAGGGCCCCACCTCCATCACCACCGAGCGCGGTCAGCGCACCGCGACGGTCACGGTCACGCCCAGCGGGGACAACCTCACGGCCACTTCGACGGCCGTGACGACGGCGCTCGACGGAGTCGAATTGCCGACCGGCGCCACCGCCACCCTCGGCGGCGTGCTCAGCCAACAGGAGAGCGCGTTCTCCCAACTGGGCCTCGCCATGCTCGCCGCGATCCTGATCGTGTACGTCGTGATGGTCGCGACCTTCCGGTCGCTGCGCCAGCCGCTGCTGCTGCTGGTGTCGGTGCCGTTCGCCGCGACCGGAGCCGTGCTGCTGCAGCTCGCCACCGGAGTGCCGCTGGGCGTCGCGTCGCTCATCGGCTTGCTGATGCTCATCGGCATCGTCGTGACGAACGCGATCGTGCTGGTCGACCTGGTCAACCAGTACCGGGAGAAGGGTCTATCCGCTCACGATGCGGTGATCGCCGGCGGCTCGCGTCGTCTGCGCCCGATCCTGATGACCGCGCTGGCCACCATCCTCGCCCTGACACCGATGGCGCTGGGCATCACCGGTCACGGCGGTTTCCTGTCTCAGCCGCTGGCGATCGTGGTCATCGGCGGTCTGGTGTCCTCCACGGTGCTGACGCTCGTGGTGCTGCCGACTCTGTACAACCTCGTCGAGGGAGCGCGCGAGCGGCGGGCCGCACGGCGCGAGGTTCGCGGCGGGGCGCCGGAGCGGTCCGAGTCGTCCGACGCGCCCCAGGATGCCCCGGCCGGGAGCAGCCGTCGGGCGCGACGTGGCGAGGAGTGACGCGGGCCCCGCGCCGCATGCACACCAGCAGCACGCCCGTCCACGTGAACATCGCGCTGAAGGCGATCACCTCGAAGAGGGCGAGGTTGATGGTGGCCGATACGAACAGCCATCCGCCCGCGAAGAGGTAGAAGAACACGGCGCCGGTGGTCACCACGAGACGTCGCGGCATCCGGTGCATCAGCCACGGAGAGGACAGCAGGAGCGCGCCGAAGGAGAGCACCATCGCGGCAGCGACGTGATCGTGCACGAGCTTGTTGCTGTTCAGCGGCACCATCCCGACCAGCGCCAGGTTCACACCGACGCCGGTGAACAGGATGCGAGCGGTGACGGCGGTGCCGCGACGGACCAGGTGCGACTCCAGCCGCCGCAGTTCGCGGCCGGCGGAGCGGGCGAATGCCGCGATCACGGCGCCCGACGCGACGAGGGTGCCGTTGAACACGGCGCCCGACGCGGTGTGGAACGTGCCGAGCCGGCTGAAGTGCAGGTGCCACCAGAGCGGATCCGTCGTCGTCGCTGCCGACACGGCGATCCCACCGGCCAGGACGAGGAGCGCCAGCACCGCCAGCCGCAGAGCGCCGGCGCTCTGCAGCGAGCGGACGGAGTCCCGCGCGCGTTGCGGCGGGGTCGAAGCGGTGCCCGGCAGGGGAAGGCCGCTCAACGACGGGAGTGCGACGATCAAGGGATTCCCTCCACCCAGACGGGATACCGGTGACTCGGACGCGTCATCGGGACCGCCTCCGGAGACGGGCGCCGAAACCGGCGCGACGGCCTCGCCGCTGCGCATACCCTAGCGGGAATCCGTTACGCTACGCGATCGCTCTCGTTACAGCGGAGCGATCAGCCCGCGGTCGCGAGCGATATGCCCCACTCGACGTGCGAGCTCTCGCCCGGCGACAGCCACTGCAGATCCACTCCCGAGTTCAGTGCGTCCGGGGGCGCGCTCATCGGTTCGACCGCGAGGGCGACCGGATGCCCGGGGTAGCGATCGGTCGTGAAGACCTGCACGTGCCGGATGCCGGGGCCGCCCCACAGCGTGACCTGCGGACCACCGGGAGCGGTCAGGCGCACCCGCACGCGATCGTCGTCGTCGCGGGTCAGGTCCGTGTAGCAGGTGTCGAGTTCGAGGTCGCCCACGCGTCGCTGCGACCTCAGATCGTGGGCGGCATCCACCGGCAGCGGATCCAGTGGCAGGCTCCGCGAATCGGTCGGGTACCACCGCTCGCCGGGAACCTGAAGGAGCAGGTCCGCCGTGTCCCACCCTCCGATCTGCAGGTACGGGTGCGCGCCGACGGCGACCGGTGCGGCATCCTCCCCGGCGACGGTCAGCTCGTGGCGCACCTCCAGCCCGTCGACGCGGACGCGGTAGCGAACGGAGGAGACGACATGGAAGGGGTAGCCCGTCTGCGGGTAGATGACGGCCCCGAGCGTCACCCGGTCCGTCCGGCGGGACAGCACGCGATACGCGGTGAAGCGCAGCAGCCCGTGCGACGCGTTCCCCAGGGCCGGCTCGGTCAGCGCGAGCCGATGCTCCTGCCCGCGCTGACGCCACACCCCGTCGCGGACGCGGTTGGGCCACGGCGCCATCACCAGTCCCGCGGCCGCCGGTGTCGGCATCCCCTCCGGGTAGCCGGGCACGACGCCCACGTTGCGGATCCGCAGGCTCCGCAACGACGCACCGACCTCCGTGATCTCGGCGGCGACCTCGCCGGTGCGGATGGAGAATCGGCGCCCGGTCGGATCGGCAGTCGGCACGACGACAGCGTACGGCGATCCGCCGGGTATCGTGGGGGGCGGAGGGACCGCGTGCCCAAGAACAAGAGACCCGCGGGCGGCCGTCCCGCCCGTGACTTCGATCCGCGTTACGCCCGATCGGGCAAGCGCGCCGCACCGCCGGGAACCCGGCGGTCGCCGGCGTCGCCGCGGACGGACCGACCCGAGCCGAGCAGGGCGCCCGCGACCCGTCCGGCACCGGTGTCCGAGGACATCGTCTTCGAGCGCCTGCGGGCCCTGGCGGTGGATCCGGATGCCGCCACGCCCGGGTTCGGCGACCTCGGGCTGGGGGCGAATATCGTCGCCGCCCTGGCCGACCTGGGTGCCGCGCACCCGTTTGCAGTGCAAGCCGCCGCGATCCCCGCGATCCTCGACGGGCGCGACGTGCTCGCCCGCGGCCGCACCGGCAGCGGCAAGACCATCGCGTTCGCCGCCCCGATGGTCGAATCGCTGCTGCGGTCCCGCTCCGGCGGCGCGCGGCAGGCGGGCCGCGCGCCGCGGGGCATCATCCTCGCTCCGACGCGGGAACTGGCGCTGCAGATCGACCGCACCGTGCAGCCGCTGGCCCGCAGCGTCGGCCTGTTCACCACGCAGCTGGTCGGAGGAGTTCCGCAAGGCCGGCAGGTGGGCGCGCTGGCCCGCGGCGTGGACATCGTGATCGGGACCCCGGGGCGCATCGAGGATCTGCAGCGACAGGGCCGGCTGGACCTCGGCGACATGCGGATCGCCGTCCTCGACGAGGCGGACCACATGTCCGAGCTCGGGTTCCTCGAACCGATGCAGCGCATCCTCCGGCTGGTGGGTGCGCAGTCGCAGAAGTTGCTGTTCTCGGCCACTCTCGATGCGCAGGTGACCGCCCTCGTCGGCGAGTTCCTCACCGAGCCGGCCGTCTTCGAGGTGGCGGGCGAGGACCAGGAGTCGGGCACGATCGATCACCGCGTGCTCGTCATCGACCAGCGCGACAAGGCGGAGATCCTCGTCTCGCTGGTGTCGGGACCCGGGAAGGCGCTCGTGTTCTCGCGGACCCGGGCCTACGCGGAGATGCTGGCCGAGCAGTTCCGCGATGCCGGAATCAGCGCCGTCGCCCTCCACGGTGACCTCAACCAGGCGGCGCGCACCCGGAACCTGCAGCGATTGAGCGATGGCCGGGCGAGGGTGCTGGTCGCGACCGACGTCGCGGCCCGAGGCCTGCACGTGGACGACATCGCGCTGGTGGTCCAGGCCGACCCGCCCGATGACCACAAGGCCTACTTGCACCGCGCCGGACGGACCGGTCGCGCCGGACACCCCGGCACCGTCGTCACGCTCGTGACGCGGCAGCGGCGCCGGAAGCTCTCCGACCTGCTCGACCGCGCCGAGATCGTGGCGCCCTTCCACGAAGTCCGACCCGGCGACCCCGAACTGTCCGAACTGGCGGGGGCGCCCACCGAGTGACCCGTCGCCAGGACCGGGACGAACGCCGCGCACGGGCGCGGCGGCGCCGGGCCATCGTGGCGGTCGCCGGCGGAGTGATCGGGAGCGCCGTGCTGACCGCCGTGCTCGTGGCAGGGGGCAGGACGCCCGCTCCCGGCACGGGTCCACCACCGGCGCCCGCCGCCGCATCCCTTCCGGTGCCCAGCCAGTCCGCCGTCGCACCCGCCGCCCCACCCTGCTCGGATCCGGTCCTCCGCGTCGCCCTCGACTCCGGTCGGGACGAGCCCGCCATCGCCGCCGCCGGCGGCGCGGACGCCTTCCGTTCCGCGGTGACGACCGGGCGGGCGCCCTGCGTGACCCTGTCCGACCCTGCCCGCCTCTGGGTGGTGGTGAACAAGCAGCGGCCGCTCGTCCCGGCCGACGCCGTGCCGGGCGGTCTGACGGAAGTGCCGGTCCGGTCGCTGAATGCGGGGATCCTCCGGGCCGACGCCGCCGACGCGCTCGGCTCGCTCTTCGCCGCGGCGGCCCAGGCGGGCGCGGGCGAGATGGTGCAGTTGAGCGGATACCGCTCCTACGGCGCCCAGGCCGACACCTACGCCGACCATGTGGCCGCTCAGGGGCAGGTCGAGGCCGACCTGGGCACCGCTCGGCCCGGGTTCAGCGAGCACCAGACGGGCCTGGCCGCCGATGTGGTCGCGTGCGACGGCGGATGCGGCGGACTCGACGACTTCGCCGGCACGGCGCAGCAGCAGTGGGTCGCCGCCCACGCCTGGGAGTTCGGGTTCATCGTCCGCTACGAGGACGGTCGCACCTCCGTGACCGGGTACGAACCCGAGCCGTGGCACCTGCGATTCGTCGGGCCGGCCCTGGCCCGGGCGTACCACGAGGGCGGCTGGCACAGCCTGGAGGAGTTCTTCGGTCTTCCTCCGGCGCCCGACTACGCCGACTGACCTGCCGCCGTCACTCCGCGGGCGCCTCGTCCGGCCACGCGATCGTCAGTCCGGGCACGTCCCGGCCGCTCAAGTACTTCGCGACGAATGAGCACTCCGGGACGACGGTCTCGCCGCGAGCGGCGACGTCGGTCATGGCGCGGCCCACCAGGACGCTTCCCAGCCCGCGGCCGCCGAACTCCTTCTCGACCACCGTGTGATCGAACACCAGCCGCCCCTGGACATCGGCATGGAAGTCGGTGACCCCCGCCCGGGCTCCGTCCACGTGGATCTCGTACCGGCTCTCATCCGTGGTGCGCGTGACCTCCACGCGCTCCTCATCGTGCGCCATCGGGTCCTCCCTGCTCTCGATGCTGCCAGCGTAGGCGAACGTCGCCGGCCTGAGGCAGACTGCACGGGTGACGAGCCCCCCGCTGCGGCTGCCGGAGGCGGCGGATCCGGATGCGGTGTACGCAGCGTTCCTGGGGTGGGCGCAGGAGCAGGGCATGAGCCTGTACCGCGCGCAGGACGACGCCGTGGTGGAACTGGTGTCCGGCGCCAACGTGATCCTGTCCACGCCGACCGGCTCGGGCAAGTCGCTCGTCGCCGTGGCCGCGCACGCGGCGTGCCTCGCGCGGGGCGGGCGCAGCTACTACACGGCGCCGATCAAGGCCCTGGTCAGCGAGAAGTTCTTCGCGCTCGCCGAGATCTTCGGCCCTGACCGCGTCGGAATGGTGACGGGGGACTCGTCGGTGAACCCCGACGCGCCGATCGTGTGCGCCACCGCGGAGATTCTCGCCAACCTGGCGCTGCGGCGCGGTCCGGACGCCGCGGTGGATCAGGTCGTGATGGACGAGTTCCACTACTACGGGGACCCGGACCGCGGCTGGGCATGGCAGGTGCCGCTCCTGCTGCTGCCGCGCGCGCAGTTCCTGCTGATGTCGGCCACGCTCGGAGAGGTCGGCCCGATCGCCGCGGACCTCGCGCGGCGCACCGGACGGGAGACGGCAGAGATCACCGGCGTGGAGAGGCCGGTGCCACTGGAGTACGCGTACTCCCGCACCCCGGTCCACGAGCTCGTGCCCGAGCTGCTGCAGAGCGGACAGGCGCCGGTGTACGTGGTGCACTTCTCGCAGGCGGATGCCTTGGAGCGGGCCCGGGCGCTCGCCGCCGGAGGGGTGGCCACCCGCGCTCAGCGCGACGCGATCGCCGACGCGATCGGCGGCTTCCGCTTCACCACCGGGTTCGGAACCACCCTGTCCCGCCTGGTGCGGGCGGGGGTGGGCGTGCACCACGCCGGGATGCTGCCGCGGTACCGCCGCCTGGTGGAGACCCTGGCGCAGCGCGGGCTGCTGCGCGTCATCTGCGGGACCGACACGCTCGGGGTGGGCATCAACGTGCCGATCCGGACGGTGGTGATCACCGCGCTGGCCAAGTACGACGGCACGCGGATGCGGCAACTGACCGCACGGGAGTTCCATCAGATCGCGGGCCGGGCCGGGCGCGCCGGCTTCGACACCGCCGGCACCGTCGTGGTGATGGCTCCGGAGTGGGAGATCCAGAACGAGCAGGCGCTGCGCAAGGCCGGCGACGACAAGGCCAAGCGGCGCAAGCTGGTGCGGAAGAAGGCGCCCGAAGGCGCAGTGGGATGGGGACAGGGATCGTTCGAGCGGCTGGTCGCGGCCCCGCCGGAGCCGATGCAGCCGCAGTTGAGGCTCACCGCCGCGATGCTCATCAACGTCATAGCCCGCGGCGGGGATCCTCTCGCCGATGTGCGAGCGCTCGTGTTCGACAATCA
>CAVOZX010000002.1:0-32899 GCA_963701365.1 uncultured Actinomycetota bacterium | reverse complement strand
TCATGACTTCCGTGTTCGCGCCGCCATGGAGCGGGCCCTTGAGCGCCGCGATGGCGCCGGTCACCGCGCCGTGCATGTCCGACAGGGTGGCGCCGATGACGCGGCACGCGAAGGTCGAGGCATTCAGCTCGTGGTCGGCGTGGAGGATGAAGCACATGTCCATCGCGCGGGTCTCGTCCGGCTTCGGCGGCTCGCCGCGCAGCATGTAGAGGAAGTTCTCGGCCAGGCCCATGTCCGTCCGCGGCTGCAGGATGGGAAGGCCTTTGCGCGCCCGGTCGATTGCCGGAACGATCGCGTTGATCTGGTGCTGGATCCGCACTGCCTTCCGGCGGTTCGCCGAGTCCGACATGTCCTCGCTCTGCCGGTCGTACAGCGACAGCGCGCTCACCGCGGTCCGCAGGCACGACATCGTGTTCGAATCCTTCGGGAACGACAGGATCATCCGCACGATCGGCTCGGGAATGCCCCCGGCGTTCGCCATCTCCCCGCGGAATCCCTCCAGCTCGTGCTTCTTCGGCAGTCGCCCGTTCCAGAGCAGGAACACCGTCTCCTCGAAGCTCGAATGTTCCGCCAGCTCCTGGATCGGGTAGCCGTAGTAACGCAGCACGCCCGCTTCACCGTCGATGAAGCAGATCTGGGAAGCGCCGGCGATGACACCTTCGAGGCCTTTTGCGGGAACGGTCATGGTGCGCACCTGGGTCAAAGAAGGGAGGCGGGAAACGTCGTCGAACCCGCATTCTGGGGCGTGCGGGAGCCTCTCGGGAAGCGTTTTCTTTCCGGTGTGAGCGTGAGAAGAATCTTCGCGAGTCAGGCTGCGTCGGCCCAGGGATAGTGGCAGAGGGGTTTCCATCTGAGGGCCGACTCCGCCCGACCCGCGAAGATTCTTTCACGCTGCCTACGCCGGATAGCGGTAGTACGACTCGAGCGCGAGGGTCGCCATGGCGGTGGCGGCGACGGAACCGCCGTACCCCGACCACTTGTCGGCGCGGAAGGAGCCGTCGGCGTTCTGGCGAGGCAGGATCGCGGCTTTCATAGCGGCGTTGGTGGCGTCCCAGGCGGGCGTTCCGATGGCGGCGAGCGAGGCGAACTGCGCGGCGGTGTAGTCCTTGCCATCGGGAGCGACGAGCGCCGAGGAGCGCCGGCCGGCTTCGGCTGCGTCCAGCCCCGTCATGCGGCGGGCGAAGAGGGCTGCGGCGGTCGAGGTGGCGGACCCATTCGGGTAGATGCCCCGGTCGCGAAGGCCGGTCTGGCCGTCCGGGGCGGTGAGAGACTTGAGGTACACGACGGCGTCGGCGAGCGGGGCACGCGCGGCTTCGATCCCGGCGGCGTCCGCGAGGCGAAGCGCGGTCATGGCCCACGACGTGGTCACGGAGTCGGGCTCGGAGCCGACCGAGGCGCCCCAACCGCCGCGCGGCGACCGGGCGCCCGCGAGGTACCCGACGGCGCTGGAAAGCGCTTCACGAAGGGAAGTGTCGCCGGTCATGGCGAGGGCCTCGGCGAGGGCCGCCGTGGCGATGGCGTGCTGCGGGAGGACGGCGCCCTGGTCGGGGCCGATGCGGCCTGTCATGCCCTGCTGTGAGCGCAGCCAACCGAGGGCCGCGCCGACCGTCCGGGCGTGGCCTCCGCCGAGATGCGACTCACCGTGCCCGAGGAACGCGAGCGTCGCGAGCCCGGTCGCCGCCGTCCGGTAGGCCGGCTGTCCGCCGTCGGCCGGCCACGACCCGTCCTTGTCCTGTTTCGAGGCGAGCCATGCGAGCGCATTGTCAACCGCGGCCGCCGTCTCTTCGCCACCGTGCTTCTTCAAAAGCTCCGCCCGGGCCGCGGCGTCGCCGCGCTTCCCGAGGAACAACGCGAACTCGCCCGTGGGCGGCTGGATCTCCGGACGTGCCGTCGCTCCGTCGCCTTGCGGCGTATTGAACGCGGTGCCGCGGCGATCGATCACGGTGAGTTTCTCGCCGGCGCCGATCGGCTTCTTCGACCGCTCTACCGCCACGAGCGTCAGAGTGCCGAGAGCGAACAGGTGCACGGCTGCGGACACGGCCCACGCGGGATAGCCAAAGATCGGACGCGTCACGACGTACGCCACGCGGTCCCATCCGGTGCGCTTGACCTGCGTTTTCGTCGCTGAAGCGCGTGCCGCGAGCCGGGCCGTGACGTGAGCGAAGTTCGTGGACGGCTCGATCTCCGTCGAGCGCACGACCCCGAAGAGCGCCTCCAGCGACTTCGCCTCGTCCGCGCACGCCTTGCACGCGGCGACATGCTCGCGCGCGCTCGCGAGCTCGGCATCGCCGAGTTCCCCGCGAACGAAAGCGACCAGGTCGTCTACGTGACTCATTGCAGGTTCTCCAGTTTTCCGGCCAGCAGGTCCTTCAGCTTCAACATCGCCGCATGCATCCGGCTCTTCACCGTCCCCAGCGGAATCCCCAGCACCTCCGCCACCTCCTGGTACTTCATTCCCTTCGACTCCGCGAGGAGCAGAACCTGCTGCTGCTCCTCCGGCAACGTCTCGATCGCCTTCCTCACGATCACCGCCCGTTCTTCCGTGTCCATCCGGGCGTCCGGCGCAGGGGAGTGGTTGCTCACGACATCGTGAAACGTGTCCCCCTCCGAATCCACCGGCGCATCCAGGCTCACCGTCCTCGGTGCGTGCCCCTCATGCCTCATCTTGTCGATCCACAGGTTCCGCGCGACGCGATCGCGCTCGCCGAGTTCGGCGAGGTCGTCGGCCCGCTGGTGCGCACCACCGACTACCTCGTGCCGACGGGTCTGGACCCGGACCTGGACGAGGCGATGCGCCGCTGCGTGCGCGCGGCGCTCACGCTGCTGCAGGCCCGGTACGGGATGGCCGAGCACCTCGCCTACGCCTACCTGTCCGCCGCCACGGACTTCGACATCTCCCAGGTGGTCGACATCGTCTGCGGCGTGCACGCCCGGATCCGGGAGGCCGATTTCACCGCCGTGAGACCTCGATGACCGCGCCTGTGAGAGCCGAGTTCACCGCGTTCGACCGTTCCGTGTGGCGGTCGGTCGGCGACCCGCTGCAGCAGGGCGCGTGGGAGGGGCCACTCGCGGGCCTGACCGTGGCGGTGAAGGACGTCTTCGCGATCAGGGGATACCGGATCGGCGCCGGGAACCCGGAGTACCTCCGCGCGGCGCGCGCGGAGTCGGCCACCGCGCCGGCTGTCGCGGACCTGCTGCGGGCCGGCGCGTCGGTGCGGGGGATCGCACGCACCGACGAGTTCGCGTACTCCCTCGCCGGCGACAATCCCCATTACGGCGCGCCTCCGAACGGGGCGGTACCGGGCGCGTTGCCCGGTGGATCCTCGAGCGGACCGGCATCGGCGGTGGCCACTGGTCAGGCCGAGATCGGGCTCGGGACCGACACCGCCGGCTCGATCCGCGTGCCCGCCTCGTATCAGGGGCTGTGGGGTCTGCGGACAACGCACGGCCTCGTCCCCCGGCAGGGGATGCTGCCCCTGGCGCAGTCCTTCGACGCAGTGGGCTGGCTCACCCGCGATGGTGAGACCTTGCAGGGGGTGGCGGACTGGTGCCTGAGCTACGACGGCTCGGACTCGACCGAGAGCGTCTTCGGCGAGTCCGCGGAGGATCTGCCGTGGCGATTCGTCCTGCCGGACGAGGTGGCCGCCGTCGCGGACCCCGCCACCCGGACGGCGTTCGACGCATTCGTGGCGCACCTGGCGGCATCCGAGGAGCCCCCGGGCCTGCGGGGAGTGTCCGTCGGACGACCCGAAGCGATGGCGGACCCGTTCCGGGTCGTGCAGGCGGCGGAGGCGTGGCGCAACAACGAGGCTTGGCTGCGCGACCACCCCGGTGCGCTCGGCGACGCCGTCGCCGGGCGGTTCCGCGCTGCCGCCGCCATCGGCGCACCCGAGGAGCAGCGGGCACGGGCGGCGGTGGCGGAGTCGGCCGCCGCGCTCGGCGAGATCGTGCGCGAGGGCGTGCTGATGCTGCCGACGGCACCCGGCCCCGCACCGGCCCGTGACGCGACCGACATCGACCGGATCCGCGCCGCCACCGTGCTGATGACTGCTCCCGCCTCTCTGGCCGGTCTGCCGGCGCTGTCGGTCCCGCTCCTGTGGGTCCCCGGAGCCGAGGGCCGCACCGCTCCGGTGGGCGTGTGCCTCATCTCCCGACCCGGCACCGACATCGCGCTGGTGAGGCTGGGCCGGCGGCTGCAGCGGGCCGCGGCCGGGGGGCGGTCGTGAGCGACGTGCCCGGGCCCATCGACCCGCCGCCTCGGCTGCTCATGGGCCCGGGCCCGATCACCGCGTACCCGAGCGTGCTCGAGGCGATGGCGGCGCCCCTGGTGGGGCAGTTCGATCCGTTCATGACGGCCGCCATGACCCAGACGCAGGAGCTCTACCGCGAGGTGTGGGCCACCGGCAACGACGCCACCGTTCTCGTGGACGGCACCGCGCGCGCCGGGATCGAGGCCGCGATCGTCTCGCTGGTGCGACCGGGGGACCGGGTGCTCGTGCCGGTGTTCGGCCGGTTCGGGCACCTGCTCGCCGAGATCGCCGAACGCGCCGGAGCCGAGGTCCACACGATCGGAACCTCGTGGGGGCAGGTGTTCCCCGTGACTGCGATCGAGGCGGCGATCGTCCGCACCCGGCCCCGGCTGCTGGCGATGGTGCACGGGGACACGTCGACCACGATGGCGCAGCCGCTGGAGGAGATCGGGGCGGTCTGCGCCCGGTGGGGGGTGCTGTTCTACGCCGACGCGACCGCGACGCTCGGCGGCAACCCCTTCGCCGCCGACGAGTGGGGCGTGGATGCGGCCACGGCCGGGCTCCAGAAGTGCCTGGGCGGCCCGAGCGGGTCCGCTCCGATCACGCTCAGCGACCGCGCCGTGGCGGTGATCCGCAGTCGAGGGCGCGTCGAGGCCGGCATCCGGGAGGACGGCGACCCGGCATCGGACGACTTCATCCGATCGAACTACTTCGACCTCGGCATGATCCTCGACTACTGGGGGCCGCGGCGGCTGAACCACCACACCGAGGCCACCTCGATGCTGTACGCCGCCCGGGAATGCGCCCGCCTGCTGCTGGCCGAGGGTCGGGAGGCGGTGATCGCCCGGCACGCGCTCGCCGGTCGGGCGATGCTCGCCGGCGTGCGGGCGCTCGGGCTCGAGGTCTTCGGCGATCCGGCCCACAAGATGGCCACGATCGTCGCCGTCGCGATTCCCGACGCCGTGAACGGCGAGGCTGTGCGCGCACGGCTGCTCGGCGACTTCGGCATCGAGATCGGAACCTCGTTCGGGCCGCTGCACGGCCGGGTCTGGCGGATCGGCACGATGGGGTACAACGCCCGCGAGGATGCCGTGCTGACCACGCTCGCCGCGCTGGAGGCGGTGCTCGCCGCCGCCGGGGTCCCGGTGCCGTCCGGCGGCGGCGTGGAGGCGGCCGCCGACGTGTACCGGGATGCGGCGCGATGACGTCGCCGACGGACCGATTCCCGGCGGACCTGGTCGCGGCCGCCGCCCGCCGGGTCATGGCGCGATGCGATGAGCTGGCCCGGATGAGCGCGGCGGAGGGCGCCATCGAGCGCGTGTACCTGTCGGCCGAGCATGCGCGCGCGAACCGGCTCGTCGCGCAGTGGATGCGGGAGGTGGGTCTGTCGTCTCGGCAGGACGCGGCGGGGAACCTTCTCGGGCGGCTCGAGCGCGTGCGGGGCGGCCGACCCGACCCGGGCGCACCCGCGCTGGTGCTCGGATCGCACCTGGACACCGTGCCGAATGCCGGACGGTACGACGGGATGCTGGGCGTGCTGATGGCGCTGGAGACCGTCCGCCTCCTGCGCGCGCCGCAGGCGGATGGCGCCGGATACGGCGCTCCGCTGCCGTTCGCCCTGGAGGTGGCGGCGTTCGGCGACGAGGAGGGCACGCGGTTCGGCACGGCGCTGCTGGGCTCTTCCGCGTTCGCCGGGTCGTGGCAGGAGGGCTGGTGGGACCTCGCCGACGCGACCGGGACGACGCTGCGGCAGGCGTTCCTCGAATTCGGGCTGGACCCCGCCCGGGTCGGCGAAGCCGCCCGCGCGCCCGACGAGCTGGTCGGATACCTGGAAGCGCATATCGAGCAGGGTCCCGAGCTGGATCGCCGCGGCGAATCGCTCGCCGTGGTGTCCTCCATCGCCGCCGCCCGGCGGTTCCAGGTGGTGGTGGAAGGGGAGGCGCGCCACGCGGGGGGCACCCCCTACGACATGCGCCACGACGCGCTGCTCGGTGCGGGCGAGGCGGCACTCGCCGTGGAGCGGATCTGCCGCGCCGAGCATCACGTGATCGGGACAGTGGGCCGACTGGAGACCTTCCCCGGAGCGGTCAACGTCGTCCCGGGCGAGGCGCGGTTCACGCTCGACCTGCGGGGCGAATCCGGGCCGGCGCGGGACCGCGTGTGGGAGCGCATCACGCGGGACTGGGACGAGACCATGGGGCGACGGGGCCTGCGCTGGTCGGCCCGCCCGGTGCACGACGCGCCCGCGGTGAGCTGCGCGCCCCTGCTGCGCGACACGATCCGGGAGGGCGTCGTGTCGGCTGCCGACCCCGACGAGGTGACCGAGCTGTTCAGCCCTGCCGGTCACGACGGGATGGCGGTGGGGGCGGTGACGGGCGTGGGAATGCTGTTCCTGCGCAACCGCGACGGGATCAGCCACCATCCCGACGAATCCGTCACCGCGTCGGACGTCGCCCTCGGCATCCAGGCCTTGGCCGCGTCCGTCCTCGCCCTGGCCGCGGACCGCCCCGGCTGACCCGACCGACCCCACCCGAGGGAGGACTCCATGTCGCTGCTCGTCACCAACGCCCGCCTCATCACCGTGGCCCCCGGCGTCGCCGATGCCGGATACCGCGAACGCGGATGGCTGCACGCCGTCGACGGCCGGATCGCCGGCGTCGGCGACGGCGAGCCGCCCGCCGGCCTGGCGGCCCAGGAGGTGATGGATGCGGGAGGGCGGTTCGTCGCCCCCGGATTCGTGTCCAGCCACAGTCATCTGTTCACGAGCGGGCTGCGGGGACTGGCGGCGGATTCGACCCTGTACGGCTGGTGCGACTCCATGCTCGGCATGACGGCGCACGCCTCGCCGGAGGACATCTACTGGTCCACCGTCCACGGCGCCCTCGACTTCCTGGCCAACGGCGTCACGACCGCCTACAACTTCACCGATCCGCTGCAGGCGTGGGAGCCGATGGTCGACGGCCGTCGCCACGGGACCGCGCCCATGCGGGATGTGGAATATCACACGCGTCAGGCGGATGCGTGCGGTGACGCCGGTATCCGGTTCGTCGACGCGATCGGGATGGATGCGACGGTCGGAACCGACCAGGACGTCCTGGACCGGTTCGCCGCGTCCGTCGCGCACACCCGGGGAATGGACGCGGCTTTCGCCCTGGATGCGTCCGTGATGGGACAGGTGCAATGGTCCCCCCGCGCGGACGCCGCGGACCTGGAGGCCGAGGCGATGCGCCGGTTCGGCATCACGAACCAGGCGCACTTCCTGGAGACCGCCGAGGAGGCCGACCTGCAGCGCTCCAAGTTCGCGTTCTACCGGGACGCCGGCGCCCTCGGACCCGGGCTGGTGTTCGGCCACTTCATCCAGACCACGCCGGAGATCATCGCCGAGGCCGCGGCAGCCGGGGCGGCGATGTCGTGGCAGCCGGCATCCAACGGGCGATTGGCTTCGGGCGTGGCCGCGGTGCCCGAGATGCTCGCCGCCGGGATGCGGGTCGGGATGGGCCTGGACGATCAGGCGTGCACGGACGTGTCCGATCCGTGGCAGAACATGCGGATGGGCATGTACATGCAGCGCGCGCGGACGAAGGATCCGGCGTCGATGATGCCCGAGGAGGTGCTGCGCCTGCACACCCTGGGCTCCGCCGAGATCATGGGCGTCGCCGACCGGGTGGGGAGCCTCGAGGTGGGGAAGTTCGCCGACTTCGTGGTCGTGGATCCGCAGGTGCCCGACATCGGGCCGCTGTGGCATCCGGTGCGCAGCTACGTGCTGGCCTGCTCGCTGCGGAACCTCACCGGCGTGTACGTCGGCGGCCGGCTCGTCGCCGACCGTGTCGCGCCGACCAGCCCCCTCGCGGCCGAAGCATCCGCCCGCGTCCGCGAGTCGCTCCCCGCCATCGCCGCCCGCATCGGCCACCCCCGCTGATTGACGATTCTTCTCGACGGACGGTATAACGATGCCGTGCCGAACATCAATCATGAGGACGACTTCATCTATGCGGACGACATGGTAGTGGGAGCGGTGATGCCGTACGGCGAGTACACATTCACTGAAGAGGAGATGATCGCGTTCGGGCGAAGATGGGATCCTCTGCCGATGCACGTCGACCCGGAAGCTGCGGCGACTGGACACTATGGGGGATTGATCGCTAGCAGCATCCATACTCTTGCCGCTCACCAACGCCTGAGCGTCACGGCCTCCACTCGCTGGAAGATCATTGCTGGCGCCGGTTTCAACAACATCCGACTGCTGCGGCCCGTGCGCCCAGGCGACACCCTCACCGGGGGCTCCGAGATTCTTGCTGTGGAGTTGCAACCGGAACGGTGGCGCGGTCGGGTTCAGATGCAAGGCCGTCTGCTGAACCAGACCGGCAAGGACGTGCTCACGATGACCATCGACGCATACATGCACATGAGAGGTGCTCCTACGGCATGAGCGGGTGGCACCCTCTGGTTCGTAGTCGAACACCGGATAGCCTTCCGCGCCCTGCGGCGGACACGCCCGTAGACTCGGCGGGTGACGGAGGCGGTCTTCCCGAAACTGTCCGGTGAGGTAGGGGGCGCGGTGCGCGCGGACCGTCCGGTGGCGGCACTGGAGTGCGATCAGCAGCCACGGACTTCCGCGGCCTGAGAGACTCGGACGCTGCCCGGGGTTCGGACGGATGCCGCGCGAGCGCGGCGTGGTGCCGGCCATCGTGGCCGTGCTCGACGGCGTCCCGGCCCCTACGCGCGGGAGCCGCTGACGGCGAGTGCTCCTCCGAGGCCGATCATCATGACGCCGCCGGTGGCCGACAGGGCGGAGATCCGCCGGGGGGAGGTGGCGAACCAGGCGCGGGCGGTCCCCGCCGCGACCGCCCAGATCGCGTCGCTGGTCACGGCGAGGGCCTCGAACAGGATGCCGAGCAGGAGCAATTGCGCCCACACGGGACCTGCGGCGGGGTCGACGAACTGCGGGAGCACGGCGAGGAAGAAGGCGATGGTCTTCGGATTCGTGATCCCGACGACGAAGCCCTGCCGCAGCAGCATCCGTGTCGATGCCGGGACTCGTGACTCGGGACGCGCGTGCGCGCGGCGGTGCCGGATGGCCTGCAGCCCGAGCCACACCAGGTACAGCGCACCCGCGATCCTCACCGCGGTCAGCACCGTCGCCGATGCGGCGACGACCGCCCCGACGCCGAGGGCCACGGCGAGGATCGCCGGCAGCGTGCCGAGGGAGTTCCCGACGACGCTGATGACGCCGGCACGCCGGCCCAGTGCGATGGAGCGCCCCACCACGAACAGCACGCTCGGTCCGGGGACGACGATGATGATGACCGCCGCGAGCGTGAAGGCGAGCAGGTTCTCGATCGGGATCATTCCGGAACGCTATCGCCCTGGTCCGCGCGACCGGCGGCCAGGCGCCACACGCGGTCGCGGCGGAAGGGCAGCTCGTAGCCGCGGACGCCCAGCGCGCGGGCGATGGCGTTCCCGATCGCGGCTGCGACCGGGTTGTAGGGGGACTCGCTCATCGACTTCGCTCCGAACGGCCCCAGGTCGTCACTCGTGTCGGCGAGCAGCACCTCGGTGTCGGGGACGTCGGCAAACTGCGGCACCCGGTAGGTGCGGAACACCGGATTGCGCACCACGCCGTCTTCGACGACCACCTCCTCGTACAGGGCCCCCCCGATCGCCTGCGCCACCCCGCCCTCGATCTGGCCACGGCACTGCGCGGGGTTGATCACGGTGCCGGCGTCCGCGGACTGCACCGACTGCAGGATGCGCACCGCCCCGGTCTCCGGTTCGACGGCGACGCGCACGGCGTGCACGTTGAACGCGAGCGAGCGCTGGTCGCCGTACTCCGCGCCGGTCGCAGTCAGGCCGTCGCCGTCCCGCTGCTCGGCGGGCGCGGCCGCGATCACGTCCGCGAACCTCACCGTGCCCGCCGAGGTCACCACGCCGTCGGCGGTGAGCACGGCGTCGGCAGCATCCGTCCCCGTCGCCTCGGCCGCCGCCGCGAGGATGCCCTGCCGCAGCGCGAGGCAGGCCGCGTGCAGCGCCTTGCCCGCCACGGTGATGCCCGCCGAGGCGAACGCGCCGGTGTCGTGCGCGACCGCGTCGGTGTCGGACGTCCACAGCTGGAGCCGTTCGAACGGGACGCCGAGCACCGTGGCGGCGATCTGCCGGTGCGCGGTTCCGGTGCCGTTGCCGAACTCGGCGGTGCCGGTGCGCAGCAGATAGGTGCCGTCGGGGCGGAGAGTGGCCGAGGTGTGGGCGATGTGCCCGCGCGGGGCCATCGTCGCGATCATCGCCAGCGCCATCCCCTCCCCGACGATCCACCCCAGCGGTGCGACGGAGTCCTCGGCCCCGCGGCGGAGCGCATCCTCCGCGAGGTTGAGGCACTGGTCCAGGCCGTAGCTGCCCCACACCAGGTCCTCCTCGTACGACTCCTCCTCCGGATGCAGCGGATCTCCTGCCCGGACGACGTTCCGTCGCCGCAGCTCGAACGGGTCGAGGCCGAGCCGCTGGGCGAGCAGGTCCATCGCCGATTCCACCGCGAACACCACCTGCCCGAGTCCGTACCCGCGGAACGCGCCCGACGGGACGTTGTTCGTGTACACGGCCTGGCCGTGGACCCGCTTCACGGGTACCCGGTACACGGTGGTGGACTCGGCGCAGGAGTGGAACAGCACTCCCGCTGCGTGGTTCCCGTATGCGCCCGTGTCGCTGAGCACGTCGAGCTTCATCGCGGTGAGGATGCCGGCGGCATCCGCTCCCAGCGTCACGGACACCCGCATCGGATGCCGCACCGATGCCCGCTGGAACTGGTCGGTGCGCGCGAACTCGTACCCCACCGGCCGGCCCAGCCGCAGCACGGCGAGCGCGACGAGGTCCTCCGCGAACATCTCCTGCTTGCCGCCGAACCCGCCTCCCACGCGGGGCGCGTACACCCGCACCCGGTCGCGGTCCAGGCCGAAGATGCGGCACAGCTCGTCACGGGCCAGGAACGGCACCTGCGTGCTCGACCGGATCACGAGCCGCCCGTCGTCGTCGAGCCGGCCGACCGCGCCGTGCGTCTCCAGGTGCGCGTGCTGCACCCGCGCGGTGCTCCACGTCCCGCCGACCGTCACCGCGCTCGCGACCAGCGCCGCATCCACGTCCCCCCCGTGCCCGGTGTCGAACTCGGCCACGGTGTTCCGGGACGCGTCGGCCACCCGGTCCTCGGGTGTGCGGTCCGGGTGGAGCAGCGGTGCGCCGGGACGACGGGCCAGCTCCGGATCGAACACGGAGGGCAGGATGTCGTAGTCCACCCGCACCGCGCGGCATCCGGCATCGGCCGCCGCCGCCGACTCCGCCACCACCGCCGCCACCCGCTGACCCACGTGGCGGACCACGTCGTCGAGCACCCGGGTGTCATCGGGATCGTCCTCGCGGTGCTCGTGCCGCCCGGTGGAGTACCGCACCTCGGGCACGTCCTCGTGCGTGAACACCGCCACCACCCCGGGCACGGCGAGCGCCGCGCTCGTGTCGATCCGGCGGATCCGGGCATGCGGATGCGGGGAGGCCACCACGGCGAGCACCAGCGCGCCCGGCACCGGCTCATCGAAGGTGAACGGCTCCCGGCCCTGCACGATCCGCTCCGCGCCCGCCGGGGGCGGTGACGACCCGACCACCGCCGCCGCCGCCGCCGCGGCGCCTGTGGCGCGCACCTCGCCGAGCACGCCGCGGCGGATCGCCTCCCGGATCGGCCGGTATCCGGTGCACCGGCAGAGGTTCCCCTTCATCCGCCGGTCCAGCTCGGGCAGGTCCGCCGGGTCCAGGGATGCGGCGGTCACCGCCATCCCGGGGGTGCAGAACCCGCACTGGAACCCGAACCCGTCCGCGAGCTCCCGCTGCACCGGGTGCAGCGCGTCGCCGGGCGCGAGGCCCGCGGCGGTGGTCACCTCCCGACCTTCCAGGCGCACGGCGGGGATGATGCAGGACTGCACCGGCTCCCCGTCCAGCAGCACGGAGCACGCGCCGCAGTCGCCCGCGTCGCAGCCCTTCTTCACGGCGACGTGCCCGGTCTCGCGCAGAAGGGTGCGGGCGCATTGACCGGGTCGCGGCTCGGCGGTCACCGACTCCCCGTCGACCGTGAATCTCATGCGCCCGCCAGATGCGCGCGGATCCGGTCGGCGAGCACGCCGCTGACGGCCCGTCGCCAGTCGGCCGCGCCGAGCGGGTCCGTGTAGTAGTCGGATGCGGCCGCGACCGCATCCGCCAGTTCCGCCGTCTCCGGCAGCGCATCGAACCGCATCACGTGCGGCGTGAGGGTCGCGGCGGTCACGGTGAACACGGCTCGCCCGTCGCGGTCGACCCGCCCGGTCACCACCGACCCGGATCGACCGAGCTCGGCCAGGGCGATCTTCTCCAGCCGCGCCGCCGCGCGCAGCGCCCGCGCCGGCACCTCCACTGCGCGCAGCACCTCCCCCGGCTGCAGCGCGTTCACACCGTTGCCCGCCGGCACCGCCGCCGCCGGCATCCGCCGTTCCCCGCCGTCCGGGGTGAGGATCCACGCGACCCCGTCCAGGGCGGCCGTCAGCGCGATCATCGCCCCCGCGGCGAAGGACTGGCAGATGTTCCCGCCGACCGTCGCGGTGCGCCACACCTTGAACGACGCCAGCAGCGCGTTCGCGGCGTCGGGCACCATGCCGAGCGCGGTCCAGTCCGTCGGCGCCGCCGGCAGGCCCGATGCATCACCCCGCGCCCAGGCCACCAGCCGCGCGATGGTGCATGTCGCGCCGATCCGCAGCACCGGCCCGTCCGCCGCGGGTACGAGTTCGATCTCCGGCCAGCCCATGCCGGTCAGGTCCACCAGTCCGGTCACGTGCGGCTGCGGTTCGCTGAAGAGCCACGTGCCGCCGGCGAGGAACCTCTCGCCGGGAGCGAGCGCGAGGTCGGCTCGGGATCGTGCCACCCGGTATCCGGTGACGGCGGTCAGGTCCACGACGGTCAGCCCGGCAGGATGCGGCACTCCCACCCGTCCGCGGAGCGGGAGTAGAAGTGCCGGGTGCTGGGGCCGGCCGGGTCGCCGCGCCAGAAGATCAGCTCCGCCGGCCGCAGCCGGAAGCCGCCCCATGTGGCCGGGGGGTCGAGGACGGGGTGCTCCGCGTCGAACCGGGCCCACTCCTCCTGCTTCTCGGACTGGGGCAGCAGCGCGGTCTCGGGAGTGTTCAGCCACGCGAGGAGCTGGAGGTAGCGCGACCGCCGCCGGTAGGCGGGTGCCGCCTGCTCGGGATCGAGGGCGTCGATGTCGCCTCGTGCGATCAGCTGGCGGCCGATCTCCGGCCACGCCACCGCGAGAGCGGCCCGCGGCTGCGCCGCGAGCTCATGGGCCTTGCGGCTGGTGGTGTCGGTATGGATCAGGACGCCGTCGGCGTCCTGATCGCTGACCAGCACATGGCGGACGTCGGGATACCCGTCCCGCCCGATGGTGGACAGGGCCGCCAGCGGCAGCAGATCGACGTTCCGCGGCAGCCACATCAGCATCAGCGCGATCGGGTCCGGATGCGGCACGTCGGGCGTGTCGATGTCGGAGCCGAAGCTCGTGCCCGCCGTGATCACCCGCCCGCCTTCCCTCGCCCTGTCGCTGAGCCGAGCGTAGGCTCGGCGCGTTTCGGGGGTGTTGCGGCCCGCTCCTGCTGCGGCGTCCGGTGCAGGCTGAGATCTCTTGCGAGCCCGTGCAGCCCGATGAGCCTTTACAGACATTCTCGCCGAACAATGTCAGTGTTAGCGCATAGAGTGACATTGTGGATCTCGCGATGTTCCAGGCATCCGCTCCCGGAGCACTCGTCCCCATCCGGGGTACGGACCCTGTGTTCGGGCCGTGGGAGCATCGCGCGTTCATCCCCGAACCGCTCGGTGCCGAGGCGCCCGGGCTGCAGTCGGCCACCCACATCGTGATCGGGAATGCGCGGGCCGCGCTCGCTCAACTCGACAGCACGGCGAGGCAGTTGCCGAATCCCACTCTGCTGCGCCTGCCCACGCTGCGGCGGGAGGCACAGAGCACCTCCGCACTCGAGGGGACGTACGCGCCGCTGACCGACGTGCTCACCGCGGACGAGGACGAACCCGCGAGCGATGAGCTCGTGGAGATCATGAACTACGTGCGTATGGCAGGCGTCGGGTTCGCCCGCCTGGCCGAGGGGCGGCCCTTCTCGGTTCCTCTCCTGAGCGACGTGCAGGGGATTCTCATGCACCGCACGCCACTCCAGGCGGAGTCGGGTCGACTGCGGGATGGTCAGGTTGTGGTCGGGCGCCGCGCGGAAGCCGAAGCGTGGGAATCGGCGGTGCACGCGGCGCGTTTCGTGCCGGCCCCGGCGGGTCCACGGCTCGAGATGGGCGTGCGTGACCTCGTCGACTGGATGCGCGCCGACCACAGCGCGGGCATCGACCCTGTGGTCGCCGCCGCGATGTCGCACTACCAATTCGAGACCCTTCACCCGTTCCGCGACGGCAACGGCCGCGTCGGGAGGCTGCTCATCGTGCTCCATCTGATGCTGACGCGCGTGCTGAGCGAGCCGACGCTGACGGTGTCGGGCTGGTTCGAAGCCCGGCGTGGGGAGTATTACGACAGGCTGCTCGCCGTGAGCACTCATAACGCGTGGGATGGGTACGTCCGGTTCTTCGCCGAAGGACTCCGCCAGGCCGCCGACGACACGCGCACCCAGATGATCGCCCTCGTCGGTGTGCAGCACGAACTGAAGGAGCGGGTACGGGTATCCCGCCTGCGAGGGAACACCGCCCATGCGCTCGTCGACCTCGCCGTCGCGAACCCGTCCTTCACGGTGCGCAAGGTCGAATCGGAATTGGGCATCTCCTACGGGCGGGCGAATGCGCTGGTCGGGCAGTTGGTCGACCTGGGAATCCTTCGCGCTATCGATCCGGGCGCGTACAAGCGCAGGTTCTTCGCTCCCCGCGTCCTCGACGTCCTCACCGGCGCCGAGCCCGGCACGCAGGAGAAGGGGTAACTTATACCCCTGAGGGGTATGACGAAGGAAATGGAGCACGCCATGACGGGGCAGGGGTATCAGCAGGACGGCCCGCAGGCGACGGACGGCGCTGCGGTCTCGACGCGGTTCCTCGTCGAGGGGATGACCTGCGAGCATTGCGTACGCAGCGTGACGGAGGAGGTCTCCTCGATCGAGGGAGTCTCCGCCGTCGATGTCGACCTGCACGCCGGCGATGTGTCGACGGTGACGGTGTCCAGCGCCGCGCCGGTGGACGCGCAGCGGGTGCGGCAGGCGGTCGAGGAGGCCGGGTACAGTCTCGCGACGGCGTCGTGAGCGCCGCGGAGGTCGATCTCGACATCACCGGGATGACCTGCGCGTCCTGCGCGACCCGGGTGGAGCGCAAGCTCAACAAGCTGCCCGGGGTGCAGGCGACGGTGAACCTCGCCACCGAGAAGGCGCGCGTGCACACCGAGAGTCCGGTGGGGGTGGCGGAACTGATCGCGGCGGTGGAGCAGGCCGGGTACGGCGCGTCCGTCGCCGTCCCGCCCGCGGCCGATCGGGCCTCTGATGATCGGGCCGACGACGATCGGGTGGCGCCGCGGGATGCGGAGGCGGCGTCGCTGCAGCAGCGGTTGATCGTCTCGGCGGTGCTGGCCGTGCCGGTCGCGGTCCTCTCGATGGTCCCCGCGCTCCAGTTCACGTACTGGCAGTGGCTCGCGCTCACGCTCGCGGCGCCGGTGGTCGTCTGGGGGGCGTGGCCGTTCCACCGGGCCGCCGCGATCAACGCCCGCCACGGGGCGGCGACGATGGACACCCTGATCAGCCTGGGCGTGCTCGCCGCGTTCGGCTGGTCGCTGTACGCGCTGTTCTTCGGAGGCGCCGGGATGCCGGGGATGCGGATGAGCGTCACTGTCGTCGGCACGCCCCAGGCCGGCGGGCACGAGCTGTACCTGGAGGTCGCCGCCCTCGTGACGGTGCTGATCCTCCTGGGCCGGTACCTGGAGGCCCGGGCCAAGCGCCAGTCCGGCGCGGCATTGCGCGCGCTGCTGGAACTCGGCGCGAAGGACGCCGTCGTCCTGCGGGCAGGGGTCGAGACGCGCATCCCCGTCGGCCTGCTCGTCCCGGGCGACGTCGTCGTCGTGCGCCCCGGCGAGAAGATCCCCGCCGACGGGACGGTCTCCGAGGGGGTCTCGGCGGTGGACGAGTCGATGCTCACGGGCGAGTCCGTCCCGGTCGAGGTGGGACCCGGTTCGAGGGTGGTCGGCGCGACGGTGAACACCGGCGGGCGACTGGTGGTCGAGATCACGCGCGTGGGTGCAGACACCGAACTGGCGCGCATGGCGCGGCTGGTGGAGGACGCCCAGACCGGCAAGGCGCAGGTGCAGCGGCTCGCGGACCGGGTGTCCGCCGTCTTCGTGCCCGTCGTCATGGCCCTCGCCGTGGCCGCGTTCGTCGGGTGGGTGGTCGCCGGCGCCGGTGTGGAGGTCGCGTTCACCGCGGCGGTGACCACGCTGATCATCGCCTGCCCGTGCGCTCTGGGGCTTGCGACGCCCACCGCGCTACTGGTCGGCACCGGGCGCGGCGCTCAGCTCGGCATCCTGATCCGGGGACCCGAGGTGCTGGAGCAGACACGCCGGATCGACGCCGTCGTGCTCGACAAGACGGGCACCGTGACGTCCGGCACCATGACCGTCACCGGCATCCGGCCTGCCAGCGGCACAGACCCGGACGAGGTGATCCGGGTCGCCGCCGCCGTCGAGCATGCTTCCGAGCATCCCATCGGCCGCGCGATCACGGCAGCCGCACTCGGGCCGGTGGAGGTCGCGGAATCGTTCGCGGCCGAGCCCGGACAAGGGGTTCGGGGCGTCGTCGCCGGACGGATGGTCGCAGCCGGTCGCGCCTCCTGGGTCGCCGGCCAGTGGGCCCTGGCGATCCCCGACGAGCTGACCGCGACGATCGCGGCGGACGAGGCGGCCGGAGCGACGGTGACGGTGATCGCATGGGACGGGCGGGTGCGTGGCGCGATCACCGTCGCGGATACGATCAAGCCCACCAGCCCCGCGGCGATCGCACGGCTGCGCCGGCTCGGGCTGACCCCGATCCTGCTGACGGGCGACAATCCGGGCGCCGCGCGCGCCATCGCCGCCCAGGTCGGGATTGACGACGTCCGCGCCGGAGTCACGCCGCAGGGCAAGCTGGACGCGATCCGGGAGCTGCAGGCCTCCGGTCGGGTGGTGGCGATGGTCGGCGACGGTGTCAACGATGCCGCCGCGCTGGCCGCGGCGGACCTCGGGATCGCGATGGGCACCGGTACCGACGCGGCCATCACCGCCGCGGACCTGACCATCGTCTCTGGCGACCTGGCCCTGGTGCCCGATGCGATCCGGCTGGCGCGGCGCACTCTCGGCACGATCAAGGGGAACCTGTTCTGGGCGTTCGCCTACAACGTCGCGGCGATCCCGATCGCGATGCTCGCCCTGCTCAACCCGATCCTCGCCGGCGCCGCGATGGCGTTCAGCAGCGTGTTCGTGGTGACCAACAGCCTCCGGCTGCGCCGCTTCCGCCGTCTCCCCGCGCCCGAAGGGGAGGTCGCTGTGCGCGTAACATCCCCGCAAACCGGAGTGCCTACACTCCGGTCGTGACCGCGAACGAGCCCCCCGCACCGGCGTGCCCGAAGCGGATGGAGTACGGGCCCTGCGGCGGGGTGGGGTTCGACGGATCGTGCGAGGTGGCGGAGCATCCGTGCGTGTTCCTGGACCGGCCGGTGGTCCCCTGGTCGGGGATCGACGGCGATGCCTCCGCCGCGCTGGAGCCCGCGCCCCGGACGGCGGCGGCGCAGCGGATGCGGGACCTGCTCGCCACCCGACCGGTGGTGGTCGCGGACCTGCCGGCCCGGGCGCTGAGCGTCGACTCCGTCCGCGAGTGCGCGGCGGTGCTCGCCGGGAGGGTGGACGCGGTGCTCGCCGGCGATGCGGGCACCGCGCGGGTGCAGTTCCCGCCGGCGTACCGGGCGCGGCTGCTGCACGAGACCGGGCTGGAGGTGTGGACGGGTCTGAACATGCGCGACCGGAACCGGGTCGCGCTCGAGGGGGAGTTGGCGGCGCTGGCGGTGGAGCAGGTCGCGGCGGTGCACTGCGTCACCGGCGACCACACCCTCACGGGGAACCGCCCCGACGCGATGCCCGTGTTCGATCTGGACTCGACGGAGGCGGCGGCGCTCGCTCGCGCCGCCGGCCATCTGGTGTCGGTGGCGGAGTCCCCGGCCGCGCCGCCGACGGGGGCGCGCGCGGCGCGGCTGGCCGAGAAGGTGCGGGCCGGCGCCGAGGTGTGCTTCGTCAACCACGCCGGCGGCGTCGAGCCGGTGCGGCGGTTCGTGGCGGCATCCGTGGATGCCGGACCCCCCGCCGCCGGGTTCATCCCCTGCATCCCGGTGGTGGTGGACCGGGAGTCGGCCGACCTGATGAGGTCCTTCACGACCCTGGTGCTCCCGGACGGGTTCCTGGACCGGATCGATCGCGCGCGGGATCCCGCGGCGGAGGGGATCGCGCTCGCGGTGGCGCTGGCGGAGGGGATGCTGGCGATCCCCGCCGTCGTGGGGATCAACCTCTCCGGCGGCCGGGACGGCGGCGAGACGCGGTTCGCGGAGGCGATGGCGACGATCGCCGAGCGGCTCGGCGTCGTGGCCTGACCGTGACTCAGTCCATGATCATCCCGCCGGCGACGTTGATCGCCTGACCGGTCAGGTAGGAGCCGGCGGGGGAGGCGAGGAACGCGGTCACCCCGGCCACGTCCTCGGGCACCCCCAGTCGGCCCAGTGGCGAGCGGGCCGTCCACGCCGCGACGTCCTCCGGTGTGCGGGTGGCGGCGCCCATGTCGGTGAGCACGTATCCGGGGCACACCGCGTTCACGGTGATGCCGTGACATCCCCATTCCTGCGCGCCCGCGCGGGTGAGGGCGACCACCGCCGCCTTGGACGCCGCGTAGTGGCCCTCGCCGCCGCCGCCCGCCTTGGCGGCCATGCTGGCGATGTTCACGATCGCTCCGTGCCCCGCCGCCATCATGACCGGCGCCACCGCCTGCATCGTGAGGAGCGTGCCGCGCGCGTTGACGGCCAGCACGCGGTCCCAGTCGCCCACGGTGATCTGCAGGAGCGGCGCCGACTGGAAGAGGCCCGCGCAGTTGACCAGCACGTCGGCACCTCCCAGCATCCCCACCGCCTCGGCCACCGCCCGGTGCGTGTCCTCGGGGTCGGCGAGGTCGCACATCACGTGCGGGCCCCCGGTCCCTGCGGCACGATCGAGCACCACCACCGATGCGCCCTCGGACGCGAATCTTGCCACGATCGCCGAGCCGATCCCGCCCGCGCCTCCCGTGACGATCACGCGCTGCCCGTCCCGACCGGTCATGTCCGGCTCCTTCCCTCCAGGTCGGCCGCCCCGGCGTTCGCACGCCGACGCAGCCAGGTGAATCCGTCTCCCGCGGCGGCCACTACCAGCGCCGCCGCCAGCGCGACGGCGGTGATGACCAGGCCCGCCGCCGGCCCCTGTGCATCCAGGGCGAAGCCTGCGACGGCGCCGCCGATGGGGACTCCCACCGACATGCCCGCCGTGGGGTAGGCGAGCGACTCGGTCACCCGATCCCGGGGCGCGCGCGCGGCGGCGAGGGTGATCGCGCTGACCATGACGGGCGAGACCACCAGCCCGAACAGCGGCACCAGCCCGAGGAGCCACCCGCGCTCGGCCGCGACGGGCAGCGCCGCCGCGATCACGGTGCCGGCGGCGGCAAACCCGATGAAGCGGTGCTGCGGCCCCGACCGCCACACGCGAGCACCCACGAGGATCGACCCGACCGCCACGCCGACGCTGGTGATGGCCAGGGCGATGCCGGCGAGCCACGCGGCGTCGAGCGCGTCGGCCCACGCGACCACGCTGACGTCGAACGATCCGAACATCGCGCCCAGGCCGATGCAGGCGATCGAGACCGGAACGACGCCCGCGGGCGGCAGGATCTGCCGGCGCCGGTGCGCGCGCGGGACGATCGGCGGCTCGGTCGCGTTCTGCGCGGCCAGCCATGCCCCCCCTGCCACCCCCACCAGGAGGGCGACGACGATCCCCGCTGCAGGGTTCAGGGATGCGGCCAGGATCGTCACCAGCGGCGGTCCGGTGACGAAGACCATCTGATCTGCGACGGTCTCGACGGCGAACGCGGTGGCCAGGTCATCGCCGCGGACCAGGGCGCTCCACCGCACGCGCACCGCCGCGGCGATGTCGGGTGTGGACAGCCCCATCGCGAGGGCCGCGACCAGCCACGCGGGCAGCGGCGCGCCGACCGCGACGAGCACGAGCAGCGCCGAGACCGAGGCGACCAGGCATGCGAGCGCGGCGACCAGGACGGGGCGCTGGCCGTGACGATCCATCCTCGTCGACCAGAACGGCGCCGACACCGCCATGCCGCTGACGAGAACCGCCGTCGCGATCCCCGCGGCCGCGAAACTTGCCGTGCCGGCGCTGACCAGCAGGATCACCCCGAGCGACAGAGTCGAGCGCGGGTACCGGCTGAACACGCCCGCGACGACGAACGGCACCGACCCGGGGACGCGCAGCAGGCGGGAGTAGGCGCCGAAGTCCGTGGCCATGGCTCAGCGGTACTCGAACCGGCTGATCTCCTCCAGCGCCTCCGCGACGAACGCGACGCTATGCTCGAACAGCTCCGCGCCGGCCTGGGCCGTGGCACCGGTCGGGTCTCCGAGCACCCCGGACGGCCCGAAATCGTTCGAGAGCCAGCCGAAGGTCACGGGCGTGCCATTGAAGCCGAGGTGCCGGAATCCCGCGATGTGCTCGGGCACGTTGCGGGCGAACGCGGACGCATCCACCAGGTCGGGTCGCAGGTGCAGCATCAGGCTGGTTTCGGAGTAGCCGGCGTGGATGCCGGTGCCGTACTCGCGTGCGGCACCGTCCGCACCGTCGGCGGGCACGCGGCTGGCGGGCATGAAGAAGGTGCGCAGGCCGAAGCGGCGGCGGAGTTCCCGGATCGCGACGTTCAGGAGAGCGACGTTGCCGCCGTGGCCGTTGACGAACACGAGTGTTCGCGCCGGGGTGGTCAGCAGCGACCGGCCGATGTCGACCACCGTCGCCAGCAGCGTCTCCGCCGTCAGCCACAGGGTGCCCGGCGCCCAGCTGTGCTCATCGGATTTCGTGATCGACAGCGTCGGCAGTTGCCACACGTCCAGGCCGGCCTGCGCGGCCCGATCGACGGCGGCGTTCGCGGAGGCCTCCGCCATGATGGTGTCCGTCGCGAGCGGCAGGTGCGGGCCGTGGTGCTCGATCGCACCCACCGGCAGCACGAGGATCGAGGCGGGGGACAGGAGTCGGGTCGTCGCCGGACCGGGCTGTTCGGCCAGCAGCCGGCTCACCGGATCGCGCCCTTGCGCGCGCCGGCGTAGGCGGGATCGAGCTTGCCCGGGTTGAGGAGGCCCCGCGGGTCGGTCCGGGCGGCGAGGGCGACCGTCTCGTCGACGCGGAAGTCGACGTTCCACTGGTGGGGGCTGTGCACGCCTACACCCAGCGCGGTGAGCGCGTCGATGCCCGCCGCGACCGTCTCCTCGTCGACGTAGGGGGCGGCCAGCATCCCGATCGGATGCTCCCTGGTGGACTCCAGGTGCAGCAGGCCGCCGGGGTAGACGGCTTCCACGGCCGGGGCGTTCTCCGTCAGCGGCATCCCCGACACCTCCAGGTGGAACACGGGGTGCGGCTGGGACTTCTGGTACCACTCGATGGGGTGGTTGTAGCTGAGCATCGAGATGCGCATGCTCGCCTGGGGCCCTTCGCGCACGGCTTCCACCCGGCCGCCGGCTTCCTCGATGATCCGCGTCGCCTCCCGCGTCTGCGCCGCGTCGAGGATGATGCGCAGGCTGGACCGGCCCTGAGGGATCGCCTCGTCGGGGGGCAGGGCTGCGGAGATCTGCGGGTTGTCGCCGGAGACGAGGCGCGGCGCGGGCTCCAGCGCGCCGATCGTCTGCAGCACCTGCCGGGTGCCCGCGAACGTCGGGAAGCTGGCGTACATGCCGCGCCAGTCGCGCGCGGGCTCGAGCCGCACGGTGGCGCGGACGATGACGCCGGCGGTGCCGTAGTTGTGCACGTACCCGAGCGCGTCCTCGCCCTCTACGTGCACGATCGCGTCGGTGCCGTCGGCGTGCACCACGTCCAGCGCGACGACGAATCCGCGGTCGTTGGATCCGTGGGCGATGGATCCGGTGCCGCCGGACCCTCCGGAGAGGAACCCGCCGACCGTGGACTGCACGGTCGACGGGTACATCCACAGTTCTTGGCCGGTCGCGGCGGCGGCCTGCTCCAGGGAGATCATGGGCGCCCCGGCCTCTGCGGTGATCGTCCCGTCGCCGATGTGCGTGATCGCCTTGGCGCGGGTCGTGTCGATCACGAGCCCGCCGTGGCGGGGGATGCCTTGGCCGTAGTTCCCGGTTCCGCGCCCGCGCACCGTCACGGGTACGCCGTGCCGGACGGCCGCCGCGACGGCGGTCGCGATCTGGTGGGCGTCGGCGGCGAAGACGACCAGGTCGGCCAGGCCCAGCGGCAGCCGGGCGGCGAGGATCGGGGACATCGGCGCCCCGTCGACGCTCGCGCGTTCGCGTACGCGCGGTTCTGTGCTGACCGCATGCGCGCCCAGCAGGTCGATCAGTTCGTGCTCCAGGGCGAGCGCCGGTGCGATGGTTCCGCTCATCGTGATTCCTTCCGCGAGAGGGTTGGGGTCGCGCGCGTCAGCGCGCGACCCCGACCGCGATCACAGCCCGATCGTCGGGTCGATGAACTCGTTGGTGTAGAGGTCCACGACCGTGAGACCGTCGGCCGGAGGCGTTCCCAGTCCCGTGTACACCGGCACGGCCTTGTCGAAGAAGTCCGCCATCCGGGCCTCGTCGAAGTCGCCGTAGGTGTCGTTCGGGCCGTTGCCTGCCAGACCCAGGTCGATCTGCTGCTGTACCGAGAAGTCGGCGACGCCCTGGCTGTAGGTCCATCCGGTGTCGAACTCCGTCACCAGCTCGAGGATCAGGGTGTTCGCCGCGGCGGGGTCGTCGTAGTAGTCGACGCCCGCCTGCTGCAGCACCGGTACCAGCTGCTCGAGGCACGGGGTCAGACTCTCGAAGTCCCCTGCGCGGACCGACATCGCCGACTGGTAGGTCTGCCAGCCGGAGTCGTGGACGAGGGCGAAATCGACCGGCTTGCCCCACTGCTCGACTTCGTTCTCGTAGATGTACGGCTCGGCGCTCGCGAATCCCTGCTGCATGTCCTTGCCGCCGGCGGCGACGAAGTTCGCCGGGGTGCCGTCGTAGCTGCCATCGAGGATCGCAGGCGAGGCCAGGCCCGCACTCTTGAGGTACTCGATGTATGCCGAGCCGTCGAAGTACCGCCATACCCCGCCGGTGGCGGTCAGCGCCGGCAGCACGTCATCGATCGACTGCACGTCCGGGTAGGTCGCCGGATCCCACATCACCATGGTGGGGCTGATGTCCAGCGGGGCGTACACGGCCTTCGTGGGGGTTTCGCTGGAGAGTTGGATCGCCTCGTCGCTGGACACGTAGCCCAGCGTGATGTCGGTGTCCTGGTACATCTGGCTGGACACGGTCTGGAATCCGATCGCCGGTCCGCCGGAGCGGATCTCCACGTCGACCCCGGTGTACTCGCCGGAGGCCATGAGCGGTCCGGAGACGGACTTCGCGCCGGCGTCGATCGTGTACGTGTCACCCAGCAGCTCGTAGAGATGACCGTGCTCGGCCTCCGGGTTCCAGTCGGTCTGAATGACGACGGTGGCGGGGCAGACCGACGACAGGTCCACCGCCCCGATCGGCATGTCAGCGGTGGCGGCGGGTGTTCCGCCGCCACCGCTGCACGCGGACAGGGCGACGGCCGTCGCGGCCGCGCCGGTGAGGGCGACCACGCGGGTCAGGGCGGTGCGGTGCATGGGGACTCTCTTTCTGTGGTGTTCGGGTGCGGGAGCGGTGCGGGTCCGGAAGTCAGCGGGAGGCTTCGTACCAGCGGCCGACCATGACGTTGGCCAGCCAGCCGAACGCGGCGAAGATGACCACGCCGAGGAGGCACGCGGCCAGGATCGCGGCGAACAGCTCCGCGCTCTGCAGCCGGGACTGGTAGTTCGAGATCAGCGATCCGATGCCGGGATCCCCCCGCCGGAAGAAGTAGTCGCCGACGATCGCGCCGATCACGGCGAGCCCCGCGGAGGTCCGCATCCCGACGAAGATCGAGGGGAGCGCAGCGGGGAAGGTGAGCTTGGTGAGCACGACCCACTTCGTCGCCTTCTGCAGCTGGAACAGTTCGCGCTGCGACTTGTCGACCGACTGCAGTCCGAACAGGGTGTTCGAGACCATGGGGAACAGGGCGATCAGCACGCAGACGATCACGCGGGCCGTGAAGTCGAAGCCGAACCAGAATCCGATGAGCGGGACCAGCGCGAGGATCGGGATGGTCTGCAGGATGACCGCGTACGCGTAGGTGGAGCGCTCCATCCATTTCGCGAGCGACATGGTGACCGCCCACGCGACGCCGAACACGATCGCGATCGCCAGACCCGCCAGCGCCACCCCGGTGGTGCGGAAGAGCGACGTGAGGATGTCCGCCCGCACGTCGGGGTCGAAGAACCCCTTCGTGAAGATCTCGTGCGGCATCGGGAGCAGGTACCCGGTCCCCTGCGCCGCGAGCACCCCGGACGCGGCGTACCAGACCCCGATGATGACCGCCAGCACCGCCAGCGGCGGCCCGGCGGTGACGAGGATGCGCCGGCCTCGCCGCCCGCTCCGGGGCGCGGCGGCCACGGGCGAAAAGGGAGCGTCGGTGGTCACGGGCTCGGCGGACGTGGACGCGGTGGTGGTCATGAGTGTCCTTCCCGGAGCGCGCGGGAGACCTGCCCGACGAGGGCCGCGAATTCCGCCGTGTAGCGGATCTCGGGATCGCGGGGCATGTCGAAGGGGATCCCGAAGGTGTCGACGAGGTGACCGGGGCGTCCCGACATCACCACCACCCGCGTGGACAGGTACACCGCCTCGGACACGGAATGGGTGATGAACAGTCCCGCGAACCGCTGCTCGACGAACAGCTTCAGCAGCTCGTCGTTGAGCCGTTCGCGGGTGATCTCGTCGAGCGCTCCGAACGGTTCGTCGAACAGGAACAGTTCCGGGTCGAGGGTGAGCGAGCGCGCGAGCGAGGCGCGCATCCGCATCCCGCCGGACAGTTGCCGGGGCAGGTGCTTCTCGAAGCCGGTGAGTCCGACCAGGTCGATCGCCCATTTCGCCTTCGGGGTGCGCACGCGCCGGGGCTGCCAGTTCAGCTCCGCCAGCAGCTCGACGTTGGTCTGCACGTCGCGCCACGGCAGCAGCGTGGCGTCCTGGAACACGTAGCCGATCCGGTCGGTGTGCACGCCGGCGTCGCCGTCACTGGCGGTCTCCAGACCCGACGCGATCCGCAGCAGCGTGGACTTCCCGCATCCGGACGGTCCCACCACGCTCACGAATTCGCCCCGCTGGACGGTGAGGTCGATTCCGGTCAGTGCGGTCGTCCCTCCCGGGAACGTCATCGCCACCCCTCGGAAGTCGAGCAGCGTCGGGGACGGCGTGGAATCCGCGGCGGAGGGAGCGGTGGTGCTGAGTGTCATGGGTGCGCTCACTTCCCGATGGGGGCGAGGGATGCCGCGAGGGGGGCCGTCAGAGCGGTGTCAACGCGGAGGGTGGCGCGGCTGACCAGGACGCCGGCGCGCAGGACGAGACGTGCGGCCGAGGCGAAGGCGACGGCCTCGCCCACGTTCGAGGCCTCGATCGCGAGGAGGTCGGCGCGGGCGCCGACGCGGGGACCCGCAGGCGCGAGGCCCATGACGTCCCTGGCGCCGTCGGTGACGGCGGTGAGCGCCTCGTAGGGCGTCAGGTGCGCGGCGGCGACCAGGAGCGATGCGGTCTCGAACGGGTCGCAGCGTCCGACCGGGTTGAAGGGGTCGCGGATGTTGTCCGCGCCCGCCGCCACGCGAACTCCCGACTCGAGCAGCGTCCGCAGTGGCGCGATGCCGCGAGGGACCGAAGACGAGTGCTCCCGGCCCTGCAGGCACAGGTTCGTGATCGGCAGCGAGATGATCCCGATGTCGGCCCGGCGCACCTCGGCGAGCACCTCGGCGAGATCGGCGACGGGCAGGGTCCTCAGCCGTACGCAATGGCCCGCAGACTTCACGACATCCCGCTCGGCGACGGTGGTGCGTGCATAGGCGCCCAGCGTCAGGGCGCCCTCGAGGCTCTCGTCCGTGTGCAGGTCGACGCCGATCCCTCGGCGCCGGGCGATCGCGAGCAGTCGCTGGAGGTCAGCGAGGGGATCGGGCGACATGTGCGGCGCACCGCCCATGAGGTCCGCGCCCGCATCGAGTGCGGCGTGGAACACCTCGTCGGGGGTGTTCCACCCGCCGAGGGCCACGAACTCGAGGTCCATGATCCCTTCGAGCCTCGCGGCGCAGCGCCGTGAGCGCGCGGACCCCTCGCAACGGATCGGGGCCCGGCAGCAGGTCGACGTGGGAGCGCACCGCCGTGATGCCGGCGGCCAGCATGCGTCGCGCGGCCGATCGGGATCGGTCGAGGATGTCCTCCTCGGTCATCCGGTCGGAGTAGGCGTGCCAGCTCTGGACCGCCTTGTCGAGATGCCCGTGCGGTTCGGCTGCCGCGGTCGTGAGCAGGCAGCCGTCCAGGTCGAGCTCGATGCCAGGCGCCGAGGGCAGGTCCGCGCCGACCGGCCCGACCGCGACGACCGTGCCGTCGGCGATGGCGACATCCACGACGTCACCATCCGTGAGCCGCGCATTGCGCAGCAGGCTCACGGGGACGGGGACGAGCGGGTCGGTCACAGCGGACTCCGGAATCGGTCGATCAGGGGCCTCGCCCTCGCGGCCGGATGGCTCGCAGTGTTCGTGTCGTCAACATCCGCGGTAAGCTCCATGTTAGGAACATCGCGTTTCGCCGACGTTTCCCGCACGTGACCCTCGTGTGAGGGAATCCGGTGCGCCGCGGCTCAGAGCTCGATCGTGATCCGCGGGCATGCGGCGCGGGAGACGCAGACCATCAGGATGCGGTTGTCCTCCTGCTCCTCGGGAGACAGGACGGAGTCGCGATGCTCAACCTCGCCGTCGACGATCGCCACCTCGCAGGTGCCGCAGGTACCGACCCGGCAGCTCGAGGGCACGATGACCCCTTCGGCCTCGACCGCGTCGAGGATCGACGTGCCCGGACCGACCTCGACCGTCATCCCCGACAGGAGCAGGTCGACCTCGAACGCCTCGGTCCAGACCGGGGGACCGAGCACCTTCGCCTCGAACCGTTCGACGTGCAGGCTCCCGCGCGGCCAGTGCGTCATGCGTTCCTCGAGGGGCTCGAGGAGGCGAGTCGGTCCGCACGCGTAGACGATCGTCCGTTCGAGGGGTTCGCCGAACCGTTCGGCGATGTCCAGTCGCCTGCCCTCATCGGCGGCGAACACCTCCACACGTCCGGGGTACGCGCTCTCGAGATCGTCGACGAAGGCCATCGTGCGGCGGGAGCGGCCGGCGCAGAGCAGCGTGAACTCCGCTCCCGCGGCCGCGGCCCTCCTCACCATCGTAAGGATCGGCGTGATCCCGATGCCGCCCGCGACGAAGATGTACCCTCGTCCCGCCGTCGGCGCGAACATGAAGTGGTTGCTCGGTCCGCGCACCTGCAGGACAGCGCCCTCGATCGCGTGCTCGTGGATCCACGCGGACACCTCGCGCTCGCGGAGGACTCCGATGCGCCACGTCGTCTCGCCGGGCTCCGAGCACAGGGAGTACTGGCGTTCGCGACCGTCGGGCAGGACGAGGTCGAGATGCGCACCGGGAGACCAGTTGGCGAGCGCGCCGCCCGGCCGCTCGAGGCTCGAGCAGGACGATGCCGTCTGCGGCATCCGTCCGCGCCCGGACCCGCACCTGGATCGCCGGCGATGTGCTCACGCGCGGGAACCTGCTGCTGCCGCATCCGTCCGCGTGCCGTTCGGGAAATGACCGGCCGACGCGGTGCGGGAGCCGAAGAGCTCCTTGATGATGATCAGGCGGTAGGGATCACCGTCGGCGGACCGCCAGCGGTGGCGTGTGCCGGAGCGGCAGTAGACGGAGTCGCCGGGGCCGAGGATCCATTCCCCGTAGCCGTCGAGGCCGACGACCACACTGCCTTCGACGACCGTGAGGAACTCGTCCTCATCGTGCGCGAAGCCGTCGGGGGCGGTGGTGTTCGACCCGCGGAACTCCATGGGCTCGAAGCGGCGCGGGCCGTCGGTGAGCAGACGGGCCGTTCCCTCCGCGTAGGGCCCCACGACCCCTTCGTCCGCGCGCACGATCGTCGGGGCGGACCCGCCGTCGTCGTCCCGCTCGGCGCTCGCGAACAACTCGACCCTGCTCGTGCCGAGCGCCCGCGCGAGCCGTTCGAGGCTCGTCATGCTGGGGCGCGCGAGACCGCGTTCGAGCTGGCTGAGGAAGGGATGCGAGAGACTCGCCGTCGCGGCGAGCTGCTTGAGCGTCAGTCCGCGGGCCTGTCGCAAGGCGCGCAGGCGCCGCCCCAGGCGCTGCTCGAGCGTGCCGTCCGCGATCGCCGCAACCGCCACCTCAGTCATCGCCCCACCCTCTCACGCAGCCCGGCGACCAGTTCCGCCGCGTCAGCGTACACCAGCCCGCCGTTGTCGACGACGACGCGGCCGGCGACGATGACGGTGCGGGGCCGACGCCCCGGAGACGCCCCGATCAGGCCCTCCCCGTGGTCGGCCACCCCCGCGTCGGCGCCGCCCGTGACGTCCCACAGGCACAGGTCGGCCGCGGAGCCCGGGGTGAGCCGGCCCAGCTCGGGGCGGCCCAGCCCGTCCGCCGACCCCTGCGTCGCGAGGGCGAGCGCCTCTGCGGCGCTCAGGGCCCGGCCGGCCAGAGGCGAGACCTGCATCGCGAGCCGTGCATCCGCCAGGAGGTGGCCGGCGTCGTTGCTTCCGCCGCCACTGGTGCCGAGGCCCACCACGACCCCGGCGTCCAGCAGCCGGCCCACCGGCGCGACGCCCCATCCCATGGGCAGATCGCAGCCGGGTGCGTGGGTCGCCGGGACGCACGAGCCGCGTCCGCGGCGCTACGAACTCGCACGACGGGTGCTGGCCATCCTGCGCACCCTGCGCGACGCCGGCGTGGTCGAGCCGGGGCCCGACGGCCGCATCCGGGTGACGGTCGATCTGCAGCCCGACTTCGCCCTCAACCAGCCGCTGTCCCCGTTCGCGCTGGCGGCGATCGACCTGCTCGACCCGGAGGACCGTCCCGGGTCGGCAGGGACCGGGCGGTACGCGCTGGACGTCATCAGCGTGATAGAGGCGACCCTCGACGACCCCCGCCCGATCCTCGCCCAGCAGGAGTCCCGCGCGCGCGGCGAAGCCGTCGCGGCGATGAAGGCGGAGGGCCGCGACTACGAGGAGCGGATGGCGGCGCTGGAGGAGATCACCCACCCGCGCCCGTTGGCGGACCTGCTCGGCCAGGCGTTCGAGACGTTCGCGGGGAGTCAGCCGTGGGTGCGCGATTTCGACCTCCGCCCGAAGTCCGTGGTGCGCGACATGTACGAGCGGGCGTTCACGTTCGCCGAATACGTGTCCTGGTACCGCATCGCCCGCAGCGAGGGGCTGCTGCTGCGCTACCTCAGCGACGCGTACCGCGCGCTGCGGCAGACCGTGCCCGCCGACGCGCGCACGGAAGAGCTGCGGGACATCGTCGCCTGGCTGGGGGAGATGGTGCGCCAGGTCGACTCGAGCCTGGTGGACGAATGGGAGGCGCTGCGGCGACCGGATGATGCGCAGCACCCCGAGGTGGTGCCGCCGGCACCGCCGTCGGTGATCGCGAACCGCCGCGCGTTCACGGTGCTGGTGCGCAACGAGCTGTTCCGCCGGGTGCAGGGGGCGGCGCTGCAGCGCGACGAGGAGCTCGCCGCCCTCGACCCGGAGGCGGGATGGTCCGCCGCGCTGGACGCGTACTATGCGGAGCACGACGAGATCCTCACGGGCGCGGCGGCGCGGTCCCCAGCCCTGTGCCGGATCGAGGATGAGCACGAGGCCGACGGAACGTGGATGGTGGAGCAGATCATCGACGATCCGGAGGGCGACCACGACTGGCGGATCCGCGCCCGGGTGGATCTGGCGGCCTCCGAGGAGGAGGGGGTGGCGATCGTGCGCGACGTCGCTCTGGTGCGCTTGTGAGCCCCCGCGCCGTGGCGGAGCGCGCGACCCCGGTGCTGGATCGGCCGTGGCGGCACCAGCGCGGAGGGTTCGGGTACGCGCTGGCGCGCGTGCGCGACATCCTGCACCCGCCCGTCACCATCGTCGCGCCGTCGCCGGACCTGCACGTCCGGCACCACGTCCCGATCCCCCTGCGGGACGGCACCGTCCTGCGCGCGATCCTGTACACCCGGGGGTCGGACGCGGCGCCGGTGATCGTGTCGGCGCAGCCGTACGGCACCGGGCGCCCGCGGCCGCGACGGCGCGGTGGGTGGCGCCCCGACGTGCAGTACCGGCTCATGCGTCAACCGGCGCCGATCACCCTGTCGTCCGAGACCGGATGGGAGGCGCCGGACCCGGACTGGTGGACCGGGCAGGGGTACGCGGTGCTGAACGTGGAACTGCGCGGCAGCGGGTCCTCCGGCGGCCGAGCCGACCTGATGTCCGCGCAGGAGGGACGCGACCTGTACGACGTCATCGAGTGGGCCGCCGCGCAGGACTGGTCGACGGGACGGGTGGGGATGCTGGGGGTGTCGTACCTGGCGATGTCGCAGTACCGCGCCGCCGAGACCCGGCCGCCCTCGCTCGCGGCGATCGTGCCGTGGGAGGGCCTGTCGGACCTGTACCGGGATCTGATGCGCCGGGGCGGCGTGTCCGAGCGCGGGTTCTCGGTGGTGTGGACGCGTGGCGTGCGCCGCACGGCGCCGACCGCCGAGGATCTGCTGGCCGGGCGCCGGCGGCATCCGCTGCACGACTCATGGTGGGATGCGCGGGTGCCGGACCTGGCCGCGATCCGCGTTCCGATGCTGGTGTGCGCGAGCTTCTCGGACGCGCACCTGCACTCGCCCGGCTCGTTCCGTGCGCTGGAACGGGCCGGGGCTGCGGAGCGGTCGGCGTACACCCACCGGGGCGGCAAATGGGCGACGTTCTACTCGGAGCCGGCGCGCGTCGCGCAGCGGGAGTTCCTCGACCGGCACCTGAAGGGAGCCGACCTGCCGGCGCCGCCTCCGGTCCGACTGGAGGTGAGGGAGTCCGGCGCGGTCGTGCACGCCGTGCGCGACGAGGCGGCGTGGCCGCCCCCGTCGGTCCGGTGGACGCGGCTGCACCTCGGTCCGGGTGGGCGGCTGGTCGACGCGCCGGCGCTCGAGGACGGGGGCGTCGCCTTCCCCACCCGCCGGCGGGCCGCACGGTTCGATCACGTGTTCGCCGAGGACACGGAGGTCGCCGGGCCGATGGCGCTGGACCTGTGGGCGTCCTCGCCGGATCTGGACGATCTGTGCCTGTTCGCGGGAGCGGAGAAGTGGCACCGCGGCCGGTTCGTCGGATTCGAGGGCTCCTACGGCTACGGCCGGGACCGGGTCGCCACCGGCTGGCAGCGGGCGTCGCTGCGGGAGCTCGACGAGTCCGAGTCCCGGCCCGAGTCGCCTGTGCCGACCTTCCTCCGACCCCAGCCGCTGCGAGCGGGCGAGGTGGTCCGGGTGCGGATCGCGCTCAGCCCGTCGGCGACGTTCTTCCGGGCCGGGGATACGCTGCGGCTCGTGGTCTCCGGCCGGGCGCTGTCCCCGCGCGGGCCGCTGACGGGGCACGCGCTGGCCTGGTACGAGTGGAGCCGGCGCGGGACCGCGGCGCTGCACTGGGGAGCGGATCGTCCCGCATCCCTGCTGGTTCCGGTCATCCCCCGGTGACGCGCGGCCCGGGAGTGCAGACTGGTCCGGTGACACGGATGCGGCGCGCCCTCGCGCTGGCGGTGGTGTGCGCCGCAGCGCTCGCCGGGTGCGCCGTCGCCCCCGCGCCGGGCGCGACCACGGCCGGCACCCCGACACCGGAGTCCTCGGCCCCACCCGACCCGATCGCCGGGTGGACGCTGGAGCAGCGGGTCGGTCAGCTGTTCCTGGTCGGCACCCCGGTCGAGGCCGCGGACCCCGTCACGCTCGCCGCGGTCGCGGATGCCGGAGTCGCCGGGGTGTTCCTCCACGGCCGTTCCTCGGCCGGGTCACCCGCGACGGCGGCGCTGGTCGCGCAGTTCACGGCGGCCGCCCCCGCGGACGCGCCACCGCTGTGGGTGGCCACCGACCAGGAGGGCGGGGACGTGCAGGTCCTCGCCGGAGCCGGATTCGAGGACATGCCCACCGCCCTCACCTCCGCCGCCCAGGAGCCGGCGGCCCTGCGCGCCGACGCCGAGCGGTGGGCGGAGCAGCTGCGCGCCGCCGGCGTCACGATGAACCTCGCCCCCGTCGTCGACATCGTCACCAGCCCCGAGACGGAGGACCTGAACCTCCCGGTCGGCGTCTACCACCGCCATTACGGATACGACGCCGACACGGTGGTCGCCTACGCCGGCGCCTTCGCCGACGGTATGCGCGCCGGCGGCATCCTCCCCACCCTCAAGCACTTCCCGGGC
>CAVOZX010000001.1:0-7857 GCA_963701365.1 uncultured Actinomycetota bacterium | reverse complement strand
TCGCCAGCCGCGCGTCGGCGAGCAGATGTCCGGCGTCGTTGCTGCCACCTCCGCTCGTGCCGAGGCCGACGGTGACGCCGGCATCCAGCAGGGCGCCGGCGGGGGCGACTCCCCAGCCCATCGGCACGTCGCAGCCGGGCGCATGCGTGGCGCCCGCGCCGGATGCCGCGAACCGCGCGATCTCCGCGTCGCTCACCCCGCACAGGTGAGCGATGGTCACGTCCGGGGCGAGCCAGCCCCACTCGGCGAGCAGATCCAGGGGGCGCGCGTCGTAGTCACGGGCGGCCACCTCGACGTCGACCTGCTCGCCGGCCTGGGTGCGCCGGCGCAGTCCGCGCGAGCGTGCCACCTCCGCGAGCAGATCGAATGTCTCCCGTCGGTCGCTGTGGATCCCCGCGGGTCCGACGGCGACCTGCAGCATCCCGTCGGGACTGACCCCGCCGGCGTGCGGCGCGAGGGCGTCGGCGATCTCCGCGGCCGACGCCGCGGCGCGCTGCGGCTCGTCCCCGGCGGTGCCGCGCACGAAGACGAGCCGGGCGCCGAGGGTCGTCGCGGCGGCGGCCGTGGCTTGCGCGAGCCCGAGCGGATCGACCCGATCCGGCCAGGTCAGGTGGTGGTCGGCGACGGTCGTCACGCCGCTGAGGAGACTCTCCGCCACCCCCACCGCCGCGGCCAGGCCCGTCAGTTCGGCGTCCACTCGCGCGTCCGCGTACGCGGCGGCCATGGTCGGCAGCCACGCACGCATGGGCACGCCGCGCGTGCCCGGCAGGGTGCGGAACGCGGACTGCAGCAGATGGTGATGCGCGTTCACCAGGCCGGGGGTCACGACGCATCCGGACGCATCGATCGTCGTCCACGTCCCGGGCGGGGGCGGGGTCGCGGTCACGCGCCCGTCCACACAGACGAGGTCGCCGGCGCCGACGGTGCCGTCTCCCCGAACGATCGCCTCCGCGCCACGGACCACCACGACACCCACGTGGCTGACGCTACGCGCGCCGTGTTTCTGGCGCGCTACGCCCGCGATCGAGGCCGGAATATTGCGCGCGGGTCGGGCGTTGGCGCTCGCCGTGAACAGAACAGTCGTGGTGGAGTCGTTCGGCGGTCCCGAGGTGCTGGAGGTGCGCGAGACGCCCGAGCCGCACGCCGGGCCGGGCGAGGTGAGGGTGCGGGTCAGGGTCGGAGCGTTGAACCCGATGGATTGGGCGCTCTCCGGCCGGGAGCAGATGGCGGCCGCGTTCGGGGTGCGGCTGCCGTCCGGATTCGGGAACGACTTCGCCGGGGTAGTGGACGAGGTCGGCGAGGGCGCGACCGGGTTCTCGGTCGGCGACCGGGTGTTCGGCGGCGCGTTGGCCCGCGCGTTCGCCGACCACGTCGTGATCGACCCTGCCAAGGGACAGCTGCACCACACCCCGGAGGGACTCGACGACGTCGCCTCCAGCACAGTGGAGATCGCCGGCAAGACGGCGGCGGTGGCGATCGACGCGCTCGCCCTGCAGCCGGGGGAGACCGTCCTCATCGGCGGCGCTGCCGGCGGCGTCGGCGTGTACGCCGTGCAGCTGGCGCGTCTGGCCGGTGCGCGGGTGATCGGGACGTGCTCGCCGGGATCGTTCGGGTTCGTGCGGGGGCTGGGCGCGGAGCCGATCGCCTACGGCGAGGGACTGGCGGACCGGGTGCGGGATCTGGCACCGGGCGGAGTCGCGGCGGCCACCGACTTGTTCGGCACCGAGACGGTGCACGCGGCGCTCGCGCTCGGGGTGCCCGCCGAGCGCATCTCGACGATCGCCGCGTCCTCGGAGCCCGACCTGCCGTCCCGTCCGGTCGGCGGTTCGCAGGCCGCGCCGGGCACCGCCGAGCGGGTCGCGGGCCTCATCGCGGACGGCACCCTGACGGTCCCGATCGCCGCGACGTACCCGCTCGAGCGGATCCAGGATGCCGTGGCGTTCGCGTCCGCCCGTCACGCCCACGGCAAGGTCGTCATCACCTTCTGACCCTCGGCGGCGGGGGCGCCGGCGATTGAAGACGGTGGGCGGGCGGCATACAGTCGCCGTGTGACCGTCGTTCCGAACGATTCGACGTGGCGTCCGCTGTACCTGGCGGGCGGAGTGAGCGGCCTGGTGTTCGTTTTCCTGGTCCTGATCCCGCTGGTGGTGATCGTTGCTGCACCGGTCCCGGCGGAGGCTGCGGCGCTGCTGGGCTACGTCTCCGACCACCGCGTCGCGTACGTCGTGCAGCTGGTGTGCTTCGTCGGCCTGAGTGTGCCGGCGCTGCTGACATTCGCAGCGACCTCGGTGGCGCTTGCGGGCGTGAATCGCGGGGCTGCGGCGATCGGCGGGTTGCTGGGCGTGGCTTCGGAGATCGTGGCGCTCGCGGTGGGGAGCAGCCCTCAGTCACTGCACGGAGGGCTGATCTCGCTGAGCGATTCGTACAGCGCCGCCTCTTCGGCGGTGGAGCGCGAGCGGCTCCTGGCCGCGACGGACGCGCTCATCGCGTCGACGAACGCGATGCCCTGGGCCGGAGTTCTGACCGCCGCCGCGATCTTCGCGTTGTCGTTGACCATGGGGCGCTCAACCTTCGGTCGGGCGCTCGCCGTGGCGGGCATCGTGGTCGGGGTTCTGGGCATGGCATCCGAGGCCCTGCGTCCTCTGATCGGTTCCGCGTATGCCGTATACGGGTTGTTGCTCCCGCTGTGGTTCGGCTGGGTGGGTTGGCGCTTGTTGGGGATTGCCCGCGGGCACCGAGAGCGCGCGGCCGCCTAGCGGAGGGATGCTGTCATGCCCATCCGTGCCAGGACGGCGGATTCGATCACCTGCACGACGTTGTAGAGGATCAGGGTCAGCAGCGTGATCACCGCCACCGACGCCCAGAGGTCCTCGAACCGGGCGGAGGCGCTGAACTTCTGGATCATCCCGCCGATCCCCTGACCGGTGGAGAGCCATTCCGCTAGCAGCGCTCCGGTGACCGCTCCCGGGACCGACACCCGCGCCGCGGCGAACAGCGACGGCAGCGCACCGGGGATGTTCACCTTGCGCAGTGCCATGGCCCGCCCGCCGCCGTACACGTGCACGAGATCCAGGCTCTGCGCATTGGCGCGGCTGAGCCCGAACAGGACGGACGCCAGCGCCGGGAACAGCACCACGATGCTCCCGATCACGGCGACTGACGCGGTCGTGCCGCGGCCGGTGATGAGGATGATGACCGGTGCGATCGCGACCAGCGGAACGCTGCGCAGGAGGAGCGCCAGCGGCATGACGCCCACCTCGACCGTCCGCGACAGCGAGAACAGGACCGCCAGGGCCACGGCCACGACCATGCCGACCGCGAAGCCGATGGCCGCGTCGGCGAGGGTCTGGGCGAGGAGCGGCGCCATCGCGGCGCGATTGTCGGCGGCATCCGGGTCGGTGATCAGGAACTGCCACACCTGGACCGGGCCTTTGGCGACGTAGGGTGAGACGCCGGTGAAGCTCACGACCGCCTGCCAGGCCAGCAGCACGATCACGAGGGTGATGGCCGAGTTCCCCGCCGCCCGCGCGGCGGCGCGCCCGGCCGATCGCCATGCCGCCGGGTTCATTTCCGACCGTCCCCCGACACCCACGGCGTCACCAGTCGCGTGATCAGGCCGAGCAGCAGGTACCCGGCGAGGGCGACCAGTGCACACAGCAGGAACACCGCCCACACCCGAGCGGAGTCCAGGTCGCCCTGCAGCTTGATGAGGGTGATGCCGACGCCGCGGTCGATCCCGCCCATGTACTCGCCCAGCACGGCGCCGAGGATCGCGCTCGGCACCGCGATCTGGAGGGCGTTCAGGATGCCGGGGAGGGCGGCGATCAGCCGCACCTTCCGCAACTGCGTGAAGCGACCGCCCCCGTACACGTGCACCACGTCCAGGCTGGCGCGGTCGGCGGCTTTGAAGCCGAGGAGCGCTCCGACCACGGTGGTGAAGAACACGGCGAGCGCGGCGAGGAAGATCGCGGTGGCGCTGGGGTCGCCGGGGCGCTTCGCGCCCCCGAGGATCACGATCGCGATGCCCCCCACCGCCACCACCGGAAGGCAGTAGCTGACCACCGCGATCTGCGTGATGATCGACTCCAGCCGGGGAGCCAGGAGCACCGTGGCGGCCAGGATCAGGGCGATGCCGTTGCCCCACGCGTAGCCGATCGCCGCTTCCGTGATGGTCACCTGGAACACCTGCCAGTACGGCCCGATGCCGTCGTGGACGAGGGTCTGCAGCACCGCCCACGGGGTGGGAACCGGCGTGAACGTCGTGCCCGGAGCGGGCACGAACGCGGTGACGGAGAACAGCCACCACGCCAGGATCAGGCCCGCCGCGCCGATGAGCGCCGCCGCCCAGGTGGGCAGTCCGCGTCGGGAGCTCATGTCACTCCTCCGCCGCGGCCCGGCCGGTGGCCCCGAACAGCAGTTCGGAGGCGCGGTCCACGAGCGCGTGGAACTCGGGGGTGCGCTGCATGTCGGGGGTGCGGGGGCGGGGGAGGTCGACGTCGATGATCTCCCTGATGCGGCCGGGCCGCGGCGACATGACGGCGACCCGGTCGGAGAGGAAGATCGCCTCGGTGATGCCGTGGGTGACCAGGAGCGTCGTCGCCGGCTTCTCGGTCCAGATCCGCAGCAGTTCGAGGTTGAGGTTCTGGCGGGTCATATCGTCCAGGGCGCCGAACGGCTCGTCCAGCAGCAGCACGGACGGTTTCAGGGCCAGCGCCCGCGCGATCGACACGCGCTGGCGCATCCCGCCGGACAATTGCGCGGGCCGGGACTTCTCGAATCCGCGCAGGCCCACCAGGTCGATCAGTTCGTCGATGTAGGCGGTGTCGACGGGGCGCCCGGCCACCTCGAACGGCAGGCGGATGTTGCCGGTGACGGTGCGCCACGGCAGCAGCGCGTGGTCCTGGAACGCGATGCCCAGTTCGCTGGCGGCCCGGAGCTCTCTGGGGGACTTGCCGTCGACCCGGGTGGTTCCGGTGGTCGGGTTCTCCAGGTCGGCGAGGATCCGCAGGATGGTGGACTTGCCGCATCCGGACGGGCCCAGCAGGGCCAGGAACGACCCCTGCTCCGTGTGCAGATGGGTGTCCTGCAGCGCCGTCACCGTCCGGCCTCGCCCGATGTCGAACGTCTTGCTGAGGGCGTCGATCCGGATGCCGGTGCCCCCGGGGGAGGCGCCGCCATCCGGCATCCGGATCTCACTCATCGGTCAGGGCAGATAGTCCTTGAGCTCCGGGTTCTCCGCGTAGATCTCGTCGATGATGCTCGTGTCGAACAGATCGTCCACCGACAGGTCCCACCCGGCGGCCGCGAGCGAGGCGATCGTCTGGTTCTTGAGGTCGTCGGAGATGGTGAACAGGCCGTTCGCCTCCGTGTCGGGCGTGGAGATGAGCAGCTTCTCCGCCTCGAGCCCCGCCGCGGTCTTCGCCGGGTCCAGGGCGCCGAACACGGCCTCCAGGCCCTCGGAGGACTCCTCGGCCGCCTGGTTGTAGTACGTCGTGATGAGGGTGACGGTCTCGTCGGTCGGCTGCTGGAACACGTCCGTCCAGCCCTTGATCTCGGCGATCAGGAACGCCTTCAGCAGGTCCTGGTTCTCGGCCAGGTACTGGTCGGTCACCGAATACGTCTCGGCCACGTACGGCACGCCGTTCTCGGCGTACGCCAGGTTCGTGACGGGGTAGCCGGCCATCTCGACGGTGATCGCCTCGTTCGTGAGGTAGGCCATGAAGCCGTCCACCTCACCGTTCATGAGCGGAGTCGGATCGAAGTCGACCGGCACCACCGTCACCTGGCCGGGGTCGATGCCGTTGGCGTTCAGCAGCGCGGCGAACACGCTCGCGTTCGAGTCCTGCACGCCGATCGTCTTGCCGATGAGGTCCTGCGGCGTGGCGATGTTCGCCCCGTCGGCCAGCGACAGGATGGTGAACGGGTTCTTCTGGAACGTCGCGCCGATGATCTTCAGCGGCGCGCCCTGCTCCGCGATCGCCGCGCCGATCGACGCCGCGTCGCTGAGTGCGACCTGGACGGAGCCGGACAGGAGCTTGGCGACGCCGGTGTCGGGTCCGGAGATGCCGATCACCTCGGAGAAGCCGGCCTCGTCGTAGTAGCCGTTCTCGTACGCCGCGAACTCGCCGGCGAACTCCTCGTTCTTGATCCAGGAGTACTGCACGCTGATCTCGCCGTACTGGGCCTCTCCATCGCCGGCCGGGGCGGGCGCCGAGCAGGCGCCGAGCAGAAGAGCGGATGCGGCGACTCCCGCCGCCAGGGCGGTCGCGCGCGCGCGCCGTCGGATGCTGTGTGCGGCCATGGAAGACTCCCCGGTGCGGTCTGCAGGAACCCCGTTGACGCTAGAAGGCGCAGGTTTCCGGCCCGCGCCGTCGTGTTTCGGGCATGTGACGAGATCGGATCGTTACCGCTCCGGCCGGCGATGCAGCGGCCCGGTCAGCTCCCGCAGCGGTCGGGCGGAGGCGTCGTGGCGGGTCGCGATGATCTCCGCGAGCGCCGAGACCGCCACCGCATCCGGGGACTCGTCGCCGAGGTCGAGCCCGAGCGGGGCGTGGATGCGGGCGATGTCCTCGTCGGCGACGCCCGCGGCTCGGAGGAGTTCGGCGCGGCGCGCGACGGTGCGCCGCGCGCCGAGGGCGCCGACGAATCCGACCGGCATCCGGAGCGCGACCCGCAGGGCCGGTACGTCGAGGCGTTCGTCGTGCGTGAGCACGCACACCGCGGTGCGGGCGTCGATCTCGTCGGCGCCCAGCTCCGACAGGTAGCGGTCCGGAGCATCCACCACCAGCCGGTCCGCGTCGGGGAACCGTTCCGGGGTGACGAGCGTCTCCCACGGATCGCATACCGTCACCGCGAACCCCGCCGCGGTCGCCACTCGGCACAGCGCGGCCGCGTGCTCCCCGGCGCCCGCGAGGACGAGGCGGGGCCGCGGCGCGCGGGAGACCACCAGCACCGGACCCGCCGCGCCGGCGGTGAGCACGCTCTCCCGCAGCGCGACCGCGGTTGCCGCGGCCCCGTCGCGCAGGGCGGACTCGGGCAGCATCCTGCCCTCGTCCAGGTCCACGCCGACGGTCGTCGCCCGATCGGATGCGGCTCGGTCCAGAACCTCCTGTGTGACGGGATCGGCGGGGTCGAGCCGGTAGGCGGCCACGTCCACGGCGCCGCCGCACGCCAGGCCCGCGGCGTGGGCGGTGTCGTCGTCGAACCCGAAGGTCGCGCTGCGTGCGCGTCCGTCGGCGTGCACCGCGGCCGCGAGGGCGACCGCATCGCCTTCCACGCATCCGCCGGAGATCGAGCCGATGACCCGTCCGGACCGGGTGATGGCCATCGACGAGCCGATCCCGCGCGGTGCGCTGCGGGCCACGCGAGTGACGCTGACGACGACGACCGGCTCACCGGCATCCAGCAGCGGCACCAGGTCCGACGCGAGTTCCAGCACGCCCGGGATCGTAGTGCAGCGCTGTTTCGGCCGCGCTACGATCCGCCCCATGAACGCCGCCTCCCCCGCCGTGGTGGGCCTGGTGCTGGCGGCCGGAGCAGGCGTGCGATTCGGCGGCCCGAAGGGGCTGGCCCGCACGCCCGACCGCGAGCCGTGGGTCGCGCGAGCGGTGCGCACCCTCCGCGACGCGGGGTGCACCGATTTCGCGGAGGTCATCAAGCAGGCGCCGATCCTGCCCGAAAGCGGGGCGCCGTTCGTGCTCGACATCAGCACGCCGACGCGGTTCCGCAAGCAGATGGAGAACGCGGCCGGCGGCTATGACTTCAACTTAGTTGCAGGCGGGAGCGTCTCGTGTGACAGCGGCTCGACGAGCCCGATTGATATCCCCTCTAGCCCGGACGATCTCTCCAAGGCCCAGA